>NZ_JBXAQU010000009.1:0-291310 GCF_058807535.1 Bradyrhizobium sp. GW821-FHT12B03
CCTTCAGCAATGGTCTCCAATACTTCCATGCCCTCTCAGCCGGATGGAGCCTTAGAGATATGTGCATGCCCTAGGGCCTTCGCCGGGACGACATTGAGGGGGGCGAGACCTACTGCATCCCCAGCTTTCCCGCCTCCCAGCCCAGCATCGCCTGCTTGCGGGTGATGCCCCAGTGGTAGCCGGTGAGCGTGCCGCTCTTGCCGAGTGCGCGGTGGCAGGGCACGACGAACGAGACCGGGTTCTTGCCGACCGCGGCGCCGACGGCGCGTGAGGCCTTCGGGCTGTCGATGTTGCAGGCGATGTCGGAATAGGACACCGCGCGGCCCATCGGGATCTTCAGCAGCGTCTCCCACACCCGCACCTCGAAATCGGTGCCGATCATCACCACGCGGAGCGGCTGGTCGGGTCGCCACAGCTTGGTGTCGAAGATGCGCTGTGCCAGCGGCGCGGTGCCTTCGTGGTCTTCGACGTAGGTCGCGTTCCGCCAGCGCCGCGTCATGTCGGCGAGCGCGACCTGCTCTTCGCCAGGGTCGGCGAAGGCAAGGCCCGACAATCCGCGATCGGTCGCGATCACGATCGCCGTGCCGAACGGCGAGGGATGGAAGCCGTAGCGCAAGGTGAGGCCGGCGCCGCCGTTCTTCCATTCACCCGGCGACATCGCTTCATGGGTGACGAAGAGATCGTGCAGCCGGCCCGGCCCCGACAGGCCGGAGTCGAGCGCGGCGTCGAGCACGCTCGCGGAATCCCGCAGCAGGCCCTTGGCGTGGTCGAGCGTCAAAGCCTGCATGAAGGCCTTCGGGGTAATCGAGGCCCAGCGGCGGAACAGATGGTGCAGCTCATCGGGCGTGACGCCGGCCGCCTCCGCCATCGCCTCGATGGTCGGCTGCGCGCGCCAGTTCTCCGAGATGAAGGCGATCGCCCTGCGCACCGAATCATAGTCGCGCAGCGCGGCGTTCTGGGGGCCCGGCTTGGTCAGGCGTTGATCATGTATGGCGAGTGTCATCATGACCGGAAATGTAGGAGAGGGGGCGGTACGAAACCACCCGATTTCCGACGTGGCATCAGCGCACGGGATTGAACGTCGGTCCCCGCTTGGCGGCGTTTAATGCCTCAACCAAGCCATTGTAAAAACTTGTCTTTTCCTCTGGCCCCAAAAAGCCGGCGAGCTGGAGCCGGCGGCCGCGCGAGATCAGGTAGAGGTGCTCGAGGCCAAAATCCTCGTCGACCTCCAGATCGAGCCGCACCCAGAGCGGATTGAACGTCCATTCGGCGACCTGGCCGCGATGGCTGACGCGCCGCACCCGCAGTTCCGATGGCGTGACCACGATCTCCTCACTGGCCCGCGCCGCGCGAAAATTGACCTTGAAGGCCCACCAGATCACCAGCACGTCGAGGCCGAAGAAGCCGAACACCGGCCATGCCCCCATCATCAGGAAGACGAGGCCGGTAACGAAGCTGACGACGCTCAGGAACAGCATCACGGCGAGGAAGCCGGTGCGGTTCAGCGAGCGGTGCGGCGTCAGCCGCGCCGAGAAGATCCGAGCTTCGCCCGGATCCGCAGAGCCCTGACCAGACTCCCGGCGCTCAATTTCGTTGCCTGTGCTCATCGTCCCTCAGTATATCCCGATCATGGCGAAAATCACCCGCAAGCCGGTCCCGCGCAAAGCGGCCCTGCCGAAGAAAGAAGCAAGGACGGCCGTGGCGAAGCCGAAGGCACCGGCGAAGAAATCCCTCAAGGCCATCAAACCTTGGACCCCGGCCGAGATCCACGAGGTCTTCAGCCGTTTCCGCAAGGCCAATCCGGAGCCGAAAGGCGAGCTCGAGCACGTCAATCCGTTCACGCTGCTGGTCGCCGTGGTGCTGTCGGCGCAGGCGACCGACGCCGGCGTCAACAAGGCGACGCGCGCCTTGTTCGAGGTCGCCGACACCCCGCAGAAAATGCTCGACCTCGGCGAGGAGCGCCTGCGCGAGTACATCAAGACCATCGGGCTCTATCGCACCAAGGCGAAGAACGTGATCGCGCTGTCGGCCAAGGTGCTCAGCGATTTCGGCGGCGAGGTGCCGCGCACGCGGGCCGAGATCGAGTCGCTGCCCGGCGCCGGGCGCAAGACCGCCAACGTGGTGCTCAACATGGCCTTTGGCGAGCACACCATGGCGGTGGACACGCATGTCTTCCGCGTCGGCAACCGCACCGGGCTCGCGCCCGGCAAGACGCCGCTGGAAGTCGAGCTCGGTCTCGAAAAGGTGATCCCGGCCGAGTTCATGTTGCATGCCCATCATTGGCTGATCCTGCACGGCCGCTATACTTGCCTCGCGCGCAAGCCGCGCTGCGAGGTGTGCCTGATCAACGATCTCTGCCGATGGCCGGAGAAGACGGTGTGAGGCGGCAGTAACCGTTGTTCCGGGTTCGATGCTGCGCATCGCTCCGGAAAGACGGTGGCAAGAGTGAAGGCGATTTTGGGGTCATGTCGTGAGTCAACAGGAACAAGTTTCGTCCCCACCTGCCGCCGCAGCACCGACCCCGCCGCCCAAGCCGACGCAACGGCCGGCGAGCTCGCTGTGGAGTCGCTTCGCGATCCCGTTGTTCGCCGTGATCGTCGCGCTGGCCTTCGTCGCGCTGGCGACGCTGCGTTTCGACGAATGGGTCGGCAATGCCGTGATCCAGACCACCAATGACGCCTATCTGCGTTCCGAGCTGACGCGGCTTGCGAGCCGCGTCTCCGGCGAAGTGCTGACCGTCGCCGTCACCGACTTCCAGCGCGTCAAGGCCGGCGACCTCCTGATCCAGATCGACCCCGCCGATTACGAGGCGCAGGTCGCGCAGGCCGAAGCTTCCGTCGCCGCCGCCCAGGCCGTGCTCGACAATCTCGCCAACCAGGTCGAGCTGCAATATGCGACGATTGCGCAGGCCCAAGCCGCACGGCTGTCGGCCGAAGCCATGGAGGTCGAGGCGCGGCAGGAGCAGGAGCGTCAGCAATCGCTGTCGCAGACCGAGTCCGGCACCCGGCAACGATTCGAGCAGGCGGTAGCTGCTTACGCCAAGGCGCAGGCCGACGTGCGCGCCAGCCGTGCCGTGATCGCCGCGCAGCAGCACCAGCTCGAGGTCCTGCAAGGCACCAGGAAGCAGCGCGCCGCCGATCTCGAAGCGACCAGGGCGACGCTGGCGAGCGCGAAGCTGAAACTCGGCTACACCAGGATCTCTGCGCCGTTCGACGGTGTCGTCGGCGAGCGCCAGGTGCAGCCCGGCGACTACGTCAATGTCGGCACCAACCTCATCAACGTGGTGCCGCTGCCGAAGGTCTATGTGATCGCGAACTACAAGGAGACCCAGCTCACGCACGTCGCACCGGGCCAGCCGGTCGAGATCACCGTCGACAGTTTTCCGCGCGAGAAGCTGCGCGGCCGGGTCGAGCGCATCGCGCCGGCGACGGGTGCACAGGTCGCGCTGCTGCCGCCGGACAATGCGACCGGCAATTTCACCAAGGTGGTGCAGCGCATTCCCGTGCGGATTCAGCTCGACGACAACCAGCAGCTCACGGCGCGGCTCGTGCCCGGCATGTCGGTCGTCACCAGCATCAACACCGTGGGCGCGAATGGCGGGAAATGACGATTCCGATCGCGGACCACGCTCGCGCGGTGGCGTTGCGCCGCAGCCGCTGTTCGCCGTGGCGGCGGTGCTGCTCGGCTCCTTTCTCGCCAATTTCGACAGCCGTCTCACCACGGTCGGACTGCCCGACCTGCGCGGCGCGTTTTCGCTGACATTCGACGAGGGCGCCTGGCTCTCCACCGCCGGCATCGGTTCGCAGATATTCATCGCGCCCGCTGTGGCGTGGCTCGCGACGGTGTTCGGGCTCAGGCGCGTGCTCGGAATCCCCAGCCTCGTCTACGCCGCCGTGTCGCTGATCATCCCCTTCGTGCACGATTATCCGACGCTGCTCACGCTCAGTGTCGTGCACGGCCTCCTGCTCGGCACCTTCGTGCCGGCGACGCTGATGATCGTGTTCCGCAATCTGCCGATCCGCTGGTGGCTGCCGGCGATCTCGATCTATTCGATTCGCGTCGGCTTTGCGCTGGACACCTCGAGCTCGCTGGTCGGCTTCTATGTCGACCATCTCGGCTGGCAATGGCTGTACTGGCAGAGCGTATTGATCGCGCCGCTGATGGGCCTGATGGTCTATCTGGGCACGCCGCGCGAGCCGGTGAACCGCGCGCTGCTGCGCGAGGCCGATTGGGGCGGCATGCTGCTGCTCGGCGCCTCGGTCTCGATGATCTATGCTGGCCTCGACCAGGGCAATCGGCTGGACTGGCTGGGCTCCGGCACGGTGATGGCGCTGCTCGCCGCCGGCGCGGCGCTGTTTGCGGGTTTTCTCATCAACGAGTCGCTGGTGCGCCAGCCCTGGGCGCATGTGAACGTGCTGTTCTCGCGCAATATCGGATTGGGGCTGGTCCTGATCCTGCTCTACACGCTGACCAGCCTGTCCAACGCCTCGCTGGTGCCGAATTTCCTCGCCGCCATCGGCCTGCTCAGGCCCGAGCAGAGCGGCCTCTTGCTGCTTACCTGTGGCGCGCTGCCGATGTTCGTGCTGGTGCCGATCTCGATCTGGTTGCTGCGGCATTTCGATACGCGGGCGGTGCTGGTCGTGGGATTTGCCTGCTTTGCCGCGGCCAATCTCTGGGGCACCCAGCTCACCCACGACTGGGCCCGCGAGGATTTTGTCGGCATCGTGCTGCTCCAGGCGATCGGGCAGTCGCTGACCCTGCTGCCGCTCATCATCACGCTGCTGTCGAACTCCGATCCGAGTCGCGCCACCTCCTTCGCCGCCTATATCCAGATCATGCGGCTCGGCGGTGCCGAGATCGGCGTCGCGCTGATGGGAACCTGGCTGCGCGTCCGCGAGCAGGTCCACTCCTTCTATCTCGGTCAGAACCTCAGCGTGGGCGATGTCGATGTGGTGCGGATGCTGAAGCAGCTCGCCGACCATTTCGCCGCCCATGGCGCCGGTCTGGCGCAGGCGCGCGCGGTGGGAACGCTCGCAAGCCTGGTCCAGCGCGAGGCCAATGTGCTCGCCTATATCGACGGCTTCTGGCTCTGCTTCTGGCTGGCGATGGCCGCGCTCGGTGTCGTCGCGCTGGTCACCCGGGCGCCGCCCGGCCCGTTCACGCCGGCGCCGTTCGGCTTCGCCAGGATGCTGCTCAGGAAATGCGGAGTGCGGGTCGCGTAGCGCCCGGTGAGTTTCGGGTATCTCGGTATAAGCCGCGAACTCCGTCCACCTCTCCCGAAGGGAGAGGTCGGGTCGCATCGCAAGATGCGATCCGGGTGAGGGGTTACAGTCTCACCGAATGTCGCGGCCCCTCACCCGGATTGCTGCGCAATCCGACCTCTCCCCGACGGGGAGAGGTGGAGACCGTCACCGCATCTGCCGCGCCGGCTCGATCAGCTCGGGGCGCGGGCCTGATAGCCGCTTGTGCATGTGGACCATGAAGGCCATGCCGAAGATCGGCGTCGCCAAATTGACGATCGGGATCGAGACGAAGACCGCGATGATCAGGCCGGCTGCGAAGATGGTCGCGGCATTGTCGCGCCGCATCGCCTTGGCTTCCTCCGGCGAGCGGAAGCGCATTGCGGCGAGCTCGAAATATTCGCGTCCCAGCAGCCATGCCGTGGCGAGGAAGAAGATCAGGAAACCGGCGCCCGCCAGCAACACGAAGGGCAGCGCAACCAGATAGACCAGGATGGTCAGCAATGCGGTCTTGACGCCTTCGTAGATCGCCTGGCTGAAAGGCAGCGCAACGCCCGGGCGTTCGGCGGGATAGTGTTCGCGCTCGACATGGTCGGCGACGTCGTCGACGAACAGGCTCGCCACCAGCGAGGTGATCGCCGGCATCAGGAACACGGCTCCGAACACGACGCCCAGGCCTGCCGCGATCGAGACGATCCAGGCCAGGACCTCGAGCGATGTGTGCCAGCCGGGACCGAGCAGACCTTCCAGCCAGACCTCGCCATAGGTCGCAAACCAGCTCAGCAGCCGCTGCAAGCCGATTGCGAGCACGGTGATGAGCACGAGCGCAAGCCCGATCGATCGCCACAGGATCGAGCGCATCGGCGGCGAGATCATTTGCGACAGCGCCTTCACGGCGGCATCCAGCATGGGGGACCCTCTCACGAAACCACCCGCGAGAGGTAGACACCCAATGCGGCTTCGGCAAGGGCGGGTGCTGCCCAGGTGGCGACCGTGTCCCGGACGCGGCGCGGCGTGAAATGACGCGCCGCGCTGCGTCCGGGGCACGCAAGCCCCCAGCCTACTCGTGCCGGTGCCCGTGCTTCCGCGCCTTCGCCTGTTTCCCTTCCCCCGTCGGAATCATCACCACACGTCCGTAGCGCACGCCGCGTTCGGCGATGATGTGGTCGGCGAAATGCTTGACCTCGTCCGCCGCGCCCTTCAGCGCCGTCATCTCCATGCAGTTGTTGTCGTCGAGATGGACGTGCAGGGTCGCCAGCGCGAGGTCGTGATGGCCGTGGAATTCCTGCACCAGGCGTTTTGACAGATCGCGGGCGGCGTGATCGTAGACATAGACGAGGCCGGCGACGCATTGGCCGGTCTGCGCGGTGTCCTCGGCGGATTGCTGCAGCCCGGCGCGCGCGAGGTCGCGGATGATCTCGGAGCGATTCTGGTAGCCGCGGGCTTCTGCCGCCGCATCGATCTCCGCCAGGAGATCGTCCTCGATCGTGATCGTAATCCGCTGCATCAAATGCTCCCTCGCACCATCCGGGCTACGACGCCTTTGTAGCCTCTTCCCGCGAACGGGGCGAGAGAGCGCGCTTTCACCTTACAGCCGCGTCGCCCTCAGCCGCAACGCGTTGCCGACCACGCTCACCGAGGACAGCGCCATCGCGGCCGCCGCGATGATCGGAGAGAGCAGCACGCCGAAGGTGGGATAGAGAATCCCGGCCGCGATCGGGATGCCGGCGGCGTTGTAGATGAAGGCGAAAAACAGATTCTGGCGGATGTTGCTCATGGTCGCCTGCGACAGCTTTCGCGCGCGTACGATGCCGGTGAGGTCGCCCTTGAGCAGTGTCACGCCGGCGCTCTCCATCGCCACATCAGTGCCGGTGCCCATGGCGATACCGACTTCGGCCGCCGCCAACGCCGGTGCGTCGTTGACGCCGTCACCGGCCATCGCGACGCTGCGGCCGGCCTTTTGCAGCCTCGTCACCACCGCGCTCTTCTGATCCGGCAGCACCTCGGCCTCGACCTCGGCGATGCCGAGCCGGCGCGCCACCGCTTCCGCCGTGGTGCGGTTGTCACCTGTCAGCATGATGACCTTGATGCCCTCGGCCGCAAGCGCCTTCAGCGCCTCGGGCGTCGAGGCCTTGACCGGATCGGCGATCGCGAACAGGCCGGCAAGCGCGCCATCGACGGCCATGTTGATCACCGTTGCGCCATCGCCGCGCAGGCGTTCGGCTTCGGTGTCGAGTGTCCCGGTGTCGATCCCGATCGATGACAGATATCGGGCATTGCCGAGCACGATGGTCTTGCCGTCGACCTTGCCGGTCGCGCCCTTGCCCGTCGGCGAATCGAACTGCTCGACCTGGCCGAGTGTGAGCTGCTTCTCCTTGGCCGCACGCATGATGGCGTCGGCGAGCGGATGCTCGCTGGCGCGCTCGACGCTGGCCGCAATGCGGAGGATGTCATCCTCGGCAAAGCCGGCCGCCGGCACGATCGCGACCACCTTGGGCTTGCCCTCGGTCAGCGTGCCGGTTTTGTCGACCACGAGCGTGTCGATCTTCTCCATCCGCTCCAGCGATTCCGCGTTCTTGATCAGGACGCCCGCCTGCGCGCCGCGGCCGACGCCGACCATGATGGACATCGGGGTCGCGAGACCCAGCGCGCAGGGGCAGGCGATGATCAGCACGCTGACGGCGGCAACGAGGCCGAAGGCGAGCCGCGGCTCCGGCCCGAACCAGGCCCAGGCGGCAAAGGCGGCGAGAGCGACGACGATGACGGCGGGGACGAACCAGCCGGCGACCTGGTCGGCCAGGCGCTGGATCGGCGCGCGCGAGCGCTGCGCGTCCGCGACCATCTGCACGATCTGCGACAGCAGCGTCTCTCGCCCGACCTTGTCGGCGCGCATGATGAAGCTGCCGGACTGGTTCAGCGTGCCGGCGATGACCTTTGCGCCGGTTTCCTTTGTGACCGGCATGGACTCGCCCGTCACGAGGGATTCGTCGAGCGAGGAGCGCCCCTCCAGGATGACGCCGTCGACCGGGACCTTCTCGCCCGGACGAACGCGCAAGCGGTCGCCGGCATGGAGCGCGTCGATCTCGACCTCGTGCTCGCTGCCGTCAGGCGCGACGCGACGCGCCGTCTTCGGCGCGAGCTGCAGCAGCGCCTTGATCGCCCCTGATGTCGCATCGCGGGCACGCAGCTCCAGCACCTGGCCGAGCAGCACCAGTACGGTGATGACCGCGGCGGCCTCGAAATAGACGGCGACCGCACCTTCATGGCCACGGAAGGTCGCAGGAAAAATCTGCGGCGCGATCGTGCCGAACAGGCTGTAGACATAAGCGACACCGGTGCCCATCGCGATCAGCGTGAACATGTTGAGGTTGCGCGTCAGCAGCGACTGCCAGCCGCGGACGAAGAACGGCCAGCCGGCCCACAGCACCACGGGGGTCGCGAAAACGAGCTGGATCCAGTTCGACAGCGTTGCATCGATCCAGTTGTGCGGACCTGCGAGATGGCCGCCCATCTCGAGCACCACCGGCGGCAGCGCCAGCGCGCCGCCGATCCAGAATCGCCGCGTCATGTCGGCAAGCTCGGGATTGGGGCCGGTCTCCAGGCTCGCCACTTCCGGCTCCAGCGCCATGCCGCAGATCGGGCAGCTGCCGGGACCGACCTGGCGGATCTGCGGATGCATCGGGCAGGTGTAGATCGTACCGGCGGGCAGCTCCGGCTCGGGGGACTTTTCCTTGGCGAGATATTTGGCGGGATCGGCCGCGAACTTGGTCCGGCATCCGGCCGAGCAGAAATGGAAGGTCTCGCCGTGATGCTCGAACCGGTGCTTGGACGTCGCGGGGTCGACCGTCATGCCGCAGACGGGATCGCGCACCGTCGTTGCGGCGTTGCCATGGTCATGGGCGTGATGATGGGCGTGGCCTGCGTGATCGCCGTGTCCGCCGCAGCATGAGGCTGCAGGTTTCGGAGCCGGCGCCGCGGCCTTGCTCGAACAGCCGCATCCGGTGTGAGCGTCCGCGTCGTGATGATGTCCGTGTTCGGCGTCGTTCATTGCCATGCTCCGGCTTCATGCCCGGGTCTTGCAACCCATACCCGGTAGGGGTATATAGAGCGCATGCGCAAGGACATCAAGGCATCTGTCGGAAAACGGCTCGGCCGGATCGAGGGTCAGGTTCGCGGCCTGTCGAAAATGGTAGAGGAAGACCGCTACTGCATCGACATCGTGACGCAGATCTCGGCGGTGCGCGCCGCGCTGCGCCGGGTCGAGGAGGAGGTCCTGAAGGACCACGTCGCCCATTGCGTCGAGCACGCCATCACGAGCGGCGACAAGGCCGACCAGCGCGCCAAGATCGCGGAGCTGATGGCGGTGATCGGACGGGCGGAGCGGTAGAGTCACCCGGGTCGTCCTGGCGAAAGCCAGGACCCATTACCCCAAGGAGTGGTTTGGCGAAGATTGGTAGTCGGTACTGCGCCGACTAGGACCGAGAGATCACGCGGTATGGGTCCTGGCTTTCGCCAGGACGACATCAGGCCGCGACCTCGCACGCGTCTCCGCGTCTCCGCGCACGGTACATTGCAAGTTCGTTCAGCAGCACGAAATGCTCGGAGAAGGTGGCGTCCATCTCCGCAGCCGCCTCACGCATCATTTGCGCAGCCGAAACCTCAGCCGGCGCCTCTTCGTCAGCCGCTTCAGGAACGAGCGGCGGCGCACGGAACGTTTCTGGAAACACACTGAATGTGCCCGCTACCTCCTCGAGCGGCTTTTGCTTGTCGGCCCAGTGCAGGGCGGTGTAGTCGAATCCGTGCACGATGGTGGGTTTGACGACTTCGAAATAGGGTGAGATGTCGAAGTCGCGGGGCATGTAGAGCGAGGAATCGCGGATGTGCAGGATCTCACGCCGCGCGGCGCGGCTGCCGGCCTTGGTGATCTTGGGCAGGATCGGATAGCGCACCGCGTCGAACGCCTGCGCGATCAGTGCCGAACAGATGATCTTGGTCGGATCGCCCGAGCCGATCGCGATCATGCGGCGCCGCCAGCGCTGCGGTATCGGCAGCGGGAACAGGAAGCGCATCAGGTCGACGATATTCTTGGTGTCGTAGCCGAAGCCGATGCGGTTGATCGCATAGCGGCAGACCGTGGTGCGGTCCTCATAGGACAGCCCGACCGGGCGGCAGACGCGGGTGTGGTAGGGGAAGTATTTCGACAGCGCCGCCGAGGTGACGCCTTCGCCGATATTGGCCTCGATCAGCACATGCGGCTCACCATCGGGCTCTTCCGCGCCCTCGACAGGGCCGACATAGAGCGCGGCATGCGACCAGGTCGACTGCGTCAGGTATTTGATGATGCCGGAGATGCGGTTGTTGCCCTCGACCAGCAGCACGTCGCCGGGCTCGATGACGCCGCGCAAGTGCTCGGGGTCGCTTGGCGTGAACGGCTCATAGCCCGGCACCTCCTTCGAGAGGTACGCGGCAATGAGCTTGCCGACAGAATCTAGGACCGTCCCCATGTCGAACTCCCCCGCGGCCTTTTCCGGTCGCTTTTTTTCCCTTCTCTATCATGGTCGAAACGTGTTGCAATTCGGTTCATCAGTCTGTGAGATCAAGCACGATTGATTCACCATGATGGTTGCCGTGCAACATGAGATACGGCAAGGTTCGCTGGCTGTTCCCGTTCGCCGCAAGTCTCCGGAAACCATGACATGACAATCACGCGCCGCGGTTTCCTTGTCGCGTCCGCGGCCTTTGCGGCGATACCGGTTCTGCGCGCAACTGCCGCACCCCTGCCGCGCGAGGCTGACATCGTCGTGATCGGTGCCGGGGTAGCCGGAATTGCCGCAGCGCGGCGCATCATGGCGGCCAATCGCAAGGTCGTGGTGGTCGAAGCGGCATCGCAAATCGGCGGCCGCTGCATCACGGACAGCACCACCTTCGACGTGCCGTTCGACCGCGGCGCACGCTGGATGCACAATCCCGAGACCAATCCGATGATCCGGCTGGCGCGCAGCGCCGGGCTCGACGTGCTGCCGGCGCCGTCGGGTCAGAAGATGCGCATCGGTCGCCGCAACGCGCGCGCCGGCGAGACCGAGGAATTTTTGGCGGCGCTGGTGCGCGCCAACCGCGCCATCGACGAGGCCGCGCGTGGCAAGCTCGATACCTCCTGCGCTTCCGTGCTGCCGAAGGATCTCGGCGACTGGGCCGGCGCGGCCGAATTCATGCTGGGCGCGAGTTTTGCCGGCAAGGACCTGAAGGAGTTGTCGGCGATCGACAAGGCGCGGGCACAGGACCGCAATGCCGCGATCGCCTGCCGCCAGGGGCTGGGTACGCTCATCACGAAGCTCGGCGAGCCGGCGCCGGTCGCGCTGTCGACGCCGGCGAGCCGCATCACCTGGAGCAATCGCGACGTCAGCGTGGAGACGCAAGGAGGCAGGATCGCAGCGCGCGCCGCTATCGTCACCGTATCGACCAACGTGCTGACGTCGGGCGCGATCAAGTTCGGGCCCGATATCCCCAAGCGAACGCTTGACGCCGCGTCAAAGCTCACCCTCGGCAGTTACGATCACATCGTGCTGCAACTGCCGGGCAATCCGCTTGGTCTTGCGCGCGACGACATCCTGATCGAGCAGAGCAATTCGACGCGCACGGCGCTGATGTTCGCCAATATCGGGGGATCCTCGCTGTGCTCGATCGACGTCGGCGGCGCGTTCGGCCGCGATCTGTCGGAGCAAGGCGAGAAGGCGATGGGGGCCTTCGCGAAGGAATGGATCGCAAAACTGTTCGGCAGCGAGGCCGCAGCCACCGTGCAGAAGACCAGCGCGACGCGCTGGAACGCCTCGCCCTTCGTGATGGGTGCGATGTCGGCATCGTCACCCGGCGGCCAGCTCTCGCGAAAAATCCTGACCGAGCCGATCGGCAATCTGTTCCTCGCCGGCGAAGCCACCCACGAGACGCTGTGGGGCACGGTCGACGGCGCCTGGGAAAGCGGCGAGCGCGCCGCTGACGCAGCGCTGCGCAAGATCGGTGCGCTCAAGGACGAGCCGGCCGATGTGCCGACGCAATCGACCAAGCGGCGGCGGGCAAGGCCGCAATAGGTCTCTCCAGTCGTCCCGGCGAAGGCCGGGACCCATAACCACAGGATGTGGTTTGGTGAAGACTTGGAGTTTGCAGTTCGCGCAATCAGAACTGACCGGGATTATGGGTCCCGGCCTTCGCCGGGACGACGTTACCGCAAAACCCCGTCCAGCGCCGGCAGCCCGAAAATCACGGCCATCGCGATCAGCGCGTAGCAGATGCCGCGAAACACCTTTTCGCTGGCGCGGCCGAACAGCGAGGCGCCGAATGCGACGCCGATGGCATAGACCGGGCCGACGACCAGCGACAGCACCAGCGACTCGCGGCTGATCAGGCCTGTCGTCGCGTAGCTGACCATCGAGAAGAAGTCCGAGGCGCCGAAGAACAGCAGGATATTGGCGCGTGCGACGATCGGCGCGATGGGTCGGCCGAGCCAATAGCCGACGATCGGCGGCCCGCCGGTCTGCGCCAGCCCGCTGCAGAAGCCCGAGAGGCTACCGATGCCGACCGAGAGCCAGGTGTGGTCCTTGCCGCGATAGCGCCAGCCCGACAGCAGCAGAAGCAAGAGCGCTGCGACGAAGCAGGAGATGATCCAGCGCGTGGTGACGGGCTCGAGCACACTGAGGAAATAGGTGCCGATCGGCACGCCGATCAGCGCGCCCAGCACGATCACGGCCGTGGCCTTGCGATCGGCCTTGCGCCAGGCATCGGGCAGCAGCGGCGCCGCGGCGACGAAGTCGATCACGAGAAGCAGGGCCGCAACGAGCCGCGGCGCAGCGAAGCTGCTCGCCAGCGGCATGAAGATCAGCGCCGAGCCGAAGCCGGAAAAGCCGCGCGCGGTGCCTGAAACGAAAGCGACGGCGCAGAGCGCCATCGCAATGGTGGGGCTGACGTCCTTTGGGAGGAAGTCCGCAAGGGTCATGCTTTATTTCTCGAGCATGATGTTGTCCGAAAACCGCTTCACACTTTTCGGCATCATGCTCTCAACGTGCCGCCGGTCTTCTTCGTCACCTCCGCCACGATCTTCGCCGCGACGGCCTCGATCTCCTGGTCGGTCAAGGTCTTCTCGCGCGGCTGGAGCGTGACCGCGACCGCGACCGACTTCTTGCCGTCGTCGATGCCCTTGCCCTCGTAGACGTCGAACACGTTGACGGCTGTGATCAGCTTCTTGTCGACGCCTTGCGCGGCGCGGACGATATCGCCGGCCTTCACGGCGCGATCGACGATGAAGGCGAAGTCACGCGACACCGGCTGGAAAGCCGACAGCTCGATCACGGGCTTGGCGCGAGTGGGCTTCCTCTTGGCTTCGGGGATGCGGTCGAGGATCACCTCGAATACCATCAGCGGGCCGTCGGCGCCGAGCGCTTCGAGCGCGCGCGGATGCATCTCGCCGAAGGTGCCGAGCACGTTCTGCGGCCCGATCTGGATCGTGCCGGAACGGCCCGGATGCAGCCAGTCGGGACCACCGGCGACGATCTGCAGCGCCTGCATCGGCGCGCCGGCAGCAGCCAACACCGCCAGCGCATCGGCCTTGGCGTCGAACACGTCGGCCTGCGCCGAGCCCGACCAATGCCGGCCGAGCCCTTCGGACGAGGCAAAGCCGCGCCGCACGCCGCTCGCCGCGATGAACTGATCCTGCGGGCGATCGCCCTTGAAGATCTGACCGACCTCGAACAGCGCGACGTCGCCGAAGCCGCGATCGGCATTGGCCTGCGCGGCCGCGATCAGGCCGGCCAGCAGGGTCGGGCGCATGTCGGAGAGATCAGACGCGATCGGGTTGGCCACTTCGAGTTCGCGCTGGCCGCCGCCGAACAGTTTTGCCGCAGACTTGGTGATGAACGACCACGTCACCGCTTCGATGATGCCGCGGCTCGCGAGCGCACGCCGCGCGCGGCGGGTGCGGAGCTGGAGCGGCGTCAGCACCGGTTTGCGCGCGTCATCGCCGCGCTCGAAGGGCGTCATCGGCACCTTGTCGACGCCGAAGATGCGGACGATCTCCTCGACGATGTCGGCCTTCCCGTGCACGTCGGAGCGCCAGGACGGCACCGCGACCTTCACGACCGGGCCGGGGCCCGCCATCATGAAGCCGAGATGGCTCAGGATGCGCTTCATCTCTGCTTGCGGCACCTCGATGCCGGAGAGACGCTTCACTTCCGTCACCGGGAAATCGATCACGCGGTCGTCGCCAAAGGCCTTGCCGACCACGACGGTCTCGGACGGCGTGCCGCCGCACATCTCCATCACGAGTTTCGTCGCGAGCTCCAGCCCCGGCACCATGAAGGCCGGATCGACGCCGCGCTCGAAGCGGTAGCGCGCGTCCGAGTTGATGCCGAGCTTGCGGCCGGTCTGGGCGATGTTGATCTCGTTCCACAGCGCCGATTCGATCAGCACGTCGGTGGTATCATCGTCGCAGCCGGAGGCCTCGCCGCCCATGATGCCGGCGAGCGATTCGACGCCGTGCTCGTCCGCGATCACGCAAGTCGCGGGATCGAGATTGTAGGTGCGGCCGTCGAGCGCGAGCAGCGTCTCGCCGTCGCGGGCGCGGCGCACGACGAGATTGCCCTTCACCTTCCTGGCGTCGAACACGTGCAGCGGGCGCGCGCGGTCGTAGGTCATGAAGTTGGTGATGTCGACCAGCGCGTTGATCGGACGCAAACCGATCGCGGTCAGCCGCTTCTGCAGCCATTCCGGCGACGGCCCGTTCTTCACCCCGCGCACGAGGCGCAGCGCAAAGCCCGGACACAGCGTCGCGTCCTCGACCGTGACCTTCACCGGGCAGGGGAATTCGCCCTTGATCTGCTTGATGGTGGGGTCCTTGAACTTGCCCATGTCGGCGGCGGCGAGATCGCGCGCGATGCCGTGCACGCCGGTGCAGTCCTGCCGGTTCGGCGTCAGATTGATCTCGACCACGGGATCGCCGAGGCCGGCCCATGCGGCGTAAGCAGCGCCAACAGGCGCGTCCGCCGGCAACTCCATGATGCCGTCATGGTCGTTGGAGATCTGCAGCTCGGCCGCCGAGCACAGCATGCCGCGGCTCTCGACGCCGCGAATGGTACCGACGCCGAGCGTGATGTCCTTGCCGGGGATGTAGGTGCCGGGCGGTGAGAACACGCTGACCAGACCCGCGCGCGCATTCGGCGCGCCGCACACGACCTGCACGGGCGCAGCCCCGTCGCCGGTGTCCACCATGCAGACGCGCAGGCGATCTGCATTCGGGTGCTGCTCGGCCGAGATCACCTTCGCAATGGTGAACGGCTTCAGCGCCTTCGCCTTGTCCTCGATGTTCTCGACCTCGAGCCCGATCATGGTGAGCTTGTCGGCAAGCTTGTCCAGCGGCTCGTCGGTCTCGAGATGGTCTTTCAGCCAGGAGAGAGTGAATTTCATGGTGGCGTTCCTAGAAAACCTCGATCAGGCGAAAGCGTTCGCACATGAGCATCATGTCTTCGCGAAACTTGCCTTGCCGACCGAAATAGTTGCGATGCGCGTTGCGCCAGTAGTCGAGACTGCGATCGCCTTCGCCTTCGTCGAAGGCAAAGGCCGCATCGACCTCGCCGAAGCGGCGATAGCTCACCTCGGTCGATTCGATGATGCAGCGTGGCTGTCCGCGTCCGTCGAGCACGATCCAGCGTTCGCCCGGGGTCGAGGTGTTGGGCTCGTCCTCGGTGCTGCATGTCGCTGTCTTGACGCCCCGGATCACGAGATCGAGCAACTCGTCGGCCAGAGCCGGTCCGTCGCCGAAGGCGAACGACCGCAGGCCGCGATATTGCTCCGGGACGGCGCTCGGGTTCACGTGCTCAATCCTCCCGCGAGAGTCGGCACTTCCAGCGGCTTGAAGCCGTAATGGGACAGCCAGCGGACGTCGCTGTCGAACAGCTGGCGCAGATCGGCGATGCCGTATTTCAGCATGGCGATGCGGTCGATGCCCATGCCCCAGGCAAAGCCCTGGTACTCGTCGGGATCGATGCCGCAGGCGCGCAGGACGTTCGGGTGCACCATGCCGCAGCCGAGAATCTCGAGCCAGTCCTCGCCCTCGCCGAAGCGGATCTCGCCCTTGTCGCGGCGGCACTGGATGTCGACTTCCAGCGACGGCTCGGTGAACGGGAAGAACGACGGGCGGAAGCGCATGTTGATGTGGTCGACCTCGAAGAACGCCTTGCAGAACTCGTGCAGGATCCATTTGAGGTGGCCGAGATGCGAGTGCTTGTCGATGACGAGGCCTTCGACCTGGTGGAATTGCGGCGTGTGGGTCGCGTCCGAATCGATGCGGTAGGTGCGGCCCGGGCAGATCACGCGGATCGGCGGCTTCTGGCTCAGCATGGTGCGCACCTGCACCGGCGAGGTGTGGGTCCGCAGCAGCATGCGCGAGCCGTCTTCTTTCGGATGGAAGAAGAAGGTGTCGTGCATCTCGCGCGCCGGATGGCCTTCCGGGAAATTCAGCTTGGTGAAGTTGTAGTCGTCGGTCTCGATATCGGGACCTTCGGCGACCGAGAATCCCATGTCGGCGAAGATCGTGGTCAGCTCGTCCCAGACCTGGCTCAGCGGATGGATGCGGCCGGCCTCCGCCGGCGCGTCGCGCAGCGGCAGGGTGACATCGACGGTTTCGGAGGCGAGCCGTGCATCGAGCGCTGCCGATTTCAAAACGTCGCGCCGTGCGGCGAGCGCCTCGGTGACCTTGTCCTTGGCCTGGTTGATCGCCGCACCTTGCGTCTTGCGCTCGTCGGGCGACATCTTGCCGAGCGTGGCAAGCAGTGCCGAGATCGAACCCTTCTTGCCGAGGGCCGCGACGCGCACCGCTTCGAGGGCGGCTTCGTCGCCGGCGGCGGCGATCTGGTCGAGGATGGATGTTTCGAGCGTTGCGAGGTCGGACACAGTCAAATCCTTGCTGCTAAATTCGGCTGGGTTGTCGCCGCCAGAAGGGCGTAACGTCAAGCGAAAAGCCGGTCATTTCGGCCTTCCGAACGGCTGGGTTGAACCTCGCGCGGGGGCCCGGCACCAAGGCGATACGAGGAGACGTCCGTGATGCTCGCAAGATCCTGCCTGGCCATCCTGGCCGTCGTCATATCCGTCGCCGGGACGCCGGCGCACGCCATGGTCTGCATGGACAAATCCATGACGCTGGACGAGGTCGCTGAAGCCATCAGCGCCCAGAAGAGCTGCGAAAGCGCGATGAAGCTGTTTCAGGATTGCCAGTTGACCGCGAGCGGCGATGTCCAGCTCGGCGCCGCCGTCGAGAAGAAATGCGAGGCGGACTTCATGCCCGGCCTCAACACGGCGCAACAGCGGGCCTACAAACGCGAGATGCGCGCATGTGACCTCAAGTACCGGAATAAATCCGGCACCATGTATCTCTCGTTCGCAGCTTTTTGCCGGGCGGAGGTCGCCCGGCGTTACTCGCAACGCGCACTGAAGGCTGCGGGCCAGAAGGCCCGCTAGCCGTTAGGCGGCGAGCGCAGCCTCTTAGGCGGCAAGCGCGGCTTTGGCCTTCTCGGCGATCGCCTGGAACGCCGCGGGCTCGCTGATCGCGAGATCCGACAGCACCTTGCGGTCCACGGTGATGCCGGACTTGGCCATGCCGTCGATAAACCGGCTGTAGGTCAGGCCGAACGGACGGACGGCGGCGTTGATGCGCTGGATCCAGAGCGCGCGGAACGTCCGCTTCTTGCGCTTGCGGTCGCGGAAGGCGTACTGCTGGGCCTTCTCGACGGCCGGCTTGGCGGCGCGGATGGTGTTCTTGCGGCGGCCGTAGAAACCCTTGGCGGCCTTGTAGACTTTCTTGTGCTTGGCGTGGGCGGTCACACCGCGTTTGACGCGAGACATGACAAAAATCCTTCAGAGATGACTTAGGTTTAGGATCGCCGCGCGAGGCGCGGCCGAGGTGGCAGTGATCGTGGACGCGATCAGGCGTTCGGCAAGAAGTACTTCTTGACGTTGTCGCCGTCGGTCTTGAACAGCACAGCGGTACCGCGGAGCTGACGGATCTGCTTCTTCGTCCGCTTGATCATGCCGTGACGCTTGCCGCGATGGGCGAACATCACTTTGCCGGTGGCAGTCACCTTGAAGCGCTTTTTGGCGCCCGATTTGGTCTTCAGCTTGGGCATTTGGCTCTCCTAATGGCCACAGAAAACCGCCCGCGAAGGCGGCTGGCCGTCAAAAATGCTCGTTAGAGCGTTGATTGTGCTCAGGTTTCTGCGAACAAGCGCGAAACCCGCACGAAACACCGCCACGGCAGCCCTTAATCAGCCGGGCGATGAAGGCTGGGCTTATGCCAGAGCGGGAGCCAATTGGCAACGATGAACCGCCGGAAGCCGCCCGCCGACTATCCGGAGTTGTCACCCCTCATGTCCAAGCCGGGTTGCCCGGAGGCAGGACCAAAATGGCCCCTTTCTCGCAATTTGTCCCGCAATTTGTCCCGCAATTTGTCCGGCCGTACCGCCTGGCGCTGCTTGCCGTGCTCGCCGCCGCCGCGCTGCCGTCCGCCGCCGATGCGCGCGGCGGCGGCTATGACGGCATCTGGAACGTCACCTTCGCCACCACCCGCGGCGATTGCAGCTCGGGCTACAGCGTCCCCTTCACTGTAAGGGGCAGCAATGTCTCGTCCGCCGGCGGAGGTCGGGTCTCGGGCAGGGTGCAGCGCTCCGGCGCTGTGGCGGTTTATGTCTCGGTCGGCGCGTCCCATGCCAGTGGCGGCGGCCGGCTCGCGGGTGTGAACGGCGCCGGCTCGTGGCGCGGCATCATCTCCGGCGACCGCTGTAGCGGCACCTGGCAGGCGACGCGGAGCTAGGCGCCTGGAGTGAGAGCCATCAAAACAAAACGGCCCGCCGGAGATCCGGACGGGCCGTTAACTCTCAATCCTGAATAACTGGCGTCAGCGCGGCGCCAGCACCATGACGACCTGACGGCCTTCGAACCGCGCGTCCTGCTCGACCTTGGCGAGCTCGGCGACGTCCGTCTTGATCTTGTCCAGAAGCTTGGTGCCGATCTCCTGGTGCGCCATTTCGCGGCCGCGATAGCGCAGCGTGATCTTGACCTTGTCGCCCTCTTCGAAGAACCGCTGCATCGCGCGCATCTTCACGTCGTAATCATGATCGTCGATCATCGGGCGGAGCTTGATCTCCTTGATCTCGACGGTCTTCTGCCGCTTGCGGGCTTCCGCGGCTTTCTTCTGTGCCGAATACTTATACTTCCCGTAGTCCATGATCTTGCAGACGGGAGGGCTGACATTCGGCGAAATCTCGACCAGATCCATGCCCGCTTCCTGGGCCATCTTGATGGCGAGGACGGTCTCGACCGTGCCCTTGTTGTCACCGGTCTGATCGATCAGCTGGATCTGCGCATTGCGAATATCATCATTGATGCGCGGCCCGTCTTTGCTGGCAGCGGGCGGAGCTTTATTAGGACGGCGAATGGGTGGTTCTCCAAAGTTGTGAAAGAAGCGGCTATCTTGAAGGAAGATGCGTTTGCCGGCAAGCAAGTCGCGTGTACGCGAGGCGAAAAACCCTCAAATGCGAGGCATTTTGGTCACGCCCCGGGGCACGCTGACCGACATAGACACCTTGCCTCCGTTCCGCAAGCGTCCCAAAGGGCCAATACCGCTGTCCGGCTGCGCCAGGGAACGCGCCCAGACAGCTCAAACCGCACAGCCAGAGTAAACGTTCCATGACCAATGCTATTCCCGATACCGTGCTCGACTTCATCGATGTGGGCGCGGGCCCGTCCGCGCGCAGGATTGCGGTACGCCGCCGTGCCGGACAGGGCCCCGGCCTCGTCTGGCTCGGCGGGTTCAAATCGGACATGCAGGGCAGCAAGGCCATGGCGCTGGATGCCTGGGCCAGCGACCACGGCCGCGCCGCGGTCCGGTTCGACTATTCCGGCCACGGCGAATCCGGCGGCGATTTCGCCGACGGAACCATCGGGCGCTGGCTGGAGGAGAGTGTCTCCGTGTTCGAGCGGTTCTGCGACGGCCCGCAGATCCTGATCGGCTCCTCCATGGGCGGCTGGATGGCGCTGCTGCTCGCGCGCGAGATCAAGAAACGAGCCGGCAAAGCGTCGCTCGCCGGCCTCGTGCTGATTGCGCCGGCGCCCGACTTCACCGAGGAGCTGATGTGGAAGAATTTTCCGGCCGAGGTGAAGCACGAGATCGAGACCAAGGGCGTCTGGCTGCGGCCGTCCGAATATGGCGATGGCGCGCCCTATCCGATCACGCGCCACCTGATCGAGGAGGGCCGCAACCATCTCGTGCTCGGCAGCGCCATCGATCTCGGCTGCCCCGTCCGCATCCTGCAAGGCGCGCAGGACCCCGATGTGCCCTGGCAGCACGCGTTCGCGCTGACGCACCGTCTGCCGGCCGACGACGTCGTGCTGACCCTGATCCAGGACGGCGATCACCGCCTCTCCCGCCCGCAGGATATCGCGCGCATTCTTGCCGCAGTGGCCGAGATCGGGTGAAGTTCCTTTTCTTCCTTCCCCCCTTGTGGGGGAAGGTGGCGCGGAGCGCCGGATGAGGGGTTCTCTCCGCGGAGAGAACCCCTCACCCAAGCGAATGCGTGTCAACGAGCGGAGCTGCCCTCTCCCACAAGGGGCGAGGGCACAACAACAAGCACCGGGAGGCAATCCGATGACCACCGCCGCGATGTTGCGCGCCTTCTGCGATGCCGTCGAGCAACGCAACGGCAAAGCTTTTGCCGATCTCTTTACCGAGGACGGCATCTATCACGACGTCTTCTACGGCGCGTTCGCAGGCCGCGAGAAGATCGCCGCGATGATCGATGACTGGTTCTATTGCACGGCGACCGACTTTCGCTGGGACATGCATGATCCTGTCACCAACGGCACCACGCTCTATGCGCGCTACACCTTCAGCTATCGCTCGACCTTGCCGGAAGCAAACGGCGCGCGGGCGATGTTCGAGGGCGTCGCGATCATGACGCTGCGGGACGGCAAGATCGTGAGCTATCACGAGGTCGCCAATACCGCGCCGGCGTTTGTCGATTTGAAGTTTGCGCCTGAAAGGATCGCGAAGATCGTCGGCAAGCAGGGCGCGGAGCTCAAGGCGCGGCCGGAGATGAAGCGGCATCTGGCGTATCCGTCATTCCCGGCGCGCGCCACGGAATGACGACGGAGAGCTACCGTTTCGAGGGATTCGCCATCGGCTTGCGCTGCGCCAGCGCGGCGACCGTCGCCGTGCCGATCGGGCCCTGCTCGTCGTAGAGCCAGCACTCGCCGATCGCGATGCCGTCGGTGGCCTGATGGTTCACCACGTCGAAGCCGATCCAGTTCGTCACCGGCAAACGGTGCAGATAGATCGTGACGTCGCTGTTGATGTAGCTGAGCCCCCTGTCGCCGGCGTTGGCAAACGGGCTCGCGAAGTCGGCACCAACAGCGACATGCACGAACGGCGTCATCGGCACGCCGGCGACGAGCTCGCGCACCTCGCTCATCCAGAGCCGGCGCGGACCGAGCGAGCCCATATGGCCGACGATCGGCCGCGTCGTCCATTTGCCGTTCATGCCGAGCCTGGGATCGGTCGGCTTGGGAATGTCTGACGGCTTCGGCACGTCCCAGTTCGGCGGCGACCAGACATTGCCATCTGGATTCTGCGTTTTGCGCAGCAGCTGGCAGGACGCGCGCGCCATGCTGACACCGCCGGAGACGAATTCCGCCTCGACCATGCGGATGCGCATTCCATCGCGCACCAGCCGCGTCGTCACTTCGATCGGCTTGTCGATCGTCGGAAGCCGGAACATGTCGACGGTGAGCCGCGCCGGCACGAATTCAGGACCGGAATGGCGTTCCTCGATGGCGAAGCCGAGCAGGCCGACGACGACGCGTCCGTGCAGCGAATTCGGATCCCACGGGCCGTTGGCGACTTCCGTCGGATGGAATGTATCGCCCTCGCGGGTGAAGAAAGGCATGTTTGTCATGACGCGCGACTTTGCGGGAACGCGCGGGGAAATCAAGTCTCTGACCCTCATGGTGAGGGGGCGCGAAGCGCCGTCGCCACAACAACGGTGTCATCGCCCGGCTTGACCGGGCGATCCAGTACTCCGAGGCGGTCGTGATTGAATCGATAGGTCGCGGCGTACTGGATGCCCCGCCTTCGCGGGGCATGACAGCGGAGGGTTAGGCGGCGGTGTGCCACTCCTGCCTCACACCTTCATCGCGTTCTGCGCTCATCGCGGCAGACTTCATCGCATCGAACTCGCTGCGCCCGACCAACTGTCCCAACGCCCACACCGCCGCCCCACGCACCAACGGGCTCGCATCCTCCAGCAATCGCCGCGCCTCCTCAGCCAGCGCCACCTCGCCCGAGTTGCCGATCGCAATCAGTACATTCCGCAAGAAGCGGTCGCGGCCGATACGCTTGACCGGGGACTTCGTGAACAGCGCGCGAAACGCCGCGTCGTCGAGCCGTGCCAATTCAGCGAGATCAGGCGCGCGCAGCTCGTCGCGCGCGACGAGCTTGGCCTCGCGTCCCGCTTGCGCGAACTTGTTCCAGGGACAGGCCGCAAGGCAGTCGTCGCAGCCATAGATGCGGTTGCCGATGGCCTTGCGAAATTCGCGCGGGATCGGTCCCTTGTTCTCGATGGTGAGATACGAGATGCAGCGTCGCGCATCGAGCTTGTAGGGCGCGGGAAACGCCGCGGTCGGGCAGATGTCGAGACAGGCCTGGCACGAGCCGCAATGATCGATCTCGGCATCATCGCGCGGCAGCTCGAGCGTGGTGTAGATCGCGCCCAGAAACAGCCACGAGCCGAATTCGCGCGAGACGAGATTGGTGTGCTTGCCCTGCCAGCCCAGATGTGCGGCCTGCGCCAGCGGCTTCTCCATCACTGCCGCGGTGTCGACGAACACTTTCACTTCCGACGGCGCGGCCGCGACCAGCCAACGCGCCAGCGCCTTCAGCCGCTTCTTGATCAGGTCGTGATAGTCGTCGCCCTGCGCATAGACCGAGATCGCCGCGCGCGTGCGCTGTTGCAGGATTTTCAGCGGATCAGAGTCGGGACCGTAATTGACGCCGAGCATGATCACCGAGCGCACGTCGGCCCACAGCCCGCGCGGATCGACGCGGCGCTCCGGCTGCGCGGCGAGCCAGTCCATGTCGCCATGGCCGCCCGAGGCGATGAATTCGAGGAAATGCTTTCCGGCGTGCTCGATCGTGCCTGGTTCGGTGATGCCGATGCAATCGAAGCCGAGCGTACGCGCTTCGCGCGTCAGCGCCGCCTTCAGTTCAGTCGGATCGGCGTTCAGAAATCCAGGTCCACATAGGTCCGCGACGCCGGCACGCCCGCGAGCCATTCGCTCAGCAGCGGACGGAACGACGGGCGGGATTTCACCCGCGCGTACCACGCCTTTGCCGCGTCGTCCTCGCTCCATGGCACGTCGCCCAGATAGTCGATCGCCGAGAGATGCGCCGCGGCGGCGAGATCCGCGTAGGTGAGGCGGTCGCCGGCGAGAAAGTTACGCGTCTGAGCCAGCCAGCCGATATAGGCCAGATGATAGCGCACATTGGCCTTGGCTGCGCGCATCACGTCGGCCGAGGGCGCTCCGCCGCCGGTCTCCTCGCTCATGAAGCGCTTGTAGATGCGTTCGGTGACGAGAGGGTGGGAGACCTCCTCGAAGAACTTTTCGTTGAACCAGGCCATCAGCCGGCGCACCTCGACGCGCTCGGCAATCGTCTCCGGCATCAGGCGCTTGGGGCCCATCCCTGCGCCATAGGCCTCGTCGAGATATTCGGCGATGATCGCCGCGCCCGGGATAGGCGGCTGCTCTTCGTCCACCAGGACCGGCGTAGTGCCGGCGGCATTGAGC
This sequence comes from Bradyrhizobium sp. GW821-FHT12B03, assembly GCF_058807535.1. Lineage (NCBI taxonomy): Bacteria > Pseudomonadati > Pseudomonadota > Alphaproteobacteria > Hyphomicrobiales > Nitrobacteraceae > Bradyrhizobium > Bradyrhizobium sp. GW821-FHT12B03. The sequence continues at coordinate 24,114 of NZ_JBXAQU010000009.1, forward strand.
AGCAGAAATGCCTCGCGCCGTTCCCAGCTGCGCTCTTCGACCAGCTTCAGGTCGAGCCCGTATTCGCCCACGATCAGGCGGATGAATCGCGAATGCGGACAGAACGGATGATGAAACAGCGTAAACATGAAGCCTTTGAGTATGTGATGGTGCTTAAGAATCCATCAATGTTTGTGCGGCGCCACACTAGTCCTTCAAAACCGCGAAGCAAGGGCGAGATGTCGCATTTTGCGATTGCAGCATGGGGGCGAATAGGCGAGAAGAACCCCGCTTTTCCAGCGGAAATGGACCGTAAATATGTCAGATGCAATACGGGCAGTGATCCTCGGCATCATCGAGGGTGTGACCGAGTTCCTTCCCGTTTCCTCGACCGGCCATCTGCTGCTTGCCGAGCGCTTCTTCCATCTCGGCGAGGGCGCCTTCTGGGATTCGTTTACGGTTCTGATCCAGTTGGGCGCGATCCTCGCGATCGTCGGGCTGTACTTCAAGAAGCTCTGGGACGTCGTGATCGGCTTCTTCACGGGCGATACCTATTCGCGCCGCTTCGTGATCGGCGTGCTGGTGGCGTTCCTGCCGGCCGTCGTCGTCGGCCTCGTCGCCGGCAAATACATCAAGAGCGTGCTGTTCAATCCGTGGGTCGTCTGCTTCACGCTGATCGTCGGCGGCGCCATCCTGCTCTGGGTCGACAAGCTCGACCTCAAGCCGCGCGAGCATGACGCCACCAAGTTTCCGCTGCTGATGTATCTCTATATCGGCATTGCGCAGTGCGTGGCGATGATCCCGGGCGTGTCGCGCTCCGGCGCCAGCATCGTCGCCGCCATGCTGCTCGGTGCGGACAAGCGCGCGGCGGCGGAGTTCTCGTTCTTCCTCGCCATCCCCACCATGATCGGCGCGTTCGCCTACGATTTCTACAAGAACCGCTCCGAGATGACGATGGACCATATGGGCATCGTCGCGATCGGCTTCGTGGTGTCGTTCATCACCGCGGTCATCGTGGTGAAGACGTTTTTGACCTACGTCACCCGCCACGGTTTCGTGGTGTTCGCCTGGTGGCGCGTCATCGTCGGCACGCTCGGCCTGATCGCTCTGGCGCTCGGCCGTTAACTCCCCGAAAACTCGCATCACGGCCTCAACGTAATATAAGCTTTTGATCGGTAGGCAGTTTCCAACGCAAGGCGCGGCGCGCGCCCGGCACAGGAGCTGAACCATGACCCTCGTCAGCGGCTGGGGGCGTTTCCCGGTCGTCGATAGCGATGTGCTGCGGCCGCGGTCGTTCGAGGCCGTGGGCGACGCCGTGGTGACCGGCTCGGTGGCGCGGGGCAACGGCCGCGCCTATGGCGATGCCGCGATCGGTACCGTCAGGACGATCGGGATGACCGGGTTCGACCGGGTCAGGTCGTTCGATCCCGCGAGCGGGCGCATCCGCCTGGAAGCCGGCGTGCTGCTGTCGGACCTGATCGACACCTTTGGCCCGCGCGGCTTCCTGCCCTTCGTCGTCCCCGGCACGCGCTTCGTGTCGATCGGCGGTGCCATTGCCGCCGACGTGCACGGCAAGAACCATCATTGCGAGGGCGGCTTCGGCCGCTATGTCGACAGCCTTCTGCTGCGCACCGGACAGGGCGAAATCATCGAAGCTTCGCGCGAGCAGAATTCCGACGCCTTCTTCGCGACCGTCGGCGGCATGGGGCTCACCGGCGTGATCCTGGAGGCCACGCTGCGGCTGCGCACCGTCGAGACCGGCTGGATCCGCGAGCGGGTGATCTCCGCATCCGATCTCGATGCGGCGATGCGCGCGCTCGATGCGGGCGATGCCGCGACCTATTCGGTGGCGTGGATCGATTGCGCCGCGCGCGGCCGTGACCTCGGCCGCTCGCTGATCTATCTCGGCGAGCACGCAAGCAAAAGCGAGCTCGCCGAAGGCGCCGCCGTCTTTCCGGTCGGCAAGGAGCCCCGGCTTGCCGTGCCTGTCGACCTGCCGTCGATGACGCTGAACCGCCATAGCATCCGCGCCTTCAACGAGCTCTACTACCGCATGGGCGCGCGGCGCGCCGGCGGCAGCCATGTGGTCTCGCTCTACCCCTATTTCTTTCCGCTCGACAGCATCGCTGACTGGAATCGCATCTATGGCAAGCGCGGCTTCCTCCAGCATCAATGCGTGATCCCGGAGCGAGGGGCGCGCGATGTGCTCGGCGACATCCTCGAGCGCGCCTCGAAGCGCGGCGATGCCTCCTTCCTCGCGGTGCTCAAGAAGCTCGGCCAGGGCGACGGCATCTTGTCGTTCCCGTTGCCCGGCTACACGCTGGCGCTGGATTTTCCGCTGAAGGGCGACATCCTGAATTTCCTCGACGAGATCGACCGCCTGGTCGTCGCTGCCGGCGGCAGGCTCTATCTCGCCAAGGATGCACGCCAGTCGCGCGCGACGTTCGAAGCCGGCTATCCCGCCTTGTCGCACTTCAACGCGATCCGGAAATCGCTCGATCCTGCCGGAGTCATCCGCTCGAAACTTTCACAACGCCTGTTCGATGAGGTTTAAGCCGTGACGTCACGCAAGACAGTATTGGTGCTCGGCGGCTCCTCCGACATCGGCCGCGCCGCCGCGCGCGCCTTTGCGAAGGCGGGATACGATGTCGCCCTTGCGGGGCGCGACGTCGCCGTGCTCGAGCCCGACGCCGCCGATCTGCGCGCCCGCTACAATATCGAGGCCAGCACCTGGACGTTCGACGTCCTCGACACCGCGTCGTTCGAGGGCTTTGTCGGAGGCCTGCCGGCGCTGCCCGACGTCGTCATCTCGATCGTCGGACTGCTGGGTGTGCAGGAGAATGCCGAGAGCGATCTTGCGCACGCCACCACCATCATGCGCTCGAACTACGAAGGCCCCTCGCTGATCCTCGGCCTGTTCGCGGAAAAGTTTTTAGGCCGCGGCAGCGGCACGCTCGTCGGCGTGTCGTCCGTTGCCGGCGATCGCGGACGTGCCTCGAACTATGTCTACGGCTCGGCAAAAGCAGGCTTCTCCGCCTTCCTCTCGGGCCTGCGCGCGCGCGCCAGCCGCGGCGGCGTCCACGTCGTCACGGTGAAGCCCGGCTTCGTCCGTACGAAAATGACGGAGGGCATGAAGCTGATCGGCCCGCTCACCGTCGAGGCGCCCGTGGTCGGCGATGCGATCCTCAGCGCCGTCGAGACGAAGACCGACGTCGTCTATGTCAGCGGCAAATGGCGCCTGGTAATGCTGATCATCAAGACATTGCCGGAAGCGGTGTTCAAGAAGCTGAAGTTTTGAGGCTGCTGTTGCCGCGCTGACGGTGTGCCCCCTCGCCCGCTTGCGGGAGAGGTTCAGAGAGACCGCGGGGCGAGGTGAAAAAACCTCACGCGCTCTTGCGCTGGAACTGGCCCTGGGGACGGAAACGCCAGAGATATTGCGGGGCGATCGCTTCCAGCGAATCGGCCGTGATGCCGAGCCCTTCCAGCGTCAGGCCCGCCGCCTTCGCCGCGTCCGATACGACATTGTCGCGCGCGAGCAGCGTGACCTGGTCCGGCGTCAGCTTGAACGCGCCCGGCGCGAATTGCAGGAAGTTCGCCTTGAAGCGGGCAAGCCCGAACGGCAGCGGCACCAGCATCGGCTTGCGGTCGGCGATCTCGACGATGGCCTCGATGATTTCGCGCATGGTCAGCACTTCCGCACCCCCAACCTCATAGGTCGCGCCCGCCTTGGCCTTGCCGTCGACGGCGTCCGCGATCGCGGTCGCGACGTCGCCGACATAGACCGGCTGCATCTTGGTCTCGCCGCCGATCAGCGGCAGCACCGGCGACATCCGCGCCAGCGCCGCAAAGCGGTTGGTGAACTGGTCCTCGGGGCCGAACATCACGGAGGGACGGAAGATCGTCGCCGACGGCACCGCGGCCAGCACCGCCGCCTCGCCGGCCGCCTTGGCCTTGGCATAGTGCGAGGGCGATTCGGCGTCGGCGCCGATGGCGGAAACATGCACCAGGCGCGCCCCGGCGGCAGCCGCGGCCTTGGCGACGGTCTCGGCGCCCTTGGCCTGGACCGCGTCGAACGTCTGGGCGCCGCCCTCGGCGAGGATGCCGACGAGGTTGATCACGACGTCCGAATCACGCACCGCAGCCTCAACCGAAGCCGGATAGCGCAGATTGGCCTGAATGGTGTGGACCTGCCCGACCTTGCCGGAGGGCTGGAGGTATCCGGCCAGTTCCGGCCGCCGCACCGCAACCCGGATCCGGTAATCCCGCCGGCACAGCGCCCGGACGACATTCCGGCCCAAAAACCCCGATCCGCCGAAAACCGTGACGAGAGTTTCCAGATTCGATGCCATGGGGTCTGATCCTGCGGGAAGAGTGCGTGCTGTCAGGCTTGTATCGGTCCGGTTTGCGATGCGCAATCCGCATCCCTGCGCATGTCCCAAGCAGCATTTGACAACCGCGTCACCGAACCTTAGTAACCGCCTCCGTGCCCCAAACGGCATGCCCAGGTGGTGGAATTGGTAGACGCGCTGGCTTCAGGTGCCAGTGGCTTAACGGCCGTGAAGGTTCGAGTCCTTTCCTGGGCACCATTTTGCGGGGTTTGAACCCAAAATAGAGCTACCTCAGAGCGGTAGAGATGGTAGGGCGGCGAGCGCCGCTGCGACGGTCCCTTATGGGGACCAGGTCTGCCCCCGCCCTCACACCACCCGCTTCCCCGTCCGCTCCGCCACCGCCTTCTGCACAAAATACATCATCACCAGCGTGATGATCGTCGTGGCGACGACGACGTAGCCGATCCGGTCGAAATGGAGCAGCGCGCCGTCGGGCGCCTGCGCGATGATCGCGCCGGCGAGCACCGAGCCGAGGCCGCCGGAGAGCTGCTGCAGCGAGGCGCTGACCGCGCTGAACGAGCCGCGCTGGGTCGGATCGGGGATCGCCGACATCAGCGCCTGCGACGGGATCATGCGCGAGAAGATGCCGACGAACATCAGCACGTTGACGATGATCGCGGTCACGAGCGAGACGTGGCCGAGATGGGTGTAGATCAGCACCATGATCACGGTCATCACGCAGCCGAACACGAAGGTCGGGTATTTGCCGAACGCGTCGCTGGCTCGGCCGACCAGCGGTCCCGTGACGATGCTGAACAGGCCGGAGACGAGATAGATCGTCGGCAGATGCGTGATGGCGATGCCGAGATTGTGCACGGTGAAGGCGCTGGAGAACGGCATCAGCATGTACCCGCCGGTCGCCAGCAGCGTCGTGACTGCGAAAGCCAGCGTATAGCGTGGCTGCGCCAGCGTCGCGATCAGATGGTGGAACGGGTTTCTGTCCTGCTTCAGCTTCAGATGCGCATCGACCGGCTCCATGGCGAAGGCGATGATCGCGATTGCGGCGATCGACACCACGACGATCGCGATGAAGCAGACATGCCAGCTCCAATGATTGGCGAGAAACAGCCCGGCGGGAATGCCGAGCACCTGGCTCGCCGCGAACGCGGTCTGGATAATTCCCATCACGCGGCCGCGCATCTGCAGCGGGAACAGGTCGGTGATGATGGCGAGCACCACCGAGCCGATCACGCCACCGAACAATCCGGTCACGATCCGGCCGAGCAGCAGCACGTGATAGTTCGGCGCGGCCGCGCAGAGCGCGGTGCCGAGCGTGAAGCCGACATAGAAGAACAACAGCAGGCGCTTGCGGTCGAACCGATCGGCAAAGCCCGCGGCCAGCACGCCCGAAATGCCCGCACTGAACGCGTAGGCCGACACCGCGACGCCGAATTGGGTGGCCGTGATGTCGAGCGCGGGCATCAGGATGGCGCCGAGCGGCGACATGATGATGAAATCGAGGATGATCGTGAACTGCGTGAACGCGAGCAGCGCGACGAGGAGCACCTGGTCGCGTGAAAAGCCGCGCTGGCGGTCCGGTTGATCCTCGATAGGCGCAGCGAGCGTCTGTTCGGTCATGACATCTCATTCGTGGTGAGCGGGGCGGGGCGCGGGGGACTCGCACCAGATGGGGTGGCCTGGGACGATTTTCACTGGGCGCAAGGCGCAACTTGCCCCGGACCATGGAACGCGCGCCGGATTGTGGGATCCATGCAACAGGCTGCTCGCCAGAGAACCGTCGGTCCCCATTCGCCCGCAGGTGGTCCCGGCCTTTCAGGCCCGAATTAAGTCAGCCTTAGCGAATGCTCCCTAGGCTCGCAGCCGTCCATTTCCCTGCTCCCCGGCCTTCCCAGCCCTTGGGCCGGCCGTGTCGCGGTCACCTGAGCGTTTTCGGATGGAGCAGCCTGCCTGGCGTTATGATTCTGGCGTGTCCGAGCCGTCGGCAACGACGGCGGCCGCCCGGACGCTCGTCATCGATCTCGAAGGCGCCCTGCTGCGGTCCGAGCTGCTGATGGAAGCGCTGTTCTCCAGCCCCGGCCGCATGCTGGCCCGCTTCGGCGCGGGCGGACAAGCGGGCATGGCGGCGCTCACGGAGATTCTGGCGCGGGCCAAGATCGATTACGCCCATCTGCCCTATGATTCCGGGGTGCTGAACCAGGCGCTGGCGGCGCGGGCACGGGGCGAAAAAATCTATCTCGTCGCGGGACGTTTCGCCGGCCATGCCGCCGCCATTGCCGCCCATCTCGGCTTCGACGGCGTCGTTACGCCGGCTGATCTTGCCGCAGGCGACGGCCTGCCGTTCGATCGTGCCGCGATCGATTGCATCGACAACCGCGCGCGCAGCAGTGCCAGCCTGAAGACCTGGGCAAAGGCGCTGCGCGTCTACCAATACGCCAAGAACACGCTGGTGTTCGTGCCTGCCATCACCGCGCATCAGATGAATCTCGCCTCGCTCGGCAACGCGCTGCTGGCATTCCTGGCGTTCTCGGCCTGCGCCTCCGGCGCCTATCTGATGAACGATTTGCTCGATCTTGCCGCCGACCGGCAGCATCCGACCAAGCGTCATCGCGCGCTCGCGGCGGGCGATTTGCCGATCTCCTCGGCGCTGCTTGCCATCCCTGCGCTGTGGCTGTTTGCCGTCGCCGCCAGCCTCTGCATCTCGCCGCTGTTCCTCGCCGTGCTCGGCGCCTATCTCGCCACCACGATCGCCTATTCGCTCGTGCTCAAGCGCAAGATGCTGGTCGACGTGGTGACGCTCGCCGGCCTCTACAGCTTGCGCATCATCGCCGGCGCCGTCGGTGTCGGCGTCGTGCTGTCGGAATGGCTGCTGATCTTCTCGCTGTTCGTGTTCACCTCGCTGGCGCTGATCAAGCGCTTCAGCGAGCTCAGCATGCGCGAGAGCGCCGGCCTCGCCGATCCCTCCAACCGGGACTACAGGATCACCGACCTGCACGTCATCGGCGCGATGGCGGCCGCGAGCGCGATGAACGCAGTGACCGTGTTCTCGCTCTATGTGTCCTCCTCCGCGGTGACGCCGTTGTACAGCCGCCCCTGGATGCTGTGGCTGCTCAACCCGCTGCTGCTGTACTGGTTCGGCCGCGCCCTGATGATGGCGCATCGCCGCGAAATGCCGGACGATCCGATTCTCTACACCTTCCGCGACGGCGCCAGCCGCATCACGGTCGCGGCGATGATCTGCATCATGCTGGCCGCGATCTGACGGCGCCGGCGCTTGCGCGGGCCGTCTCCAGTGGATACATCGCGGGCTATCCGAATTAGCCTATGATGCCGACGCATCCGATTCGACCCGAGGTTTTGACACGCCATGACCGTACGCCTGCACCGCGGTGACCTGCCCGATCTCACGCGCTACACCGGAGCGGTGGCGATCGACACCGAGACCATGGGGCTGAACCCGCACCGCGACCGGCTCTGCGTGGTGCAGCTCTCGCCCGGCGACGGCAGCGCCGACGTGGTGCAGATCCCCAAGGGCCATACCGACGCGCCGAACCTGAAGGCGCTGCTGGCCAATCCCGCCATCACCAAGATCTTCCACTTCGCGCGGTTCGACGTCGCCGTGCTGTACCAGAGCTTCGGCGTCATGACCGGGCCGATCTACTGCACCAAGATCGCCTCCCGCCTGACCCGCACCTATACCGACCGTCATGGCCTCAAGGACCTCGTGCGCGAGGTGCTCAATGTCGACCTCTCCAAGCAGCAGCAATCCAGCGACTGGGGCTCCGACAGTCTGACGGAGCCGCAGCTCGCCTACGCCGCCTCCGACGTGCTGCACCTGCACGCCCTGCGCGAGCGGCTCGACGCCATGCTGGTGCGGGAAGGCCGCAGCGGGCTGGCCAAGGCCTGTTTCGACTTCCTGCCGACCCGTGCCCTGCTCGACCTCCAGGGCTGGGAGGAAGAGGACATTTTCGCGCATTCCTGACGGCTCGACCGGCGGCCAATCGCCCCGTTTCGGACACTTTCATGTCGGCCTGTCCGAGGCTGCATATTCAGGCGGCGCCGGGTACAATGGCGCGCACTTGACCGGACAAGGCGAGCGACACCTCAGGAGCCCAGGTGAATTCGGCCCAGAACCCAACCTACGACGCCGCACTAGCGGCGAAGTTCGCCAGCGCGGCGCGTCACAGCCGTCTGGTCCGGTTTCTGCGCATCGCTGTGCCGGGCGCGGTGCTGTTGTCCATGGCTGCCATCGTCGGCGTCTCGATCTTCAATCCGTTTCGCATGCTGATGCCGAACCTGCCGCTCGATTCCGGAAACCTGGTGGTGTCGGGCACCAAGATCACGATGGAATCGCCGCACATGTCCGGCTTCACCCCGGACCAGCGGCCCTACGAGCTCTGGGCCAAGACGGCAACGCAGGACATCACCGACCCCGACCATGTCGATCTCAAGGATCTGCGTGCGAAGGTACTGATGGAGGATCAGTCGACCCTGTTCCTCGATGCCCGCACCGGCCGCTTCGACAACAAGCAGCAGCAGCTCGACCTGCACAAGGACATCTTCCTGCGCACTTCGACCGGCTATGAGGCGCGGCTGAACTCGGCGTTCGTCGACATGAACAAGGGTACGGTCTCGTCGGACGAGCGCGTCGACGTCAAGCTGACCAACGGCACGCTGACGGCGGATCGGCTGCGCATCACCGAAGGCGGCGATCTCATCCGCTTCGAGGGCAATGTGGTGATGTATCTGGACAAGCTCGATGCTCCGGCTCCTGCTCAGCCTGTGCCGGTCGAGCCGACGCCGCTGGTGAAGACACGTACGCCCCAGAACAAGTCCGCCAATTCAAAGTGATTTTCATGATCAGGTTTTTTCCGCGCAGCGAAGACAAGCGTGGCGCCATTGTCAGCGCGGCCGCGCTCGTCCTCGGCGTCGTGCTGGCCGCTGGCGGTGCGGCGATCGCACAGAGCACGATGCAAGGCGTGCCGAACGCGATGCAGGGCTTCTCGCAGAACCGCGATCAGCCGATCCAGATCGAAGCCGCTTCGCTGGAGATGCGCGACAAGAAAAAGGAGGCGACCTTCTCCGGCAACGTGAAGGTCGTGCAGGGCGACACCACCATGACCTCGAAGACGCTGGTGGTGTTCTACGAATCCGGCGGCGACAAGCCCGCCACGCCGCCGCAGCCCGCGGCGAAGGGGGCCAAGGCGGCGCCGATGCAGTCGGCAACGCCGGGCCCGGGCGGCAGCTCCTCGATCAAGCGGCTGGAGGCGCGCGGCAATGTCGTGGTGACCCAGAAGGACCAGGTGGTGACAGGCGACACCGCCGTGTTCGACACCAAGACCAACCTCATCACCATGCTCGGTGGCTCGGGCCAGGTGGTCCTGACGCAGTGCAAGAACGTGCTGCGCGGCGACCGTCTGGCGGTGGACATGACGACGGGCGTGTCGCGTGTGGAATCCGACAATGGCAGGGTGCAGGCCCTGCTGCCGCAGGGCGGTGGCAATGATTGTGGCCAGGGGGGACAGGGCGGCAAGCCCGGTGCGGCGTCGCCTCTGCAATTGCCCGGCGCAACTAAACCGAAGTAAATTCAAAGACTTGTATCGAATGCTCCCGATCCGAGGTTGAAGCTTGCCCGGCGAGACTGTATCTAGCGCGCAGGGCTTTCGAAGCGGGGTTCACCGCTTATCGGGCGTGTTTCACTGGGCATGAGGCATCCCTTCACTCATGCTGCGTCGGCGAATCGCAAGGCCGGCGCGGCAGATCGCGCGAGCACCGCGCAGGATCATCGTAGAAGGCTAGAAGGCGGGGATGGTCGATCTCTTCAGTATGTTCCGTCGGCGCCCCGCCAAGCGTGGCCGGCCAGGATTTGCGCGTCAGGACATCACCTCGCTCGGCGATGGCGTCGGCGGGCTGGTGGCAAGCCCGGTGCGGGACGCGCCGCCGATCGCCCGTGACCAGCCGATGCACGCGCCCGACCAGTTCCAGGCTGACTTCCAGGCCGATTATCAAGCCGAGCCGCCGCGGGCCCAGGCGGTCCATCCCGTCAGGGCTGCCACCCGGCCGAATGGCGCCGGCGGGCCGCAGCTTCTGAAGCGGCCGGGCTTCCTGGCTGTGCATAGCGTGGAAAAAGCCTTCGGCAGCCGCCAGGTGGTGCGCGGCGTCAGCATCTATGTGCGCCGCGGCGAGGCGGTCGGTCTGCTCGGTCCGAACGGCGCCGGCAAGACCACCGTGTTCTACATGATCACCGGCCTGATCAAGGCCGATCGCGGCGCGATCGAGCTCGACGGCCACGACGTCACCAAGCTGCCGATGTATCAGCGTGCGCGGCTCGGCATCGGCTATCTGCCGCAGGAAGCCTCGATCTTCCGCGGCCTCACCGTCGAGCAGAACATCCGCGCCGTGCTCGAAGTGGTCGAGCCCTCGCGCAAGAAGCGCGAGCAGCAGCTCGACTCGCTGCTCGACGAATTCAACATCACGCGCCTGCGGAAATCACCTTCGATCGCGCTGTCCGGCGGCGAGCGGCGCCGCGTCGAGATCGCGCGCGCGCTGGCGACGCGTCCGAACTACATGCTGCTCGACGAGCCCTTCGCCGGCATCGATCCGATCGCGGTCGGCGACATCCAGGATCTCGTCCGCCATCTCACCAATCGCGGCATCGGCGTGCTGATCACCGACCACAATGTGCGCGAGACGCTCGGCCTCACCGACCGTGCCTATATCGTCTATGCTGGTGAAATCTTGACCGAGGGCAGCCCGGATGAGATCGTCGCCGATCCGGATGTTCGCCGCCTTTACCTTGGCGAGGAATTCCGCCTCTAGCCCTTTTTTCCAATTCGTCAAGCCGTGTACATCGTGCCAAGACTAGGATAAGCAAAAATCGGACCAACTTTTTGGGATCGGTTCTTGCTTCATGGCGCTCACGCAGAGATTAGAGTTCCGGCAATCGCAGTCGCTGGTCATGACGCCGCAGCTGATGCAGGCGATCAAGCTGCTGCAATTGTCCAATCTCGATCTCACGACCTTCGTGGAAGAGGAACTCGAGCGTAATCCGCTGCTGGAACGGGCCAATGACGAGGCCGGCGGCGGCGAAGCCCCGGCCGAGGCCGGCCAGTTCAGCGATTCCGACGGCGGCCACAACGACGAGCCGGGCGGTGGCCCGGGCGAGGCCTTCGAGCCCGGCCAGGAAGAATGGATGAGCAAGGATCTCGGCACCCGCGCCGAGATCGAGCAGACCCTGGACACCGGTCTGGACAACGTCTTCTCCGAGGAACCGGCCGAGGCGGCGGCCCGCACCGCCCAGGACGCCGCGCCGACCACCTACACGGAATGGGGCGGCGGCGCCTCCGGCGACGAGGACTACAATCTCGAAGCCTTCGTCGCCGCCGAGATCACGCTCGGCGACCATCTCGCCGAGCAGCTCGCGGTCGCCTTCACCGGGCCGGCGCAGCGCATGATCGGCCAGTACCTGATCGACCTCGTCGACGAGGCCGGCTATCTGCCGGGCGACCTCGGCCAGGCTGCGGAGCGCCTTGGCGCCTCGCAAGCCGACGTCGAGGACGTCCTGGCCGTGCTGCAAAAATTCGATCCGCCCGGCGTCTGCGCGCGCAATTTGAGCGAATGCCTGGCGATCCAGCTGCGCGAGCTCGACCGTTACGACCCTGCGATGCAGGCCCTGGTCGAGCATCTCGATCTTCTTGCCAAGCGCGACATCGTGGCCTTGCGCAAGCTCTGCGGCGTCGACGACGAGGACATCGCCGACATGATCGGCGAGATCCGCCGCCTCAACCCCAAGCCCGGCATGAAGTTCGGCTCGGCGCGGCTCCAGACCATGGTGCCCGACGTCTATGTGCGTCCGGGTCCTGACGGCGGCTGGCATGTCGAGCTCAACAGCGACACCTTGCCGCGCGTGCTGGTCAACCAGACCTACTATTCCGAGCTGTCGAAGAAGATCGGCAAGGACGGCGACAAATCCTACTTCACCGACGCGCTGCAGAACGCGACCTGGCTAGTGCGCGCACTCGACCAGCGCGCCCGCACCATCCTGAAGGTCGCGACCGAGATCGTGCGCCAGCAGGACGGCTTCTTCACCCATGGCGTCGCGCATCTGCGGCCGCTGAACCTGAAGGCCGTCGCCGACGCCATCCAGATGCATGAATCCACGGTGTCGCGCGTCACCGCCAACAAATACATGGCGACCAATCGCGGCACGTTCGAGCTGAAATATTTCTTCACGGCCTCGATCGCCTCGGCCGACGGTGGCGAGGCGCATTCCGCCGAGGCCGTGCGCCACCACATCAAGCAGCTGATCGATTCGGAGGAGCCGTCCGCGATCCTGTCGGATGATACCATCGTGGAACGCTTGCGCGCTTCGGGCATTGATATTGCCCGCCGCACGGTCGCGAAGTACCGCGAAGCCATGCGTATTCCTTCCTCGGTGCAACGCCGCCGCGACAAGCAGAGCACTCTTGGTAACGTCCTTTCCACCGCAATGTCCGATCGCTCCCGCAACCCCGAGCCGGCCTGATTGCGCTGGCGCCAAATCGCGCTACTCTCAATCGACCATCGAGACCGATCCATGCGCGCGCATGATCCGGACCCGGAGGGCCGCGCCAGTGCAAGGTGTGCAGCGGTTGTCCGCATGGATCACGCGCAGACAAGAACCTAACCAGGCGAGGTTCACATGACTCTCCGCATTTCGGGAAAGAGCGTCAGCGTCGGGGAGGCCCTGCGCGGCCGCGTTTCCGACCGGACCGAGGAGGTCCTGCGCAAATATTTCGACGGCAATTATTCCGGCCACATCACGCTGAGCAAGGATGGCTTCGGCTTCCGGACCGATTGCGCGCTGCATCTCGATTCCGGGATTACGCTGGAGGCCGATTCGAACGCGCCGGATGCCTATGCCAGCGCCGATCAGGCCCTGATCATGATCGAGAAGCGGCTCAAGCGCTACAAGAGCCGTCTGAAGGACCGCTCGGCCCGCAAGGCCCATGTCGCCTCCGCCGCGCTCGCCGCCATGGACGCCACCAGCTACGTGCTGGAGGCGCCCGGCGAGGGCGAGGACGAGGAGGAGGTCACCGGCTATAGCCCCGTGATCATCGCCGAGGCCACCACCTCGCTGAAGCAGCTGTCGGTCAGCGAAGCCGTCATGGAACTCGACCTCAGCGGGGCACCCTGCCTGGTATTCCAGCATGGCTCCAGCGGCCGGGTGAACATCATCTACCGCCGGGCCGACGGCAATGTGGGCTGGATCGACCCGCCCGGAGGCAAGGTTGACGGGAAAGCGGGCGGTTAGGGCCGGATTCGGGCCCCGTACGATCCGCAGGTCTTAACAATGACCGGGGCAAAGCCGCACGCAGGAGTTGGCACCGGGATTGCGTTGGAGTAGAAGCGCCCCACATCAGGACCTAACGGGACTTGGGCTAAGTCCCCCTCCTGCTTCACCTTCTTGACGCCGGCCGGGCTCGGTTTAACTGAGCAGGCCAATTCGGAACCTGACGGTTTAATTCACCTCGGAAACCATCCATGCCGATTACCGATCTGGTCGCGCCCGAGGCGATTCTCCCGGCATTGAAGGTCAACAGCAAGAAGCAGGCGCTCCAGGAGCTCGCGGCCAAGGCCGCCGAGCTGACCGGGCAGAACGAGCGCTCGGTGTTCGAGGTGCTGCTGCAGCGGGAGAAGCTCGGCACCACCGCGGTCGGTTACGGCGTCGCCATTCCCCACGGCAAGCTGCCCAAGCTGGAAAAGATTTTTGGCCTGTTCGCCCGGCTCGATCGCCCGATCGATTTCGAAGCGATGGACGGCCAGCCGGTCGATCTCGTCTTCCTGCTGCTCGCCCCCGAAGGCGCCGGCGCCGATCATCTGAAGGCACTCGCCCGCATCGCCCGCCTGCTGCGCGACCAGGACATCGCCAAGAAGCTCCGCGCCTCGCGCGACGCCCAGGCGATCTATTCGGTGCTGGCGCTGCCGCCGGCGACCGCGGCTTAGCCTCTCGCACGTTCGAACCCGCGCCGCGCCGGCTGCGACGTAATGTCAGGGCCGGGCGCCATGACATTTCTCCGTCAGCTCTGATCGATTGGGCGTCCCGGCACGGATTTGGCGCGGGAATTTTCAGACATGATGTGCGGTTCAAAAGGGCGCTTCTTCGGCCTGCTGTGCTCGGTCACGATCGCTGTGACGGCCGTGGCGCAGGCCGACGAGGCATCCAACGATCGCGTCATCGCCGAGAAGACCGCGATCATCGCCTCCGACCCGGCCAATGCGGCCGCCTACGAGCTGCGGGGAGAAGCCTACTATCTCAAGCGGGACTGGAATCGCGCCTTCGAGGATTGCAGCGCTGCGATCCGGATCGATCCGAACTTCGGGCGTGCCTATCATTGCCGCGGCCGCGCCTATTCCGCCAAAGGCGACCGCGATCATGCGATGGCCGACTACAACGAGGCCATCCGCCTCGATCCCGATTATGGCGCGCCCTACACCTCGCGCGCCGAGGAGTATTTCAACCGCCGCGATTTCGATCTCGCGATCGCCGGCTTCACCGAGGCCATCGAACGCAGCCCCAAGCAGGCCTACCGTGCGCTCATGATGCGCGGGCAGGTCTATGCGGTGAAGGGCGACGCCGATCACGCCGCCGCCGATTACACCGAGGCGATGCAGAGGAATCCGGCCGCTGCCTGGCCCTACGAGCTGCGAAGCAACATTCGTCTCAACAAGGGCGAGATCGATGCAGCCCTGGACGACTGCGACAGCGCCGTCCGTCTCGAGCCCGGAAGTGCCGGCGGCCATTATTGCCGGGCCATCGTGTTCCTGAACAAGGACGACACCGACGGTACCATCCGGGAGCTGGACGACGTCACGAGAATGATGCCGTCGTTCCAGAAGGCCTATCGCATTCGCGCCGTCGTCCTGCACAGGAAGGGCGACGATAAACGGGCCCTTGCCGATTTCGACGAAGCGATTCGGCTACAGCCGCGAGATTCGGCGGTCTACAACGATCGCGCCAGCGTGTTTCGCGACCTTGGACAGCACGACCGCGCGCTCGCCGACTACAACGAGGCGATCCGGCTCGATCCGAAAAGCCAGTCCGCCCTGGCCAATCGCGGCCTTCTCTACATGATGATGTCCGACGCCAAGCACGCGCGCGCGGACTTCAACAGCGTGCTCGCGCTGCCGCCGACCGACAAATGGGCGGTGGACACGGCGCGCGAAGGGCTGGGCTTCGTGAAGTGATGGGCGAGCGGCGTGCATCAGCTTCGATAAATCCGATAGCATGGGATCGTGCACTCAGAATGACGGTCGAGTGGCCGATACCTCACGCTTCCTGGCCCGTGCCGCATCCGGAGAATCCGTCCCCGGAGTGCTCGTCGGTTCAATTTTGCCCATGTATTCAGTGATATGCGCGTTCGCTGCGACATTCTGAATGGTCCTCTCTCCTGAGGCTACGGCGAAGGTTGGCCGCCACCTGGATTGCGCTGCCCCCGGACGAACGCGCGCTGGTAACACTGTGTCCGGTCGGACACAGAAAAAGGGAATTGGTAACGGAGCTGGTGGCACACCTTGCGGGCTCCATGTGCCCCCTGCAATCTCCAGTAATCTGCCGGCAAGGCCTCCAATATTCAGCCGACTCGGCGGCAAAAAGCGGGTGGGGGCATGTCGAAACAGATTCCGGCACATGGCGTGCCGCGCGTCCTTTCATCGTCGATTGATCTTGATGCGTCGAAGCGGCGTGGCTCGCTGCTCGCGAGCACGGCGTGTGCAGGCGTGTTCGTCGCAATGATCGCCGGCCATCCGGGGAGCGCGCTGGCGCAATCCTGCTCGACCAGCGGCTCCAGCCCGGTCACCGTGCTGTGCGACGCGCCCGGCAGCACGATCACGACCGCGAATACGACCAACAGCACCAGCCCGAACGCGGCGACCAACGACCGGGTGCAATCGTTCAATGCCGATACGATCGGCACCGTCACCGCCAACACCACCGTCAACGGGTTCGGTCTTCAGCTTGCTCCGACCGGCTCCGGCCGGACCATCACGATGACCAACAGCGGCATCGTGACGACGAACCAGGCGGCCGTCTCCGCAATCGGCCTTGTCGGCAACGGCGGCGCCGTCAGTTACTCGGGCAGCGGCAGCGTCATCAACACGGCCGCCGGCACGGCCCTCAGTGCCTCCAATATAGGCAGTGGCTCCGTGCTCGTCACGAGCGACGGCAGCGTAACCACCGGCGCCGGGGGCATCGGCATTGATGCGGCGACCAGCGGCACCGGCAGCGTGACCGTCAGCGGCAGCGGCAACGTGACGTCGGGTCTCGGCATCGGTGCAGTCGCAAGCGGTGGCGGCGACGTGACGGTGACCGGAAGCGGCAATATCACCGCGGGCGGCCAGGGCATTCACGCGACGGCATCAGGCGGCAACGGCAACATCGTGATCGCACGTGACGGCGTCATCTCCTCTGGCGGGATTGCCATCGTGACGTCGGTTGCTGGTGCGGGCACGTCGACCGTGACCATCTCCAGGGACGTGACGTCGAGCGTTGGCGAGGGCGTGTTGGCCGTCACACAAGCCGGAACCAATACGGTGACCGTCACCAGCGGCACGGTCCGCTCAAACTTTCCCGGCTCGAACGCCATCAGTGTGGGGTCGAGCAGCGGCGACATCAACGTCACGATCGGATCGGCCGCGACCTTGCGCACATGGAACAGTGGCGGCAGTGTCGGCGTCGACGCATTTTCCTCGACGGGCAATGTCACGATCGCGAACAGCGGCACGATCATCGGTAACGTGGGTGGTGTCAGCACGTTCACGGGCGGGGTCTCGACGGTCATCAATGCCGGCAGCATCACGGGCCTCACCGGCACCGCGGTGAGCTTCGGTTCCGGAAGCAACAACCTTCTCGTGATGGACGGATCGAACGCAAAGCTCGTCGGCCTCGCCATCGGCCACGGCACGGACACCTTCCGTTTCGCGGGCAGCGGGAGCAACAGTTTCGACGTCAGCCAGATATCGACCGGTTGGGCGCTGCTCGACAAGACGGGGTCGTCCAACTGGACGCTCACGGGTACCGCGACCTATACCGGTCCGGTGACGGTGAACGGCGGCACCTTGTCGGTGAACGGCGATCTCTCCTCGGCCAGCAGCATCGCCGTGAATGCCGGCGGCACGCTCGGCGGCAACGGCACTCTCGGTGCCGTCGCCATCAATGGCGGCTCGCTGGCGCCCGGCAATTCGATTGGCACGCTGACAACCGCGAGCCTGACCATGACGGCGGCCTCGACCTATCTGGTGCAGGTCTCCGGCGCGATCTCCGACAAGACAATCGTCACGGGCATCGCCAGCATCAATGGCAAGGTGGTGGTGGATCCGCTGACGCGGGTGTCGGCGACAACGACCTATACCATCATGACCGCGGGCGCGGTGAGCGGCAGCTTCTCCGGCGCTGAATTCCTCAGCGCGAACAGCTTCGCCCGTAACGCGCGGCTGAGCTATGTCGGCAGTGATGTACTGCTGACGCTCGATCCCGGCACGCTCTCGTCCTCGCTGCCGGGCAATGCCAACATCAATCAGCGGAACGTTGCGGCAGGAATCGACAATGCGCTGATCGGCGGCGCTGCGATGCCGGCCAGCTTCAATGCGCTGTTCGCGCTCTCGGGCACCCCTCTGCTCAACGCGCTGACGCAGGCCTCGGGCGAGACGGCCACCGGCGCGCAGCAAACCACGTTCAACGCGATGAACATGTTCATGGGCGTGCTCACCGATCCGTTCGTTGCTGGTCGCGGCGATCCGCGTTCGTCCGGCGGTGCTGCGGGTTATGCGGCCGAGGACAGCGACGCGCTCGCTTATGCTGCCGGCCGCAAGCGCAGCGGCGCCGAGCGTGACGCCTACGCCGCGATCTATCGTAAAGCTCCGGTGCAGGCCTTCGAGTCGCGCTGGAGTGTGTGGGCTGCCGGCTTCGGCGGCTCGCAAACCACCGACGGCAACGCAACGACAGGCGCCAACGCCGCCACCAGCCGCATCGCCGGCGCGACCGCGGGCGCCGACTACTGGTTCTCGCCCGATACGGTCGCAGGCTTCGCGCTCGCCGGCGGTGGCACCAACTTCTCCGTGGCCAATGGCGGCACCGGCCGTTCCGACCTGTTCCAGGCCGGCGCCTTCGTGCGCCATCATGCAGGTGCGGCCTATGTCACGGGCGCGCTGGCCTATGGCTGGCAGGACATCGCCACCGATCGCAATGTCACGATCGCAGGCCTCGATCATCTCCAGGCACGCTTCAACGCGAATGCGTATTCCGGCCGGCTGGAAGGTGGCTATCGCTTCGTCGCTCCCGTGATCGGCGGCGTCGGCGTCACGCCCTATGCGGCCGCGCAGTTCACCACGTTCGATCTGCCGGCCTATACGGAGCAGGCGATCACCGGCAACAACGCGTTTGCCCTGACTTACGGCGCCAAGAGCGTCACCGACACCCGCAGCGAGCTCGGCCTTCGCAGCGACAAATCCTTCGCCATGGCCGATGGCATCGCGACATTGCGCGGCCGTCTCGCCTGGGCCCATGACTTCAATCCTGACCGCGCCATCGGCGCGACCTTCCAGGCGCTCCCCGGTTCGAGCTTCGTCGTCAACGGCGACGCGCAAGCCGCCGACTCCGCGCTCGTCACCGCGTCCGTCGACAAGAAATGGCTGACCGGCTGGGCCGCTGCTGCGACGTTCGAAGGCGAATTCTCGAACGTTACGCGCAGCTACGCCGGCAAGGGCGTGGTGCGCTACGCGTGGTGAGACTGCTGCGCCGCCTCTAGGCCACGAGAGCCGAGGACGCGATAGCCTCACACTTCGTCATTGCGAGGAGCCCTTGCGACGAAGCAATCCAGACTGTCTCTGCCGAAAGATCTGGATTGCTTCGCGGAGCCTGTCATCGGGCCGCGCTTCGCGCGGACCCGGTGGCTCGCAATGACGAGGAGAGTGCGGTGCGTGCCGCTCAAATAAAAACGGGCATGCCTTCCTGCGAAGGCATGCCCGCCAAAAACTCTAATCCTGCGACGCGTGCGTGCTTAGTGCACGCTCACCGCTTGCAGCTCGTTGCTCCAGGCGTTGGCGACCGCGGCTTCGCGGCTGTCGGTCAGCATGATCGGCGTGCCGTCGGCGGCGTGGAGTGCGAAGAGCTTGAGGCCCGGCGCAATCTTCGGAGCTTCGGGAAACAGGCCCGGAACATCCTCGGAGCGGATCTGCTTCACATAGGCGATATGGCCTTCGCCGAGGGTTGCCAGTGTCTCCGGAGAGACGTTCTTGGCTTCGTATTCGAACGCAACGTGACCTTCACTCATGGTCTCGACTCCTTCACAGAAACTAAGCGGTCGAGTCCGCTACTCGTTCCATTATTCGTGCTCATTGATAGCGATTGTCTTAACGATCCTCTCCGGTTCAGGCCGGGCAAGATCGATCGACAACAGCCCGTTCTTCAGATCCGCACCCAGCACCAGCATCCCCTCTGCCAGCACGAAGGTGCGCTGGAAGTGGCGCGCGGCGATGCCGCGATGGATGTATTGCCGGGTCTTGTCGTCCTGCTGCCGCCCGCGGATCACGAGCTGGTTTTCCTCAATGGTTACATCGAGTTGGTCGCGCGTGAATCCGGCGACCGCCAGCGTGATGCGCAAACGCTCGGGCTGGCCGTCCGCTTGGCCGCACCTCTCGATATTGTAGGGAGGGTAGCCGTCGGCGCCTTTGACGACCCGATCGAGCACGCGCTCGATCTCGTCGAAGCCCAGAAGGAACGGACTGGAAAGCGTGGGAACACGAGACATAGTTTACAAAGTCCTCTCGAAGCGACTTTGGCATTTCAGGGCCCGGAAGCGGCGCCCCTTGGTCAGCAATATGGGCATATCCCCGTGGTGGTTCAAGCACGTAGCGGGGGGCTGTGGATTCAGCGCTTCGACTGCGCAGGCGGGACAGGGCCGGACATGACGAGCTCCGCGGGGCCGACTTATCCCAATGAAAACAACTCCCCTTCTACTGTGCATGGGGTTGTTTTCGCTGTTCCTGGTCGAGCTCCGCGTGGAACCGGTCAGGCCTCCAGCCGCGTCCGCCCGTCGCCGCTGAAAAGGTGCAGCTTCGGCCGTATCGCCGCGACCCGGATCCTCGCGCCGATGGCCGGGGCCTCGGTTCCGGGAATGCGGACGATGACCTCACCGGGCGGCAGCTCGCCGGGGATGGTGGCGACGCGCTGCTCCTCCTGCGCGCGGGACCCGTAGACGAAGGTTTCGGCGCCGACGCGCTCGATCGCTTCCACGGTGAGCGGGAGTGCGACGCCGCCGGCCGGGGTCTGGTCGGTGATGACGAAATCCTCCGGGCGGATGCCGAGGATGCCGGCCTCCGTCGCAGCACCACTGAGCTGCGACTTGATCTCGTCCGATCGCGTCGACATCAGATTCATCGGCGGTGCGCCGATGAAGGAGGCGACGAAGGTCGTCGCCGGCTTCTCGTAGATCGCCAGCGGATTGCCGACCTGCTCGACCTCGCCGCCATTCATCACCACGAGAACGTCGGCGAGCGTCATCGCCTCGAGCTGGTCGTGGGTGACGTAGATCGACGTCGTGTTGAGCCGGCGCTGCAATTTGCGGATCTCGACGCGCATCGCGATGCGCAGCTTGGCGTCGAGATTGGACAGCGGCTCGTCGAACAGGAACACTTTCGGCTGGCGCACGATGGCGCGGCCCATCGCGACGCGCTGGCGCTGGCCGCCGGAGAGCTGGCGCGGCTTGCGCTCCAGCATCGATGTGAGCTCGAGCACGCGCGCGGCTTCCCCGACGCGGGTCTTGATCTCGTCTTCCTTCATGCCGCGGTTGCGCAGGCCGTAGGCCATGTTGTTGTAGACGCTCATATGCGGATAGAGCGCGTAGTTCTGGAACACCATCGCGATGTCGCGATCGGCGGGCTCGATCTGGTTGACGATGCGGCCGCCGATGTCGATCTCGCCGCCGGTGACGGTCTCGAGCCCTGCGACCATGCGCAGCAGCGTGGACTTGCCGCAGCCGGAGGGGCCGACCAGCACGCAGAACTGGCCGTCGGCGACGTCGACGTTGACGCCCTTGATGGCCTCGAAGCCGCCGGGATAGGTCTTGCGCACGTTGCGCAGGGTGACGTTAGCCATTGCGAGCTCCGCTCGCGCGAGTGGCGAATAGGGAGTAGCGAATAGTGGAGCAGTGGGGCATGCTCGATCCATTCGACCGTCGGCGCACTATTCGCCATTCGCTATTCGCCATTCGCCCTCTCACTTTTCCGTCTCGACCAGTCCGCGCACGAACAATTTCTGCATGACGACGACGACGAACACCGGCGGCAGCATGGCCAGCACGGCGGTCGCCATCACGATCGGCCATTCGGTCAGCGCGTCGGTGGTGGTGATCATCTTGCGGATGCCGACCTGGATGGTCTGCATGTCGTCGCGGGTGGTGATGAGCAGCGGCCAGAGATATTGATTCCAGCCGAGGATGAAGAGGATCACGAACAGCGCCGCCATGTTGGTGCGCGACAGCGGCAGCAGCGTGTCCCAGAAGAAGCGCAAGGGGCCGGCGCCGTCGATGCGCGAGGCTTCCAAGAGCTCGTCCGGCACGGTCATGAAGAACTGGCGGAACAGCAGCGTCGCCGTGGCCGAGGCGATCAGCGGCAGCGCCAGGCCCGCATAGCTGTCGAGCATGTGCAGGTCGGCGACGATCTTGTAGGTCGGATAGATGCGCACCTCGACCGGCAGCATCAGGGTGATGAAGATGATCCAGAAGATCGGCATCCGGAACGGAAAGCGGAAATACACGATCGCATAGGCCGAGATGATCGAGATCGCGATCTTGCCGACCGCGATCAGGAGCGCCATCACCAGCGAGTTCAGCATCATGTTGCCGACCGGCTCGCGGGTCGAGCCGCTCGTGCCGACGAAGATGGTCTGGTAGTAGGTCTCGAAGAAATGACCGCCGGGCAAGAGCGACATCTGCCCGTTCGCGATCAGCGCGTTGTCCTGGGTCGAGGCGACGATCGCGATGTAGACCGGGAAGGCGACGATCGCGATCCCGATCCACAGGATGAAATGGGCGACGTAGCGCCTGATGCCCTCGTCCTCGACCATCAGTAGGTCACCTTGCGTTCGACGAAGCGGAACTGGATTCCCGTCAGCACGATAACCATGACCATCAGGATCACCGATTGCGCCGCCGAGCTGCCGAGATTGCCGCCGAGCAGGCCGTCGGAATAGACCTTGTAGACCAGCGTCTCCGTCGACTTGCCGGGACCGCCGCGGGTCATGGTGTCGATGATGCCGAACGTGTCGAAGAAGGCGTAGACGATGTTGACGACCAGCAGGAAGAAGATGGTCGGCGACAGCAGCGGGAAGGTCACGGTCCAGAACCGCCGCATCGGGCGTGCGCCGTCGATCGCGGCGGCCTCGAACACGCTCTTCGGGATGGCTTGCAGGCCGGCGAGGAAGAACAGGAAATTGTAGGAGATCTGCTTCCAGGCGGCGGCGAGGATGATCAGTGCCGCGGCCTGGTCGCCGTCGAGCAGCGGATTCCAGTCGATGCCCATGCCTCGCAGATACCGCGACAGCACGCCGAGCGAGGGATGCAGCATGAAGATCCAGAGCACGCCGACGACGGGCGGTGCGACCGCATAGGGCCAGATCAGCAGCGTGCGGTAGAGCATCGAGCCGCGCAGCGGCTTGTCGGCCATCACGGCCAGCAGCAGCGCAAAGGACAACGACGACACCGCGATCGCGAACGAGAAGAAGAAGGTCCGGACGATCGCTTCGAAATAGGCGCGGTCCCTGAACAGCTCGACGTAATTGTCGAACCAGACGAAGCTCGTCGACAGTCCGAAGGCGTCCTGGAGCAGGAAGGACTGGATCACCGCCTGCAAGGCCGGCCAGTAGAAGAAAATCAGGACGATCGCGAGCTGCGGCGCAACCAGCGCGTAAGGCAATAGCTTCGATTGGAAAATGGCTTGCTTTTGCATGATGGACGGCACCGGCAGGCCGCGTGGCCTGCCGGTGCCTTCGCCTTATTTTACAGCGGTCTTTTCGAACTGGCGCAGCATCGTGTTGCCGCGTTCGACGGCGGCGTCCAGCGCCTGCTTGGCGGTCTTCTTGCCGGCGAGCGCCTGCTCGATCTCTTCCGACCAGACGTCACGCAGCTGCACCATGTTGCCGAGGCGCAGACCGCGCGAATTGTCGGTCGGCTCCTTGTTGGTCAGCTCGATCAGCGGCGTCTCGAGATAGGGCTGGTCCTTGTAGAAGCCTTCCTCCTTCGCCTTGGCATAGGCCGCCTTGGTGATCGGCAGATAGCCCGAGGCCTTGTGGATGTAGACCTGGCGATCGGTGTCGGAGAGGAAGGTCAGGAACTTGGCCACGCCCTTGTATTCCTCGGCCGACTTGCCGCCCATGACCCAGAGTGAAGCGCCGCCGATAATCGAGTTCTGCGGTGCGCCCTTGACGTCGGGATAATACGGCATCGGCACGGCGGTGAAGGCGAACTTGGCCTGCGCCTTGACGTTGCCGAAGAACGCCGACGAGGTCAGGTAGATCGGGCATTCGCCCGAGGTGAAGCGGCCTTCGCCGGTGTTGGTGCGGCCGGCATAGTCGTAGACCTTGGTCTTCTGCAGCTCGACCAGGGTTTCGAGGTGCTTGACCTGAAGCGGTCCGTTGAACTCCAGCACGGTGTCGAAGCCGTCGAGGCCGTTGGCCTTGCTGGCAAGCGGCAAATTGTGCCAGGCGGAGAGCTGCTCGAGGTTGACCCAGGTGATCCAGGAGCCGGAGAAGCCGCAGGTGTCGTGACCTGAAGCCTTCAACTTCTTGGCGGCCTCGAATGTTTCAGGCCACGTCTTGGGGATCTCGACGTTGGCCTTCTTCAGCTCGTCGAGGTTGACCCACATCACGGTGGACGACGAGTTGAACGGGAACGACAGCATCTCGCCCTTCGAGGTCGAGTAGTAGCCGGTGATCGCGGGCAGGTAGATCTTGGGATCGAACTTCTCGCCGGCCTCGGCCATCAGCTTGTAGACCGGCTTCACCGCGCCGGTCGCGGCCATCATGGTCGCGGTGCCGACTTCGAACACCTGCATGATGTGCGGGGCGTTGCCGGCGCGGAACGCGGCGATGCCCGCGTTCATCGTATCGGGGTAGTTGCCCTTGTAGGTCGGGATGACCTTGTAGTCGGTCTGCGACGCGTTGAAGTCGGTGGCGAGCTTGACGATGACGTCGTTGTTGGCGCCGGTCATCGCGTGCCACCACTGGATTTCGGTCACGGCCAGCGCCGGCGAGGCCGACATGCCAACCGTGAGTGCAAATGCGGCAGCCGCCCCATAGTGTCGAAGAGCCATCAAGAAATCCTCCCTTGCCCGTCAATAAGAAGCGCTTGCGCTAGCAGCGCCATATGACGTTCACATGACTGTGTAAGCGGGAGAAACGAAAGCAGCAAGCGCGGCCAAATGGGAAGCCGTCAAATAGGCGAATGCGACACGGGCAGCCCGGTCCGTTCGCGCTGCACATGCGTGGTCGCGCCGCAGTGCGGCATCGTTCAGATCTCTCTAAACCTCTCCCGCTTGCGGGAGAGGTCGGCGCGCAGCGCCGGGTGAGGGCTTTCTGCACTTGGGGATTGTCCCGTTGCGGAGGCACCCTCTCCCCGACCCTCTCCCGCAAGCGGGAGAGGGAGCTCACCTGCCCCTGACGCTCGATCTTCGTCTTTATCTCAGCGCTTGCGCTCGGGGCCGCAGACCGTGCCGTTCTCGATCATCGCGTCGATCTCGGCCTTGGAATACCCGAACTCGCCCAGCACCTCCTGCGAGTGCTGGCTGAATTTCGGCGGCAGGCGGCGCAGGCTCGGCTTGCTGCGATCGAGCCGGATCGGCGAGGCCACGCCCTTGTACCAATCCTTCTCGATGACATCGCCGCGGGCGATGGTGTGCGGGTTGGTCAACGCCTGGTCGATCTTCTGCACGGGCCCTGCGGGAAGGCCGGCCGCGAGCAGGCGATTGCACAGCGGCTCGGCCTCGTGCTGGCTGAACACGGCGGCAAGCTCGGCGCGCAACGCCTCGCGGTTGGCGATGCGGTCCTTGTTGCGGGCAAAGCGCGGATCGGTGCCGAGCTCGGGCTTGCCGATTTCCTTGGCGAGCTTGCGGAAGGTGCCGTCATTGCCGACGCCGATGAAGATGTCGTCGGTCTTGGTCGGGAAGATCGCGTAAGGCACGAGGTTCGGGTGCTCGTTGCCGGTCAGGCCAGGCGGCTTGCCATGCATGAAATAGTTCGCGGTGTGCGGATGCATGATGGCAAGGCCGGTCTCGTACAGCGTTGTCTCCAGGAACTGGCCCTTGCCCGAGCGCTGCCGCTCCGACAGCGCCATCAGGATGCCGATCGCCGCATACAGGCCGGTGCCGATGTCGACCAGCGGCACGCCGATCCGCATCGGCCCGCTCTCGGGCGAGCCGGTCGCGGCGATCATGCCGGTCATGGCCTGGATGATGGCGTCATAGCCGGGATTGCCGCCGCGCGGGCCGTCGGCACCGAAGCCGCAGATCCGGCAATGCACGAGGCGCGGGAATTTCTTGCTGAGGATTTCGTTGCCGATGCCCCATTTCTCCAGCGTGCCCGGCTTGAAATTCTCGATCAGGACGTCGGCCGTCTCCAGCATCTTCAGCAGCACGATTCTGCCGCCCTCGGAGGCGAGGTCGAGGCCGATCGAGCGCTTGTTGCGGTTGATACCGATGAAATAGGCCGCATCCTCGTCGTGGAAGGGAGGGCCCCAGTCGCGCACCTCGTCGCCGGCGGGCGGCTCGACCTTGATCACGTCGGCGCCGTGGTCGGCGAGGATCTGGGTGCAGTAGGGACCGCCGAGCACGCGCGTGAGATCGATGACGCGCAGTCCGCTCATTGCGCCCAATGCTGCTTCAGTCATGCCTTCGCTTCCCCTGTATCGATATTTGATCACAGGCCTAGCGAGGTTTTTTTGCGCCAGCAATGGCTTGCTGCGTAGGGCCTCATGCGCTGCCGCAGCGCAATCCCGCAATGTGGGAAATCAGCGGAATGGCCGGCCCGAGGGGGATCCCGGGCCAGCCGATCCGCTTGACGATCAGACGACCGTCAGGCGAACGTCGACATTGCCGCGCGTGGCATTGGAATAGGGGCACACCTGGTGCGCCTTTGCGACCAGCGCTTCGGCCTCGGCGCGGGCAAGGCCCGGCAGCGAGACGGCGAGGTCGATGTCGAGGCCGAAGCCGCCTTCGGAGCGCGGGCCGATGCCGACGGTGGAAGTGACGGCAGCGTCGGCGGGAACCTTCGGGCCGCCCTGCGAGGCCACGAACTTCATCGCGCCGATGAAGCAGGCGGCGTAGCCGGCCGCGAACAGCTGCTCGGGATTGTTGCCGGCGCCGCCGCCTCCGCCGAGCTCCTTCGGCGTGGTGAGCTTGACGTCGAGCGCGCCGTCGAGGGTTGCGGCATGGCCGTCACGGCCGCCGGTGGCCTTTGCGCTGGTCTTGTAGAGGACGTTCACGGACATTTTTCGTCTCCTCGGGTCTTCCGGTTGGGGTGCAGTCCGTATCGCAAACAATTAGATTGTGCGCAATTTAAATTTGCATGCCTCACATTTAATTGTTCGCAATTGAATGTGGCGCCGGCCGGTCCCAGAATGGAGGAAACCGTGTGAGATTCTCGATGCCCCGAAAACTATCGGCTCTCGACCCGCAGCGCCTCGACAACCAGATCTGCTTTGCGGTCTATTCGGCCGCCCATGCCTTCAACCGCGTCTACAAGCCGCTGCTCGACCGGCTCGGCCTGACCTATCCGCAATATCTGGTGATGCTGGTGCTGTGGGAGCGCGATGACGTGCCGGTCAAGGACATCGGCGAGCGGCTGTTTCTGGATTCGGGCACGCTGACGCCGCTGCTCAAGCGGCTCGAGGCCGCGCATCTGGTCAAGCGCACCCGCTCGAGCGAGGACGAGCGTCAGGTGCTGATCGCGCTGACGCCGCAAGGGCACGCGTTGAAGGAGAAGGCGCGCAGCGTGCCGCAGTCGATCCTGGCGGCGTCGGACTGCTCGGTGTCGGAGCTGGTGGCGATGAAAGACGAGATCGTCGCGCTGCGCGACCGGCTGAATGCGGTGATCGGGGAGTAGGGGGCTGGCAGAGCCGCTTTTTCGAGAAAGCGCGGCCCGAGTGTGACTTGAGATACTTCTCGAATTCCAGGGCTTTCATCTTGTCAGGGAAAGCGCAGTACCAAACCAGCTTCCACGGCTTGAACTTGGCGGTGTGAGCGGACTTACCGGCGTTATGCTCCGGAAGCCGCCGCTTCAAATCCTCGGTTGCGGCAACGTATTCTTGGTCGGCGAACTCGATGCTGCGGATGATGTAGACGTACCACATCGATGGCTCGCACGGAAGAAAGCGAAGGCTAGGGCGCGCCTAACAGTCCGTCTTCGCCCTGCGGGCTTCGCCGGACACCACGCTTCACCCTTCGGGCTCTGCGCGGCTGCGCCACGCGTAGCCCGAAGGGCGAAGCGTGGTGGAGCCAGGCGGGATCGAACCGCCGACCTCTTGCATGCCATGCAAGCGCTCTCCCAGCTGAGCTATGGCCCCTTAAGTCTTCCAGTGGGGAGGATCCTGGGGGATCCGTCCCGGCCGGCGAGCGCCTCAAGCGACTCGCGCGGTGCACCCTTTTTCACAGATCAGGGCTGATCTCAAGTCTCTTCATCGCCTCCGACATCACCAATGATGTCCGTCACGTCCTCATCGCCCTCTTCTTCGTCGGCGATGAAGGTCGAATCATCGTCATCGTCGTCGTCGAGGGTCTCGTCGACCTCGATATCGTCCTCCGATTCGGGCACGACGGCTTTGACCTTGCCGGTGTTCTCTTCGGCATCGGCCTCCTCGAGGGAGACCAACTCTTCGGCCTCCACGGGCTCCGGCGTGGTGTCGGCGGCCGCTGCATGCCGGGCTTCGGCGCCGCGGGTCGCGCGCGCAGGTGCCACCGGCGCGATCGGCACCACTTCGCCGGTATAGGGCGAGATCACCGGATTCTTGTTGAGGTCATAGAACTTCTTGCCCGTGGTCGGGCAAATACGTTTGGTTCCGAGTTCGGACTTGGCCACGGCAGAGGAATCCTGGGAATGTCTGAAAAGCGGTGTTTCACTTGGCTAGTTGGCGGCCCGCTGTCAATAGCGCATTACGGGAGAAAGACATGCCGGTGACGGGGCGCGGACCATGTGGTAGGTGCGCCCCAGCCGTCCGAGGCACATTCAAGGACACAATCTTGACTCATTCCGACCAACCGAGGCCGCTTCAGTCGCGCGCAAACGGTCCCCTCACCGGGAAAGTACGGGTGCCCGGGGACAAGTCGATCTCTCACCGTGCCCTGATCCTGGGCGCGCTCGCGGTCGGCGAGACCAGGATTTCAGGCCTGCTGGAGGGCGAGGACGTCCTCAACACCGCCAAATCCATGCAGGCGCTGGGTGCCAAGGTCGAGCGCACCGGCGATTTCGCCTGGAAGGTGCAGGGCGTCGGCGTCGCGGGCTTCGCCCAGCCCAAGGCGGCGCTGGATTTCGGCAACTCCGGCACCGGCTGCCGGCTGGTCATGGGCGCCGTTGCCGGCTGCCCGATCTCGGCGATTTTCGACGGCGACGCCTCGCTGCGCAGTCGCCCCATGCGCCGGATCCTGGATCCGCTCGAGAAGATGGGCGCCCGGGTCGTCTCCGGCGGCGAGGGCGGACGTCTGCCGCTGACCGTCCAGGGTGCGCGCGATCCGCTGCCGATCACCTACAAGACGCCGGTCGCCTCGGCCCAGATCAAATCGGCCGTATTGCTGGCGGGCCTCGCCGCGCCGGGCACGACGACCGTGATCGAGAGCGAGGCGAGCCGCGACCACACCGAGCTGATGCTCAAGCACTTCGGCGCGGACATCACCTCCGCGAAGGAGGGGCAGCACGGCCGCCGCATCGTCCTCGTGGGCCAGCCTGAGCTGCATGGCGCTACCGTCGTGGTGCCCGCCGATCCGTCCTCGGCAGCCTTCCCGGTCGTTGCGGCGCTGATCGCCGAGGGCTCCGATGTCGTGCTGTCGGATGTCATGACCAATCCGCTGCGCACCGGCCTGTTCACCACGCTGCGCGAAATGGGCGCCTCGATCGAGGAGAGCGAAGTGCGCGGCGATGCCGGCGAGCCGATGGCGCAATTGCGCGTGCGCGCCTCGAAGCTGCGCGGCGTCGAGGTGCCGCCGGAGCGCGCGCCCTCGATGATCGACGAATATCTGGTGCTGGCGGTGGCAGCCTCCTTCGCCGAAGGCACCACCATCATGCGCGGCCTGCAGGAGCTGCGCGTCAAGGAATCCGACCGCCTGGAGGCCACCGCCGAGATGCTCCGCGTCAACGGCGTCAAGGTCGAGGTCTCCGGCGACGATCTGATCGTCGAGGGCCGCGGTCACGTTCCGGGTGGTGGCACCGTCGCTACCCACATGGACCACCGTATCGCGATGTCCGCGCTGGTGATGGGCTGCGCGTCCGATCAGCCGGTGACCGTCGACGACACCGCCTTCATCGCCACCAGCTTCCCGGATTTCATTCCGATGATGCGTTCGCTTGGGGCCGAGTTTTCATGATCATCGCCATCGACGGGCCCGCGGCCTCGGGCAAGGGGACGCTCGGCAAGCGTCTCGCTCACCATTACGGCTATCGTCACCTCGATACCGGCGTGATCTATCGCGCCGTGGCCTACGCGCTGATGCAATCCGGCCATGATCTCCGGGACGAGGCGGCGGCCGTGCAGGCCGCGCTGGAACTCGATCCTGAAAAGTTCGGCAATCCCGCCCTGAAGACCCAGGAAGCCGGTGAGGGAGCCTCCATCGTCTCGGCGATCCCCAGGGTTCGCGAGGCCCTGGTCAATTTCCAGCGGCAATTCGCCGCCGATCCTCCCGGCGCCGTGCTCGACGGCCGGGATATTGGAACCGTGATCTGCCCCCATGCCGACGTGAAGATCTTCGTCGTCGCCGATCCAGGGGTCCGGGCCCGCCGCCGGACCATGGAGGCCAGGGCAAGAGGCGAGGAGGCAGATGAGGCAGCAGTGCTCGCCGACATCATCCGGCGTGACGAACGCGACAAGAACCGGCCGATTGCGCCTCTCAAACCGGCCGTGAATGCTTACTTGCTAGATAACTCCCAACTGGATATAGAAGGCGGCGTCCGGGCCGCCATCGACATTATCGAGGCCGTCCGAGCGGGCCGGTCGCGGGGTTAAGCCGCCGCCGTCATTGGAGGAAGTGCCCGCTCCCGCTCTTTGAGGTCGATACGTCAGGTCCTTCGTTTCGGGACCGGCGCGATCCAGGCTCCGGACAAAGATTTCCACGTATCGAACGTGCGGGCCTCAGCCGGCCCGCTTCCGCTGTTTCGGCGTCAAGCCGGGGCAACGAGCGGTCGCTCGAAGGTTTTGTGGACCTTCCGACACTGCACGCCCGATACGCCCATGAACCCAACGGCCGGCAAGACATCCGCAACTGGAGAACAAATGGCTTCGATTTCTGCTGATACCTATAGCCCCTCGCGTGACGATTTCGCCGCGATGCTCGACGAGTCCTTCGCAGGTGGCAACCTGCAGGAAAGCTCCGTCGTCAAGGGCAAGGTGGTTGCAATTGAAAAGGACATGGCCGTCATCGACGTCGGCCTGAAGACCGAGGGCCGCGTCGCCCTGCGTGAATTTTCCGGCCCCGGCCGTGACAGCGAGATCAAGGTCGGCGACGAGGTCGAAGTGTTCCTCGATCGCATCGAGAACGCCCTCGGCGAAGCCGTGCTGTCGCGCGACAAGGCGCGCCGCGAAGAGAGCTGGGGCAAGCTCGAGAAGGCCTTCCAGAACAACGAGAAGGTCAACGGCGTCATCTTCAACCAGGTCAAGGGCGGCTTCACCGTCGACCTCGACGGTGCCGTGGCGTTCCTGCCGCGCTCGCAGGTCGACATCCGTCCGATCCGCGACGTTGCGCCGCTGATGAACAACTCGCAGCCGTTCCAGATCCTCAAGATGGACCGCCGCCGCGGCAACATCGTGGTGTCGCGCCGCACGGTTCTCGAAGAGACCCGCGCCGAGCAGCGCCAGGAGCTGGTGCAGAACCTCGAAGAGGGTCAGGTCATCGACGGCGTGGTCAAGAACATCACCGACTACGGTGCGTTCGTTGATCTCGGCGGCATCGACGGCCTGCTGCACGTCACCGATATCGCGTGGCGCCGCGTCAACCACCCGACCGAGGTGCTCTCGATCGGCCAGACCGTGAAGGTCAAGATCATCAAGATCAACCACGAGACGCACCGCATCTCGCTGGGCATGAAGCAGCTGCTGGATGATCCGTGGCAGGGCATCGAAGCCAAGTACCCCCTGGGTGCCCGCTTCACCGGCCGCGTCACCAACATCACCGACTACGGCGCGTTCGTCGAGCTCGAGCCGGGCATCGAAGGCCTGATCCACGTCTCCGAGATGTCGTGGACCAAGAAGAACATGCACCCCGGCAAGATCGTCTCGACCTCGCAGGAAGTCGAAGTGCAGGTGCTGGAAGTCGATTCCGTCAAGCGCCGCATCTCGCTCGGCCTCAAGCAGACCATGCGCAACCCCTGGGAGGTCTTCGTCGAAGGTCACCCGACTGGTTCGGTGGTCGAGGGCGAAGTCAAGAACAAGACCGAGTTCGGTCTGTTCCTGGGTCTCGAGGGCGACGTCGACGGCATGGTCCATCTCTCCGACCTCGACTGGAAGCTTCCGGGCGAGCAGGTGATCGACAACTACAAGAAGGGCGACATGGTGAAGGCCGTGGTGCTCGACGTGGACGTCGAGAAGGAGCGCATCTCGCTCGGTATCAAGCAGCTCGAAGGCGACCCCTTCGCCGAGCCGGGCGATGTCAAGAAGGGCGCGGTCGTGACCTGCGAAGTGCTCGAAGTGAAGGAGAGCGGCATCGAGGTGAAGATCGCCGGTACCGACTTCTCCACCTTCATCAAGCGCTCGGAGCTCGCGCGTGACCGCAACGACCAGCGCGCCGAACGCTTCGCCGTCGGCGAGAAGGTCGATGCCCGCGTG
This sequence comes from Bradyrhizobium sp. GW821-FHT12B03, assembly GCF_058807535.1. NCBI lineage: Bacteria > Pseudomonadati > Pseudomonadota > Alphaproteobacteria > Hyphomicrobiales > Nitrobacteraceae > Bradyrhizobium > Bradyrhizobium sp. GW821-FHT12B03. The sequence goes on from NZ_JBXAQU010000009.1 coordinate 56,488, forward strand.
ATCCAGTTCGACAAGAAGGCCCGCAAGGTCCAGGTGTCGATCAAGGCGCTCGAAGTCGCCGAAGAGAAGGAAGCCATCGCGCAGTACGGCTCCTCCGATTCGGGTGCGACGCTCGGTGACATCCTCGGCACCGCGCTCAAGAACCGCGACAGCAAGTAAGCGAAACGCAGGTTTTGCTGACATCGAAGCCCCGGCGCGAGCCGGGGCTTTTTTGTTGCCACTGCCGTCCCGGCCTTCGTCGGGACGACATCGAGTGTGTTGCTACATCCTGGCCTTCGCCGGGACAGGCCTTGTTTTCTTCAAATTACGCCGCAATTGATGTATCCAGACAAGCCGTTGGTCACGCCGTGACGGCACAACGCGCCTGGCCTTTCATTTGGAGATATTCCGATGTCGCTCGATTCGGACATCATCGTCGATCGCCGCAGGATCCGCCGCAAGCTGACGTTCTGGCGCGTCATGGCTGCGCTGATCGCGATCGCGGCGATCGCGGGTTTCGCGCTGATCGCGACACCAGGTGCGCGCGGCACGTTCGCATCCGCCGGCTCGATTGCGCGGGTCCAGATCGAGGGTCTGATCCGCAGCGATTCCGACCGCACGCAGGCGCTGGAGCGGCTGGAGAATTCGCAGGCTGCCGCCGTCATCGTCCACATCAACTCGCCGGGCGGCACCACCGCGGGCTCCGAGCAGCTCTACGACTCGCTTGTCCGGCTCAAGGCAAAGAAGCCGCTCGTCGTGGTGGTCGAGGGCCTCGCCGCGTCCGGCGGCTACATCACGGCGATCGCCAGCGACCACATCATCGCGCAGCAGAGCTCGCTGGTCGGCTCGATCGGCGTGCTGTTCCAGTACCCCAATGTCACCGAGCTCCTGAAGACCATCGGCGTCAAGGTCGAGGAGGTAAAATCCTCGCCGCTGAAGGCCGCGCCCAACGGTTTTGAGCCGACCAGTCCCGAGGCGCGGGCCGCGCTCGACGCGCTGGTGAAGGACTCCTACGCCTGGTTCAAGGGACTGGTGAAGGAACGGCGTGGCATGGATGACACGCAGCTCGAGAAAGTGGCCGATGGCCGCGTCTTCACCGGGCGCCAGGCGATCGATCTCAAGCTGATCGACCAGATCGGCGACGAGAAGACGGCGGTGACCTGGCTGGTCGAGCAGAAGGGCGTCAAGAAGGGGCTTTCGGTACGTGACTACAAGCTCCAGCCGCGCTTCGGCGATCTGCCGTTCCTCAAGACGGCTGCTGCCGTGACGCTGGAAGCGCTGGGTTTGGGCTCGATTGCGCATCAAATCGGGCAAACCGGCGTCGCGCAGGCCGTCGACCGGTTCGGAATGGATGGAATGCTGGCCTTGTGGCAGCCGGCTGCGTCGAACTGACTGGGTGGGCGAGCACCCGAGGGTTTTCTCGCCTGGCGAGTGTCGGGGCAGCCCGCTTTTTCGGCATTTGTCACGCATTTTCACGACGCTCAATCTTGATTTAGCGTCTTGACAGATCACGGCATTTTCACGGAAATGGTCATCCGCACGCTTCCGGGTCCTATCTCTCGATGATCAAATCCGAACTTGTTCAGCGTATCGCCGAGCACAACCCGCATCTGTACCAGCGGGATGTCGAGAACATTGTGAATGCGATTCTCGAAGAGATCGTAGCGGCTCTCGCGCGCGGCGATCGCGTCGAGTTGCGCGGCTTCGGTGCCTTCTCGGTCAAGCATCGCCCTGCACGCGCCGGGCGTAATCCGCGCACCGGCGCCCATGTGCCCGTCGATCAGAAGAGCGTTCCGTTCTTCAAGACCGGCAAGGAAATGCGTGAGCGGCTGAACCGCGACCATCCGGATCCCGGCGCGCCGGACTAAGGCCGGCGTCAGGGTTTCCCGCGGTCGCTCGAAATGCGGCCGGAAGCTTGATTCAAGGCGAGCGAAGCCAGATGCGAAAGTTCCTGACCGCGCTGATCGTGATTCCGCTGGGTCTGATCCTGATGGTGTTTGCCGTCGCGAACCGGCATTTCGTCACCGTTTCCTTCGATCCCTTCGTCTCCGGCGACCCGTCATTGGAGATCACGCTGCCGCTGTTCCTGCTGCTGATCCTGGTGGCCGCGCTGGGCGTCCTGACGGGCGGATGCGCCGTCTGGTTCGGCCAGCGGCACTGGCGCCGCGCAGCCCGTCGGCATGAGGCGGATGCGCGCAGCGCGAGGGGCGAACTGGCCGGCCTGCGGGCCCAGGCGGCCGCGGCACGGCCCGATCCGCAGCGCCTCCCCGCCCCCGTCGGGGTGGGCCTTTACGGGCCCGTCGGGCGAGACAAGCAGCGCGCGACGTTGTAGAAGCGGCCGCAACCGAAACCCCTGCTTTCCGGCCGCGGACTTGCGGCCTTTACCCGCTTTGAGACCATGTCCCTGCTCGTCAAGATCTGCGGCCTGTCCACGCGCGAGACGCTCGAAACAGCGCTCGACGCGGGTGCCGACATGGTGGGGTTCGTGTTCTTTCCGCCGTCGCCGCGCCACGTCTCGCTGGAGGCCGGCCGCGATCTCGGCCGCCAGGTGCAGCGACGCGCGCTGAAAGTGGCGCTGACCGTCGATGCCGACGATGCCACGCTCGACAACATCATGGACGCGCTGTCGCCGGACATCTTCCAGCTCCATGGCAAGGAGAGCGTCGCAAGGCTGCGCGACATCAAGCAGAAGTTCGGCCGCCCCGTGATGAAGGCGGTGCCGGTCGCAGCGTCGGCCGATCTCGCCGTGCTGCCCGGCTATGCCGCGATCGCCGACCGCATCCTGTTCGATGCGCGCGCGCCGAAGGATGCGACGCGGCCCGGCGGCCTGGGTGCGCCGTTCGACTGGCATCTGCTCGAAAATCTCGATCTGAAATTGCCCTACATGGTCTCCGGCGGGCTGCACGCCGACAACGTCGCCGAGGCCCTCCGCGTCACCCGCGCCGGTGGCGTCGACGTGTCCTCCGGTGTCGAGAGCGCCTCCGGCGTCAAGGATCCTGAAATGATCAAGGCCTTCATTCGCGCCGCGCGCGCCACCCAAGATGCACGTCAAGAGTTGAGCGTCCGATGAACATCGCCAAACCCAATTCCTATCGCAGCGGCCCCGACGAGCGCGGCCATTTCGGCATCTTTGGCGGACGCTTCGTCGCCGAAACCTTGATGCCGCTGATCCTCGATCTGGAGAAGGCCTACACCGCGGCCAAGGCCGATCCGGCCTTCCAGGCCGAGATGAACGGCTACCTCAAGAACTATGTCGGCCGGCCCTCGCCGCTCTATTTCGCCGAGCGCCTGACCGAGCATCTCGGCGGCGCAAAAATCTACCTCAAGCGCGAAGAGCTCAACCACACCGGCTCGCACAAGGTGAACAACGTGCTCGGCCAGATCATGCTGGCGCGGCGCATGGGCAAGAAGCGCATCATTGCCGAGACCGGCGCCGGCCAGCACGGTGTCGCCACCGCGACGCTGTGCGCGCGCTTCGGCCTCGAATGCGTGGTCTATATGGGCGCCGTCGACGTCGAGCGGCAGCAGCCCAACGTCATCCGCATGGAGATGCTGGGCGCAACGGTGGTCCCGGTGCAGTCGGGTACGCGCACGCTGAAGGACGCCATGAACGAGGCGCTGCGCGACTGGGTCACCAACGTGCACAACACCTTCTATTGCATCGGCACGGTGGCAGGTCCCCATCCCTATCCGACCCTGGTGCGCGATTTCCAGTCGATCATCGGCAACGAGACCAAGGCGCAGATGCAGGAGGTCGAGGGACGACTGCCGGATTCGCTGGTCGCCTGTATCGGCGGCGGCTCGAACGCGATGGGCCTGTTCCATCCGTTCCTCGACGATTCCACCGTCGAAATCTTCGGCGTCGAAGCTGCCGGCCATGGGCTCACGCAGCTGCATGCGGCCTCGATTGCGGGCGGTCGTCCCGGCGTGCTGCACGGCAACCGCACCTATCTGCTGATGGACGCGGACGGCCAGATCCAGGACGCGCATTCGATCTCGGCCGGCCTCGACTATCCCGGCATCGGCCCCGAGCATTCCTGGCTGCACGAGATCGGCCGTGTGAACTATCTCTCCGCGACCGACGACGAGGCGCTCGCCGCGTTCCAGCTGCTCTCAAAGCTGGAAGGCATCATCCCGGCGCTCGAGCCGGCGCATGCCATCGCCAAGGTGATGGAGCTCGCGCCGAAGCGCACGAAAGATCACCTGATGGTCGTCAATCTCTCCGGCCGTGGCGACAAGGACGTCCCGCAGGTCGGCGACATCCTGAGGGGCAAAGCCAAGTGACCACGCGTATCGACACCCGTTTTGCCGAGCTCAAGAAGCAGGGCCGCGCTGCCTTCGTCACCTATGTGATGGCCGGCGATCCCGATCTCGCGACGTCGCTCAATATCGTCAAGGCGCTGCCCAAGGCGGGCGCCGAAATCATCGAACTCGGCATTCCCTTCACCGATCCGATGGCGGATGGTCCCTCGATTCAGGCTGCAGGTCTGCGCGCGCTCAAGAACGGCATGACCTTGAAGAAGACGCTGGGCCTGGTGCGCGACTTCCGCAAGGACGACAATTTCACGCCGCTGGTGCTGATGGGCTATTACAATCCGATCTACATTTACGGCGTCGACAGGTTCTTGACGGATGCCAAGGCGGCTGGCGTTGACGGCTTGATCATCGTCGATCTGCCGCCGGAGGAAGACGACGAGCTCTGCATTCCCGCGCTGAAGGCGGGCCTCAACTTCATTCGTTTGGCGACCCCGACCACCGACGACAAGCGCCTGCCCGCGGTGCTCGCGAACACGTCAGGCTTTGTCTATTACGTCTCCATCGCCGGCATCACCGGTGCAGCGGCGGCGGACGCGAATGCCGTTGGCGAAGCTGTCGCGCGCATCAAGCGGCATACCGGGTTGCCGATCTGCGTTGGTTTTGGCATCCGCACGCCGGAGGCGGCGCGCGCCATTGCCGAGAAGGCCGATGGTTCGGTGGTCGGCACCGCGCTGGTCGACGCGCTCAAGAACAGCCTCGATGCCGAGGGGCGGGCGACCGCCAAAACCGTTAACGCCGTGGCGGAGCTGACCGCGGCCCTGGCCCAGGGCGTCAGGGCCGCGAAACAAGCGGCCGAATAGGCCATAATTCCGCTTCCGGGGCGGACGACACGGCGGCTTGCCGGGGCAGGGTCCGGCAGCCATATATCCCTTCAGGCGGTTCCCGGAGCGGGATCGCGCATCGGAGCAAACCATGAACTGGCTTACCAATGTGGTCCGGCCGAAGATCCGCAACATGCTGCGGCGGGAGACGCCGGAGAATCTGTGGATCAAGTGTCCGGATTCCGGGCAGCTCGTGTTCTACAAGGACGTCGAGGCCAACCAGTTCGTCATTCCCGGCTCGAACTACCACATGCGCATGGGCGCGGTGGCGCGGCTGAAGTCGATCTTCGACAACGAGACCTGGTACGACGTCGCGCTGCCCGACGTCACGCCCGATCCGCTCAAGTTCCGTGACGAGAAGAAATACGTCGACCGCATCAAGGATGCGCGTGCGCGAACTAACCTCAACGACGCGATCAAGGTCGGCTACGGCAAGCTCGAAGGCGCCGCTGCCGTCGTTGCCGTGCAGGATTTCGATTTCATGGGCGGCTCGCTCGGCATGGCCGCGGGCGAGGCCATCGTGCGCGGGCTCGAACTCGCGGTCGAGAAGAAGTCGCCCTTCATCGTGTTCGCCGCCTCGGGCGGCGCGCGCATGCAGGAAGGTATTTTGTCACTGATGCAGATGCCGCGCACCACGGTTGGCGTGCAGATGCTGCGTGAAGCAAAACAGCCCTACATCGTCGTGCTGACCAACCCGACCACCGGCGGTGTCACTGCGTCCTACGCGATGCTCGGCGACGTGCAGATCGCCGAGCCCGGCGCGCTGATCGGCTTTGCCGGCGCACGCGTGATCGAGCAGACCATCCGCGAAAAGCTGCCCGAAGGTTTCCAGCGTGCCGAATACCTGAAAGAGCACGGCATGGTCGACATGGTCGTGCATCGCCATGAGCTGCGTCCGACCCTGGCGCGGCTCTGTCGCCTGTTGACCAAGGCTCCGGCGCTGGAGACCGCGTCGAGGCCGATGCAGCCGGTGATCAGTCCGGCGCAGATCGTATCGGCCGCCGAGACGGCGCCGGCCGCGCCGCACGCGTGAACGCATCCCCTGACAGCGCAAAGCCGCCGCTCGGCGAACTGATCGGGCGGCTGTCGGCCCTGCATCAGAAGCGGATCGATCTCGGGCTGGAGCGGATGCACCGCCTGCTCGCGCGGCTCGGCCACCCCGAAAGCAAGCTGCCGCCGGTGATCCACATCGCCGGCACCAATGGCAAGGGCTCGACGCTCGCTTATCTGCGCGCGACGCTGGAAGCGGCAAACCTGCGCGTCCATGCCTACACCTCGCCCTATCTGGTTCGCATCAACGAATGTTTCCGGCTCGGCCGCGTCGGTGGCGGCGTGCTGGTCGGCGACGACGAATTGCGCGCGGCGCTGGAACAGGTCGAACGCGTCAATGCCGGCGAAGCGGCGACCTTGTTCGAGCTGAAGACCGCCGCCGCGTTCCAGCTGTTCGCGCAGAATCCGGCGGATGTGGTGCTGCTCGAAGTCGGCCTCGGCGGCCGGCTCGATTCGACCAATGTGGTCGACGCGCCGGCGGCCTGCGTGATCACGCCTGTCAGCATGGACCACATGGACTTCCTCGGCGATACGCTGACCTCCATCGCCGGCGAGAAGGCCGCCATCATCAAGCGCGGCGTGCCCGTGATTTGCGCCGAGCAATTGCCGGAGGCGATGGCCGTGATCGAGGCACAGGCCAAGCGCATGCGCGCCCCGCTGTTCGCCGCGGGTGAGAGCTGGCATGTCAATGTCGAGCGCGGGCGGCTGGTCTATTCCGACGATCGCGGCCTGATGGATCTGGCGGCGCCGCGTCTGTTCGGCCGCCACCAGTTCGACAATGCCGGGCTTGCGATCGCGACGCTGCGCGCGATCTCCACCTTCAAGATCAGTCAAGCGGCGTTCGAGGCCGGCATCGTCGGTGCCGAGTGGCCGGCGCGCATGCAGCGCATCACCTCGGGCGAGCTGATCGGCTGGGGCCCGCAGGGCTCGGAAATCTGGCTCGACGGCGGACACAATGCGGAGGGCGGGCGCGTCGCAGCGGCCGCGCTCGGCGATCTCGAAGAGCGGGTGTCGCGGCCGCTGGTCGTGATCGCTGGCATGATGGCCAACAAGGACGCGAAAGCCTTTCTCGCCAATTTCGCCGGGCTCACCCGTCACATCATCGCGGTGCCGATTCCCGATACCGAGAATGCGATGCCGGCCGACCGCCTCGCGGACGCCGCACGCAGCCTCGGCATGCGGGTCGAGCCTGCGCCCGGCATCGAGGCCGCGCTACGCGCGCTGTCGAAGCTCGCCTATGAGGTGCCGCCGCGCATCCTGATCACGGGTTCGCTCTATCTCGCCGGCCATGTGCTGGGCATCAACGGCACGCCTCCTGCATAGCCTCGTGTCCCGGACAAGCGCAGCGAAGCGGAGCGCAGATCCGGGACCCAGCAGGCCGCATGGGCCCCGGCTCTGCAGCGCACCGCTGAAGAAGCGCTGCGCTGCGTCAGGGGCACGATAGAGAGAGAATGCCAATGCGCTTCGCCGCGATTGCCGACGTGCACGGAAACCATCTCGCGCTGGAGGCGGTGCTTGCCGACATCCGCGCGCAGGATATCACCGACATCGTCAACCTCGGCGACATGGTGAGCGGCCCGCTCGATGCGCGGGGGACCATCGAGATCCTGATGCAGCTCGATGCCGTGCACGTGCTCGGCAATCACGACCGCTATCTGCTCGATCGGCCGCCGGAGAAGATGGGCTCGTGGGATCGTCCCGCCCATGCGGCGCTCAATGCCGCGCAACTCGACTGGCTGCGCGCGCAGCCGATGACGCGTGTGTTTCGGGATCAGGTTTTCATGTGTCACGCGACGCCTAGCGACGATGAAGTCTATTGGCTCGATATCGTGCACCCCGACGGCACTGTCGCGCTGTCGCCGCTCGATCGCATCGAGCAGTTCGCGCAGGGCATCACGCAGTCCCTGATCCTCTGCGCCCACACCCATCTCGCCCGCGCCGTGCGCTTGCGCGATGGCCGGCTGATCGTCAATCCCGGTAGCGTCGGCAGTCCCGGCTATCGCGACAAGTATCCGTTCCCGCACGTCGTCGAAGCCGGCACGCCAGATGCGCGCTATGCGATCCTTGAGCCGACAGTCGGCGGCTGGCAGGTGACGTTTCGTCACGTTGCCTACGATCACGACACGATGGCCGCGCTGGCGCGCCGCAACAATCAGCCGGAGCTGGCGAATGCGCTGGCGACGGGGTGGATCAAGTAGCGCAGGCTACAGGCAAAACAAAACGGCCGGCTGTCGCCGGCCGTTGTAAAAGTCATCGTCTCGCGTCGCGGCTCACACCGCCGACGTGATCCACTGCTGCAGCTTCGCCTTCGGCGCCGCGCCGACCTGGCGGGAAGCCATCTCGCCGCCCTTGAAGATCATCAGGGTGGGGATCGACATCACGCCGTACTTCGAGGCGGTCTTCGGGCTCTCGTCGACGTTGAGCTTCACGATCTTGACCTTGTCGCCCATCGCGCCGGCGATCTCGTCGAGGGCGGGTGCGATCATGCGGCAGGGGCCGCACCACTCGGCCCAGAAATCGACGACGACGGGGCCGTTCGCCTTGAGCACTTCGGCTTCGAAATCAGTGTCGGAAACCTTGCCAACGGCCATGGGAGTACCTCACTCGGTTGAAAGAGAATCGGCGCGACGTGGAATCGCGCCCGGGATCATGGCGTCAACCTATGAACGGCCTCTTGCCGGGTCAAGGACGCTCACGCTGACATGAAGGGATGCCAGCGCCGCGTCCAGCGCGGGGGCTGAAATCTCCATATATTCAAGGGCCTCGGTCCAGAGCAGGACGGCCCTGACGGGCTTTTGGGGATAAAGCCGCGCCAGCACCGCCCGGTACAGCGCAAGCTGCCGGACATAGGCCGCCGGCGCCGCGGCCGCGCTTTTCGGCGCCGCCTGGTTGGTCTTGAAATCGACGATCAAAACCTCATCCGGACGAACGACCAGCCGGTCGATCTGCCCCGATACCAGCGCCGGAGGGCGGCCCGGCCGCTCCAGCCTGCCGGCGATGGCGACCTCGGCCCGGCTGCCGGCGGCAAAGACGGGTGCAAAACGCGGCTCGGCGATCAGGGCGAGCACCTTGTCGGCCAGCGCCGTGCGGTCGGCCTCGGTCCAGTCCGCGGCATTGCGCGCCATGAAGCCGAGCGCGGCGTCACGCCGGCGCTCGGTGGCGATGTCGGGGAGGGATTGCAGCAGCCGGTGCACCAGCGTGCCGCGTTGCAGCGCGAGCGCGCGGGACTGGACCGATTCGCCTGTTCGCACGGCGCGGCCTTCCTCCGCCGACTGGCCGGAGGGACGCACCAGATCGTCATCGACAGTCTCGCGTGGCGCGGGCATCCGCAGCCAGTCCGGCAGAGCGACCGTGTGGTCTATCGTCGTCGCCGGCGTCCCCATCGCGGCGACATCCTCCGGCCGGGCGAATCGGGTCACCTTGCCGAGCGGTGTCTCGATCGTCTGCTTGTCGAGGTCTGCGCCGGTGAGCCCGGTGTCGATGAGGTCGTACCAGCTCAGCTTGCGGACCGTTCTCATATTGCCGGGCATGCAGCCGCCGACGATCAGCCGGTCGGCGGCGCGCGTCATCGCGACGTAGAGCAGACGGCGGTATTCATCCTCGGTCTCCTCGATCATGGCCTTGCGGGCGTCGGCGACGGGCTTGGGATCGTCCGCCTTGCGGCCGGCCCAGACCACCACCTCGCCGCCATTGCCGCGCGGCACGTGGATCAGCCGGACCCGCTGCGAGTCCGCGGGCGACGACGTGGTGTCGACCATGAACACGACCGAGGCTTCCAGCCCCTTGGCGCCGTGCACGGTCATCACCCGCACCTCGTCGCGCGAGATCTCCATGTCGCGCTTCACCTCGGTGTCGGCCGAGCGCAGCCAGGCCATGAATCCCTGCAGCGAGGCCGGTGCCTTGCGCTCATAGTTCAGCGCCAGCTCCAGGAATTCGTCGAGCGCGTCGTTGGCCTCGTGGCCGAGCCGGCGCAGGATTCGCGCGCGGCCGCCGTCGCCGCCGAGCAGCCAGGCGTAGAAGGCGAACGGCGTTTCTTCGCGCGACCGCACCTCGCAGGCTTCCAGACGCCGCAACGCCGCCGCGAACTTCTCGCTTGTCCCCGCATGCTCCCCGAGCGCGCGACGCAGCGATCCCTTGCGATCCCAGGCGAGCTTGAACAGATCGTCGTCATCGAGCCCGAACAGCGGGCTCTTCAGCGCCACCGCAAGCGCGAGGTCGTCCTGCGGCAGCAGCAGCGCGTCCGCAAGGTTCATCAGGTCGATGATGCCGATGTGCTCGGTGAGCTTGAGCCGGTCGGCGCCGGCCACCGGAACGCCGGCGTGCTTCAGCGCCTGGATCACGGCGTCGAATGCATTGCCGCGCCGGCGCACCAGGATCAGCATGTCGCCATAGCGCAGCGGACGTCGCTCGCCTTCGTGTCCCGTCAGTGTGCCGCTTTCGACCAGCCGCTTGATCTCGGCCTGGATGCGGCGCGCGAGCTTGACCTCGGGGCTGGTGGCGGCGACGCCGTCGAACGGCGCGCGCCAACCCTCGATGTCCTGCCGGTCGTCGGCCTCCGCGAGATCCCACAGTTCAATCACGCTCGGACCGGCATCGGCGAGCGCGTTGTGCAGGGGATGGCCGATCTCGACCGAATGGATGCTCTTGTAGATCGCGGGGTCTCGGAAGACGTGATCGACCGAGTGCAGGATCGCTGCGCCGGAGCGGAACGAATAGGTGAAGGCTACGGGATCGAATTTCAGCCCGGCGGCGGTGAACTTGCGGTGCAGCTCGCGCCGGCGTGCGTCGAATTCCCGGGGCTGCGCGCCCTGGAACGAGAAGATCGACTGCTTCTCGTCACCGACGGCGAAGACGGTGCGGTTCAGCCCCTCGCGCGCGCCTTCGCCGGCGGTGAACTCCGAAATGATATGCGCGACGATGTCCCATTGCCGCGGGCTGGTGTCCTGGGCCTCGTCGATCAGGACGTGGTCGACGCCGCGGTCGAGCTTGTAATGCACCCAGCCCGAGGAAACGCGGTCGAGCATCGCCAGCGTCTTGTCGATCAGGTCGTCGTAGTCGAGCAGTCCACGCTCCTGCTTCTCGCGCCGATAGTTTGCGGCGGCGGCCGTCGCGATATGCAGGAGAGCCGCGGAGCGATCGCGCATGGTCACGGCACGGCGCTTCTCGACCAATCCGGCGAGGCGGGACGCCTCGTTTTCGAACAGGCGGGCGACGGACGGGTTGTGCTCGCAAAACTTCTTGGTGAGCACCGCCTTGCGCGGCAGCTTTTCGTCGGTGAGGAAGACGGACAGATAGGCATCGACCTGCGCGGCGCCGGAAAACACTTTTGCTTCGCGGAGCCGGCTTGCCTGGTCGTTGTCGGACTTGCTGCCGTCCTCCAGCGCGAAGGCGATGTCGTCCCAGCGCGAGCGCGGCAGGAACGGGCCGTCGAGAATCTCGGTCTCGACGTCCTCGATGCGGTCACTTGCGTCAACGCCCAGCACGGCCGCCATCTGTTCGGTCGCCGCGCTTGCGTTGCCGGCCTCGTCGGTCCAGGCCATGAAGTGATCGCGGCTCAGACAAGCCTCGCGCACGACCTCCTTGAAGGTGACGTCGGCGGCGCTCGCCATCGCGGTCAGCAGCGCGCGGCCGGTGACGCTGTCCGGGTCGCGCGCGGCCTCCAGCAGCACCTTCAGATTGGCGCGCTCCATCATGTCGGTCTGGTCGCGCTCGTCGATGACCGAAAAGCGCGCCGGCACATTGGCCTCGAACGGAAACTGCTGGAGCAGGCGCGTGCACAGCGCGTGGATGGTCTGCACCTTCAATCCGCCGGGCGTCTCCAGCGCGCAGGCGAACAGCTTTCGCGCTTCGCGCCGCAGCTTGGCGCTGGGATGGGGGATGCCGACGGCAACAATGGCCTTCGTGAGCGCATCATCGTCCAGCGTCACCCAATGACCAAGCGTGGTGAACACGCGCTCGGCCATGTTGGCGGCGGCTGCCTTGGTGAAGGTGATGCAGAGGATCTTTTCCGGCGGCACGCCCGAGAGCAGGAGGCGGATCACCCGCTGCACCAGCACATGCGTCTTGCCCGAGCCGGCATTGGCCGACACGAAGGCCGACGCAGTCGGGTCGGACGCGCGCGCCTGTCGCGCACGCACTTCGTCGGGGATGGGACGCGGCGCCTTCACCATTCCTCGATCCCCAGGCCGCCGGCCGCCGACCATTCCTTGATGCGGGCGAGGTCGTCATAGGTGCCGTAGCGGTTGGTCCACATCGGCAGGTTCAGCGAGGTGTAAGCTTGGTTCTCGTCCTCGAAGGCGCGGATCAGCGCTTCCAGCTTGGCACGCGCTTCTGCGGCCGCCGTGTCAGGCGGCTGCGGCTCGTCGCCTTGCCTATATTTGAGCTCGAGGATGCGCTCCTCGCCCGGCGGATTGTTGCCGCTGAGGCGGACATAGACGAGCTGGCTCACGGATGAGCCGGCGTCGATGTCAGGAAAACCGCCCTCGCGCAGGATCGCGGCCTCCAGCGTCAGCTGCGGCGACAGGCCCATGCGGACCTGCTTGCCGGTCGGCGGCTGCCCGGTCTTGTAGTCGAGGATGGCGTAGCCACCGCCCTGGCGCCGCTCGATGCGATCGGCACGCGCGGAGAGAATGAAGCTGCGCGCGTTGTCGAGCCTGATCGAAATCTCGCCGCGGGTCTCCGCGGTGATCGTCTCGACCACGCCGCGCCGCACCGTCTCCCATTCGCCGAACCAGCGGGCGATGCGCTGGAAGCGCGGCCACCACAGCGCGCGCGCTTCGGGGCGCTCCATCAGCGGCGCAAAATGCTTTTCGCCGATCGCGCGCAGCACGCGGGCGGGATCGTCGGGCAGGCGCGTCGCGTAGTTTTCCGTGAATTCGCCGATCGCATCGTGGATCGCGGAGCCGCGGTCGGCGGCCGAGAGCGGCATGTCGACGGGATCGAGCGCATCCAGCCGCAGGATGTGTTTTGCATAGATCGTGTAGGGATCGCGCAGCCAGTCCTCGATCGCGGTCACGGACATTTTCAGCGGCCGCGTCGCGCGCGGCGGCCGTGGCTCGGGCTGCTTGATCGGCCTGACCTCGGCGGGCTGGTCCAGCCTGTCTGCGAACTGCACGTATTTTTCGCCGGCGCGAATGGCTGATTTCCAGAGATCGTCGCCCGCAACCGCCTCGAGCCGATGCAGGAAGCGCGAGGCCACCGCCGGTGCGCCGCCGGCTTTGGCGGAATGGGTGAGGATCACCTCGTCGCCGCCGAGCAGCTGCGCGAAGTCGTGGGCGGAGAGGCCGATACGCCGCTCCGGCAGATCGAGGCCGAGCTCGTGCCGCATCGGCCGGCTCAGCCAGGGATCGATCCGCGGCGCCGGCGGCCAGACGCCTTCGATCAGCCCGCCGATGATGACGCGGTCGGCCTGCATCAGGCGCGATTCCAGCGGGCCGTAGATCTGCAGCCGCGCGCCGGGCTTGTCGCGGCGCCGCACCGCGCGATCGCCGAACGCGGTCTGGAAGACATCGGGGTAATCGGCTAGCTGCACCATCAAGCCGCTGGTCGTGCCGCCGCGCAGCAGGTCGTCGAAGGCGCTGGCGAGCGCGAGGCCCTCGCGCTCCTCGAAGGCGAGCGGGATGCCCTGCTCGTCGCGCGACAGCTCCATCATGATCTCGCGGTGCCGGTGCGCGAGCTCGGCGAAATCATACGGCTTCGACGGCGGCAGGCTCTCGATCGGTGACAGTGCCTTTTGCAAGGCATCGACCAGCGCCTGGATGCGATCGAGGTCTTCGGCCTTCAGACGCGCGCGCGGCTCCGCACGATGCAGCGCGGAGACCTCGCTGCGCCACAGCTTTGCCAGCTCCTCGCGAAAGCGGTTGAATTCACGCAACAGTCCTGCCGTGCCCGCGGGTGGGCGCGTGCCGCGCAAGACGGCGAGCTCGAGATCTTCGATCGCCGCCTTCCACGCGCCGGGCGCGCGGCCGAGCCGGCACAGCGGATGCTTCAGCATCGCCAGCAGCGTCGGCGGCTCCAATCCCTTGGTCGCAGCCTCCGCTGTCAGTCGCGCAAAGACGCCGGCGGATGTCTCCATCAGGACGTCGCCGCCGGAATCGTCGAAGGCAAGATCCCATCGGGTCAGCGCAGCCATCACCCGCCGCGCCAGTGCGCGGTCGGGCGTCACCAGTGCGGCCGATTTGTCGAGATGCCGCGCCTCGCACATCGCAATCGCGATCGCCAGCGCCTCCATTTCAGGGTTGGGGGCTTCGACGACCGCGAGGTTCTTCATGCCGCCGGCGATTCTTGCCGCGACATCCGGCTGCTTCAGCCGGTCGTGCCAGACTTCGGTTTTCGCCGACGGCCGCATCGATTCGGAGGCGAGCAGGTCGCGGCCGCCCTCTGCCGGTGGCTGGAGGATCTCGACGTCGCTGCGCTTGATGCCGAAACGATCCAATAGCGCGTGCATGGCATATTGCGGATGGTTGGACGCCGGGTGCTCGACGAATGTGCCGAGCGAATCGCGCACCCCGCCGATGCTGCGCCAGGCATCGTCGTCGAGATCGGTGTCGAGGCCCGGCAGCACCACCGCGCCATGCGGGAGCGATGCGACCGCATGCAGGAATTTTGCGGTGGCCGGCATCGAGCCGGTCGAGCCGGCCGCGATCACGGGGCCATGGGGATGCGCGGTCAGCCGTCTTGCTTCAGCTGCGATCAGCAGGTCGCGCCGCGCGGCGGGCTCGATCCGGTTGATCTCGGCGAGATGACCGGGCCAGGCGATGCGCGCGATGCGCAGGAATTCGAGCGAGTGCTGCCAATAGCGGTCGAGCATGTCTGGCACCAGGCCGTCGAGCGCGCTCCAGTCGACGCCGCGCGTCACCATGTCGTCGATCAGGCGCGCGAGATCGCCGGCCAGCGCCAGCGTCGAGGCGGGGCCGCCGACCACCAGCGGCGACAGCACCGGGCCCTTGGCCCAGGCCGCGACCAGTTGTGCCAGCGTCAGCCGCCGCTCGAGCTCGCCGAGCCGGGGCGGAATGTCGAGCGGCGTTGCGCCCGAAAACTGCTCGCCTTCGTCGGCGAAGGCGAGCTCGTCCTCGTCGATGTCGCCGAGCGCGACGATGCGCGGCAGCACCACCGCGTCCGCCTTCATCTCGTCGAGGAAGATCTCGCGGACGACGCGCATGGCGCGCCGGGTCGGCAGGTACAGCGTGGCATCGGCCAGCCGCGCCGGCTCCTTGCGCGCCTCGAAACCCTCGACCAGCCGTCCTTCGAGCAGGGCCGTGACGACACTGCGCAGGAACGGAACTGAGATGGGAACGCTGAGAACGCGCATGGGCCGCCTGATTCGAGGGATCAGGCGCCAATATAGGGAGGCGGATTCAAATGGATATGGGTGGGGGGAGATAGTCCCCGCTGTTCGCGAGGTTCGGCGAGGTGCCGTAGGGTGGGCAAAGCGAAGCGTGCCCACGCATTTTTGCGATCGAGAGATGGTGGGCACGGCGCAAGGGCGCCTTTGCCCACCCTACGGGACCGTCGTCGAGGCTGGCCCTACGCCACGCTCTCCAGAAACGCCTCTTCGGCGGCATGCACGGCATCGGGCGTGCCGACATGCATCCAGACGCCGTCGAGGCGCAGGCCGAACAGGCGCTCCTGCTCGTTGGCGCGGTCGAACATCTTTGTCAGCGAGAACTCGCCGGTCGGTGCGTCTGCGAAGATCGAGGGCGACAGGATCGCAGCGCCCGCATAGACGAACGGGACGACCTCTTTTTCCTTGCGCTTGCGCAAGGCGCCGTCGGGCAGCATGCCGTAATCGCCGCGGCCGCTATAGCCGATGCTGGTCGCCGTCGGCGCCATCAGCAGCAGGATGTCCATGCGCTCAGGGTCGAAGTTTTCGGCAAGCCGCGCCAGGTTGGAACGCACGCCGTCGATCCACAGCGTGTCGGAATTGACGTGGAAGAACGGCGCGTCGCCGAGCAGCGGCAGCGCCTTGACCACGCCGCCGCCGGTGCCGAGCACCTGGTCGCGCTCGTCTGAGATCGTCACGCGCGGTTGCTGGCGCGATGCGACGTGATCGATGATCTGGTCCGGCAGGTAATGCACATTGACCACGGCCTCGGTCACGCCGGCCTGGCCGAGCTTGTCGAGCACGTGGTCGAGCAGCGGCTGGCCCGCCACCGGCACCATCGGCTTCGGCATCTTGTCCGTCAACGGACGCATGCGCAGGCCGAAACCTGCGGCGAGCACCATGGCTTTGGTCGGTTTGACGGACATCGTTTGCTTTCTCAGGCTCGTCTTTCTCAGCCTCGTGGACTCAGAACCATTGGAATTACGCTTCTTACCCGTGGAATTCGCGTTCGCAGCAATCCTAGCACGGGACTCGATCCGCCGCACCGCATCTCAACCGCCTTAACCACCTGCCGTGACGGTTGTACGACGGGTGTGGCCGTTACGCCCCGACGGCGGTGGAACGCACTTTTTTCTTCTTGTCGCCGAGCTTGAGGAAATTGACGCCGATCTGGTCTCCATTGACCCAGGCCAGCTCGCAGCGCCGGTACGCAAGTCCCGTCGACGATAGTAAAAGAAAAAATTCCTTCAGATGCAGGCCTTCGACCGAACCGTCGATGGTCAGCTTGGCGCCGCTCTCGGAGACGTCCTCCATGGTGCACTCGCGCCGCCAGGTGCCGTCAATCCCCATCATCTGGGCCGGAATCCCGCGTTCGAAAACAACCCGGCTGTTGCCGCGCTGGTCCGTCTTTACCGCCATCTGTCCCGCTCCAGCCCCGTAGTGATCCGGCTGCCTCGCCGCCAGAATACCGACGTCTTGGCTAACAGCCGGTAAATCGACCGGGAATCAGCCCTGGCGGAGCCCTTGGGGCGGCGGGACGTTGGCGAGATACCAGTCGCGCAAATCGGCGAGCGCGGGATGCGCCAGCGAACGCTGGAGATAGGTCCAGATCCGTGGCTGGTGGCGCAGGTAATGCGGCTTGCCGTCGCGGCGGTTGAGCCGCGCGAAGGTGCCGAGCAGACGGGTGTTCCGCTGCGCCGACATGATGGCGTAGAGCTCGGCGAAGCCGGCCGGATCGAAGCTCGCATCATCGGCACGCCGCGCCTTGATGTAGCGCGACAACAGCGTCAGCTCGAGATTCTCGGGCACGTCGATGCGGGCGTCCTGGAGCAGCGACACCACGTCGTAGGATTGTGGCCCCAGCACGGTGTCCTGGAAATCGATCACGCCGACGCGTTGGATGTTGTCGCGGTCAGCGAGCCAGATCAAGTTCGGAGAGTGATAGTCGCGGATGATCCAGGTCTTCGGCGCCGCAAGCGGCTTCTTCAGCAGCTCGCGCCACATCGCGAAAAATTCCGCGCGCTTTTCGTCGCTCAGCGGGGCGCCGCGATCGGGCAGATACCATTCCGGCATCAAGCCGATTTCGATCAGCATCGCCTCGATGTCGAAGACGGGGATGTCGTAGGTCTGATCCGGCAGCCGCAGCGTCTCCGGCAATGTTCTTCTGTGCAGCACGGCCAGCACGTCGGTGGCAGCTTCGTAACGTTCGACGATCGGGCGCGGCGGATCGCCTTCGATCACGCCCTCGCTGCCGAAATCCTCGGAGATCAGGAAGCCGTGGTCGAGATCGTAATGGTGGATCGCCGGCGCCGAGACGCCCGCCACGCGCAGGGCTTCGTCGACGGCAACGAACGGCTTGATGTTCTCGGCAAGATGCACCGCGGCGCTGTAGGACTTGCCGTTGTAGATCGCCGCGCCATCGGGACGCTGCGGCGAGTTCATCAGGATGACGACGCCGTCGTCGCGCAGCAGCCGCGCGTAGGAGCGCGTGGAGGCATCGCCCGCCATGCGCTTGCGCGTTGCATCCATGTAGCCGGATGCATCGAGGAATTCGCGCAGCGCCTTCAGCCGCGCGACGGTGGCGGCGCTCTTGCCGTAACCGGTGATGTCGGCGGCGCGCGCATTCGAGCCCAGCGCCGGCCGATGCGTCAGCGCGATGTCGATGCGGTCCTGCGGCATCGCCGACGGCGCACGCTCCGGCCATTCGATCAGGACGAGGGTTGCGTCCGGCAGCGGCGACAGCCCGATCTCCTCGAGCTCGCTTTCGTCCTCGACGCGGTAGAGATCGGCATGCATCACCGCAAACGGCGGCAGCTCATAGCCCTGCACCAGGGTGAAGGTCGGGCTCGGCACCTCCAGCGTCTCGTCGCCGGCGAGGTAGCGGATCAGGCTGCGGGCCGCCGCGGTCTTGCCGGCGCCGAGATCGCCGGTGAGCGTGATGACGTCGCCCGGCCCGACCAGCAGCGCCAGATCGGCCATCAGTTGCGCAGTCGCCGTCTCGTTGTGGAGCGCGACGGAGAATGTGGTTGGCGCAGTCATTCGGCGGCGTCGCGATGCGCCGCCCGGTCGGTCGGGAAGTCGCAGATCACGACCGTGCCCCTGCCCACGATCGAATCCACCCGCACCTTGCCGCCATGCAGCTCGACGAAGGAGCGGACCAGCGACAGGCCGAGGCCGGCGCCGCGGTGACGCGACCCCTGCGAGCGGCTTTCGAACCAGTTGAACACCTTGTCCTTCATGTCGGCGGGTATTCCAGGCCCGGAATCTGTCACGGTGAAGACCACACTGTGCTCGGTGCGGCGCGCGCTGATGCCGACGGTGGAATCCTGTGGAGAAAACCCGACGGCGTTGGCGAGAAGGTTATAGAGCACCTGCACCACGCGCTTCTCGTCGCCGATGAAGCTGCCGATATCGGGTGCGATCTCGACCTTGAGACGGATACGGTCGGTGGCGAGCCGGTCCTGGATTCCTTCCGCGGCCAGCTCGATGGTCTTGCTGACGTCCACGGGGCCGAGCTCCAGCTTCATCGCGCCGGCGTCGATGGTGGCGAGATCGAGAATGTTGTTGGTCAGCGCCAGCAGCGCATTGGTCGATTTGGTGACGTAGTCGAGATATTCGGCCTGTTTCGGCGTCAGCGGTCCGGTCGAGGGGTCGCTGAGGAAATGCGCGAAGCCGATGATGGTGGTGAGCGGCGAGCGCAGCTCGTAGGAGACGTGGTGGACGAAATCCACCTTCATCTGGTCGGCGGTCTCCAGCGCCTCGTTGCGCTCGCGCAGCGCGCGCTCGACGTTCTCGGTGTCGGTGATGTCCTGGAACGTCAGCATGGTGGCGCCGTCATGCAGCGGCCGGATCATGCCGTCGAGCACGCTGCCGTCCTTGCGCTCAAGCTTCAGCGGCACGTCGGCGCGGCTCTCGATCGAGGTGACGGCCTCGCGGATCTGCCGCCAGACCACGGGGTCGTCGAACAGCTGGTGGCACCAGCCTTCGACGGTCTGGATATGCGGCTCGTCGCGCATCGCGTCGGCAGACAGCTTCCACATCCGGACGAAGGCCGGGTTGAACAGCTGCGCCTTGCCGTTGCTGCCGAACACCGCGACGCCCTCGGCGAGGCTGTCCAGCGTCTCGCGCTGGACGCGGATCATGCCGTCGAAGCGGCGGGCAAGCTCGAGGCTCTCGGTGACGTCGTCGAACAGATAGGTGACGCCGCCCTCCGGATTCGGCGTGGTGACGACCGAGAGGGCGCGGCCGTCGGGCAGATACCAGGTGTCTTTCGCCGCTTCGACCGCACGATAAGCCTCGTGCAGCTTGGCCTTCCAGGCGCGGAAGTCGGGCTGCTCCGGCAGTTTTCGCGCGGCACGGAGCTGGTCCAGCACGCTGGAATCATCGGGATTGGCGTCGAGGAAGGTGCGGTCGAGGTCCCAGAGCCGGCGGTAGGAATCATTGTAGAAGGCGAGGCGCCGCTGGCCGTCGAACACGGCGACGCCCGAGGAGAGCTGGTCGAGCGTGCGGCGATGCGCCTCCGCCATCCGCACCAGCGCCGAGCTCAGCGCATCCGCCTCGCTGGCATCGATCGCGACGCCGACGCTGCTGCTGCCGACATTGACGGCGCGCACATCGTAGATGCGCCGCTCGCCGCCGATCACGATCGGCAGCCGCGAGGCGAAACTGGCGGTGTCCTTCAGTCCCCGCTCCATCGCGTTGCGGTCGGCGCTGTCGAGCAGCTCGAGCTTGCGCTCCTGGGCGTCGCTGACGCTCGCGGCCTCGGTCGCACGGACATAGGCCGGGTTGGCGAACGTCAGCGCGCCGTTCTCTCCCTTGGCCCAGATCGGCCAGGGTGCGGCGGCGGCGAAGCCGCGCAGCATCTCGGTCTCGTCGAGCAGGGCCTTGTGGCGCAGGCTGGTCTCGGCCAGTTCGCGCCGCAGGCCCGAGAGTTCGCGAATCCTGACAATGGCCTGGCCGCCGATGGCGCGGCCAATGGCTTCCAGCGTGTGGCCGTTGGCTGTGGTCAGCGTCAGCTGGAACCCGTCGCCGCGGTCGCGCAGCGCATCCACAGCGTGGTCCATCTGCAGCGCGGGCTCCGGCGGCAGCCAGGTTCCGAACGCCAGCACGCGCTGCGGGGAGGAGTCGCGCGGCAGCACCATCGAGGTGTCGCCGGAAATCTGCGCGCGATTGTCGCCGGCCGGCCAGGAGATCAGGATCTGCGGCTCGGCAAACAGCAGGGCGCCGAAGCGGTCGGCCTGGAGTTGCAGTTCCCCGATCCGCGCGCGCAGCCGCGCCTCGTTCTTCGCCGTGCGTACGCGCGTGCGCATCAACAGGATGGCGGCCACGACCGAGAAGCCGAGCAGCGCCAGCGCGGTGGCGAGCACCGCGAGTTCCTGCCGGTTGAAGTCCAGCAATATCGAGAGTGTGTCGACGAAGTCGGCGGCCTCAGCCGGCGCAGCCGGCAGCAACGCCGCGAGAGCGCTCCCGATCAGGCCGTTGCGCACGAGCGATGAGCACGATAGCAGCGTCCGACGCATCGACACGATCACGCCTGACATAGTTGCCCCAAGACCGCACGAATTTACGCGCGGCGACCCCCGTCGTGCGCGAATCAAGAGACAATACCCTCACCGTGACTCCACCGGTAAGAGTCCAGATCGTGAACGCAAAGGCCGCCCCAAAAAAATGCCGGGTGCGCCGTTCCAGGCTCACGTAGTTCTTCGGATGATTCGGCTGAAATTGTCGTGCGTTAGCGCGATGAATATTGGGCGAGTCGTTCCCGCGAAGCAGATGCGCTCCCTCCCCCGCTTGCGGGGGAGGGCTGGGGAGAGGGTGTTTCCCCAGCGGGACACCCCCCAGAGGAGAGAACCCTCACCCGGCGCTTCGCGCCGACCTCTCCCGCAAGCGGGAGAGGTGCATCCAACTCACGGCGCGGCTAGCGGCCGGTCGAGCCGAAGCCGCCGGCGCCGCGATCAGTCGTCGACAAGGTCGCCACGGGAACCAGCGCGGCCTGAACCACGGGCGCGATGACCATCTGCGCGATCCGCTCGCCGCGCTTGATCACGAACGGGGCCGCGCCGTGGTTGATCAGGATCACCTTGATCTCGCCGCGGTAGTCCGCATCGACGGTTCCCGGCGAGTTCAGCACGGTGATGCCGTGCTTGGCGGCCAGTCCCGAGCGCGGCCGCACCTGCGCCTCGTGCCCGGGCGGCAACGCGATCGCAAGGCCGGTCGGCACCAGCGCATACTGGCCGGGCGCAAGCGTCAGCGGCTCGCTGTCGGGAACCGCGGCCATCAGGTCGAGGCCGGCGGCCTCCGCGGTCTGATAGGCCGGCAGCGGCAAGCCTTCGGCGTGGGCCAATTGCTGCAATTCGACGGTGACCTTCGTGCTCAAGATGCGGACTCCAGGGATTTGCCGGTCACGCCCTTTGCGATGTGCGCGACCAGTTCGGTGGCGACCTGTTCCTTGGTCATCACCGGCCAGGAATCAACAATGATCTCGCCGTTCTTCTCAGCATTCTTGCTGATGAGGTGGACGGTGTTGCGGTCACCGCCCATCACGCCGGTCGCCGGCGAGACGTCGTTGGCGACGATCCAGTCGCAGCCCTTGCGGGCGAGCTTGGTCTTGGCGTTGTCGATGAGATGCTCGGTCTCGGCGGCAAAGCCGATCACCAGCGGCGGGCGCCTGTCGGTCAGTTTTGAGATCGTGGCGAGGATGTCGGGATTTTCCACGAGTTGAAGCGGCGGCATGCTGCCTGCGGTCTTCTTCAGCTTCTGCTCGCCCTCGTTGGCGACACGCCAGTCGGCGACTGCGGCGGCGAAGATCGCGATGTCGGCGGGAAGCGCCGCCTGCACCTGCTCCAGCATCTGCCGCGCGGATTCCACATGCTTGACGGTGACGCCGGCGGGATCGTCGAGATCGACCGGGCCGCTCACCAAAATCACCTCGGCGCCAGCCGCTTGCGCAGCCGCGGCGATGGCAAAACCCTGCTTGCCGGAGGAGCGGTTGGCGATGTAGCGCACCGGATCGATCGGCTCATGGGTCGGACCTGCGGTGATCAGCACGCGCTTGCCGGCAAGCGGGCGCGGCACCGGCGGCCGCAGCAGGCGCTCGGTGGCGGTGGCGATCTCGATGGCCTCGGACATGCGGCCGACACCGGCTTCGCCCGCCTCCGCCATCTCGCCGGAGTTCGGCCCGATCAGCACCACGCCGTCGCGCTGAAGCTGCGCGACGTTGCGTCGGGTCGCCGCATTGTTCCACATCAGCGGATTCATCGCCGGCGCCAGCAGGATCTTGCGGTTGGTCGCGAGCAGGATGGCGCTGGCGAGATCGTCGGCATGGCCGTTCGCCATCTTCGCCATCAGATCGGCGGTCGCCGGCGCCACCACGATCAGATCGCAGTCGCGCGCGAGCCTGATATGGCCGGCGTCGAACTCGCTCTGGGGATCGAACAAATCCGTGTAGACGCGCTCATGGGAGAGGGCGCTGACCGAGAGCGGTGTGACGAATTGCTCCGCCGCCTTGGTCAGCACGCAGCGTACCTCGATGCGCCGCTCCTTCAGCCTCCGGATCAGGTCGAGCGACTTGAAGGCCGCGATCCCGCCGCCGATGATCAGGGTGACGCTGGCCTCGGGGAGGGCGCCGGTGCGCTGGGGCGTGGGGGCGGTGGATGCCGCGGGCGGCACCGCAAACGGCGTCAGCGGCTCCTCGCGGCCCTCGATCAGCTCCCGCAGGATGACCCGGACCTCTTCCTCGACCGACCTGTGGTTCTTGGCCGACCGCAGCCGCAGATAGGTTTTGACGTGTTCGTCGAGCTTACGGATGGTCAGGCTCGCCATGTCGCCCTCCAGCACGGAATGATAGCGATGCTATCAATCAGGTGATTGCATTGCAATCATAGATTCCGGACGGCGATCAGGATGCCGATGAAGGTCGCGGCGATGATCCAGAGCGCCACCGTGCGCCAGCGGTTCTTGCGACCCTCGCTGCGGCCCATCGCCGCGATGCTCTCCGGCGACAGCCGGATGCCGTCCCGGGTCATGGCTTCGAGCTGTTCGAGCACGGCGACCGAGCGCTGGGCGATGTCGGGCAGCCGCATCAGCACGCGGGCGAGATCGCCGCCGCCGGCAAGCGCGCCCTGCACCCGGCCGATCGGTCCGAGATTGCGCTCGATCCATTCGCGCACCACGGGGTCGGCGACCTTCCAGATGTCGAGCTTGGGATCGAAGCCGCGCGCCACGCCTTCGACCACCACCATGGTCTTCTGGAGCAGGATCAGCTCGGGCCGCGTCGTCATGTCGAACAGGCCGGTGACCTCGAGCAGCAGCGTCAGCAGCCGTGCCATCGAGATCTCCTCGGCGGTGCGGTTGTGGATCGGCTCGCCGATGGCGCGGATCGCTTGCGCGAAATTCTCGACCGAATGATGCGCAGGCACGTAGCCCGCCTCGAAATGCACTTCCGCCACGCGGCGATAGTCGCGGGTGATGAAGCCGAGCAGGATTTCGGCGAGGAAGCGCCGTTCCTTCATCCCGAGCCGGCCCATGATGCCGAAATCGACCGCGACCAGACGGCCGGCATCGTCCAGGAACAAATTGCCCGGATGCATGTCGGCATGGAAGAAACCGTCGCGCAGCGCGTGGCGCAGAAAACTCTGGATCACCTTGCGGCCGAGATCGGGCAGGTCGACCTGGGCCTCTTCCAGGCGCTTGTGATCGTTCAGCGCGATGCCGTCGATCCACTCCATCGTCAGCACGTTGTGCGTGGTGCGGTCCCAGTCGACGGTCGGCACGCGGAAATCAGGATCGCCGCTTGTGTTCTCCGCCATCTCCGACAGCGCGGCTGCCTCCAGCCGCAGGTCCATCTCCATCGCGACCGAGCGCGACATGGTGTTGATGACCTCGATGAGACGCAGCCGCCGCGCCTCGGACGAATGGGCTTCGGCCTTGTGGGCGACGAAGAAGAAATCGGAGAGGTCGCGGCGGAAGCGCGAGGCGACGTTGGGCCGCAGCACCTTCACGGCGACCGCCTTGCGGATGCCGTCGTGCAGCACTTCGCCGCGATGCACTTGTGCGATCGAGGCGGCCGCAACCGGCGGACCCAGCTTGGCGAACACGTCCGTCAGCGGACGCTCAAGCGAGGTCGCGATCGCAGCTTCCGCTTCGGCTTGCGAAAACGGCGGCAGGCGATCCTGGAGGCTTTCCAGATCGCGCGCCATGATGACGCCGACGACGTCGGGGCGGGTGGCCAGAAACTGCCCGAGCTTGAGATAGGCCGGGCCCATCCGGGTCAGCGCGCGCGACAGCCGCGGTCCGTGCTTTGGACCGCGCCGTTCGACGATGCGCGCAAGCTTCAGCGCGAGCTGCCCGGGCGGCGGCACCAGGCTCGGATCGACCGAGCCGAACACGCCCTCGCGCGCGAATACGAACGCAGCGCGCATCAGGCGCGCAGTGTGAGTGATGGCAGAAATCACAAACGCCAGCCCGAATGCAGTGCGACGATGCCGCCGGAGAGTATCTGCCAGTTCACGCGGGAAAAGCCGGCCTCGCGGATCATGTCGGCGAAGGCGCCCGGCTTTGGAAACTTGCGGATCGATTCGACGAGATATTGGTAGGACTCGGCGTCGCCCGTGATCATGCGGCCGAGCGGCGGGATCACCTTGAACGAAAACAAATCATAGATCCGGTCCAGCCCGGGCATCTCGACGGTCGAGAATTCCAGGCACAGGAAACGGCTGCCGGGCTTCAGCACGCGATAGGCCTCGCGCAGCGCGAGGTCGATCTGCGGCACGTTGCGAATGCCGAAAGCGATCGTATATGCGTCGAAGCTGCGGTCGGCGAAGCCAAGCGCTTCGGCATTGCCTTCGACGAAATCGACCTGGGTCTCCAGATGGCGCTTGGCGGCGCGCTCGCGGCCCACGGCGAGCATGTCGGAATTGATGTCGCAGACCGTGGCATGGAAGCCGGGGCCTGCCGCTTTTGCAGCCCGGAACGAAATGTCGCCGGTGCCGCCGGCAACGTCGAGCAACGCGAAGGGACGGTCGCCCTTGGGCGGGTTGAGGGCGTTGATCATGATGTCCTTCCAGACCCGGTGCAGGCCGCCGGACATCAAATCGTTCATCAAGTCATAGCGCGACGCCACGCTGTGAAACACATCGTTCACCAGCGTCTGTTTGTCCCCCAGGGGGACGTCTTTGAAGCCAAAATGCGTGGTTTCGCCCGGCCGATCCATTACTCTACTCCACAGGGCGGACCATAGCGCGCCCGCCGCAATGGCGCTATCACACCGCCCTCATAAGGTGAATGCCTGACCATGCCTGAATTGCCCGAAGTCGAGACCGTCCGCCGCGGCCTTCAGCCCGTCATGGAGGGTGCGAAAATCCTCGTTGCCGAGGCCCGCAGGCCCGATCTGCGTTTTCCGTTCCAGCCGGATTTCGTGGCCCGGCTCCAGGGGCAGGTCGTCACGGGGCTCGGCCGCCGTGCAAAATATCTCATGGCCGATCTCGGCTCCGGCGACGTGCTCCTGATGCATCTGGGCATGTCCGGCTCGTTCCGCGTCATCAAGCCGGACAACGAGGCGGCACCGGGCGAGTTTCATTATCCCAGGGCTAAGGACTCCACGCACGATCACGTGCTGTTTCGGATGTCCTCGGGCGCCGACATCGTCTTCAACGATCCGCGCCGCTTCGGTTACATGAAAGTGATCGCGCGCAATGCGCTCGAGGATGAGCCGCTGCTCCGCGATCTCGGCCCCGAGCCGCTTGGCAACGAATTCGATGCTGTGATGCTGGCGCGCTCCTGCGAAGGCAAGATGACCAGCCTGAAGGCCGCGCTACTCGACCAGCGCGTGGTGGCGGGGCTCGGCAACATCTACGTCTGCGAGGCCCTGCATCGCTCGCATCTGTCGCCGCGCCGGATCGCCGCGACGCTGTCGACCAAAAAGAGCGAGCCCACCGATCACGCCAAGCGGTTGGTCGGTGCGATCCACACCGTGCTGAACGACGCCATCAAGGCCGGCGGCTCGTCACTGCGCGACCATCGCCAGACCTCGGGCGAGCTCGGCTATTTCCAGCACTCGTTCAAGGTCTATGACCGCGAAGGCGAGACCTGCAAGACGCCGAAGTGCGGCGGCACGGTAAAACGCTTCACCCAGAACGGGCGGTCGACCTTCTGGTGCCCGAAATGTCAGAAATGAGATCGGGTAGCTATCTCCACCCGTCATTGCGAGCGCAGCGAAGCAATCCAGAATCTGTCCGCGGAGGGACTCTGGATTGCTTCGCTGCGCTCGCAATGACGGGGATAGAGCGCCGTTGCTCGCGAACAGCCGTTTTGCCTGACAAGTCAGGCGTCTGCGCGCCGTCGCCGCGATAACCCGGCTGAACGCGGTTCTACTGTGCATGGGGTTGTTTTCGACATTTTGTGCGAGGGCGTCATCGCCAAAATGCGAAGCGAAGCAATCCGGCCGGGCTGGTGGCCGGATTGCTTCGTCGCTGGGCCCTTCCGGATGGTGAAGGGCCGGCTGCCGTCTGAGCGATCGCCCCGCTCAGGACGCCAGTGTCGTGGTCTCGTCCGCCGCAAGCTCGGTGGCGGCATGCAGCATGCCGTCCGCCGCCGAGATGACCTGGTCGATCAGGACATTGGTCGCGGCGCTGAGCTCGAGCCGGGTCTCGATCCACTGCCAGAGGCCGCGGATCTCGTCGGCCGACTTGCCGTTCGGCGCGAACTCGCTGACGGCGAGGCCGCTGGCGAGCGAGTCCTGGTGGTCGTTGCGCATCACGATCAGGGGGCGGGCGAGCACGTCGGCGAGATCGAGCGCGGCTTCCTCGGCGAGCGTGTTGGCAGCGTTGTCGATGCGCTGGCCGCGGATCGGCGTCTGATTCAGCACGAAGCTGTAGGACCGCTTCCAGGCGCGCGCGACGCTGAGCGTTGAGGCGGTGGCCTCGATGTCGGCGACGCTCGGGCGGGCCGGGATCAGGCAGAGATCGGAATGACGGATCGCGGCGGTGGTGGCGGCGGACAGGCCGGCCGCGGTGTCGACGATCGCGAGCTGGAGGCCGCTGTCGGCGAGCATCTTCAGCCGAGGCTGGATATCGGCGGCGTGATAGATCGGCTCGACGACGACGTCGTCATTGTTGCGGCGGCGCTGCCAGTTGGAGAGGGTGCCCTGCGGGTCGGTCTCGATCAGGCGGACGGTGAAGCCGGCCTGCTTGGCTGCCAGCGCAAGGCCGATGGCGAGCGTGCTCTTGCCACTGCCGCCCTTTTGGGTGGCCAGTACGATCGTGTGCATCTGAAGATCAATCCTTTGGAGTGCTTGGGTCAGGAATACGCCACGCGAACGTGCATCGCTTCTGGATGCTGAGCTCTTCTCGCTCAGGACGTGCCGGCCCGATCCAAAGGGGATCGCGGAGGTCCGAATCAACGGTAACGATGATGTCAGAATCAGGAATGCCAGCTAATCCGTACCATTACTGGACCCGTAATCGTGCGTGTGATGTGCTCGCCGCCGTGAATAACAAGAGGGGCAAGCCGCATGAGCGGAAACTGGCGCGATCGAACGGCAACGCGATTTGAATGCCAGAAAATGCCTGCGGTCTCGAGCCGCGGCATGGTGGTGAGCAACCATCCGCTGGCGTCGAGCGCGGGGGCCGAGATGCTGGCGGCCGGTGGCAACGCCATCGATGCCGCGATCGCGACGCTGTTCACGCTGACCGTGGTCGAGCCGATGATGGTCGGTATCATCGGCGGCGGCATGGCCCATATCAGGCTGGCCGACGGCAGCCATCGTTTCATCGACGGCCAGAGCACGGCTCCGTCGGCCGTGCGCGACACCACCTACACGTCGAAGCCCGGCTCGGCACATGATGTGTTCGACACCGTCGGCAACGAGAATCTCAACGGCCCGAAGGCGGTAGCGACGCCGGGCTCGCTGAAAGCCTGGTGCGAGACGCTGCGCCGGTTCGGCACCATGAGCCTTGCCGACGTGATGCAGCCCGCGATCAAGCATGCCGCGCGCGGCTATGCGGCGACGCCCTATTTGCACGAATGCATCAGCGAGAGCGCTGCCGAGATGCGCAAGGACAAGCCGATCGCGGCGGTCTTCTTGCCGAACGGCGAGCCGCTCAAGGTCGGCGAGCGCGTGGTGCAATCCGAATATGCCGAGACTCTCCGCACCATTGCCGACCACGGCGAGACAACGCTCTACGAGGGGCCGCTCGGCGACATCCTCGCCGATTACATGGAGAAGACCGGCGGCTTCATCCGCCGCAATGACCTTGCCAATTACAAGACCGTCGAGCGGCAGCCGGTCCGCGCCGATTATCGCGGCTGGACCATCCTTGGTCCGCCGCCGCCCGCGGCGTCCGGCGTGCACATCGCGCAGATGCTGAACATTCTGGAAGGCTA
Source organism: Bradyrhizobium sp. GW821-FHT12B03 (assembly GCF_058807535.1). Lineage (NCBI taxonomy): Bacteria > Pseudomonadati > Pseudomonadota > Alphaproteobacteria > Hyphomicrobiales > Nitrobacteraceae > Bradyrhizobium > Bradyrhizobium sp. GW821-FHT12B03. The sequence continues at coordinate 85,357 of NZ_JBXAQU010000009.1, forward strand.
CGACATCGGCGGTCTCGGCTTCGGCACATCAGAGACGATCCACTATCTCGCGGAGGTCCTGAAGATCGCCTTCGCCGATCGCGCCGCGGCCAGCGGCGATCCCGATTATGTCGGCGTGCCCGTGGAGAAGCTGACGTCGAAGGCCTATGCCGAGGAGCGCCGCCGCGCCATCGATCCGGCGCGCGCGCAGGCCTGGGGCGCCGGCGTGTCGCCGCTCGAAGGCGCGCACACCACGCATATGACGGCGGCAGATAGCTTCGGCAACGTGGTCGCGACCACGCAGACCATCAACAATCTGTTCGGTGCCAAGATCATGATCCCCGGTCTTGGTGCCATCGCCAACAATTACATGAACCTGTTCGATCCGCGTCCCGGCCATGCGTTGTCGCTCGCGCCGGGCAAGCGCGTCACGACCTCGATGTCGCCGATGATGGCGCTGCGTGACGGCAAGCTGCGCTACGCGCTCGGGCTGCCCGGAGGAAAGCGCATCTTCCCGAGCGCGATGCAGGCGCTGGTCAATCTGATCGACCACGGCATGAGCCTGCAGGAAGCCGTCGAGGCGCCGCGCGTGTGGACCGAGGGCAACGCGCTCGAGGTCGAGCAGAAGGTGCCGGAAGCCGTTCGTGTGAAGCTCGCGGGCCTCGGCCACAAGGTGCAGCAGGTTGCGACTGTCGCCGGTGGTATGAACGGCATCGCCTTCCACGACGACGGCACCATGACCGGCGCCGCCTGCTGGCGGGCGGATGGGACGCCGGTTGGAATTTCAGGAGGGCTCGCGCGAAGCGGTGTGCGGTTCAGGTTGAGTTAGTGGAGTGTTCCGAAAACAAGGCGTGGCCGGTTTTCGGATATGGCAGACATCGTTCCCTTCTTCAGCGGACACACATTGTGCCTGGCAGTTTTTGGACAGGAGCATTCGCTGATGTCGCATGCTCGGCCCGACCGAGGCGGATGACGACATAAGTCGGGCATTGTATGCTACGCAACTCCGACGATGGGTTTGGCGGTCGGTGTTTGAGTAAGGTTGCGCGTATGGACGGGGATGGAGTCAGCGACTTCCTGGCCGGGGGTGGCGAGATGGGCGCTTTGACGCGCGCATTCGACTGGTCGAAAACGTCGGTCGGCTCGCCGGAAACCTGGCCTCAAAGTCTTCGGGTGACGGTGCGGCTCGTTCTGACCTCGCGCCACCCGATGTTCATCTGGTGGGGACCCGACCTCATCCAGTTCTACAATGATGCGTACCGGGAGACGATGGGCCCCGAAAGGCATCCGAGCGCGCTGGGAGCGGGGGGCCGGGAGTGCTGGGCCGAGATCTGGGACATCATTGGTCCTCAGATCGAGTACGTCATGTCCGGGAAGGGCGCGACCTGGAACGAGGACCAGCTTGTACCGGTAACGCGCCACGGTCGCCGCGAAGACGTTTGGTGGACGTACAGCTTTGGCCCGATCGACCTCGAAGGCAAGGTGGGCGGCGTGCTTGTCGTCTGCAGAGATGTCACGTCCGAGCACACGGCAAGGGAAGCGCTGGGCCTCATCAATGAGGAGCTGAAGCACCGCGTAAAGAACACGCTTGCGGTCCTGAGCGCGGTGGCTGCCCAGACATTTCGCGAGCCATCCAGCAGAGCCGACCTCGAAAAGTACCAGGCACGCCTTGGCGCGTTCGGACGCGCGCATGACCTGTTGACCGCCGCAAATTGGGCTGCCGCGCCCCTCCAGGATGTGGTCGACACCGCTCTCATGCCTTATCGGACAGGCGACGGCCGCTTCACGGTTTCGGGCCCTCCACTCGTCGTCAAATCGCGGCAGGCTCTCGGTCTGTCCCTTGCGATCCACGAGCTTGCGACCAACGCTTTGAAGTACGGCGCTCTGACCGTGGCGAGCGGCCGCGTGTCGATTACATGGACATGCGAGGATCAGGACGGAGCGCCAAAATTCGTTTTCGTCTGGCAGGAATTTGGCGGGCCAATGGCGTCGAAGCCGTCCCGCGTGGGCTTTGGTTCACGCCTCATCTCCCGGGTGCTGGAAGACGATTTTGGAGGCCCCGTCGACGTTTCCTATGATTCGACCGGTCTCGTTTGCCGCCTGACCGCCCCGCTCGAAAATCTGGCAACCCCGAAAGGCTCGTGAGGCAGAGCGGAAGCATTTTGGCTCGGCGGCGCGACATTTCTTCGCCGCACGCGTCGGGACGCGCGAGCGTCGTCTAGCTACTTCCGTACGCAGATCACGCGCACGACAGCGGCTCTCGGGTCCGTTGATGTGCCATTCGCCGCGACGCTGTTCGCCTTCAGGAAATCGCGCACCGTTTCCGCGGAGACCATCACGGCCTGTGACGCCGGCACCGCTGTCGCGGGTCCTGCGACCATCGCCGGCTTCAACAGTGCAACGCCGGCGAACTTGCCGTCGCCATCGATGGCCGGGCCGCCGGAGAACCCGACCGCCGGCGGCGGCGACAGCGCGGAATCGCTTGATGTCACCGGCGCCAGCGCGCCCTTGACGCTCGACACGCCGGCCGCGCCGCCCTGGCTTTGCGGATCGGCGATGCCGACGACATCGACGTTGGTCTTCGCACCACCGCCAGCGAGGCTGAGCGGCTTCAGGCCGCGCGCGCCGTAGATGTGCAGGAGCGCGAGATCATGCTCCTTGTCCTCGGCGAGACGATCGGCGCTGCCGTAGCCGGCGATGGTGATCGCAAGACAGCTGTCGGTGACGAGGCGGTCGGTGAGGATCGCGCCGTCGTCGCTGACGATAATGCCGGTGCCGTATTCGACGGTCTTGCGCGGTGCCGGTCCGGCTTGCGGTCCTGCCGGAAATGCGTTGAACGCGCTCGACATCGCGATCACGACCGGCTCGACGGTATTCTCGGTCGCCTGGTCGTACAGGATCGTCATGATCCGGACTTCGTCGCCCCTAAAAGTGCCGCGCACGTAGAATTTCTTGAGGCCCTGCAATCCCGACAGCACGAAGAAATCCGGCTTCACCACGGTGTAGTCGACCTTGCGGCCGGCCGGCTCCTTCTTCTCGGCCTCCGCGAGCTTTGCCGTGGTCGGGCTCGCCTCCTTGCGGCGGCTGAGCAGCACCTGCACGGTTCCGGTCGGCGAGGTCCATTTCGAGCCGTTGGCGTCGGTGGCCTGCTGCGGCACCAGTTTTGCGGGAATGCCGAGCCGGGCGCCGCTGGTCGGCTCCATCACCATCTTCCAGCCGACGCTGTCCTGCTTTCGCCGCGCGGTCTCGGCGAGCGCGGCGCGCTCCTGCGGATTGAGCACGCCGGTCGGCTTGCCGCCCTTGAGCTTCTGATATTCCTTGATGGCGTCGACCATGCGCGCGCTGATATCGCCGGTGATGGCGCCGTTGTACTGGCCGACCCAGGCGAGGTCGGACTGGAGCGACAGCCGCTCGGCCTGCGCCATGGCATCGGCCGTTTCCGACGGCGTTTGCAGGGCGGGCGGCTTGATCGGTACGGTCTGGACCGTCTTCGGCTTGGTGCCGGGGATCTGCGGCGTCGTCATCTGGGCGTTCGCGCCTGTGACGGACGCAAACATCAGTGTTGCCGCAAGCATCGATCTCATGACAAATCCAGCCAGCCCATTGAACGCAATGCCATTGAAGCACATCTCGTTGGTCGCGAACAATCTCGGGGTGGTTCAGGAGTAAGAGAAGGTGCTGAGCCCGGACGAACTCGAACGCTATGCCCGCCATATCGTGCTGCGTGACGTCGGTGGACCGGGCCAGGCTGCGCTGAAACGGGCTTCCGCGCTGGTGATCGGCGCCGGTGGGCTCGGCGCGCCTGCGCTGATGTATCTGGCTGCCGCCGGGATCGGCACGCTCGGCGTGGTCGATGACGACGTGGTGTCGCTCTCCAATCTCCAGCGCCAGGTCATCCATACGACGCCCGATATCGGCCGGCACAAGGTCGAGAGCGCGGCCGAGCGGATCGCAGCGCTCAATCCGCATGTCCGCTTCGTCGGCCATGCCACCTGGCTCAATGCCGACAACGCGCTCAGCCTGATCGGCGACTACGATCTCGTGCTCGACGGCTCCGACAATTTCTCGACGCGTTATCTGGTCTCGGATGCCTGCTTTTTCGCGAAGAAGCCGCTGATCACCGCCGCGCTCGGCACCTTCGACGGCTCGCTGACCACCATCCGGGCGCATGAGACGAACGAGCAGGGCGTGTTCAATCCGACCTATCGCTGCCTGTTTCCGGAGGCGCCGCCGCCCGGCACGGTGCCGGCCTGCGCCGAGGCCGGTGTCATGGGCGCGCTTGCGGGCGTGATGGGCTCGATGATGGCGCTCGAGGCGATCCGCGAGATCGTTGGTTTCGGCGACGGCCTCGTCGGCCGCCTCCTGATGATCGATGCGCGTGCGATGCGCTTCGAGACGCTGCGCTATGCGCGCGATCCGGCCAATCCGCTCAATGGCGATGGGCCTGTGATCATCGACCTCAGCACCCATCGCACCTGATTGCAGCGCTTACGCGCTGGCCGGCTTCTCGCTGTCGAGATGCGCCATCTGCTCGGCCGCATAGCGCGTGCCGGAAGCGACGTTCGGCGGGAAGGCCTTTGCCAGCGCCGCGAGATGAGCCGGCGTCAGCGACACCTTGGTCGCGCCGAGCGCTTCGGTGAGACGGTTGCGGGTGCGTGCACCGACCAGCGGGATGATCTCCTTGCCCTGCGCCGCCACCCAGGCGATCGCGACCTGCGCCGGCGTTGCGCCGATCTCGGCCGCGATGGCGCGCAACTGCTCCACCAATGCGAGATTGGCGTCGAGATTGTCGCCCTGGAAGCGCGGCGTCATCAGCCGATAGTCTTTGCCGGTCTTGCCGCTGTCCTTCGACCAGTGGCCGCTGATCAGGCCGCGCGCGAGCACGCCATAGGCGGTGATGCCGATGCCGAGCTCGCGGCAGGTCTTCAGAATGTCGCGCTCGATGCCGCGTTCGATCAGCGAATATTCGATCTGGAGATCGACGATCGGGTGCACCGCATGCGCGCGGCGAATGGTGTCGGAGCCGACCTCGGACAGGCCGATATGCCTGATGTAGCCGGCCTTCACGAGATCGGCGAGGCCGCCGATCGTCTCCTCGATGGGAACGTTGGGATCGAGACGCGCGGGGCGGTAGATGTCGATGTAGTCGGTGCCGAGGCGCTGCAGCGAGTAAGCCAGGAAGTTTTTGGTCGCGCCTGGCCTTGTGTCCATCCCGGCGAACTCGCCGGCGGGGCCGCGCAGCGCGCCGAACTTGACGCTGATCTGCACTTTGTCGCGCGGCACATCCTTCAGCGCCTCGCGCACCAGCATCTCGTTGTGGCCCATGGCGTAGAAATCGCCGGTGTCGAGCAGCGTGATGCCGGCATCGAGCGCGGCATGAACCGTGGCGATGCTCTCGCCGCGATCGGCCGGGCCGTACACCTCCGACATGCCCATGCAGCCGAGGCCGAGGACTGAGACGGTGGGGCCGGTTGAACCGAGTTTGCGCTGTTCCATGATGGCTCTCCTCGAAAAGGCGGCTGTCTGCGCCGCATGACGAGGCCGGATATGCGCCCGGTTGATTGCGCCGATAAGCTGGACAATCCAGAATGGCTTGTTCACATTAGCGCACAATGGCCGATCCGGACCTGCGCGATCTCGATGTCTTCGTGGCGGTTGCCCGCACCCGCAATTTCCGGCGCGCGGCGGTCGAAATTCGCGTGTCGGTGTCGAGCCTTAGCCAACGGCTGCGGGACCTGGAGGAGCGCCTCGGCGTTCGCCTGATGAACCGCACGACCCGCAGCGTCGCGCTGACTGAGGCGGGTGAGCTGCTGCTGTCGCGCGTGGCGCCGGCACTGCGCGATGTCGGGGATGCCCTGGATCAGGTCCGGGGCCTGCGTGAGGTCGCCTCGGGCCGGCTGCGCATCAACGCGCCGCCGCCGGCGGTCGATCTCGTGCTGGCGCCGATGGTCGGCCCGTTCCTGGAAACGTATCCGCAGGTCGAGCTCGACATCGTCTCCGAAAGTGGCTTCGTCGACATCGTGAGTGGGGGCTTTGACGCCGGAGTGCGTTATGGTGAGCATCTCGCGCAGGACATGGTCGCGATCCCGCTGAGCGGGCCGCAGCGCTATGTCGTCGTCGCCTCGCCCGCTTACCTCGCGCGCCGCGGCAAGCCCAGGCATCCGAAGGATCTGCTCGACCACGATTGCATCCGCGCGCGCTACTCGAGCGGCGTCATGCATGATTGGGAGTTCGAGAAGGGTGGCCAGATCATGAAGGTCGATCCGCCCGCAAAGCTGATCTCGACCAATATGGGGCTTGCGATGCGCGCCGCGTTCGACGGCGTCGGTGTATGGGCGACCCTCGATGGCTACGTCGGCGACGCGTTGAAGTCCGGCGCGCTGGTCAGCCTGCTGGAAGATTGGTGCGAGCCGTTCCCGGGCCCGTTCCTGTACTATCCGAGCCGGCGCCAGGTGCCGCCGGCCTTGCGCGCCTTCATCGATTTCGTCGCAGACTGGCGCAAGCGCAAGACCAATGGACCTTAGAGCATGCTCGGCAGCACGCGGTCCGGCGGCTTGTGGGCGTCGAGGAAGGTGCGGATGTTGATGATCACCTTCTCGCCCATCTCGACGCGGCCTTCGATCGTCGCCGAGCCCATATGCGGCAGCAGCGTCACCTTGCCGGCCTTGGCGAGCCGCACCAGCTTGGGGTTCACCGCGGGCTCGTGCTCGTAGACGTCGAGCCCGGCGCCGCCGATCTCGCCACCTTCGATCAGCTTGATCAGCGTGTCCTCATCGGTCACTTCGCCGCGCGCGGTGTTGACGATGTAGGCGTCCTTGCGGATCAGCTTCAGCCGCCGTGCCGACAGCAAATGATAGGTCGCCGGCGTGTGCGGACAGTTCACCGAGATGATGTCCATCCGCGCCAGCATCTGGTCGAGGCTTTCCCAATAGGTCGCGCCCAGCTCTTCGGCGATCTTCGGCGCGACGGGGCGGCGGTTGTGGTAGTGGATCTGGAGGCCGAAGGCGCGGGCGCGCCGTGCCACCGCCTGGCCGATACGGCCCATGCCGATGATGCCGAGGCGCTTGCCGCCGATGCGGTGGCCGAGCATCCAGGTTGGCGACCAGCCGGGCCAGGGCTTTCCTTCCGTCAGGATCGAGGCGCCTTCGATCATCCGCCGAGGCACGGCCAGGATCAGCGCCATGGTCATGTCGGCGGTGTCTTCGGTCAGAACCTTTGGCGTGTTGGTGACGGTGATGCCGCGGGCGTGCGCGGCCTCGACATCGATATTGTCGACGCCGTTGCCGAAATTGGCGATCAGGCGCAGCTTGCAGTCAGGCTGGTTGACGATGTCGGCCGTGATGTGGTCGGTGACGGTCGGAACCAGCACGTCGGCGCTGCGTGCGGCTTCCGCGATCTGCTCGGCCGACATCGGGGTGTCATCGAGATTGATCCGCGCGTCGAACAGCTCACGCATCCGCGTCTCGATCGAATCCGGCAGCTTGCGCGTCACCACGACGAGGGGCTTTTTCTTCACCGACATGTCCTGCTCTCATGAGGTGTCGCAAGCCCGCCTCTGTCGCCAAAGGCTGGCCGTTCAGGCCTCATTAACCCGGTTGTTCGACACTGCCCTTGCCGTGTCGTCCCCGGCGTTTCCTTCAAGCTCTCCCGACATTTCCAGGCTGGAAAATCGGGGCAAACTGGTTGTTCAAGCGTCCGTTCTCTCTAGCAGAAGGCCGGGCCAAGACAAGAACCACGGGCCGGGCTTGGGGAACACCCGCGTGGGGCGGGCCAGGGACGAACGCGGCAGGGTTTTTGGAATTTTGGGGTGAGAGTCCGGCTCGGCCGGGTCCTCGACAGGAGACGGGTTGATGGCGTTGGGGCGTTTTTGTTCGGTGATGGCGCTCGTTTGCACCTGGTTGAGCGCCTCGGTCAGCCCCTCGCATTCGGCGAAGGACACCACCCCCCAGAGCGCCAGCGGCCTCCCGGTGCCGCGCTATGTCAGCCTCAAATCGGATCACGTGAACGTCCGCGCCGGCCCGACCAAGGACAACGACGTGGCCTGGGTCTATACCCGCGCCGGCCTGCCGGTCGAAATCACCGCCGAGTTCGAGAACTGGCGCCGGGTGCGCGATTCCGAAGGCGCCGAAGGCTGGGTCTATCATTCGCTGCTGTCGGGCCGCCGCACCGCGGTCGTCACCATGAAGCACAAGGACGAGCTTGCGCCGATCTACGACCGCGCCGATCCCGACAGCACGGTCGCGGCCAAGCTCCAGGCTGGTGTCGTCACGCAGGTGAAGAAGTGCAGCGCAAACTGGTGCCGCGTCACCGGCAACGGTTTTGACGGCTGGATCCAGCAGGAACGCCTTTGGGGCGTCTATTCGGACGAGCAGGTCAACTGAGGCTTAAGGGGCGAATTGTTTGCCACACCGTCATGCCCGGGCTTGTCCCGCCTGCGCGGCCGAAGCCGCTTCGGCGAGGCGAAGGCCGGGGCATCCACGCACTTCCGCACCTAGCTCAAGAACGCGGATGGCCGGGACAAGCCCGGCCATGACGACTAAATCAACAGTTTAGGTCTTCTCAGCGCTTCTTGCGCAGGCGCACGACCATGTCGATGCGCGAGATTTCGTAACCCTCGGGCACCTCCGGCATCTTGGACAGGGCCAGATGCGGATCCTCGATGTCGACCAGCTCATGGCTGTTCTCGAGGTAATAATGGTGGTGGGTGGTGACGTTGGTGTCGAAATAGGTCTTGGTGCCGTCGACACTGACCTGGCGGAGCAGGCCGGCGTCGGTGAGCTGGTTCAGCGTGTTGTAGACGGTCGCCAGCGACACCGGAACCTTGGCCAGCGTGGCTTCCTCGTACAGCATTTCAGCCGTAAGATGGCGCGCACCCTTGCCGAACAGGAGCCAGCCGAGTGCCATGCGCTGGCGCGTCGGACGGAGCCCCGCGGACTGGAGCATTTCGTTGACGTCGTGCCAGGGGCAGCCGGTCAAAGCCGGCTGGCGGCCGGATAGCAGGGCCGCGGCATGGACGTCGTCGTCGTGATGGGGCGCGGTATTCTCGCTCATTTCCAGATTTCGGGCACGCGTGAACAATATGTCTCTGCAATATAAGAACAGATAGATGCAGATGCAAGTTTCTCGCAACTAGAGAGGTTCTAATCAGCTCTGGAACCTGGCGAGGAGCCGGTCATTTTACCTTCATGACAGCGCTTTGCCGCTGAAATGGCCTGTGTTAGAGAGCGCGCGGTTCCGCTAAGCCGATTTTGGCGCAACCGGGCATGGAAGCCCGGTCCGCAGTCCATCCGGGGCTTGGGGGAGTGGCGCCTGGCGATCGCTAGCGGCGTTGCTCTCCGACCGGGACGGGGCCCATTTTCGCCAAAAAACGTCGCTCAATCGGACTTTGAACAGAGGCACATGCATGCTGAACAGGCGCAACGGATACGAATACGAAGATCTGCTGGCATGCGCCCGCGGCGAGATGTTCGGCCCGGGCAATGCCCAGCTGCCGCTGCCGCCGATGCTCATGTTCGACCGCATCACGGATATCAACGAGACCGGCGGCGAGTTCGGCAAGGGACTGGTGCGTGCCGAGCTCGACGTGAAGCCCGACCTCTGGTTCTTCGGCTGTCATTTCAAGAACGATCCTGTCATGCCCGGCTGCCTCGGCCTCGATGCGCTGTGGCAAATGGTCGGCTTTTATCTGGGCTGGAGCGGCGGCGAAGGTCGCGGTCGTGCGCTCGGTCTGAACGAGCTGAAGTTCAGCGGCCAGGTCCTGCCGGAGGCCCGCAAGGTTGTGTACAACGTCGATATCAAGCGCGTGATGCGGTCAAAGCTGGTGCTGGGTATCGCCGACGGGTGGCTTTCGGTCGATGACCAGATTATCTATCGCGCGAAGGACCTGAAGGTCGGCCTGTTCAAGCAGGGCGTGAGCCTGGGCTGAGCGCATCACAAAGAAAGACAACGATTTAGGCGAGGCTGTCATGAGGCGGGTTGTGGTCACCGGGATGGGCATCGTCTCGTCCATCGGAAACAACACCCAGGAGGTGCTTGCGAGCCTTCACGAGGCGAAGTCGGGCATTTCGCGGGCTGAGAAATATGCCGAGCTCGGCTTCCGTTCGCAGGTGCAAGGTGCGCCGACGCTTGATCCTTCGACGGTGGTCGACCGCCGCGCCATGCGTTTCCTCGGTCAGGGTGCGGCGTGGAATCACGTCGCGATGGAGCAGGCGATCCAGGACTCCGGTCTGTCGCCCGACGACGTCTCCAACATCCGCACCGGCATCATCATGGGCTCCGGCGGCCCGTCCGCCCGCACCATCGTCGAATCCGCCGACATCACCCGCACCAAGGGGCCGAAGCGTGTCGGACCGTTTGCAGTGCCGAAGGCAATGTCCTCCACGGCCTCGGCGACGCTCGCGACCTGGTTCAAGATCAAGGGCGTGAACTATTCGATCTCCTCGGCCTGCGCGACGTCGAACCACTGCGTCGGCAACGCCTATGAGACGATCCAGATCGGCAAGCAGGACGTCATCTTCGCCGGCGGCTGCGAGGAGCTCGACTGGTCGCTGTCGGTGCTGTTCGACGCCATGGGCGCGATGTCCTCGAAATACAACGACACGCCCGCCACCGCCTCGCGTCCCTACGACGTCAACCGTGACGGCTTCGTCATCGCCGGCGGCGCCGGCGTGCTGGTGCTGGAAGAGCTCGAGCATGCCAAGGCGCGCGGCGCGCGCATCTATGGCGAGATCGTCGGCTATGGCGCGACGTCCGATGGCTACGACATGGTCGCGCCTTCCGGCGAGGGGGCCGAGCGCTGCATGCGCATGGCGATGTCGACGGTGAAGACCAAGGTCGACTACATCAATCCGCACGCGACCTCGACGCCGGCCGGCGATCCGCCGGAGATCGACGCGCTCCGTCGCGTGTTCGGAAGCGGCGAGAAGTGCCCGCCGATCTCGGCGACCAAGGCGCTGACCGGCCACTCGCTGGGCGCAACCGGCGTGCAGGAGGCGATCTACTCGCTGCTGATGATGAACAACGGATTCATCTGCGAAAGCGCGCACATCCAGGAGCTCGATCCCGTGTTCGCCGACATGCCGATCGTGCGCAAGCGCATCGACAACGTCAAGATCGGCACCGTGCTGTCGAACTCCTTCGGCTTCGGCGGCACCAACGCCACGCTGGTATTCAGCCGGCTGGATGTGTGATTTTGGTACGCTGTCATGCCCCGCCTTGTGCGCAATTGCGCACTGGAGCGGGGCATCCAGTACGCCGCGGCTTCTCGATCTATCACGAACGTCTCTGGAATACTGGATCGCCCGCCCCAGTGCGCGAGTGCGCACATGGCGGGCGATGACCCCGGAATAATTGGAGCCGCTAGGCAATGGAAGGTTTGATGAAGGGCAAGCGCGGTCTGATCATGGGCATCGCCAATGATCACTCGATCGCCTGGGGTATGGCGAAGGCGCTGCACGCCCACGGCGCCGAGCTCGCCTTCACCTTCCAGGGCGAGGCTTTGGGCAAACGCGTCAAGCCGCTGGCGGAGCAGCTTGGTGTCGATCTGGTACTGCCTTGCGACGTCGAGGACATCGCCAGCGTCGATGCAACCTTCGCTGTGCTCCGCGAAAAGTGGGGCAAGCTCGATTTTGTCATCCACGCCATCGGCTTCGCCGACAAGAACGAGCTGAAGGGCCGCTACGCCGACACCAGCCGCGAGAACTTTTCGCGCACCATGGTGATCTCCTGCTTCTCGTTCACGGAGGTCGCAAAGCGTGCCGCCGAGCTGATGACGGAGGGCGGCAGCATGATCACGCTGACCTTCGGCGCCTCGGAGCGCGCGATGCCGAACTACAACGTGATGGGCGTGGCCAAGGCGGCGCTGGAGGCGTCCGTGCGCTACCTCGCCTCCGATTTCGGACCGCGCGGCATTCGCGTCAACGCGATCTCCGCCGGCCCGATCCGCACGCTCGCCGGCTCCGGCATCGGCGAGGCGCGTGCGATGTTCGCCTTCATGCAAAAACATTCGCCGCTCCGCCGCGGCGTCACGCTCGACGAGCTCGGCGGCTCGGCGCTGTATCTGCTGTCGGATCTCTCCGGCGGCGTGACCGGCGAGATCCACTATGTCGATTCCGGCTACAACATCGTCCTGATGCCGCGGCCGGACGATCTGAAGTCGCCAGAGTAGTTTCGTAGCCCGGATGGAGCGCAGCGCAATCCGGGGCGCTCGTATCCGCGGATGAGCCTGTCCCGGATTACGCTGCGCTCCATCCGGGCTACAAGAGGAAGTTGGCTCATCCCGCCGCGATCTTCTCCGCGCGCTGGAACGCCGGTCGTGCCATGCAGCGCGCCAGATAAGCATCGAAGGCCGGGCGCGACGGTACCATCTTGAACAGGCGGACCGCGAAATTCAGGCCCGACCCGACCGTGATGTCGGCAGCGGAAAAATCCTCGCCGAGAATCCACGGGCCTTGCTCGAGCGCAGCTTCCAGCACGTCGAACACCTGCGTCGCGCTGCCCCAGGCAGCTGTCGAGGTCGGGATCTCGATCTTGGTGAAGATCTGGATGATGGCGGGCTCGATACAGCCCGGCGAGAAGAACAGCCATTGCAGATAGCGCGCACGACGCGGGTCGGTGACGTCAGGCGCAAGCTTGGTCTCGGGATAGCGATCGGCAATGTAGGCACAGATCGCCGCGGCTTCGCCGAGCGCGGCATCGCCGTCGCTGAGCGCCGGCACCTTGCCCATCGGATTGATCTTCAAAAAATCCGGCGCCTTCTGCGCGCCGGTCGAGATGTCGGTCAGCACGCGCTCATAGGGCAGGCCGCTCTCTTCCATCAGCCAGAGCGTCGTGAACGAGCGCGAGCGGGGCGACCAATACAGCTTGATCATGGCGCGGAACCTTTCATCGGCGAGAGGCGAACAGCGCGCAATTCATGGCGCGTTTGCGGCGCATTCGCAACGCACTACGCCTGGGCAGAAGCCAACCAGCGTAAACGACATGTGGGTCAATGTAGTTTGGTGTCGCTTTGGCGTACTGCTGGTCGTCCAAGCAATAGCGGCAGCGTCTTATCGAGGCTTTCCGTCAGCATGGCGCGTACGTCGTCGCGCAGTGCGGGATTGGCGGCGGCATCTTCAGGGCGCGTTGGGAACGATTCTGCGGGTAATTCGCGATAGGGGCCGCTAATTTGTTTGCCCAGAAGCCTCTGCACAGCCAGGGAATGCTGCACGTTGATCAGGGCAGAGCTCTGTCTAACAACGGAATAGTCGCGCCCGTCAAAGATGCGGATAAACGCCAGGGCGTAGAGATAGACGCGACGTCCCAGCACCACATCCTGGTTGAGGATGCCGAAGCCGCGGACCGTGTAGTTGGATGACCCGATAGGGCTGATTGAATTGAGGATCTGGATGTAGTGCCGGCAATTCGTTCCTTTCGCGACCTGGCGCATGTATTCGGCCAGCTCCGCGTTAGGATCGCGGAACAACCTGTCCTTCAATGTGTCCTTGGACTCATCGCGGGGAGGAAATTTCGCCGGGTTGTAGGGGATTCTCAGGACGGACATGCCGGCAGGGATCGCGGCGCGAGCCCGCGCAAAAATCAGATCGTCGAGTCCCCAGCCCGGGATCGGGACCACCGTCTTCTTGTTCTGAAATACGGTCAAGCCGGTCGTCAGCACGGTGAACTCATCGCCGGCAGTGACCACGACACCGAAGTCGCACGAGCCGCCGGCCACGGGAGCGGACTTGCCTGTCGCTTCACGCCGCGTGGTTATCTTGCCTTTGGCTTGTTTGACGGTTGGTTGTGCCGTCTCCGATTGGGCTTGTGCTCGCGCCTGAGTTGAAAAGCACCATAGGATGATCGTGATGACGAACAGCCGGGTCATGTTGCTGAATGCGGCTGTGTTCGCAGGCGCAGCCAAACTCGATCCTTTAGCGTGTCGCGTCGGCAAAGGCGCTTACTCTTCCCTGAGATAGCCGGGGAGGTTCCGGTCGAGCCTTTCTATGACGAGCGCACGCGTTCTCTCGCGCAGCGCCGCGTTGGTAGAAGCTGTCTCGGGCGGATCCGGGAAAAGCGAGTTGTCGAGCTTGGTGATCGGGTCTTCAAACAGACGCATATTTGCGGCGAGGTTCGCGCCGATATCTGTAAGGGGGCGCTTGATCTGTTCGTAGCTGCGGCCGTCAATCAGCGTGATCGCAACATTGGCGAAAAGGTGTGAGTGCCGAATCAAGTTGCCGAGCCCCTGATTGTAGGTGCCGATGCCGTTCAACGTCATGTTCGAGTTCGGCAGCTTCGTCTTGAATGTGGTTGCGACGAGATAGCGATCGCAATTTGCATTCGCGGTGAACCCCTTCACAATCACCGGCAGAGTCTCTTTGGGATCCGGGATGAAGATCGCCTTCGCATGATAGAAGGGATCGAAGGCGCCCTTGGGATAAGCGATTCTGCGTATCGAGGAATCGTTGTTCGTTGCCGCACGCACTCGCGCGAAGACGAGATCATCGAGGCCCCAGTCGATTGGGACCTCGTTTGCTTCGGCCTCGAAGATCGTCACGCCGAACTTCTGTACGGAGTAATGCTCGCCGATCACCGAGATCACGCCGAGACGGCACGGACCGCTGTTCATCTGCTCGGCCGGTTTGACTACCGCAGCTTTCGGCTTCGTCGCGGCTTTTTTGACGGTCGACTTTGAGGGAGGTGTGGCTGGCGCGGTGGTTGCAGGAGGAGTTTGAGCTGCTGCGAGAGCTAGAGAAGACAGCAGAACGATCGCGGAAGCAGCAAGTCGAATCATGGATTCCAGGGCATCAGCAGCGGGAGAATATCGATCACGCCAACCTAGATTAGGATGGTGACAACCGCAAGCTGCATCAGGAGATCGCTGTCTATGCGGCAGGCTGCCGCGTCCACCGATAGCATTTCATCGTGAAACCGGTCGCCGCGGCAATCTCTTCCTTCTCGAACACAAAGCCCTCGCGTTCGTACCAACGCCAGGCCTTCTCGTTCTCGCGGACGCAGCGCAGATAGATCTCGTCGGGCATCTGCGTGCGCGTGAAGGCCAGCAATTTTCGCCCGAGCGATTGCCCTTGATAGTCGGGGCCGACAAACAACATGTCGAGATAGAGCTTTGGCAGATGCAGCGCCAGCATCGCGGCGATGGTGCCGTTGTCGTCGGCGGCGTACAGGGTCCAGCCGTCCTCGATCTCGCGCCTGACACGTGCACGCAGGTTTGCCAGCAGGAAGTTGCTGGCCTCGGCAAGCCCGGTCGAGACCCAGCTTTCCATCCAGACGCGGGCGATTTCGTCATATTCGTCGACGCGGGCGGGGCGGATGATCGGATGTGACATCGGAACCTCAGGCCCGTTGGCTGCGCACGGATTGCCGTGCGCGCACCTTGCCGGCCGACAGGCACACTACCTCGGAAATCTGCAGCAGCTGCCGCGCCAGCGGGCTGGTCTTGCGCCAGACCATGCCGATGGTGCGCGCGGGCTCGGGGTCGCGAAAGCGCGTGAGCGAGACCGAGGCCGATCGCGTCTCCACCGGCACCGCCATTTCCGGGATCAAGGTGACGCCGATGCCGGCGCTGACCATCTGGACCAGCGTCGAGAGCGAATTCGCATCCAGCATCTCGCGCGGCGGCGCCGACTGCATGTTGCAGAACGACAGCGCCTGGTCGCGGAAGCAGTGCCCTTCCTCGAGCAGCAGCAGCCGCATCTCCCGCATCATCTCCCGCGATGGCGCCGGCGTTCCCTCGTCCGTGCCCGGCCGCACCAGCAGGAATTTCTCCTCGAACAGGGCGACCTCGGTGAGCGAGGGCTCCGACACCGGCAGCGCGACGATGGCGGTGTCGAGCCGGCCTTCGACCAGCTCCTGGATCAGCCGCGGCGTCATCGTCTCGCGCACGCGGATGTCGAGTTCCGGATGCAGGCGCGTGAGATTCTTGGTGATCTTGGGCAGCAAATACGGCGCGATTGTCGGAATCATGCCGATGCGCAGGCGACCGGCGAAGCGGTCCTGCGACGCCCGCGCGAAATCGCCGAGCTCGTCGACCGAGCGCAGGATGTCGCGGACCCGGGGGGCGAGCTCTTCGCCGAACCGCGTCAGCGCGACCTGCCGGGCGGTACGCTCCAGCAGCAGGCCGCCGAGCGCCTCCTCCAGCTCCTTGATCTGCATCGACAGGGCCGGCTGCGAGATCGAGCTCGCCTCCGCCGCGCGCCCGAAATGGCCGTGGCGCGCCAGCGCGTCGAAATACCGGAGCTGGCGCATCGTCACGTTGACCATCAGAAAATCCTATCGCAGCGATCACTAAAGTCAACTTCCCCTGATGGAATGCGAGGCTTAGAGTGCTTCTACCTGGTCAAAGGCGCGAGTTGACGCCACCAGAGGAGGTATTCATGGACGACACTTCGAAGTGCCCGTTTTCGGGTGGAAAACGCGTACCGGCGAACCGCGATTGGTGGCCAACCCAGCTCAGCATCGAGATGCTGCACAAGAATTCCGGCCTGTCCGATCCGATGGGCAGGGACTTCGACTACGCCAAGGAATTCAAGTCGCTCGACCTCAACGCGGTCATCAAGGACCTGACCGCTCTGATGACGGAATCGCAGGAATGGTGGCCTGCTGACTTCGGTCACTATGGCGGCCTGATGATCCGCATGGCCTGGCACAGTGCGGGCACCTATCGCACCACGGACGGCCGCGGTGGCGCCGGTGCCGGTCAGCAGCGTTTCGCGCCGCTCAACAGCTGGCCCGACAACGCCAACCTCGACAAGGCGCGCCGGCTGCTCTGGCCGATCAAGCAGAAATACGGCCGCAAGATTTCCTGGGCCGATCTGATGGTGCTCGCCGGCAACGTCGCGCTGGAATCGATGGGCTTCAAGACCTTCGGCTTCGCCGGCGGCCGCGCCGACGTCTGGGAGCCGGAAGAGCTCTATTGGGGCCCCGAGGGCACCTGGCTGGGCGATGAGCGCTACAGCGGCGAGCGCGAGCTCGCCGAGCCGCTCGGCGCGGTGCAGATGGGCCTCATCTACGTCAACCCGGAAGGCCCGAACGGCAAGCCGGATCCGGTCGCCGCGGCCAAGGACATCCGCGAGACGTTCGCCCGCATGGCGATGAACGACGAAGAGACCGTCGCACTGATTGCGGGCGGCCACACCTTCGGCAAGACCCACGGCGCCGGCGATCCCTCGCTGGTCGGACCGGAGCCGGAAGCGGGCGCACTCGAGGATCAGGGCCTCGGCTGGAAGAGCAAGCACGCCTCGGGCCTCGCCGGCGATGCCATCACCAGCGGTCTCGAGGTGACGTGGACGACGACGCCGACGAAGTGGAGCAACAACTTCTTCGAGAACCTATTCAAGTACGAATGGGAGCTGACGAAGAGCCCGGGCGGTGCGCAGCAGTGGACGGCCAAGGGCGCCGACGCCATCATTCCCGATGCGTTCGACAAGTCGAAGAAGCATCGGCCGACCATGCTGACCACCGACCTCTCGCTGCGCATGGATCCGGCCTACGAGAAGATTTCGCGCCGCTTCCTGGAAAACCCTGCTCTGTTCGCGGACGCCTTTGCCCGCGCCTGGTTCAAGCTCACCCATCGCGACATGGGCCCGATCCAGCGCTATCTCGGCCCGCTGGTGCCGAAGGAGACGCTGATCTGGCAGGATCCGATCCCGGCGGTGAATCACGAGCTGGCCAGCGATCAGGACATCGCTGCGCTGAAGACCAAGATCCTGGCCTCGGGTCTCTCGGTGCCGGAGCTGGTCTCGACCGCCTGGGCGTCGGCCTCGACGTTCCGCGGCTCGGACAAGCGCGGCGGCGCCAACGGCGCGCGCATCCGTCTTGCTCCGCAGAAGGATTGGGAGGTGAACCAGCCGGCGCAGCTCTCGAAGGTGCTCGGCAAGCTCGAAGCCATCCAGAAGGACT
Organism: Bradyrhizobium sp. GW821-FHT12B03; assembly: GCF_058807535.1. Lineage (NCBI taxonomy): Bacteria > Pseudomonadati > Pseudomonadota > Alphaproteobacteria > Hyphomicrobiales > Nitrobacteraceae > Bradyrhizobium > Bradyrhizobium sp. GW821-FHT12B03. Next base: position 103,228 of record NZ_JBXAQU010000009.1, read on the forward strand.
TCAACGCGTCATCAGGCGCGAAGAAGGTCTCGCTCGCGGACCTCATCGTGCTCGGCGGTACCGCCGCGGTCGAGAAGGCCGCGAAGGATGCCGGCGTCGACGTCAAGCTCGGCTTCACGCCGGGCCGAATGGATGCCTCGCAGGAGCAGACTGATGCGGCCTCCTTCGCGCCGCTGGAGCCGCGGGCCGACGGCTTCCGCAACTTCATCGGCAAGCGGCATCAGTTCATGCAGCAGGAGGAGGCGCTCGTCGATCGCGCGCAGCTTCTGAAGCTCACCGGGCCTGAGATGACGGCGCTGGTCGGCGGCTTGCGCGTGCTCGGTGCCAACGCGGGCAATTCGAAGAACGGCGCCTTCACCTCCAAGGTGGGAACGCTGACCAACGACTTCTTCGTCAACCTGCTCGACATGAGCACGCAATGGACGCCGGCGGCCGACGGCACCTACGAGGGGCGTGATCGCAAGACCAACGCGGTCAAGTGGACCGGCACGCGCGTCGACCTGATCTTCGGCGCGCACTCGCAGCTCCGCGCCTATGCCGAGGTCTATGCCACGTCCGACGCCAAGGAGCAGTTCGTGAAGGACTTCGCCAAGGCCTGGACCAAGGTGATGAACCTCGACCGGTACGACATCGCGGCGCGAGGCTAGCTGATCTCGCCTCGGGCTCGGTGCAACCTCTCCCGCTTGCGGGGGAGGTCGCGCCGAAGGTGCGGGTGGGGGCTTTCTCCTCATTGGGAGTCTCTCCGTGGAGAAACCCTCTCCCCAGCGCTCTCCCGCAAGCGGGAGAGGGAGCGCATATCGCCCGGAGCGAGCGCACCGGCAAACAAAAAGGGCGGCCTCTCGGCCGCCCTTCGTGTTTCTGATGAGAGCGAGATTTACTCGCCGGCGGCTTCGCGCGGGGCCTTCTCGCTGTCGCCGCCCTTGCCCTCGAGGTCTTCGCCGGTGGTCTGGTCGACGACCTTCATCGACAGGCGGGTCTTGCCGCGGTCGTCGAAGCCGAGCAGCTTGACCTTGACCTTGTCGCCTTCCTTGACGACGTCGGAGGTCTTCTGCACGCGCGCCGAAGCGAGCTGGCTGATGTGGACGAGGCCGTCCTTGGAACCGAAGAAGTTCACGAAGGCGCCGAACTCCATCACCTTGACGACGGTGCCGTCATAGATCTGGCCGACTTCCGGATCGGACGCGATCGACTTGATCCACTTGATCGCGGCCTTCATCGCCTCGCCGTCGGAGGAGGCGACCTTCACGGTGCCGTCGTCCTCGATGTTGACCTTGGCGCCGGTCTTCTCGACGATCTCGCGGATCACCTTGCCGCCGGTGCCGATCACTTCGCGGATCTTGTCGGTGGCGATCTTGAAGGTCTCGATGCGCGGCGCGTACTCGCCGAGCTCGGCGCGGGCGTTGGTGAGTGCCTTGGCCATCTCGCCGAGGATGTGGATACGCCCGTCCTTGGCCTGACCGAGCGCGACCTTCATGATCTCCTCGGTGATGCCCTCGATCTTGATGTCCATCTGGAGCGAGGTGATGCCCGCTTCCGTGCCGGCGACCTTGAAGTCCATGTCGCCGAGATGGTCCTCGTCACCGAGGATGTCGGAGAGAACCGCAAAGCGCTTGTCTTCGAGGATCAGGCCCATCGCGATGCCCGCGGTCGGCCGCTTCAGCGGCACGCCGGCGTCCATCAGCGCGAGCGAGGCGCCGCAGACCGAAGCCATCGACGAGGAGCCGTTGGATTCGGTGATCTCGGAGACCACGCGGATCGTGTACGGGAACTCGTGATGCGGCGGCAGCACCGGGTGGATCGCGCGCCAGGCCAGCTTGCCGTGGCCGATCTCGCGGCGCTTGGTGCCGCCGAGGCGACCGGTCTCACCGACCGAGTAGGGAGGGAAGTTGTAGTGCAGCAGGAACGTCTCTTTGTACGTTCCCGACAGCGCGTCGATATACTGCTCGTCCTCGCCGGTGCCGAGCGTGGTCACGACCAGGCCCTGGGTCTCGCCGCGGGTGAAGAGCGCCGAGCCGTGGGCGCGGGGCAGCACGCCGACTTCGGCGATGATGTTGCGCACGGTCTTGGAATCGCGGCCGTCGATGCGCTTGCCGGTGTCGAGGATGTTCCAGCGAACGATCTTCGCTTCCAGCTCCTTGAACACGGCGCCGATGCGCAGCTTGTCGTATTTCGGCTCCTGCCCTTCGGGGAAGTAATGGGCGATCACCTTTTCCTTGACCTTGCCGACCGCGGCGTAGCGATCCTGCTTGACCGGAATGGCGTAGGCGGCGCGCAGTTCCTGCTCGACCAGGCCGAGCATTTCCTTTTCGAGCGCGGAATTGTCGATCACGGTGACTTCGCGCGGCTCCTTGGCGGCCTTCTCGGCGAGCTCGATGATCGCGTTGATGACGGGCTGGAAGTGGCGGTGACCGAACATCACGGCACCGAGCATGATGTCTTCGTTCAGCTCCTTGGCTTCCGATTCCACCATCAGCACGGCGTCGGCCGTACCGGCGACGACGAGGTCGAGCTGGGTGTCGACCATCTCGTCGAGCGTCGGGTTGAGAACGTATTCGTCGTTGACGAAGCCGACGCGCGCGGCGCCGATCGGACCCTTGAAGGGCGCGCCGGACAGGGTCAGCGCAGCCGACGAGGCCACCAGCGCGACGATGTCGGGATCGTTCTCCATGTCGTGCGACAGCACGGTGGCGATCACCTGGGTCTCGTTGCGCCAGCCGTCGACGAACAGCGGACGGATCGGACGGTCGATCAGGCGGGAGACCAGCGTCTCCTTCTCGGTCGGACGGCCCTCGCGCTTGAAATAGCCGCCGGGAATGCGGCCCGCGGCGTAGGTCTTCTCCTGGTAGTCGACGGTCAGCGGCAGGAAGTCGACGCCTTCGCGCGGCGCCTTCGCCGCGACGACGGTGGCGAGCACCACGGTCTCGCCATAGGTGGCGACGACGGCGCCGTCGGCCTGGCGGGCGATCTTGCCGGTTTCGAGCTTGAGAGGGCGTCCGCCCCAGTCGATCTCGACTGAATGCTTATTGAACATAGAGGTCTTCTTTCATGGGTTCTCGAAAGAAGGGACGGCTCGAAAAACAAAAACCATGTCAAGATTGCGGGACGCTGATCGGAGCGGGCGATCAGCGTCCTGCGATCCTGCCATGGTTTTCGGATTTCGGATGGCGTCCATCCTTTCGGGTCATACGGGCGCCTTGCCCGTTGTGCCCAGCCGCCGGATTGCTGCTGGACTGTCAGTCGGCACGAACGCGAACACCGAACCGCGGTCTTCGCCGATCGTGCCCGGATGCCAGCCGTCACTCGAGCATGATCCGGAAAAGTGAGAAGCGGTTTTCCGAAAAGATCATGCTCAAACAACAATCCAAAGTGCGATTCTTATCGCGCTTTGGGCTCGCATCCGACGCGCACGCAGCCTCGATCAAAAACCTTTAAACAAACGCTTTCGTTCGAAATCACGTGCGAAAACGCGCGCCAATGGCGCGCGCAGGAACACTTAACGACGAATGTTGTGCTTCTCGAGCAGCGCCTTGTAGCGCGCCTCGTCCCGCTTCTTCAGGTAGTCGAGGAGCGAACGGCGGGTCGAGACCAGCTTCAGGAGGCCACGACGCGAATGGTTGTCCTTCACGTGGGTCTTGAAATGGTTGGTGAGGTTGTTGATGCGTTCCGACAGGATCGCGACCTGAACCTCGGGCGAGCCGGTATCGCCGGTCTTGGTGGCATTCGTCTTGATGACTTCCGCTTTGCGTTCTGCGGCAATCGACATCGTCAATTTCTCTCGTTGCGACCGGGGCTGGCAGTCAGGCCGGTCAGGTTGAACACACGCTTGGGGATGATTTCGCCATTGCCGACTTCGGCAAGCGCCAAAAGGCGGCCTGCCACCGTGACATAGACTGTGCCGCTACAAGTGGGCGCATCCCGTCCGCGCAACAAAACGGCCTGGCCCCGATGGAGCCTTGCCGCATCAGCCCGAGTGACGGCCAGTGCCGGGATGTCGTCCAGCGCGGTCTCAACGGGCATAAGCGCGTCGGCGAGGCTGCCCTCGCCGGACGCGGCTCTATCGCACAAAGCCTCCAACTGATCCAGCGGAATCATGTCGTTTTCGTCAAATGGGCCGACCAGGGTCCGTCGCAACGCGCAGATATGGCCGTAAGTGCCCAGAATCCGGCCCATATCGCGGGCGAGCGCCCGGACATAGGTGCCTTTGCCGCACTCGGCCTCGAACACGGCTCGGTCGTTATCCGGTTGATCCACAAGGGTTAAATGGTGAATCTCGACCGGACGGGGGGCCAGTTCCACGATTTCGCCGTCGCGGGCGAGGTCATAGGCGCGCTCGCCCTGCACCTTGATCGCGGAATAGCGCGGCGGGATCTGCTCGATCACCCCGGTGAAGCGGGGCAAGAGCGCCAGGATGGCCTCGCGGGTCGGGCGCTGGTCGGAGGTCGCGGTGACCCGGCCCTCGATGTCGTCGGTGTCGCGCTCCTCGCCCCAGCACACGGTGAACTGGTAGCGCTTGCGGCCGTCCATGACGAAGGGAACCGTCTTGGTGGCTTCGCCGAGCGCAATGGGCAGGCCGCCCGAGGCGAGCGGATCGAGCGTGCCGGCGTGGCCGGCGCGCTTGGCGTTGAACAGGCGCTTGAGCACGGCGACCGCCTGCGTCGAGGTCATGCCGATCGGTTTGTCGAGCACGACCCAGCCATGGACGTCGCGGCGGTCGCGGCGAACCTGGTTGCCCTTCTGCTGCTTGGCGCGCGGATCGTTGTTGACGCGGCGCGGCTCCTGATGCGGCTGAGAATCGCCGCCGAGATCCGCAAAATTATTTTTCTGCACGTCGCGCTGATCGGCCTCGTCGCCGCTGATCGTGCCGTGAGCCGGGTCCATCGTCATCGCTCTTCTTCCCGATCCGAATCCGGATCCTGTTCCAGGTCCTGCTCAAAGTCCTGCTCGAGATCCTTCTGCACCGCAGGTGTTCGCAAAAGCTTCTCGATCCGTTCCGCTTCGTCGAATCGCTCGTCGACGCGGAAGCGAAGGTCAGGTGCAAATTTCAGGTTAACGCGCCGCGCGACTTCGCCGCGCAGGAATTTCTTGTTGCGCTCGAGCGCAGCGATGACGATCTCGGTGTCGCGGCCACCGAGCGGCATCACGTAGACCGTTGCGAGCTTCAGGTCGGGCGACATCCGCACCTCCGGCACGGTGATGATGTGACCTTCGAGATCCGCATCATGCACGTTGCCTTGCGCCAGAATCTCGGCCATCGCATGGCGAACCTGTTCGCCGACGCGCAACTGGCGTTGCGAGCCTCCGCCTGGAGCGGAACTCTTCTTTTGATGGTGGCGGGGCATGGTCTGGAAATCACCTCGTCGTGCCCGTGCCTGGGACACGAGCATTGTCATTTGTCCTGTTGAAACGAAGAGGCGTGGATGGCCGGAAAAAATCCGGCCATCGCACTCCCGCTATTTCAGCTCAAAAAAGATCCGGGCGCTTCGGTAAGATTTGGACTTACAGGGAGCGCTGGATCGTCTCCACGCGATAACACTCGATCACGTCACCGGCACGCATGTCGTGGTAGTTCTCGAAGGCCATGCCGCATTCCTGGCCGGACTGGACTTCCTTCACTTCGTCCTTGAAGCGCTTCAGCGTCGACAGCTTGCCTTCGTGCACGACGACGTTGTCGCGGATCAGGCGCACATTGGCGCCGCGTTCCACGGTGCCGTCGGTGACGCGGCAGCCGGCGACCTTGCCGACCTTGGAGATGTTGAAGATCTCCAGGATCGCGGCGTTGCCGAGCATGGTTTCGCGCAAGGTCGGCGCGAGCAGGCCGCTCATCGCCTTCTTCACGTCGTCCACGAGGTCGTAGATGATGTTGTAGTAGCGGATCTCGATGCCGTTGCGCTTGGCGGCCGCCGCGGCTTCCTTGTTGGCACGAACCGAGAAGCCGATGATCGCGGCGTTGAAGCCTTCCGCGAGCGTCACGTCCGACTCCGAAATACCGCCGACGCCGGCATGCAGGATGCGGGCGGCGACTTCGTCGGTGCCGAGCTTCTCCAGCGAGCCGAGGATCGCTTCCAGCGAGCCCTGCACGTCGGCCTTGATGATCAGCGGGAATTCCTTGCGGCCCGCCGTCTTCAGCTGCGACATCATCTGCTCGAGCGAGCCGCGCATGCCGGAGATCGAGGCAGCCGCGTTCTCGCGCTTCTGGTGCGCGCGGTAGCTCGTGACCTGGCGGGCACGGGCTTCGTTCTCGACGACGGCGAGGCGATCGCCGGCTTCCGGCGGACCGTTGAAGCCGAGCACCTCGACCGGAACCGAGGGACCTGCCTCCTGCACGGTCTCGCCCTGATCCGAGATCAGCGCGCGGACGCGGCCCATCTCGGCGCCGGCGACGATGATGTCACCGACACGGAGCGTGCCGCGCTGGACCAGAACGGTCGCGACCGGGCCACGGCCGCGGTCGAGCTTGGCCTCGATCACGGTGCCTTCGGCCGGGCGCTCCGAATTGGTCTTCAGGTCGAGGATGTCGGCCTGGAGCGCAATCATCTCGAGCAGCTTGTCGAGATTGGTCTTGTTCTTGGCGGACACCTCGACGTCGACGACCTCGCCGCCGAAGGATTCCACCTGCACCTCGTGCTGGAGCAGCTCGGTGCGCACGCGCTCGGGCTTGGCATCGGGCTTGTCGATCTTGTTGATGGCAACGATGATCGGCACCCGCGCCGCCTTGGCGTGGTTGATGGCTTCGACGGTCTGCGGCATCACGCCGTCATCGGCCGCGACCACCAGCACGACGATGTCGGTGACCTTGGCGCCGCGGGCGCGCATCGCGGTGAACGCGGCGTGGCCGGGCGTGTCGATGAAGGTGATCTTCTTGCCGCTTTCGGGCGACAGCACCTGATAGGCGCCGATATGCTGGGTGATGCCGCCGGCTTCGCCGGAGACAACGTTGGCATGACGGAGCGCGTCGAGCAGCGAGGTCTTGCCGTGATCGACGTGACCCATCACGGTCACCACGGGCGAACGCGTCTCGGTGTCGGTGGAATCGTCGGTGGCGTCGAATAGGCCTTCTTCGACGTCGGACGCGGCAACGCGCTTGACGGTGTGACCCAGCTCTTCGGCGATCAGCTGCGCGGTGTCGGCGTCGATCACGTCGGTGATCTTGTGCATCGCGCCCTGCTTCATCAGCATGCGGATGACATCGACCGCGCGCTCGGCCATGCGGTTGGCGAGCTCCTGGATCGTGATTGCTTCCGGAATCACCACCTCGCGGATCAGCTTTTCCTTCGGCTCGTTCGCGGCATGGCCCTTCAGGCGCTGGGTGCGGCGGCGGAACGAGGCGATCGAACGCTCGCGCACCTCGTCGGCGTTGAGCGCGGTGACGACGGTGAGGCGGCCACGCTCTTTCTGCGGGCCGGGCTTGTGGGTGGGCTTGGGGGCCACCACAGGACGTGCAGCGCCGCCGGGACCGCGACGGATCTGGCGCGGAGCCTCGTCCTCATCGGGTTCGGCTGCAACTGCGGGGCCGCGACCTGCCGGTCCACCCGGACGCTGCATGGTCGTCGTTGCAGGACGCGCCGTCGTTGTTCCCGGACGGGTCGTCGTGGTTCCGGGCCGGGCCGCGGGAGCGCCGGGCCGCGGCGCAGGCGCGGCCGACGCCGCGGTTGCGGGACGCGCGGCCGATGCCGGCTGCTCGCCTTCGCCAAAGCGCTTCTTGGCCTCGGTCTCGGCCTTCCGCTTGGCTTCGTCCTCGTGACGGTGGCGCTCTTCCTCGGCCTTGCGGCGGGATTCAGCGGCTTCGCGCTCGGCGCGTTCGGCGGCTTCGCGAACCGCGCGGCGCTGGGCCTCTTCCTCGGCTTGGCGGCGCTCTTCGACCTCCCGCACTTTGGCATCGGCCAGCGCGCTGGCGCGGGCCGAACGCTCGTCCTCGGTCAGGGTGCGCAGCACCACGCCGGATCCGGCGTTGCGCGGCGGCGCCGCCGGGCGTGAAGGGGCGGGGGCAGGGGCAGCTGGCGCCGGCTTTGCAACAACCGTGGGAGCCTGCGGCTCGGGGCTGCCGTCGATACGGCGCTTGCCGCGCTTCTCGACCACGACCTGCTTGCTGCGGCCATGGCTGAAGCTCTGGCGCACAGTGCCCGTTTCGACGCGCGGCTTGAGCGTTAGCGTCTTGCTCGGAACGCTCAGCTTCTTGTCGTCAGGGGTCTTGGTATCAACCATTCAGCAGTCCTAATCCTGATCTGTTAGCGTTGTGCGTTGCCGCACAGTCCTATTGGGGCGTCGTTGTCTCTCAGAAATCCTGGCCGGGCTTTTCGGCAGTCTTGTCATCGTCCGCCATCCGGTATCGGACCAGCATCTGGCTACGTGACAGGAATGACTTGCTCGCCGGGCCCGCGAGCAGGGCAGCATGTATCACATTTGACCGGGTCAGTGCCAAATCCAATTCTATAGATTTCAGTACGGTAACGACGGGAATCTGCGGCTTGGCGACGCGATTTCCGGCATTTTGCCGCGCCAGCATGTCCAATTTGCGGATTCCGTCCGCGGCCCCGTCGCTGGCGTGGATCAGGACCTCGATCGTGCCTTCCCGCAAGCCGCTCTCGACCTTGCCGAAGCCGGCCACGACCTGGCCCGCCTTGGCGGCGATCCCAAGGGCTTCCGTCACGCTCCGGACCAGGAGCGCCTCGATGTCGGCGGGAAGCGTCTGAGGGGTGCGCAGCTCGCGCTTGAATGCCCTGCTAAATTGGTGACGCCGCACCGCTTCCGCAACCACCTCGCGTGAGGCGGTCATCCACATGCCGCGTCCGGGCAGCTTGCGCTTGAGATCGGGAACTATGTCGCCCTGGGGCGATACGACGAAGCGGATCAGCTCGTCGATCGGCCGGACCGTACGGCTGACCGCGCACATCCGCATGGTCGCGGACCTTTCGGTCCGCGGCCCATTGTCGAGATCGTGGTCAGTATCCGCGAGCATCCTGGCGACATTCTCCTTTGCCCTTAAGCCGGTTGATCTTCGGTCGCCTCGGCCTCTTCGGCCGGCTTGGCCAGGTCAGCCTCGGTGATCCAGCCGGCCTTGACGCGCGCCTGCATGATCATGGCTTCCGCGTCGTCGCGGGAGACGTCGAGACCATCGAGCGCGCCGGCGAACTTGGTCTGCTCGCCACCTTCCTTGCGCTCGGTCCAGCCAACCAGATCGTCGGTGGCGCAGCCGGCGAGGTCGTCGACCGATTTGATGTCGTTCTCGCCGAACTTCACCAGCATCTTCGAGGTGACGCCGGGCACGTCCTTGAGGGCGTCCTCGACGCCGAGTTCCACGCGCTTGGCCTCGAGCTCGGCTTCCTGCTGCTCGAGATATTCGCGGGCGCGGTTCTGCAGCTCCTGCGCGGTCTCCTCGTCAAAACCCTCGATGCCGGCAAGCTCCTTGATGTCGACCATCGCGAGTTCCTCGACCGAGGTGAAGCCTTCGGACGCCAGCAACTGGCCGACCACTTCGTCGACGTTGAGCGATTCCATGAAGACGCGGGTGGAGTTCTCGAAGTCGGCCTGGCGGCGCTCCGATTCCTCCTGCTCGGTCAGGATGTCGATGTCCCAGCCGGTGAGCTGCGAGGCCAGACGCACGTTCTGGCCGCGGCGGCCGATCGCCAGCGAGAGCTGGTTGTTGGTGTCGGGAACGACGACCTCGATGCGCTCGCGGTCCTCGTCGATGACGACCTTGGAGACTTCGGCCGGCGCCAGCGCGTTGACCACGAAGGTCGCGATGTCGGGCGACCAGGGAATGATGTCGATCTTCTCGCCCTGCAATTCGTTCACCACGGCCTGCACGCGCGAGCCGCGCATGCCGACGCAGGCGCCGACCGGATCGACCGAGGAATCGCGGGAAATCACGCCGATTTTCGCGCGCGAGCCGGGATCGCGGGCCACTGCCTTGATCTCGACGATGCCGTCGTAGATTTCCGGCACTTCCTGCGCGAACAGCTTCGCCATGAACTGCGGATGGGTGCGGGACAGGAAGATCTGCGGGCCGCGCGTCTCGCGGCGGACGTCGAAGATGTAGGCGCGAACGCGGTCGCCGTTGCGGAACACTTCGCGCGGCAGCATCTCGTCGCGGCGGATGATCGCTTCGCCGCGGCCGAGATCGACGATCACGCTGCCATATTCGACGCGCTTGACGACGCCGTTGACGATGTCGCCGATGCGGTCCTTGAATTCCTGGTATTGCCGGTCGCGCTCGGCCTCGCGCACCTTCTGCACGATTACCTGCTTGGCCGACTGCGCGGCGATGCGGCCGTATTCCAACGGCGGCAGCGTGTCGGCGATGGTGTCGCCAACCTGCGCGCCGGGATTGGCGCGCTGCGCATCCACCAGCGAAATCTGGTTGGAATGGTTTTCGACCTTCTCGACCACCAGCATGTGGCGCGACAGCCGCAGCTCGCCCTTTTTCGGGTCGATCTCGGCATGAACGTCAGTCTCGCTGCCGTAGCGGGCCCGCGCCGCCTTGGCGATGGCGTCCTCCATCGCCGCGATGACGATGCCGCGGTCGATCGATTTCTCGCGGGCGACGGCGTCCGCGATCTGGAGCAATTCGAGTCGATTGGCGCTGACTGCCATGGCTAGTCTCCTTCGTCAGGCTCGATCTCGCCGCGCCGCGCGCGTTCGGCGGCCAGGCGATGCTTCTTCGTATTGGTCGGTGCCGGCTTCTTGACCGGCTTGGTGTTCTTGGTCGTTTTTTCGCTGATCTTCGCGTGAGGCGCAGCCGGCGGCTCCAGGCCGAGATTGCGGCGCATCTCGCGTGCCGCGGCCTTGCCACGGCGCATCGATTCGGCGATCAGCTCATCGGTCAGCACCAGACGGGCCTCGCTGATATCCTCCATCGTCAGGAGAACGTCGCGTTCCTCGTCCGCCTTGACGTCGTCGCGATGCAGATGCACGCGGTCGCCTTCGACCGGGCCGATCATGCCGCGGAACCGCTTCCGGCCCTCATGGGCGACCGCCATCTCGACTTTCACCAGATGCCCGGCATAGCGCTCGAAATCGGACCGCCGCACCAGGGGGCGGTCGATCCCCGGCGAGGAGATTTCCAGCCGATAGGCGCGATCAATGGGGTCGGCGACGTCGAGCACGGGCGACAGCGCCCGCGAGATCGCCTCGCAATCCTCGATCTGCATCGTGCCGTCCGGCCGCTCGGCCATGATCTGCACGGTGCAGCCGGCCTCCCCGGAAATACGGATCCGCACCAGGCGGTATCCCATGCCCTGGAGCACGGGAGCTGCCACCGCGGACACCCGTGCCGCGACGCCCGGCTCGACCACGAGCCTCGGCTCGGCCAGCAACTCGGCATCCGTGGAACCAGTGGTCGGTTCGGTCATATCCAGGGTCAAGGCGCTCGATGGTTAAGGCTTGATTAAGATTTCAAAGCCCGCTTCGGAACTCTCCCGGCAGCTCGCCGGGCCACATCTTCCGCCAAGCCGCGCTCAGGTAACAAAAAAGAGCGGGTCCTTTCGGGCCCACTCTCACTACGCGGATCGTATGAGAAGATGAATTGGCGCTGATATAGCCCGTTCCGCCCTCCCGGACAAGGCCCATCGCAGGGCAGGCGAGGCTTTTTGCGCCCGTCGAGCGGTCCCGCGCGCAACGCTTCCTTCATCAACCAAGCCTAAATTCCCTGATTGTGGGGCGACTTGGACCAAGGGCGCACCCGCGGCGTGCCCTGTACGAGTTTGCGTTTCCATGACCGTTGCCACGTCGCTCATTCCCGGACTGGACGATATCGTCAAACGCGGCGACCCCAGGCGCCGTGGCGAAATCGCGCGGGCCATCGCCGAGCTGTTCTTCCAGGATCCTGCCAAGCTCCGGCCCGAGCTCATCGATCTCTTCGACGATCTCCTGATCGATCTCGTCCCGCATGCCGAGCTCGCCTCGCGCGTCGATCTCGCCGAGCGCCTCTCGCACCTGGACAACGCGCCGCGGCACCTGGTGAATCAGCTCGCGCGCGAAAACGAGATCATGGTGGCAGGCCCCGTGCTGCGCCGCTCGCCCGTGCTCGACGAGGCCGCGCTGGTCGAGATCGCGCGGCTGAAGGGCCAGGGTCATCTGCTGGCGATGACGGAACGCCCCGTCCTGCCCTCTGTCGTCACCGACGTGCTGGTCGAGCGCGGCGATCGCGACGTGGTGCGCCGCGCCGCGGGCAATGCCGGGGCCGTGTTCTCGCCCGGCAGCTATTCCGAGCTGATCAAGCGTGCCGCGCAGGACGGCGTGCTGACGCTCAGGATCGGCCAGCGCAACGATCTTTCGGGCGAGCACCTCAAAGAGCTTCTCGACGGCACGCTCGACGTCATCCGCCGCCGCCTCTCCAGCGTGGTCAATCCCGCGCGCAAGGTCGAGATCAAACGCGCCATGGCGGCGATCGAGGAGGCCGCGCTGCCGCCCGGACCGCGGCGCGATTTCTCGGCGGCGCAGCGCACGGTGCTCGCCTTGCATCGCGAGGGGCATCTCGGCGAGAGCGCGCTGCTCGGCTTTGCCAAGGCAAACAAATACGAGGAATCGATCGCCTCGCTTTCGGCGATGGCCGGCGTCCGCCTCGCGATCCTCGACCGCCTGATCGCGGGCGACCGCTACGATCCGATCCTGATCCTGGGGCGCGTGCTGAATCTCGGCTGGCCCACGGTGCGCGCACTCATCCTGCTGTGGTACGGTCCGCATCGCACCCCTGCCGATGCCGACCTCGAGGCCGCCCGCATGAACTTCACGCGCCTGATGCCGACGACGGCCGAACGCGTCGTGAATTTCTGGCGCAACCGGCAGACGATCTAGAGCCGCCTGAACCGCAGGTAAGCCGCCTTGCGTCCTTCGCGCGCGGCCTTCCGGCCGTAGCGCGTCATCGTGTAGCCGTCCCATGGCTGCCGGAAATCGTCGGCGCGCTCCGCAAGCCATTCGAAATCCGCCGAGCGCGCCAGATGCGACAGCGTCCAGGCGCAATAATCGTCGATGTCGCAGACGAAGCGGAATTCGCCGCCGGGCTTCAGCACGCGCGCCATTGCGGCGATCGTCCTGTCCTGGACGAAACGCCGTTTCCAGTGCCGCCGCTTCGGCCAGGGATCCGGATGGATCAGGTCGATCCGCGACAGCGATTCCTTCGGCAGCCAGGCCAGCAGCTCGGCGGCGTCGCCGGCGAACAGGCGGATATTGGCGATGTTGGCGGCCTCGATCTGCGCGAGGATCTTCGCCATGCCGTTGACATAGGGCTCGCAGCCGATGAAGCCGGTCGTGGCGAAGTTCTGTGCCTCGGCTGCGAGATGCTCGCCGCCGCCAAAACCGATCTCGAGCCGCACATCCTCCGCCGCAGGATCGAAGATCTCGCGGGCCTCAGCCGGCCTCTCGCCAGCGATGTCGAGCGCAAGATGCGGCAGCAGATGATCGATCAACTCGGCCTGGTGCTGCCTGAGCTTGTGGCCTTTGCGGCGTCCGAAGAAGGCGCGTTCGCTGTCGTCGCGCTCGGGATCCGACTTGCGTTCGCTCATCGCAGCGTCTGATACAGGCGATGGAGCAGCCGCGCGCGCGGTTCGAGCGACGAGACATAGAGCTGCTCATAATGGGTGTGCGCGCCCTTGCCGTCGACGCCGAGCCCGTCGAGCGTGCCGGTGTAGGGAGCGGTGAAATTGCCGTCCGAGCCGCCGCCCGTGTAGGTGTCGACCAGATCGAAGCCGATCTCCGCGGCGAGCGTCTTGGCGTGCTCGTACAGCGAGGCGCCTGCATTGCCCTTCTCGTAGGGCGGCCGATTGAGCTCGCCCGTGACCTTGACGGTGACGCCGTCCGTCTTCGACCTCAGCCCGAGGATCTTGCCGACGAATTCGTCCGCATCGGTGAAGCTCGGCACGCGCAGATCGATTTCGGCATAGGCCTCTTCCGGCGTCACGTTGGGGCGCGTGCCGCCGCGGACCACACCGACATTCACGGAGACGCCGCGCGCCGGGTCGTTCATCCCCTCCAGCGCCAGGATGACGTTGGCGAGCTCGCGGACGGCGCTGCGGCCGTCCTCGGGCCGCGAGCCGGCATGCGCCGGCACGCCCTTGATGAACACCTGGAAGCGCCCGACGCCCTTGCGTCCGGTGACGATCTTGCCGCCGTCGCGCGCCGGCTCCGTCACCAGCACGTATTTGGCCTTGCGCCCTTCCTTCTCGATCAGTGCGCGCGAGGTGGGGCTGCCGATCTCCTCGTCGGAGGTGAACAAGTGGGTGATGCCGAGCGGCGAACGCTCGGCCGTGGCACAAAGCGCCGCAAACGCGTGATGGGCGATATAGGCGCCGCCCTTCATGTCGTAGATGCCGGGACCGAATGCGATGTCGCCTTCGACCTTGAACGGCAGGCGCTCGATGAATCCCAGGGGGTGAACGGTATCGAGGTGGCTCAGCACCAGGATGCCGGGCTGGTCCTGGCCCCAGGCCGAGCGTGCCAGGAGATGATCGCCGCAGCCGTCGACGCCGGCGATGCGCTCGAGCGTGACGGGCAGATCGCGATAATGATCCGCGACCAGCGACACCAGCCTGTTGACCTGTTCGGGCGCCTCCGTCGGCGTCTCGATCTCCACCCAGCGTCGGATGCCGTCGAGAATAGTTTGGGTATCGAACCAGTTGGAGCTCGCCATGGGCGCATCTATGCCTTTGAATCGCATCATCCGGGAGAACGCGCATCAAGGCGCGGCCGCAAATGACGACATAGGCCAGATTTGGCGCAGCCTCAATTCGGATTGAGCTGGCGCGCCTCAGCGCTTGTCGGGACCCTCGCGGGCGGCGATCTGCTCGACGAGATCGACGATGGAGCGGCGCATCTTCGAATCGGTGATTCGGGTGAACGCCTTGGTCAAAGCGAGACCTTCGGAGGTCGCGAGGAAGTCGGAGACGTAGGAGGGCGAGGCGCCTTCCGCGAAGCCGTCCGGCCCGGCCACACCGCTCGGTCCGCCCTCGAACAGGAAAGACACAGGCACCTGGAGAATTTCGGCAATCTGCTGGATGCGGCTCGCGCCGACCCGGTTCGTGCCCTTCTCGTATTTCTGGATCTGCTGGAAAGTCAGGCCTAAAGCTTCACCGAGCTTCTCCTGGCTCATGCCCAACATGATGCGGCGCATTCGCACGCGACTGCCGACATACTTGTCAACAGGGTTGGGCGCTTTCGACATTTCCTCAGCCCTCCAAACATCACCTTCGGCGCAATCAGAAAGAATGCCTCAGGTGCAAGCATCGTCAAAATCAAACCCTGTTATTGGGAAACATTGCGGAGAAATTTAGCAATGCACCGCTGTCTTTCGCAGCCGGTGCAGAATGAGGAACCCGCGTGCAGTCTGTCAACCGTGGGACCACGGTTGTCAAAGGATTCCGGCCGCCTCGGCGGTGACGGCGGGATCAGGGGTGCCGTTTGGCAACACGTCGGCGGACCGCGAGAAGCATGGCCAGCGCGACGAGCACGGCTGCGGGCACGTCGCCCACCCGCGCATAGATCGTCGGCGGGATCGCGGCGGGCAGGGTTGCATCCAAAATGCCTTCGACGCCGAGACCGAGGCTGGCGACGGTTCGTCCCGCCGGATCGATCACCGCGGAGACGCCGGTATTGGCGGAGCGGACCAGCGGCAAGCCGAGCTCGATCGCGCGCATCCGCGCCTGCTCCAGATGCTGATAGGGTCCGGTCGAAATGCCAAACCAGCCGTCATTGGTGAGGTTCACGATCCAGCCCGGACGCTCGTTGCGTCCGGCAACCTCGCCGGGAAAGATTGCTTCGTAGCAGATCAGCGGCAGCGCGGGCGGCGCGCCCGCGACCTGCAGCGCATGCCGCACGGTGCCGGCGATGAAGCCGCCGCGCACACGCGTGAGCTGTTCGAAGCCGAGCTTCTCCATCAGGTCCTGGTAGGGAAGAAATTCTCCGAACGGCACCAGATGCAGCTTGTCGTAGACCGCGAGCACGCTGCCATCGTGATCGATCACGTAGATCGAGTTATAGGCACGCGTGATCGGTGTTCCCCGCGGCAGGTCGGGCGCGCGGACCGAACCCGTGATCAGCACCGTGCCCTTCGGCAGCAGCTCGGCGATTTGCGCCATCGCGTCGGCTTCGCGGGTCAGGAAGAACGGAAAGGCGGATTCCGGCCAGATCAGGATAGTGGCATCGCGCACGCCGGTCGATTGCGGTCCGGAGGCGCGGTCCGACAGCGCCAGGTATTTCTTCATCACCTCCGCCTTGGCGGCGTAGTTGAATTTTGCGTCCTGCTGGAGGTTCGGCTGCATCAGGCGCAGCTTGGCGCCCGCGACCATCGTGGTCGGATGCAGCGACAGGCGGATCGCGCCGAAGATGCTCATGACAATCAGAAGCGCAACTGCGGCGGCCGACGCGTGCCAGGCTACGCGGCGGTCTGGCGTGCGGTCGATCAGCGTCGCAGGGCTCGCAAAGATCGCAACCGTCAGGAACGTCATGCCCCACAGGCCGATCAGCGACGCCGTCTGCGCCAGCGGCAGCGGTTCGGACAGCGCATAGCCGAACGCGTTCCAGGGGAACCCGGTCAGCGCGTGACCGCGCAGCCATTCGGCGATGGTGAGGCTTGCCGCGAGCGCAAGCACGCGCGTGGCGTTCTTGGTCCAGAGCAGGCGGGCGAGCGCAAATCCGATCGCCGTGAAGATGGACAGATAGGCCGGCAGGCCCAGCACGGCGAACGGCGTCAGCCATGCGAACACGTCGGCGTCGACGAAGAAGGCGTAGCCGATCCAGTAGAGGCCGGGGACGAAATAGCCGAGCCCGAACCAGTAGCCGGTCAGCGCCGCGGCGGGGACCCCGCCGTATCGTCCGGCGCCGGCGCCGTCGATCAGCCAGACCAGCACCGGGAATGTGAGGAACAGCACCGGGAAGGCGTTGAACGGCGCCAGCGCCAGCACCGACAGCGCGCCGGCGGCCATCGCGATGAGGGCGCGCTTCCATCCCCAGGTGAGGATGATGGCAAGCGCAATCTGCCGGAGTCGCTGGAACGCGCTCACTGTGGACCGGTCCCGTCGCTCGGCGGCGGGGTCGGCGTGTCACTGGCCGGCGGTTGACCGCTGTCCGGCGCGGCCTCGCGGCGTCGGCTCTCGCGCTGGGTGCGCGGCGCGGGGCGTTCCTTCCGCGTCGCGATCCGCAGCCGCTTGACGCGGCGCGGATCGGCGTCGAGCACCTCGACCTCGTAATTGCCGGGGCCCGAGATCACCTCGCCGCGCACCGGCAGGCGCCCGACGAAGCTGACGAGATAGCCGCCCAGCGTCTCGACTTCCTCGCCGGCTTCGCCGGTGACGAAGTCTTCGCCGATCACGGTGCGGACGTCGTCGAGGCTGGCGCGGGCGTCGGCGATGAAGGCGTTGTCGGGCAGGCGCACGATCGAGGGCGGCTCGTCGCTGTCATGCTCGTCGTCGATCTCGCCGACGATCTGCTCGACGATGTCCTCGAGCGAGACCAGTCCGTCGCTGCCGCCATATTCGTCGACCACCAGCGCCAGATGGATGCGCGTGGCCTGCATCTGCGCGAGCAGGTCGATCGCCCGCATCGACGGCGGCACGTAGAGCAGCTTGCGGATGATGCGCGCATCCTCGAGCGGCAGCGCAAGATCGACGGTACGAAGGTCGAGGCCGGCCGGCAGCGGCTTCTTGCGCTTGGTCTTGGCGGCGTCCGACACGCGTGCCCGCGCGGTCATGAACGCGAGCAGGTCGCGGATATGGACGATGCCGACGGGATCGTCGAGCGTCTCGTTGTAGACGACGAGGCGCGAATGGCCGGCGCTTTCGAAGCGGTCCATCAACTCGCCGAGCGGAATGTCGCGCTTCACCGCGATGATGTCGGCGCGGTGCACCATGACGTCCGCGATGCGGCGCTCGTGCAGACCGAGGATGTTGCGCAGCATGGTGCGCTCGACGGCGGAGAAGCCGGTGTCGTCGGGCGTCGCGGCGTTGAGCACGACCTGGAGATCGTCGCGTACCGATCCCGCCTTCCAGCCGAACAGCGTGCGGATGGCGCGCAGTAGCCAGCCTTCGGCGGTCGGGCGCAGCACCTCGCCTGGCGTCACCACGGCGGGCAAATTGGGCGTGTTGCGGGGATTGTCGTGGATCGGCTCGGAATCCGGCATGTCAGTGCGTCCCCGCGCGGTCGGCATAGGGATCGGGAATGCCGAGATGAGCCAGGATCTGCGTCTCCAGCGCTTCCATCTCCTCCGCGTCGTCGTCGTTCTCGTGGTCGTAGCCGATCAGGTGCAGGAAACCGTGCACGGCGAGATGGCTCAGATGGTGGTCGAACGGCTTCTTTTCCTCGTCGGCCTCGCGCCGCATGGTCTCGTAGGCGATCGCGATGTCGCCGAGCATGCGCGGCGCATCGCCTTCCTTCCATTCGCCTTCGGGCTGGAGTGCGGGAAACGACAGCACGTTGGTCGGCTTGTCGATACCGCGCCAGTTGCTGTTGAGCGTGCGGATGCCGGCATCGTCGGTCAGCATCACGGCCACTTCCGCCTCCGCAACGTCTTCGTCGACACTCTCGGCGGCGGCCGCGACCGCGCGCTGGATCACGGCTTCGGAATCGGGTTCGCGCTGCCAGCAATCGGCGACGACGAGGACCTCGGTCATGGGAAGGTTGGGGTGTGACATTGTCTTTGTTCGGAACGAAAAGGCGCCGGCGTCCGCGCCCGCATGGTCCGGTTGCTGTCTCGTCAGGATTTGCCGTTGGCCGGCCGCTGCGGCGACCCTTCATAGGCGGCGACGATCCGCGCCACGAGCTCGTGGCGGATCACGTCCTCGGCTTTGAAATGAACTTGCGCAATGCCTTCGACGCCGCCCAGCAGACGGGTCGCCTCGGCGAGACCCGAGGTCTGGCCGTTCGGCAGGTCGATCTGCGAGGGGTCGCCGGTCACGATCATGCGGCTGTTCTCGCCGAGACGGGTCAGGAACATCTTCATCTGCATCGACGTGGTGTTCTGCGCCTCGTCCAGGATGATGGCGGCATTGGTGAGCGTGCGGCCGCGCATGAAGGCGAGCGGCGCGATCTCGATCTCGCCGGTCTGGAGCGCGCGCTCGACGATGCGCGCGTCCATGAGATCGTACAGCGCGTCATAGATCGGGCGCAGATAGGGATCGACCTTCTCGCGGAGATCGCCGGGCAAGAAGCCGAGCCGCTCGCCGGCTTCCACCGCCGGGCGCGACAGGATGATCTTGTCGACCTCCTTGCGCTCGAACAATTGCGCGGCATGCGCAACCGCGAGCCAGGTCTTGCCGGTGCCGGCAGGCCCGATACCGAACACCAGCTCGTGGCGCTTCAGCGCGCGGATGTAGGAGTCCTGTGCGGCGGTGCGCGCGCGCACCGGGCGCTTGCGCAAATTGATGCTGTCGAAGGTCGATTTGGCCGACTTGGCGTCGAACTCGAACAGCGAGCCCTGCGCGATCACGGCGCGAATCGCGCCTTCGACCTCGCCCTGGTCGAGGTCCTGCCCCTTCACCGCCTGGGCGTAGAGCATTTCCAGCACGCGGCGCGCGGCATCGCAGCCGTCACGCGAGCCACCGATGGTGATGTGGTTGCCCTTGGAATCGACGACGACGCCGAGCCGTCGCTCGATCTGCGCGAGGTGCTGGCCGTAGGGGCCGACCAGCGCCGATGCGGCGCGATTGTCGTCGAAGTCGATGACGACCTGGGTCTCGGGCGGAACTTGCATGTCGCGGTCAAATTTGCGGCTGGGAGCGAACGAAGGCGAATCCGATGCGCTTTTTGGCAAGGGTTCAGGCTCCCGTGGCGATGGTTGATAAAGCGGGCTCGCGCGCGGTGCGCGGTGTGGCGAGCTCGCCGAGGAAGCTGTAGCGCTCGAGGCTGTCGATCCGGACCGGCAGGATTTGTCCGATGATGTCGGGCGAGGCCATCACATGCGCAGGCTGGAGGAAGGCGGTTCGGCCGACGATCTGGCCGTCCTTGCGGGCCGGACGCTCGAACAGCACGTCGACCGTTGAGCCAATCGCAGCCTTGTTGAAGGCCGATTGCTGGCTGTCGATCAGTTCCTGGAGCCGCTCCAATCGCTGGTCCATCTCGGAAGGGGACACCGTCTCCTGCATGTCCGCGGCCGGCGTTCCCGGCCGGGCGGAGTATTTGAACGAATAAGCCGCAGCGTAGCCGATTTGCGTGACAAGCGCGAGGGTGGCGAGAAAATCTTGCTCGCTCTCGCCGGGGAAGCCCACGATAAAATCTGATGAAAAAGCAATGTCTTGGCGCGCGGCCCGGAAATGGTCGATGACACGAAGATAATCATCGGCGGTATGTTTCCGGTTCATGGCCGCCAGAATCCGGTCCGAGCCCGACTGCACCGGCAGGTGCACGAACGGCATCAAGGCCTCGAGATCGCGATGGGCCGCGATCAGACTGTCATCGACGTCGCTTGGATGGCTGGTCGAATAACGCAGCCGCGCGATGCCGGGAATTGCCGCTAGATGTTCGAGCAGCCGGCCGAGCGGCCAGGTTTTTCCGTCGGGTCCGTCGCCGTGATAGGCGTTCACGTTCTGCCCGATCAGCGTGAGCTCGCGCACGCCGTTGTCGGCAAGCCGCTTCACGTCGTCGACGATCCTTGCCACAGGACGCGACACTTCCGCGCCGCGCGTATAGGGCACCACGCAGAAGGTGCAGAACTTGTCGCAGCCTTCCTGCACCGTGACGAAGGCGGAAATGCCGCGGGCGCGGATCGCATCGGGTTTCGGCTGCGCGAGGAAGCCGAACTTGTCCGCGGCCGGAAATTCGGTCTCGATCGCGCGGCCTTCGTCGCGCGCGCGCTTCAGAAGCTCCGGAAGGTGATGATAGCTCTGCGGACCGACCACGACGTCGACGACGGGCGCGCGGCGCGCGATCTCGCTACCTTCGGCCTGCGCCACGCAGCCCGCGACTGCGATCTGCATCGTCCGGCCGCCGCGTGCGGCCTCGTTCTTGGCGACGCGCAGGCGCCCGAGCTCGGAATAGACCTTTTCCGACGCCTTCTCGCGGATATGGCAGGTGTTGAGGATGACGAGGTCGGCGTCCTCGGCGTTGGCCGTCTCCACGAATCCTTCCGGGGCCAGCGTGTCCACCATGCGCTGGGCATCGTAGACGTTCATCTGGCAGCCATAAGATTTGATGTGCAGCTTGCGCGGCGGCGTCATGGAACCCGGAATGGAGGTGGAGGACGGCCCTCAGATATAGGTTGGAGGGGGGAAAATCCAGCGAATGGGGGTCGTTGGGCCGTCATTCCGGGCGAGCGCCAGCGTGAGGTGCCGAATCCAGAGGTTTTGCCCCCAAATCAGCCCGTCAGGGCGTCCGCCTCGACGCGCCGGACCAGCTCGGGCAGCTGATGCATGTCGGCAAAGGTCAGGTCGGCGCCGGCCTGGCGCAGGGTCTCGTCATGACCGGCCCCACAATGGCTGCCACCGTAAAAGCCGAACACGGTCATGCCGGCCGCGCGCGCCCCGGCGATGCCGGCCAGGCTGTCCTCGATCACGACGCAACGTTCGGGCGGCACGCCCATTTCGCTGGCTGCGAACAGGAACAGGTCCGGCGCCGGCTTGCCGTTCTTGACCTGCGAGGACGAGAAGATGTTTGGCGCAAGGCGCTCATGGAGGCCGGTGCTCCCCAAGCTTACCTGCATGCGCTGATGCGAGCCGCTCGAGGCAACGCAGACAGATTGCGTCACGACGTCGAGCACGTCGTGAATGCCGCGGATCGCTTCGAGGTCGGCTTCGAATGCGCGAAACAGCTCGTCCTGAAGATCGCCGTGATAGGCCTCGGGCAGCTTGCGACCGAGTTCGGTCTCGATCTCGAGATTCGCCTGTTTTGTCGAGCGGCCGAGGAAGCGCGTGAACACCTGCTCGGATGTGATCGGATAGCCGTGCCGCGTCAGCACATCGGCATGCGCGCGGCAGGAGATGACCTCGCTGTCCACGAGCACGCCGTCGCAATCGAAGATGATGAGGTCGATGGACATCAGTTCGCGGTGAGATTGAGATGACTTGGTGCGGTGCGGACGGTGCCACCTCTCCCAAAGGGAGAGGTCGGCGCGAAGCGCCGGGTGAGGGGATCTGATCTCTCGTGGGACCGGAGGCCCCTCACCCGATTTGCTTCGCAAATCGACCTCTCCCCGTTGGGGAGAGGTGAAGAGAGGTCACCGAAAGCTTTGCCCATCAAGACGTCGGCTTGTCGTCGTCGAGTGGGACGCAATAGAGCTCGAGCCGGTGGTCGACCAGCTTGTAGCCGAGCTTGCGGGCGATCTCCGCCTGCAGCTTCTCGATCTCCTCGGAGGTGAACTCGATCACCTTGCCGTCGCGCAGATTGATGAGGTGGTCGTGGTGGCTGTCGCGCATCGTCTCGTAGCGCGCGCGGCCTTCGCGGAAGTCATGCCGCTCGATGATGCCGGCATCCTCGAACAGTTTTACGGTGCGATACACGGTCGAGATCGAGATCTTGTCGTCGACGGCGACGCAGCGCCGGTACAATTCCTCGACGTCGGGATGATCGACAGCCTCCGCCAGCACGCGCGCGATGACGCGGCGTTGCTCGGTCATGCGCATGCCGGTGGCGGCACAGCGCGCCTCGATGCCGGAGGCCTTGGATGCGGCGGAAGCTTTAAGTCCGGTCATGTGTTGTCTGCCTGACGGGGCGCTATCTGCCATCAATATTACGACAAGTCACGTCGCATCAGAAGGGCGTTCAATTGTTCCCCGTTCGGCTGCTTATAGTAGCGTTCGCGGCGTCCGACCACCATGAATCCGGCTCGATCGTAGAGCCGCCGCGCCGGCTGGTTATTTTCCTCGACTTCGAGAAATATCGTGCGCACGCCGCGCCCGGCGAGATGACCGAGATGGGTCATCAGCAGGGTGCGGGAGAGGCCGCGGCCGCGATGGGCCTGGTCGACCGCGATCGAGAGGATCTCCGCTTCGTCTGCGCCGATCCGCGACACCGCAAAGCCGATCGTCTTGCGACCGAGGCGCAGCCGATGCACCAGCGTATTGCGCTCGCTGAGCATGGTCTCGAACTCGCCTTCGCCCCAGCCGTGCGCGAACGAGGCGCCGTGAAGCTGCGCGAGCCGCACGGCATCACGCGCGGAAGCGGGCTCGACGGCGGCCGTGCCGCCGCGCCACCATTCCGACAGCCATCTCATCATGGGGTTGCGGCTTGAGCCGCGAGCGGCGGCTGTGCGGCCGGCTTTGCATCGGGCGCCTTCAGATAGAACGGCCGCGCCGGATTTGTCTCGGGATCGGCGGCCGCGCCAAGCCATGCGACCCAGCCGATATCGGGCGCGGCCTGCGCGTCGACCGCGACGGGTTGCGGTGCATCCTTCGGCCAGCGATCGGCGAGGATGTTTGCGGCGTTGCCGACCAGATGCGGCGCGCCGAATTGCGAGGCCGCGATCGCCTCGTCGATGGAAGCAACGGCCGGCCGCACCAGCTGGCTGCCGTCGCCGGCGACGATCTGGAAATAGACGTGATCGTGCCGCGCATCGATCGCCGAGATCACCGGTGCCGATTTGCTCTGGCCGACGACGGCGGCCGCGTAGGCCGACAACGTCGTCAGCCCGACGGCCGGCCGCTTCGCCGCGAGCGCAAGGCCGCGGGCGGCCGAGATGCCGACGCGCAGGCCGGTGAAGCTGCCGGGGCCGATTGTGACGGCGATGCGGCCGAGCGCGGTGAAGGCGAGATTGGCCGATTGCATCACGCGCGCGATCATCGGCATCAGCGCCTCGGCATGACCGCGCTTCATGAGGAGCTGCTCCTGCGCAAGCAGCTCGCCGGCGTCGGTATCGAGCACGGCGGCCGCGCACGCCTCGAGCGCGGTATCGATGGCAAGGATCAGCATGGAAAAGCGGTTGGCGGTTGGCGAACAGCGAATAGTCTAGCCGATCGGAATCCTATTCGCCATTCGCTACTCACCTACCGCTCACATCGGCCGGACTTCGACCACGTCGGGCACGAAGTGCTTGAGCAGGTTCTGGATGCCGTGCTGGAGCGTCGCGGTCGAGGACGGGCAGCCGGCGCAGGAGCCCTTCATGTTGAGATAGACGATACCGTCCTTGAAGCCGCGGAAGGTGATGTCGCCGCCGTCGTTGGCGACGGCGGGCCGCACGCGGGTCTCGATCAGATCCTTGATCATGTCGACGGTCTCGGCATCGGACTCGTCGAAGAACTCGTCCTCGTCGTCGAGATCGGCAGCGCTCTGAGCTGCGCCGTCGGCGAGCAGAGGCGCGCCGGACATGTAGTGCTCCATGATGGCGCCGAGGATCGCGGGCTTGAGCTGCTGCCATTCACCGTTCGCTTTGGTCACGGTGATGAAGTCCGATCCGTAGAACACGCCGGTGACGCCGGGCACCTCGAACAGCTTTTCGGCCAATGGCGACTGCGCGGCCGCTTCGCGGCTCGCGAATTCCATCGGGCTGCCGTCGACCACGGTGCGGCCAGGAATGAACTTCAGCGTGGCGGGATTGGGGGTGGCTTCGGTTTGAATGAACATGGTTTTCTCCAGACGTCGCCGGTTCAAGGCCGGCGCGTGGCCTATTTCCTAGCAGATGGCGACGGCGAACGCACGATCAAGGGGACGTGGGATATTAGTTCAAGATTCTCAGAGGGTTGAGCTCCGCTTACCCTCCCCTGGAGGGGAAGGGTCGATTGCGCGAAGCGCGAGCGGGGTGGGGTGATCTCTCCACACGGGCACTGTTCGATGAGGATAGACCGTCACCCCACCCCACCCCGCTTCGCGTGTCGCTTCGCTCCGTGCAAAGCGCTACGATAGCGAATCCACGCTTTCGTCGCTGAGTGCGCCGGAAATGACCGTCACCGGCACCGGAAACGTGCCCAGCGTATGCGCCAGCAGGTTGACCAGAGGTCCCGGCCCCTCTGCGCCGGGGCTGGCGGCGAGCACCAGCATGGCGATGTCGGGGTCCTCGTCGATCACCGCGAGCAGCTGCTCCATCGCCGCGCCTTCTCGGATCACCCGTTCCGGCGTGATCGCGGCGATGCCGTTGGCACGGCCGGCGGCGTGGTCGAGTGCGGCTTCCGCAGCCTCACGCGCTTCGGCGCGCATGATGTCGGCGACACCAAGCCATTCCTGGGTCTGTTGTTCAGGCTCGATGATGCGCAGCATCACCACGCCGCCGCCGGCGCGGATCGCCCAGCGGCTGGCGTAATAGACCGCGCGGTCCCATTCGGCGGTGTCGTCGACGATGACGAGGCATTTGGGCTTGTGACCCGGCTCGAAGCAAAGTCGCTTGCTGGTCATGCATGTTCCGGCGTGTGCACAACTGGCATGCTGCCACACTCCCTGTTCGATTGGGAGAGGGGACGTCGGCCGACGCCGTAGCATCGGCCAGACTTCGCAGCAGCGATCGTCAGCGCCGGCGGATGAAGCCGACGATGTCCTTCGAGAGCTTCATGGTCTCGTCGGCGATGGCGCGGGCCCGGTCGGCACCCTCGTTCAGGATGGCGTCGATATGGCCGGGGTCGGCGACAAGGCGCTTCATTTCGCCGGCGATCGGCGCGAGCTTGGTGACGCACAGCTCCGCCAGCGCGTTCTTGAAGCTGGAGAACTGCCCGCCGCCGAATTCCCTGAGCACGTCCGCTTTGGGACGGCCGGAGAGCGCCGCGAAGATGCCGACGAGATTGTCGGCCTCGGGACGCGCTTCCAGGCCCTTTTCCTCTGACGGCAGCGGCTCCGGATCGGTCTTCGCCTTGCGGATCTTCTGCGCGATGGTGTCGGCATCGTCGGTGAGGTTGATGCGCGAATTGTCAGAAGCATCCGACTTCGACATCTTCTTGGTGCCGTCGCGCAAGCTCATCACGCGCGTCGCCGGTCCCGTGATCAGGGGTTCCGGCAGTGGGAAGAACAGGCCGTCATTGGCACCGAGGTTACGGATCGAGTCGCCAAAGTCGTTGTTGAACTTCTGCGCGATGTCGCGCGAGAGCTCGAGATGCTGCTTCTGGTCCTCGCCGACCGGAACGTGGGTGGCGCGGTAAAGCAGGATGTCGGCGGCCATCAGCACGGGATAGTCGAACAGACCCACGGACGCGTTCTCGCGGTCCTTGCCGGCCTTCTCCTTGAACTGGGTCATGCGGCCCAGCCAGCCCATGCGCGCGACGCAGTTGAAGATCCAGGCGAGCTCGGCGTGGCCGGAGACCTGGCTCTGGTTGAACACGATGTGCTTGTTCGGATCGATGCCGCTGGCGATGAACGCCGCGGTCACCTCGCGGGTGTTGCGCGCGAGCTCGGCCGGTCCGCCCCAGACGTCCACGCCCTGCGTGATCGCGTGCATGTCGACGACGCAATAGATGCAGTTGTGGGTTTCCTGCATCTTCACGAAGTTGACGATCGCGCCGAGGTAATTGCCGAGGTGCAGATTGCCCGTCGGCTGGACGCCCGAAAAGACCCGTTCAACGAATGGCATGGCGAGTGTTCCTGGATGTATTCGGGCCGTCGTTTCCAACAGCGGCGCTGCCCCGTCAAGGGTAATTCCACCTCTCCCATGGGAGAGGTGAAGACCCGGCCGACGGACGCTCTAATGTGCGGGCCGCCTGAATGCGGCAGCCGCCTCGCGCCAGGAGGCCGCGCCGAGGGTTTGCAGGAGCAGGCCGTAGACGGCGATGCCGGCCGCGATCTGCACGCCCAGAACGATGAATTTGACGAGGCCATGCGCTTCGGCAGGCGCCAGGCCCGCGGTCAGCCAGAGCAGGGCGCCCATGGCGGCAGCGGCGAGCCCGATCCGCGGCAGCCGCTTGCGGGCGCTCGCGTCGATCGAGAAGCCGAATTCGGCCGTGCCCTTCCGCAGCAACGAGAGCGCGCTGCTCCAGGCCCCGGCCGCGATGCTTGCGGCGATCCCGCTCGCGCCGAAAAAATGGCCGAGCAGCACTGCGAGCGCGATCGCGACCGCAAAGCCTTTGGCCGTTGCGAGCAGCGGCGTCATCGTGTCGCTGCGGGCATAGAACGCCGGCGACAGCGCCTTGATCAGCACGTGGGCCGGCAGGCCCAGTGCCAGCCACATCAGCGCGCGCGAGGTGGCCGCGCTGTCATCGGCGCTGAAGGCGCCATGCTCGAACAACAGCCGCACGATCGGCCCGGCCAGCACGATCAGGCCGAGGGTTGCCGGCAGCGCCAACCCGGCTGCGAGCTCCAGCGCGCGCGATTCCGCATGCGCCACCGCGTCGCGGTCGCCGCCGGTGACGGCGCGCGTCAGCTCCGGCACCAGCACCGTGCCCATGGCGACGCCGACGATGCCGAGCGGCAGTTCGATCAGGCGATTGGCGAAGTAGAGCCAGGAGACGGCGGACGGCGTGGCGGATGCGATGATCGCGCCTGCCACCATCAGCCATTGCGGGCCTGAGCTCGCGATCATGCCGGGAATCGCCTTGGCGAAGAAGCCGCGCATCTCCTTGTCGAAGCTGACGCGCAACGGGGTCGCAAGCCGTCCACTGCGCTGTGACAGCAGCATGGCGAGCTGCAGAAGGCCGGCGATGCCGACGGTCGCCGCCAGCATCCACGCGGCGGAGGTTGCATCGGCGTGCCAGACGAGCAGCACCGCAATCGCGGCGATCAGGGCGATGTTGAACAGCAGCGGCGAGAACGCGGTGAGCGCAAGGCGCCCTCGCGCGTTGAGCAGCCCCATCAGCACGGTGACGGGGCCGGCGAAGGCAAGATAGGGCAGCATCAGCCGCGCGTTTTGGACGGCGAGATCGAGCGTGGGGCTTCCGAGAAATCCCGGCGCGATCACCGTGATGATCAGCGGCATCACCAGCGCAATGACGGCCGAGATCGCGATCAGGGCCGCGCTGACCGTGCCGAGCACGCGTCCCGCGAAGGCGGAGGCGGCTTCCGCGCCATCGCGGTCACGGACGCGCAGCCAGGCCGGGATCAGCGCCGCGTTCAGGGCTCCCTCGCTGAGCAGCCGCCGCACCACGTTGACGAGCTGGAAGGCGGCCAGAAACGCATCCGCCACCGCGCCGGTGCCGAGCAGGGCCGCAATCAGGGAATCGCGGGCAAAACCGAGCAGCCGCGAGGCCAGTGTTCCCGTCGAGACGGTCAGGAAGGAGCGGATCATTGCTCTTTAATAATACCGTTGCTTGCCCGTGCCGGCCCGGTCGTGATAGGCCGCGAGCCAGATTTCAGGCCGACAGGAAGCGGATTTTCCCGGCAATCGCAATCCGGCAAGAGGATCAAGGTGAATGGCTGACGTGAAATATGACGTTCTCGGGATCGGCAATGCGCTGTTCGACGTGCTGGTCAAGACCGATGAGGCTTTCCTCGCCAAGCATGGCATGACCAAGGGCAGCATGTCGCTGATCGACGAGGCGCGGGCCGCCGCCATCTACGGCGACATGGGCCCGGCGACGGAAGTCTCGGGGGGATCTGCCGCCAACACCATCGTCGGCATCGGCAGCCTCGGCGCACGTGCCGCCTATGTCGGCAAGGTCAAGGACGACCAGATCGGCAAGCTCTACGTCCACGACATCCGCTCAGCCGGCGTCGCCTTCAACACGCCCGCCGCCAAGGACGGCCCCGCCACCGGCTGCTCCTACATCCTGGTCACCGGCGATGGCGAGCGCACCATGAACACCTATCTCGGCGCCGCGCAGGATTTGTCGCCCGCCGACATCGACCCGGCCGAGATCGCGGGCGCCGGCATCGTCTATCTCGAGGGCTATCTGTGGGACCCCAAGAACGCCAAGGAGGCCTTCGTCAAGGCCGCCAAGATCGCCCATGACGCCAGGCGCAAGGTGGCGCTGACGCTGTCGGATTCCTTCTGCGTCGATCGCTATCGCGACGAGTTCCTGTCCTTGATGCGCAACGGCACCGTCGACATCGTCTTCGCCAACGAGTCCGAGCTGCATTCGCTCTACATGACCTCGGACTTCGACACCGCGCTGAAGCAGCTGCGCAATGACGTCAATCTCGGCGTGGTCACCCGCAGCGAGAAGGGCTGCATGGTGGTTTCGGCTGAAGACGCCGTCGCCGCGCCGGCCGCTCCCATCGCAAAACTCGTCGACACCACCGGCGCCGGCGATCTCTTCGCCGCCGGCTTCCTCTATGGCCTGGCGCGCAACCTGCCGTACAAGCAGTGCGGCGAGCTCGGCGCACTCGCGGCGGCCGAAGTGATCCAGCACATCGGCGCACGTCCGCTTGTGTCGCTGAAGGAGCTGGCCGAGCAGCGCGGGCTGACGGCGTAACGCTCGCCTCTTTCTCCGTCATTGCGAGCGAAGCGAAGCAATCCAGAGTCCCTCCGCGGCGGCAGTCTGGATTGCTTCGCTACGCTCGCAATGACGAGCTTGTGGCACGCGCTTCCCACACTCTCCGCTGTCATCGCCCGGCCTTGACCGGGCGACCCAGTACGCCGAGACGTCAATGGTTTATCGAGAAGCCGCGGCGTACTGGATTCCCCGCTCCAGTGCGCAAGTGCGCACAAGGCGGGGAATGACAGTCGTCGTCTGGCGAGGTGGCTCAGCCTCTCACGCCGCCTTCTGCCCGCTCCCCGCATCGAGCCCGGCATAGACGCCGCGCTCGAATCCGGCAAAAGCTTCCAGGCACTTGCCGTCCGCGAACGGCAGTAGCTGCATCAGGATCACGCCGGTGACGTCGCGCGCAGGATCGATCCAGTAATAGGTGTTGGCGAGGCCCGCCCAGGCGAGGCTGTTCGGGCTGCGGCCTTCCGGCGTCTTGGCGGTGTTGATGAGGAAGCTGAGGCCCCACTTCTTCACCTGGTCCGGATAGAGATCGACGTCGTTGGTGTACATCGGCGCCACCGAAGTCATCTTGGTGACGTTGAGATCGCCGATATGGTTCTGCCCCATCGTCGCGACCGTCTCGGCCTTCAGCACCTGGTTGCCGTTGCCGCGGCCCTTGTTCAGGATCATCTGGGTGAACTTGATGTAGTCGGCCGCGGTCGCATAGAGGCCGCCACCGCCCATGCAGAATTCCGGATTCTGTTCGAGCTCGAACGGGATCGCGGCAAGCTGGCCGTCCTCGCCGCGCGCATGCATGCCGACCAGCCGCTCACGCATGCTGTCGGTGATCTTGAAGCCGGTGTCAGACATTCCGAGTGGGGCAAAAAGATTGTCGCGCAGATAGGCATCAAGCCGCTTGCCGCTGACGGCTTCCACCGCCTTGCCGACGAAATCGATATTGGTGCCGTATTCCCAGCGTGTGCCGGGGTCGGAGGCGATCGGCGTCTTCAGCGCGGCGTTCTGGCAGGTGATGATGCCGGGCGTTCCGGTCTTTTCGAGATAAGTGCCGATATTGCCGTTCCACATGTCGTAGCAGAAGCCGGCGGTGTGGGTCATGAGCTGGCGCAGCGTGATCGGCCCCTTGGCCGGCCGCAGCTTCGGCTCGCCCTTGGCATCGAAGCCTTCGAGCACCTGCGGCTGGGCGAGATCGGGCAGCACGTTACCGATCGGCGCGTCCAGCGACAGCTTGCCTTGCTCGACCAGTTGCATCGCGCCCGCTGATGTCACCGCCTTCGTCATCGAGGCAATCCAGAACACGCTGTCCGCCGTCATCGCGGCGGGCTTGGACAGATCGCGCTTGCCGAACGCGCCTTGATACAGCACGTCGTTACCGCTGGCGGCGACGGCCACGACGCCGGGAATCTCCTTGGTGTCGCTTGTCTTACGCAGAATCTCGTCGATCTGGGCTTGGCTTCGCATGCGCGTTTCCTCCGGTTTGATTATTGTTGGAAGCGGTCGATTGTCCTCCCACATGCCCCGCGCGGCAAGCGCGGCCATGGGCCGGCGGCGGTCGCGATGTCGTGACTTGACGGCCTGCGCCTCACGCAGGACGACAAGGCGGCCGAACTGCAACACTCCGTCACAAACTGCGGTGGATGGCCGCAACCGACCGTGACCGTGGATGGGCTCTGGCGATATGTTTCGAGCGTTTGAAGCACTTGAAACATTTTGTGCGATGCGGCGTTCAGCACTCGGCCCAATCGACGGCCGACGTTAAGACTTGATGCAAATTTGGTGGCCGCCACCGGCCGCGAGGGGGACCTCAGATGATTTCGACCTGGAGCGAATGGAAGCGCTATCCCCGTCCCGGACGGGGCGAGAATCTCGAGGCGCCGATCTCGCCCGGGATCTATGAGGTCCGCATCGCCGGCACCGGCGCGCTTTATTCGTTCGGCGCGGTCGACAATCTGGCGCAGGCGCTGGCGTTGCTGCCGGTCGGCTCAAAATCCTGGTTCGGTCGCCGCAACGCGTCCGATGTCCCCGATCTCGAATACCGGACCTGTGCCACCTCCTCGAAGGCCGACGCCAAGGCCGCCGCCGAGCGCATGATCGGCCGGCGCGAGACCTATATGAGCGGCGCGGCGTAGAGCATGATCCGGAAAAGTGTGCAGCGGTTTTCCGAAAAGATCATGCTCAAACAATAAGATCGCCGCTCTCTCTTTAGCTACAGGCAGCTGTGCGTTGCGGGACGGTGCATTGCGCGCCGGCTGTCCCTATATTCCGGGCCGATCCGATCATCCCAGGGAGCAACGTCATGACCCCAACCGCCGCCGCACGCGCCCAGCACGCCACCGCCACCCTGCGCGACCGGTTGAAGGACCCTTCGCTGCTGAAGGAAGCCTGCTATATCGACGGCGCCTGGGTCGGCACGCCGGTCTTCGCCGTCAACAACCCCGCAACCGGCATCGAGCTCGCAAAAGTTCCGCAGCTTGGTGCCGACGAGACGACCAAGGCGGTTGAAGCCGCCCAGCGTGCGTTCCCGGCCTGGGCCAAGCACACCGCCAAGCAGCGCTCCAACATCCTGCGCAAATGGTTCGAGCTGATCACCGCCAACCGCGAGGACCTCGCGCTGATCCTCACCTCCGAGCAGGGCAAGCCGCTCTCCGAGGCATTGGGCGAGGTCGATATCGGCGCCGCCTATATCGAGTTCTTCGCCGAGGAAGCCCGCCGCGTCTACGGTGAGACCATCCCGACGCAGCGGCCCGATGCCCGCCTGCTCGCGATCAAGCAGCCGATCGGCGTCTGCGGCGCCATCACGCCGTGGAATTTCCCGAACTCGATGATCACCCGAAAGGTCTCGCCGGCGCTGGCCGCCGGCTGCACCGTGGTGCTCAAGCCCGCCAACGAGACGCCGCTGTCGGCGCTGGCGCTCGCCGTGCTTGCCGAGAAGGCCGGCATTCCCAAGGGCGTGCTCAACATCATCACCGGCGATGCGCCGCCGATCGGCAAGGTGCTGTGCGAGCATCCGGCGGTGCGCTTCGTCGGCTTCACCGGCTCGACCGCGGTCGGCAAGATCCTCTACCAGCAGGCCTCGGTCGGTGTGAAGCGGCTCGGCCTCGAGCTCGGCGGCAACGCGCCGTTCGTGGTGTTCGACGATGCCGACATCGATGCTGCAGTCGAAGGCGCCATCGTCTCGAAATACCGCAACATGGGCCAGACCTGCGTCTGCGCCAACCGCATCTACGCCCAGGACAAGATCTACGACGAGTTCGTGAAGAAGCTGTCGGCGAAGGTCGCGGCGATGAAGATCGGCGACGGCACCGAGAGCGGCGTCACGCAGGGCCCGCTGATCAATTTGAAGGCGGTCGACAAGGTCGAGCGGCACATAGCGGACGCTGTGAAGCGCGGCGCCAAAATCGTCACCGGCGGCAAGCGCAGCGAGCTTGGCCGCTCCTTCTTCGAGCCGACCGTGCTTGCCGACGTCAAGCCGGATTCGCTGGTGGCGCAGGAAGAAACCTTCGGCCCGCTCGCACCCGTGATCCGCTTCAAGGACGAAGCCGATGTCGTCGCGATGTGCAACGCCTCGCCGTTTGGCCTCGCCTCCTACTTCTACTCCCGCGATCTCGGCCGCGTCTGGCGCGTCGCCGAAGCGCTGGAATCAGGCATGGTCGGCGTCAACACCGGCCTGATCACCACGGAAGTCGCGCCCTTCGGCGGCGTCAAGGAGAGCGGCCTCGGGCGCGAAGGCTCGCGTCACGGCATGGAAGAATATGTCGAGATCAAATACGTGATGATGGCGGGGGTGTGAGGCGCCGCTATTACGCCCGTACTCTTCCTTGGTCGTCCTGGCGAAAGCCGGGACCCATTACCCCAGGGAGAAGTTTGGCGAAGATTGGCGGTGCGGTACTTGTACCGTTCGCAATCGATAGACCTCGCGGTATGGGTCCTGGCTTTCGCCAGGACGACGCCGGGTCTGTGGTCGGGTGACGAGGCCTACCGCCTGAGCACCGCGATCGTCCGGTTCGCAAATGTCAGCCGCTCGGCCATGACCGACACGAAATAGGTCAAGAGCTTGTGGCTGAGCGCGGGGTCCTCGGTCTTGATGGCGTCGAACTGGTGCGTGTTCAGCACATACAGCACGCTGTCGACCTCGGCCTGGATGGTGGCGCTGCGCGGCGTCCGTGACACCAGGCCCATCTCGCCGATCGTGGTGTAGCGGCCGAGGCTGCGCACGCGCGTGGTGCGGTCGTCCTCGGCAGGAATCATGATGCCGACGCGGCCGTCGAGGATGAAGTGCATGGAATCGGCGGGATCGCCGGCCTGCACGATGATGTCGCCGGCTTCCACCTCGAGGCGCTGGCAGCGGCGGATCAGCTCGTCGGCGTCATCGTCGCTGTCGAGAATGCCCGCGAACCAGTCGTGCAAGCTTGCCGTTTCCTGCGCCAGCCCCGCATGCTGCGCAATGAGCTCGTTCTCACACCACTCCAGGGCACGATCGAGCTCGGGAATGATGGTGACGCCGTCGCCGACGAAATCGCTTGAGCGCAGCACCTTCTCCGCCGCGGCCGACAGATGCACCAGGATCAGCTCGACGCCGAGGTCACCGGCGCTGCGCTTGATCTGCGCAAAACTGTAGGCCGCCGACGAGTCGACGCCGGTGACCAGCTTGAAGTCGAACAGCAGGTAGCGGCACTCCGGGCGTTCGTGCAGCAGCTGCTTGACATGCTGGTAGAGCCGGTTGGCGGAGCCGAAGAACAGGTAGCTCTGGAGGTTGAGGCCCTGGATCTTGCCGCCATGAGCCAGCAGCACCTCCTGGTCGTCGCGCGAGCGGTCGAGCGAGGAGCGATATTCGGCGCCGTCAAAGCTGTATTTGATCGATTCGACCCGCGCCGCGCTGAACGCGAAGGTCGCGCAGCCGATGACCACGCCGATCAGGATGCCGGGCACGAAGCCCCAGACGACGATGATCGCGATGATGGCGACCAGCGACGAATATTCGAGCTTCGAGAGCCGCTTGCGCGACTCGATGAGCCATTTGTGGAGCTGGTCTGCGCCGAGATAGAGCAGCAGGCCGCCAAGCACGAATTTCGGCATGAAGCCGAGCAGCTCCGGCGCAACCGCGAGCATCAGCAGTGACAGGGCCGCAACCGTGAGTCCGGACAGGCGTCCGCGCCCGCCGCTGCTGAAATTCAGGATCGAGCGGCTGACCGAGATGCAGCCGGCATAGCCGGCGAGCGCGCCGGTCAGAATGTTGGCGACGCCCGTGACGTTCAACTCGCGCTCAAGATTGGCCTCGCGGTGCACGGCGACCTCGATGCCGGTGGTGTTGAACAGGGTGCTCGATGCCGTAACGAAGATGACGGCGACGAGATTGCCCAGCAGGTCCGGAACCGCAAACCAGGGATAGCGGGCAAGATCATCGGTATGCCAGGGCAGCATGAATGACGCCGGTGGCGGAGGCTGGAAAGTCCAGCCCAAGGCGCGCGCGTTCTCGGTCGAGATGCCCGCGATCCAGAAGGCCAGGTGCGCCACGAGCATGCCGCCGACCAGGATGATCGGCAGTCCGAACGAATTGCGCGAACGATGCCAGGTCAAGTACAGCACCTGCGCCATCGCGCAGGCCGCACCCAGCTCCGAAAGCGTGACGCCGTCGGCAAAGCGCGACAATGTTGCGAGCTGAATCGGATGGCCGGTGATCACCCGGATCGCGCCCATGACGATCAGAAGTCCGGTGGCTCCCAGGAAGCCGCCGACCACGGGGTAGGGCACGTAGCGGATGGCGCGGCCCATCCGCGTCAGGCCCAGTCCGCACAACACGACCCCGGTGAGCACGGTCGACAGCCCAAGCGTGATCAGAACCGGCGCGAGCAGCTGCGTCGACGGATTGACGGCCTCGATGCGTTCGACCAGCGAGGCTGCCAGGATGCCCGTCACTGCGGCGGTCGAGCTGTCGGGGGCGGCAACGGCAAAAGGCAGCGAGCTGCCAAGCCCGATAACGGCCGCGAGCACCGCGGAGCTGATGAAAGTCGCGGCAATCCCGTAGGACAGATAGGGCGACAGCGGGCCTGTGAAGATCAGCAGCGCGTAGGACAGTCCGAATGTGACGGTCAGGACGCTGGCGGCGCTGCCGCCCAACATATCATTCAGCGCACGCTTGAGCGCTGGGCTGACTCGCGGAGCCGGACTGAGAACAATTGCTGGATCGGTCACGCCGTCGCGCTCGCCCCCTGAAAAGTGCCGTTTGAGACGTAGACGACTACGGGCTTAGCGCAACTGGATTCTTGTAACTATGAAGTATCCGACAGTTTTACGGTGAGGATCTGCATTCACGGCGTGTGAATGGTCAACCATACGGTTGAGATAAGAGCCGAAGCTCGTGCCACACCCCCGATGTCATGGCGGGAAGTGGTCCCACGTTCACCGCTGTCATTCCCCGCGAAAGCGGGGAATCCAGTACGCCGCGGCGTCTCCGTGAATCACAGGTGTCTCGGAGGACTGGATCGCCCGGTCGAGCCGGGCGATGACAGTTGAGAGTGTGAGGGAGCTTCGCCCAGCCCGTCATTGCGAGCGCAGCAAAGTAATCCAGAATCCCTCCGCGGAGACAGCCTGGATTGCTTCGCTGCGCTCGCAATGACGGAGCGAGACGCGCCGCCGTTGGCTAAATCTTCAGCTCTTTCCCGGTCACGCGCCGATATGCCTCCAGATACCGCTTGCTGGTCGCATCCACCACGCTCGCCGGCAGCGGCGGGGGCGGGGCGTCGCCGTTCCAGCGGCCGGCGCGGCGCTCGACGTCGAGATAGTCGCGCAGCGGCTGCTTGTCGAAGCTCGCCTGCGGCTGGCCGGGCTTGTAGGCATCGACCGCCCAGAAGCGCGAGGAGTCCGGCGTCATCACCTCGTCGATCAGGATGATGCGGCCGTCCTTGTCGCGGCCGAACTCGAACTTGGTGTCGGCGATGATGATGCCCTGCTCGCGCGCCAGCTCCTCGCCGAGCGTGTAGATCGCACGCGTCATGCTCTCGAGCGTGTAGGCTGTCTCGTCGCCGACCACCTCGCGCATCTTCGCGATGGTGATGTTTTCGTCATGGCCGGTCTCGGCCTTGGTCGCGGGGCTGAAGATCGCAGGATCCAGCTTCTCGCTCTCGACCAGGCCGGCCTTCAGCTTCTCGCCGGCGAGCGTGCCGCTGGCCGCATATTCCTTCCAGGCGGAGCCCGAGAGA
This sequence comes from Bradyrhizobium sp. GW821-FHT12B03, assembly GCF_058807535.1. Taxonomy (NCBI): domain Bacteria; kingdom Pseudomonadati; phylum Pseudomonadota; class Alphaproteobacteria; order Hyphomicrobiales; family Nitrobacteraceae; genus Bradyrhizobium; species Bradyrhizobium sp. GW821-FHT12B03. The sequence continues at coordinate 139,613 of NZ_JBXAQU010000009.1, forward strand.
TAGCCGCGGATCACGCACTCGATCGGAAACACAGTGGTCCGGCGCGACAGCATGGCGCGGCCGAGGATCTCGGCGCGGTGCGGCTGCAAGGCCGGCACGGCGGCAATGATCTCGTCGGTGTCGGCGCTGATCATGTGATGCGGCACCACGCCTTCGAGCTCGTTGAACCAGAAGGCGCTGATCTGCGTGAGCACCGCGCCCTTCATCGGGATGGTCTCGCCCATCACGACGTCGAAGGCGCTGATGCGGTCGGTGGTGAGCAGCAGCAGGCGGTCGTCGTCGACGGCGTAGATGTCGCGCACCTTGCCGCGGCCGATCTTGGGCAGGGGCAGGTCGCTGGAGAGCATGGCGGTCATCGGCAGAGCTTTCGGAAACAGGGCCTTGCGACAGGAAATCCGGCCGCACCGGATGGCACGGCCGGACACCGGATTAGCCTATTCCGGCAGAGGAATGAACTCATGTTCCTGCGGAACCGCGGCGAAGCGGCCGGTTTTCCAGTCCTGCTTGGCCTGCTCGATCCGCTCCTTGCTGGAGGAGACGAAATTCCACCAGACGTGGCGCGGGCCCTCCAGCGCATCGCCGCCGAGAAACATCATCCGCGTGGCTTTCAATGCCTTCACGGTGATGCGGTCGCCGGGTCGGAAGATCAGCAGCCGCGGCGCCTCGTAGCGCTCGTTCGCGATCTCGACCTCGCCGTCCACGATGTAGATGGCGCGCTCCTCATGATCGGGGTCGAGCGGCACGCTGGCGCCTGCGACGGCCGTGACCTCGGTGTAGAACCAGGGCGACACCATCGTCACCGGCGAGGTGATGCCGAACGACGAGCCTGCGATCACCCGTGCGGTGAAGTCACGCTCGGAGATCATCGGCAGGTCGCCGGCGCCGTAATGCTGGAACGACGGTGCGATCTCTTCCGAATCGGCCGGCAGCGCGATCCAGCTTTGCAGGCCCAGCATCTGCTGGCCCGAGGCGCGCTGCGCGTCCGGCGTGCGTTCCGAATGCGCGATGCCGCGACCGGCCGTCATCAGATTCATCGCGCCCGGCTGGATCTCGCAGACGTTGCCCTCGCTGTCGCGATGCATGATCGAGCCGTCGAACAGATAGGTGACGGTGGCGAGCCCGATATGCGGGTGCGGCCGCACGTCCATGCCCTTGCCGGAGACGAACTGCACGGGGCCGAAATGATCGAAGAAGATGAAGGGACCGACCATCTGCCGCTTGCCATGCGGCAGCGCCCGCCGCACTTGAAATCCATCGCCCAGATCGCGCGTGCGCGGCACGATGACGAGGTCGAGCGCATCGCAGGACATGGGATCGCCGAGCACGGGATCGTTGGAGGGCTGCCAGCTCATGGGGGGACTCCTTCTTTATTGCGGCGAGCGTAACAGGATTTGATGGCCCCGTCGCGGCGCCGCCGCATCGCCGCGATGGTCTATTTGCCGTCATCGTGCGATATCGGCGATACCTAATCTGGAAACAGGGGCGGGCGATGGTTTCTCTGATCAAACCGGGCGCAAGCTCGATCGAGGTCGATGGTCCCGGGATCGGGACCGCGTGATCGATCTTGAAAAGCGCGGCCTGACGAAGGATGTTCGGCGGATGTCAAACGCGACCGATTGCGTCACCCGATGACCCTTGCCGCAACAGAGCTTGCCTTCCGCGCCGCCAGCGTCGCGCTGCTGCTGATGCTGGCGGTGTCGCTGTTACAGGACTTTCGCAAAGTGCTGGCAGCCCGGCTCGGTGCGGCCTTCGCGCTCGGCTCGGCCGTGCATGCGGCGAGCTATTCGGTGGATGTCACGTCACCGATCCCGCTCTGGCATGCTCCGCTGATTGCGCTCTCGACCGGCGACATCGTGGTGTTCTGGCTGTTCACACGCTCCCTGTTCGACGACGAGTTTCGCCTGCGCTGGTGGCACGGATCGGTCTGGGCGCTGGTGATGGCCTTCAGCTTCGCAGGCTGCGTCTGGATTGCGCCCAGCGGCCATGTGCGGTTCTCGGTGACGGTGGTCAATCTGATCGTGCTCGGTTTCATCGCGCTTGCGGTCGGGCAGATGATCGCCTCCTGGCCGACCGACCTGGTCGAGCGCCGCCGCAGCGCTCGTGTCTTCATCGTCTGCGCAACCGCGCTCTATGGCGGGCTGAACGCGGTGCTCCAGATCGCCGTCGCCGGTCACCACGTCGGCGCTGTCGCCGAAACCATCAATGCCGGCGCGCTCGCCTGCACCGTCGCGGCGATCGTCTATGCCATGATGCGCGTTGACGGGGCGGATCTGTTTCCGGCCGCGGCGGAGCCCGCACCGCCGATTGTTTTCAGCCAGCCTGTGGCCGATGACGCCGCCGATCAAAGGCTCGTCGACGCCCTGATGCGGCTGATGGCTGACGAGCGGATCTATCGCCAGGAGAACATCACCATCGGCGTGCTGGCGGGCCGGCTGAAAATTCCGGAATACCGGCTGCGTCGGCTGATCAACCAGCGGCTCGGCTATCGCAACTTCAATGTGTTCCTGAACAACCACCGCATCGAGGAAGCCAAGGCCGCGCTCGCCGATCCCGCCCAGGCCGAGGTCCCCGTCATCACCATCGCGATGGACGCCGGCTTCCAGTCGCTCGGCCCGTTCAACCGTGCCTTCAAGGCGGTGACCGGCGTGACGCCGACGGAGTACCGGCGGCTGAAGGTGAACGCGGCGTGACCGGCTCTTCGCCTCTCCCGCAAGCGGGGCGAGAGAGCGGACCATCGTCGTGACTGCATCTTCACATTGCTTTGAAATATTTGAGTTATTTCAGAATCGGCCAGCCCCGCTCAGTTTCAGCCACGCTGTTTTCCAAATCCGGCGAGCGCGTATCGCCCGCATCCGGCCTGCTCTCCCGCACACCCCTCGAAGCTGGAGAAAGCCCGTGACCCGCCGCCGCAAGATCATCCTCCTGACCACCACCATCGCTTGTGCCGGCCTCGCGCTCGGCGCGGCGCGGGCCCGCGACGTGCCGAAGGTTGCGACCGGCTTCGTCGCCGACATCCTCTGCGCCGAGACGTTCGTCTCGGGCCTGGATCCTCGGCGGACCTTCACCGACACCATGGCCGCCATGCCGGGCACCAGCCTGATCACCTGGGCGATGGACTACCAGGTCGATCGCTCGCGCAAGGATGTCACCGTGACGCTGTTCGGCCTTGGCCGCAGCCATGCGGTCTATCGCGAAGGGCTCGGCTGCACGCTCGATCATGGCGCGGCGTTGACCGACGTCGCCTTGCCGCCGGATGACAAGCAGCCCGCGCTGTTGCCCGAGATCGCCGGGCCCTCGATCGTCGCGCCGCAAAGCCCTCAATTGGCCGCCGCACTCGATCGTGCCTTCACCGAGCCGGCGTCGCCACCATACCGGCGCACGCGTGCGGTGATCGTCATGAAGGACGGCCACGTCATCGCCGAGCGCTATGCGGACGGCGTCGGCATCGACACGCCGCTGCTTGGCTTCTCCGCGACCAAATCAGTCATTTCAGCGCTGATTGGCGTGCTGGTGCGTCAGGGCAAGCTGAAGCTCGACGGGCCCGCGCCGGTCGCCGCCTGGAACGATCCGAATGATCCGCGCCATGCCATCACCGTGGACCAGTTGCTGCGCCACACCGCGGGCCTTGCGCTCGGCAGTTCGCTCGAGGCCTCGCTCGGCTCCGCCTTCGAGCCGGTCAATCGCATGAAGTTCATGGAGCGCGACATGGCGGCCTATGCCGCGAGCATTCCGCTCGAGACCGCGCCGGGCACGGCGTGGAATTATCATGACGGCAACACCATCATTCTCTCGCAGCTGATCCGCAACGCCGCCGGCGGCAACCCTTCGGACACGTTGCGCTTCGCGCGCCGCGAATTGTTCGCGCCGCTCGGCATGCGCCATGTCACGCTTCAGGTCGACGGGTCAGGCACGATCGAGGGTTCGAGCGAGATGCTGGCCTCCGCGCGCGACTGGGCGCGGTTCGGCCAGCTCTATCTCGATGACGGCGTCGTCGGCGGCAAGCGCATCTTGCCGGAAGGCTGGGTGAACTACTCGGCATCTGCCACGCCGAAGTCCTGGATCGGCGTCGGCGCCGGCTTCTGGACCAACCAGGGCGGCAGTTTCGGCGCGAATTTCCGCGTCGAGCATGGCTGGCCGCGCGATGCCTTCTTCGCCAAGGGCACGATCGGGCAGTACACGATCATGATTCCCTCGGAACGGCTCGTGATCGTGCGGCTCGGCCGCTCGCCGAACTGGCCGCCGGAAGCCGACGGCGTGTTCGATCTCGTGCGCGACGTGGTGGCCGCCACGCGCGAGAAGGGAAAGATGGCGGGAGTGAATTGAGCTGCGAACTCCTCTTCCCTTCTCCCCTTGTGGGAGAAGGTGGCGCGAAGCGCCGGATGAGGGGTTCTCTCCGCGCATTCCAATGAGAGTGGGACTCGCGGATGGGACCCCTCACCCGGCTGCGCTTCGCGCATCCACCCTCTCCCGCAAGGGGCGAGGGTGCACCGTCTGCGCGGTGAGAACTTCCCTACCTCCCCAGCTCCGTCGCCTTCGCCACGCGGTCGAACCGCTCCAGTGTCAGGATCGCATCGGCAAACTTTTCCGCGCGCGCGTTCAGCACCGGCCGTGCCAGCGTCAGGAATTTCTGCTGCATCGCCTGCGCGTCGGGGAATGAGGTCGGCTCGCCGGAGGGATCGGCATAGAGCCGCTCGTGCACGCCGTCATCCGTGGTGATGCTGACGCGCGCACCAAAGGGGTGGGTGCGGCCGATCTCCAGCCGGTCGTCCTGTACCACGTCGAACTTGTCGGCGAGCGCGTCGATGGCGGCGTCCCCAAGGCGGTTGTAATCGTCCCAGCCGAACGAGCCCTGGTCGAGCGCGAGCGCGCCGGTGAAGAACATCGAGAACTGGCCGCCGACGATCGAGGTCGGGTGCCGCTTGGTCGCGGCATCGCCGGTCAGCGTGATGCCGTTGCGATGCAGGCCGATCTCGACGCGCTTGACCTGGTCGGGCGTCAGATTGTGCTCGCGCCGCATCGCGATCAGCGCGTCGATCGCCGCATGGGTGTAGCGGCAGCTCGGATACGGCTTCACGCCGATCTTCATGGTCTCGTAGGTCTTGCCGAGCTCGGCGACAGCCTTGCCCGGATGCGCATCGTCGGTATAGCCGGCGAGCAGGCCGTGCTTGCCCTCGACCGATTCGGTCGCGCCGACGAAATCGTTGCGCGCCAGCGTCGCGGCGATCACGCCGTTCATCGCGGCGGCGCCGACCTGGTAGCGCTTGTTCCAGGCGCCGTTGACCAGGAATTGCAGCGAGCCGGCGGCCTGGCTGCCGGAGACGCCGAACGCGGAAATGAGCTGCTGCTCGGAGAGACCAAACAGTTTTCCGGCTGCAGCGGCCGCGCCATAGGTGCCGGCGGTCGCGGTCGGGTGAAAGCCGCGCGCGTAATGCGAGGTCGGGTCGAGCGCGTTGCCGAGCCGGCAGCAGACCTCATAGCCCGCGACGATCGCGGTCAGCACGTCGCGCCCGGAAGCGCCGACCATCTCGCCGACGGCGAAGGCGGCCGGAACGACCGGTGCGCTCGGATGCAACGATGAATCCGCATGGGTGTCGTCGAAATCGAGGGAATGGCCGAGCGCGCCGTTGAGCAGGGCGGCGACCGCCGGCGTCCAGGTCTTAGCATCGCCGAACACGGTGGACTTGCCCTTGCTGTCGAGCGCGAGCGCCTCCAGCATCTTCAGGATCGACGGGGTCGATTCCGCCTCGCTGCGCGCCCGGATCGCGCTGCCGAGGAAGTCCAGCGTCAGCACCTTGGCGCGATCCAGCACCTCCGCCGGAATATCCTGGTATTTCAGATTGAAGACATAGGCGGCGAGCGTTGCGGTTTCGTGGGCCATCGTGTTTCCTCGTTTTGGCGCGCAAGTTAGGCGGGCTGATTTGGCCTTTCAAGCGGCCTTGGGGGCGCGGGCATCAGCTATGCTTTTTGCAGGCGCAAGAGGATCGGGATATTTCGTATGACGCGCGCAAGGCAGCTGTTCGACCGGATCCGGGCGCGGCGGACGCAACTGGGATTGGCGATCCGGGTCACGGTCGCGGCAGTGGCGGCCTATGCGATCGCCACCGCGCTGCATCTGCTCTTGCCGCTCTGGGCGGTGCTGACCTCGTTGATCGTGACCCAGATGAGCGTCGGCCGCTCGCTGAAGGCGACGCGCGACTACGTGCTCGGCACGATCGGCGGCGCCATCTATGGCGGTGCCATCGCGATTATGATCCCTTATTCGACCGAGGCGGGCCTGTTGGGCCTGCTGGTGCTGGCGGTCGCGCCACTCGCCTTCGTCGCCGCGATCAACCCGAGCCTCAATGCGGCGACGGTGACCGCGATCATCGTGCTCCTGGTGCCGACCATGCATCACTCCGATCCCATGACCTCGGCGATCGATCGCGTCAGCGAGGTCGGGGTCGGTGCGATCACGGGATTGCTCGTTTCCTTCCTGGTGTTCCCCTCGCGCGCGGTGCGGCAGATCCGAGCCAGCGCGGCAAGACTGCTCGAGCTGATCGCGGATGCCTTCACCGAGCTGCTCGCGGGCCTGACGCGCGGCCGCGACAACGACGCGCTGCACCAGATCCAGGACGGCATCGGCACTGCGATGGTCGGCATGAATGCGATCGGCGCCGAAGCCGAGCGCGAGCGCGCTGCGCGCCTGTCGAGCGGACCCGATACCGGTCCCTTGCTGCGAACGGTCCTGCGGCTGCGCCATGACGTCGTGATGATCGGCCGTGCCACCGTGGTGCCGCTGCCGATCGAGGTGCAGATGCGGCTTGCCGCCCCGCTGGCGGAGGTCAGCGCGGCGATCGTGCGTTTCCTGCGGTCGGCGGCCGAAGCGCTGCGGGCCGGCGCCGGCGCGCCGCCGATCCATCCCGTGCATGTCGCGCTCCAACATTACGCCGAGGCGGTTGCCGCCGTGCGCCAGGACGGCCTGATCCGCGGCCATTCCGGCGACACCGCCGAGCGCTTCTTCGCGATCGGCTTCTCGCTGGAGCAGATGCACCAGAATCTCTGCGATCTCGACCGCGTCGTCGGGGAATGGTCGGAGGCCTCGTCCGACACGTCCGCGCGCGTGGCGGAATGAGTCAAAGGATCAGAGGTGCAACCATGACGGCCTCAAAGCCGGAGCTACGCATCGACGGGTCTGAATTCTCGACGCTGGAGGGATTTTACGATCAGATCAGCCTTCACCTGATCCCAGATGCCGAATGGGGCAAAAATCTCGACGCGTTCAACGATATCTTGCGTGGTGGCTTTGGGACGCCCGACGAGGGCTTCATTTTCCGCTGGGACAACCACGACATATCGAGGCGAAATCTTGGATATGAGGAGACCGTTCGCCAACTCCGGAAAAGGTTGGAGGGATGTCACTCTTCGAACATCGCTTCAGTCGAAAATGACCTCGCCGAGGCGCGGAGACACGAAGGACCTACAGTATTCGACTGGCTCGTCGAGGTAATCCGGCGCCATGGTCCCGGCGGAGCCGAAGCAGAGGATGGAGTCGAACTCGTTCTTCGATGAACGGATCCAGGCTGGAGCGGCTCCGGCAGGGCCGGATAGCTGAAGGGACTGCGGGTCGACGGACAGCTTCAACGGGCCGGCTCCGCGATCTTCCCCATCATGCTGCGGGCCACGAGCTTGTGGAACGGCGTGATGAGCGTGAGATAAGTCCGTCCGAGGAAGTTGTTCGTTTTGACCAGAGTGGTCACGGTGACGTGGCGAAGCGTCGCTTCGCCGGCGACATCGACCACGATACGAAAATCGAGATGATAGTCGTCGAAGCCGGCGATCAGCCGCTCGGGCGTCTCGCTCAGCACCGGAAACAGGCCGATCAGGCCGCCGGGCGCCGGCGTGCCTTCGCCCGATGTCTTCAAGCCGAAGGGTGTCACCAGAACGTTGCGCAAGCGCGTCAGCGCATCGATCCAGCGCGGCCCGTGCAGCACCATTCGGGTGCAGGCCTCGCGGGCGCTCAATTGCCTCGCGCCGACCTCTGCACGAAACGCGTCGATGAACTGCGCGCCCGACAGTACCGTCCTGGCGTCGACATTGGGGGTGATTTCGCGAACGGGTCCGGTCATCCCGCCAGTTTGCGCGTCAGCATCCCGAAGCGCAAGATCAAGAGTCCGGCATAGACGAACGTCCCGACCGAGAACCCGATCCAGACACCGACCGCGCCCAGCCCGGCGTGGAAGGCCAGCACCCAGGCGACGGGAAAGGCGACGCACCAATAGCCGATCGCCGCGAACACCAATGTCATCCTGGTGTCATTGATGCCGCGCAGCGCGCCGCCGATGATGGTCTGGAGGCCGTCGGCGATGAAGAAGGTCGCGCCGACCAGCAGCAGCGTCGCCGTCAATTCGACAGTTGCCGTGCTGGCCTCGCTGCTGCCGAAGAACAGCCGTCCGAGCTCGTAGCGGCCGAGGATGATGGCGATGGTCAGCGCCGAGACGAGCGCTACGCCAAGTCCCGCCGCGACGAGGCCCGCACGCTTCACCGCGGCCGGGTCGTTGCGGCCGAAGGCATGGCCGACGCGGACCGTGGCGGCCATGCCGACGCCGAGCGGGACCATGAACAGCACGGCCGTCACCTGGAGCGCGATCTGGTGCGCGGCAAGTGCCGCGGTCGAGATCAGCCCCATCAATAGCGCGGCGGACGAGAACAGGCCGTATTCCAGCAGCAGGGAAAACGAGATCGGCGCGCCGACCACGATGAGTTGGTGCATCAGGGGCCAGTCGATCCGCCAGAGATGGGCGAGCGGGCGGTAGTCCGCAAACGGTTTTCGCCAGGCGGCGATGGCGAGCACGGCAAGGAAGGTGCCGAGATTGACGAGCGTGGTCGCAAGCCCCGCGCCGAACAGGCCGAGCTCCGGCAGGCCGAACAGGCCGTGGATCAGGACATAGACCAGCGCGGCATTGACGGGAATCGCCGCGACCGTGATCCACAGCGGCGGCTGCGGCCGGTTCACCGCGCTCATCATGCTGCGCAGCGCGATGAAGCCGAGCGCCGGCGCGATGCCCCAGGCGAGGCCATTCAGATAGCGCTGGGCGAGCGCGGCCGATTGCGGCATTTGACCGAGTGCGATCAGGATGTGTTCGCCATAGAGCGGCGAGGCCATCATCGGCAGCGAGATCAGCAGCGCGACCCACAAGCCGACGCGCAACGAGCGGCGAATCCGCCTGATGTCGCCGGCGCCGAACGCCTGCGCCGCCAGCGGCGACACCGCAGCCATCAATCCGAGGCCGAAGGTGAAGCTGACGAAATAGACCGTATGCGCCAGCGCGGCGGCTGCGACTGCGTCCTCGCCGAGCCTCCCGATCAGCGCGAGATCGGTCGTGATCATCGCGATCTGCCCGAGCTGCGTCAGCATCATCGGCACGGCCAGCCGCAGCGTCTCGACGAATTCATCGGCGAGATGGTCTTGCGGCACGCCGGCTTGCGGCTGCGAACGAGGCTGGACGGTGTCGAGCATGGCGGCTCATTAGCACGAGCAGGCGACGAAAACATGGCTCGTGCTTGTTACCCTCTCCCCTTGTGGGAGAGGGTGGCTCGCCGCATTGCGGCGAGACGGGTGAGGGGTCTCTATCCGCGTGCGCTCTCTTGCAACGAGTACGCGGAGGCAACCCCTCATCCGGCGCGCTACGCGCGCCACCTTCTCCCACAAGGGGAGAAGGGAAGAAAGAGCCTCAGCCCTTCCGCTCCGGCACGCGCTTGATCTTGGCGCCGAGCGCGTTGAGGCGTTCGTCGATGCGCTCATAGCCGCGCTCGATCTGGTCGGCGTTGTTGATGGTCGAGGTGCCCTCGGCGCAGACCGCGGCCAGCAGCATCGCCATGCCGGCGCGGATGTCGGGCGAGATCATCGAGGCGCCGCGCAGGCGGCTGGGGCCGGCGATGATGGCGCGATGCGGATCGCACAGCACGATGCGCGCGCCCATCGCGATCAGCTTGTCGACGAAGAACATTCTGGATTCGAACATCTTCTCGAACATCAGGATCACGCCATCGCATTGCGTGGCGGTGACGATCGCGATCGACATCAGATCGGCCGGGAAGGCGGGCCAGGGCTGGTCCTCCAGCTTCGGTACGTGGCCGCCGAAATCGTCCTGGATCTTCAGCGTCTGGTTGGAGGGCACGATCAAATCGTCGCCCTCGACGCGGCAGACGATGCCGAGCCGCTCGAACCCCATGCGGATCGAGCGCAGATGCTCGACGCCGGCGCGTGTGATGCGCAGCGGCGAGCGCGTCACGGCGGCAAGCCCGATCAGCGAGCCGACCTCGATATGGTCGGGCTGGATCCGGTAGGTCGCTTCCCCCAGCGTCGCCGGCCCATGCACGATCATGGTGTTGGTGCCGATGCCCTCGATTCTGGCGCCGAGCGCCACGAGGAAATTGGCGAGATCCTGCACGTGCGGCTCGGAGGCCGCGTTGCGCAGATAGGTGACGCCGTCGGCGGCGACCGCCGCGACCAGCGCGTTCTCGGTCGCGGTGACGCTCGGCTCGTCCAGGAACACGTCGGCGCCGGTGAGTTTCGAAGCGCGGAATTCGAGCCGGTCGGTGGCGGTGACCTTGGCCCCCAGCTGTTCGAGCGCCAGCACATGGGTGTCGAGCCGGCGGCGGCCGATGACGTCGCCGCCGGGCGGCGGCAGCATCACCTCGCCGCAGCGCGCGAGCAGGGGGCCCGCGAGCAGGATCGAGGCGCGGATGCGCACGCACAGCTCGGGGTCGAGATCGGCGGCGCGGATGCTCTTGGCGTGAATGTGAAGCGTGTTGCGGGCGGTCCATTCCGCCGACGCGCCGACCGAGCGGATCAACTCGACCAGCGTCTCGGTGTCGCGGATCCGCGGCACGTTCTCCAGCGTCACCGGATGCTCGGTGAGCAGCGCGGCGGCGATGATGGGCAGTGCCGAATTCTTGTTGCCGGACGGCTCGATCGAGCCCGAGAGCCGGTGACCGCCCTCGACGATATATTGGATGGGCGCCACGTCGGTTTTCTCCGTCCTGTTGCAGTGGGGCGGGCTGCTTCGCAAGCGGAAACTACCGAGAATTGAGCAGGGTAGCAATTCTGCACTTGTCGCGGCGGAAGGCCGCGCAGTGGCCCCGAACGGGCCCGCTGTATCAGGCGTTTAGAACAAGCCGATGATATTCGCCACCACATAAAGGATCACGATCAGCATCAAGACGCCCATGGCCAGGAACGATATCTCGATGGCGATGGCGCCGGTCCCGAGCGCCGCCGCGACGCCCGCCAACAGCCTCTCCTCGCGAAACACCAGCGCGAGCACGGAAAGCAGGATCGCGAGCAGGCCGAGCGAGATCGCACCGATCGAGGATGCCTCCCGCAGCTGGCTGCCTGTCGACTTCTCCCGCGGCGGTGCCTGATACTCGACGCCCTTGACGCGCGCGATCAGGCGATCCCTCAGGCGGTGCCCGGTGTCGACAATCACCTTGTCTGCCGGTGGCGGCGGATAGATCACCGGCACGATCCAGTGCGGCAATACGGCCGCGATCAGCGCCAGCACGCCGACAATGCTGCCGATGATGCCGAGACGGCGGGGTGGCAGGGCAGAACTGGTGGTTGCAGAGCTGGTCATGCCGTTTCGTCGCGATGGCGGGAGGCGAGGTTCAGGGGCGCAGTGTCGGCACGAGGAGAGTGCGCCCCCTCTCCCGCTTGCGGGGGAGGGCCGGGGTGGGGGTATCACCGCGGTGGGGCTGCCGAAATCTACGGAGAATATCTCCGTGAGGAGAGAGCCCCCACCCGGCGCTACGCGCCGACCTCCCCCGCAAGCGGGAGAGGTTGCAGCGAGCATGTGGCAGGCAGTGCGAAACCCAAAGCCACCGGCCTCAGATATCGATCGTCGCGCTCAGCGAATGTTCCTGGATGAAGTCGCGGCGCGGTTCGACCACGTCGCCCATCAGCTTGGTGAAGATGTCGTCGGCCTCGTCGACCTCCTTGACCTTCACCTGGAGCAGCGAGCGTGCGTCGACGTTGAGCGTCGTTTCCCAGAGCTGCTCCGGGTTCATCTCGCCCAGACCTTTGTAGCGCTGCAGCGTGACGCCCTTGCGGCCGGCGTCGGTGACCGCTTCGAACAGGTCGACCGGGCCGTAGACCATGTGCTCGACGTCCTTGCGCCTGAGCTTGCCGGGGCGGGCATAAACGTCCTGGAGCTTCACCGTGTATTCGTCGAGCTTGCGCGCCTCGGCCGAGCCGAGGAAGGCGTCGTCAATCACGGCGGCTTCCTTGACGCCGCGCACCGTGCGCTCGAACTGGAAACCCTGGCCTTCCACGTATTGGCCGACCCAGCCGCGCTCGACCTCGTCGGCGAGCGTGTCGAGGCGGGCGGCGATGTATTGCGCGGCCGCGGCGGCTTTCTCCGGATCGCCGTAGATCGCCTTGTTGAGCACGCCGGTGATGGCGGCCTGCTCGATGACCCTGCGATTGTAGCGGGTGTGCAGGCTGCGCAGGATGCCGCGGACGGCGCGGGCGTCGTCGACCAGCGAGCGCAGGTCGCGGCCGGTGCGATCGCCGCCGGTGCCGGGAATATAGACGCAATCGTCGAGCCCGGTATCGATCAGATAATCTTCCAGCGCCCGCTCGTCCTTCAGGTATTGCTCGGACTTGCCGCGGTTGACCTTATAAAGCGGCGGCTGGGCGATATAGAGATAGCCGCCGTCGATGATGTCGTGCATCTGCCGGTAGAAGAAGGTCAGCAGCAGGGTGCGGATGTGGGCGCCGTCGACGTCGGCGTCGGTCATCACGATGATCTTGTGATAGCGCAGCTTCTCGATCGAGAATTCGTCGCCGATGCCGGTGCCGAGCGCCGTGATCAGCGTGCCGATCTGCTCACTTTTCAGCATCGTGTCGGGGCGGACGCGTTCGACATTGAGGATCTTGCCGCGCAGCGGCAGCACCGCCTGGAATTCGCGGTTGCGGCCCTGCTTGGCGCTGCCGCCTGCCGAGTCACCCTCGACGATGAAGAGCTCGGATTTCGCCGGATCCTTTTCCTGGCAGTCGGCGAGCTTGCCGGGCAGCGAGGAGACCGAGAGCGGGCTCTTGCGGGTCAGCTCGCGCGCTTTTCGCGCGGCTTCGCGGGCCGCGGCCGCCTGGATCACCTTGCCGACGATCATCTTGGCTTCGCCGGGATGTTCCTCGAACCAGGCCTGGAGCGCCTCGTTGAGCACGTTCTCGACCACGGGGCGCACTTCCGAGGACACCAGCTTGTCCTTGGTCTGCGACGAAAACTTCGGATCTGGCACCTTCACCGACAAAACCGCGGTGAGGCCTTCGCGGCAGTCGTCGCCGGTCAGCGCGATCTTCTCTTTCTTGGCATTGGCCTCGGCATAGCCGTTGACCTGGCGCGTCAGCGCGCCGCGGAAACCGGCGAGATGAGTGCCGCCGTCGCGCTGCGGGATGTTGTTGGTGAAGCACAGCACGTTCTCGTGGTAGCTGTCGTTCCACCACAGAGCGGCCTCGACGCCGATGCCGTTGGCTTCCGCGCGCACCATGATCGGCGCCGGCACGATCGCCTTCTTGTTGCGGTCGAGATATTTGACGAACTCCTCGACGCCGCCGGAATAGTGCATCTCCTCGCGCTTCTCGACCGCGTGGCGCATGTCGGAGAGGGCGATGTTGACGCCGGAATTGAGGAAGGCGAGCTCGCGCAGCCGGTGCTCGAGCGTGGCGAAATCATATTCGATGTTCTTGAAGGTTTCCGTCGAGGCCTGGAACGTCACCTCGGTGCCGCGCCGGCCCGGCGCGTCGCCGACCACCACCAGCGGCGCGACCGCATCGCCATGGGCGAATTCGATATAGTGCTCCTTGTTGTCGCGCCAGATGCGCAAGCCGAGCTTGCTGGACAGCGCGTTGACGACGGAGACGCCGACGCCGTGCAGGCCGCCGGAGACCTTGTAGGAATTCTGGTCGAACTTTCCGCCGGCATGGAGCTGGGTCATGATGACCTCGGCCGCCGAGATGCCTTCGCCCTTGTGGATGTCGACGGGAATGCCGCGGCCGTCGTCGCGCACGGTGACGGAATTGTCGGCGTTGAGGATCACGTCGACGCGCGTGGCGTGGCCCGCCAGCGCCTCGTCGATGGCGTTGTCGACGACCTCGTAGACCATGTGGTGCAGGCCGGAGCCGTCGTCGGTGTCGCCGATATACATGCCCGGGCGCTTGCGGACGGCATCGAGACCCTTGAGCACGCGGATCGATTCCGCCCCGTAATCGCTTGGATTTGAGGGCTCGTTTTCGGCAGGCGTCTGCCGAGCAGGTTCTGTCATGAGAGGCCTTCGAGATGTCGCCCGAATCAGCCGCGCAAAAGGCGCTGATTTGCAGGCTATTTGTGCCATGAAAGACCGCTTGCGCCTAGCGCAAAGTATCCTCCGGCAACCCTTTGATCAAATAGGGATTTTTAGCCGGTTTTCAAGGCCCGCGAAGGCCGATTCCCGGGCCTGCGAAAAGCCCGATTCGAGGGGCTTTTTCGGCCACCCGTTCCAAACGATTTTGCAACCGGCGCGCTCGTGAATCCGGGGTGTTCAGATCATCCTGGAGCGAACGATATCGACCCCCCGCGCAACCGCCGCCACGGTCCGAGCGTCGCTCGCGTTTCGCAGGTTGCGAGACGCCGCTCTCAGTTGGTGGTCATTTCGCGGAAGTGGTGGACGAACTGGGCCGAGAGCGGCGACAGGATCCGCCCTCGCTTCTTCACAACACTGATCTGCCTGACGAAGCCAGCCGCCTCGATTGGTCGCGACTGCAGCGCCGGATCGGAGCCGATCTCTTGCGCCGACGACGGCAGAATCGTGATGCCGAGCCCGGCCTGAACCATTCCGACCGCGGTCATCATATAAGTCGCTTCCCCCGCCGGCCGCGGGATGAGACCCGCGGCGTGGAAGCCCGCCTCCACCACGGCGCGGACGCTGGTGTCGGGGTCCATCATGATCAGCGGATGCTGCATCAGCAGTTCTGGCGTGACGGTCTTCACCTGTGCCAGCGGATGGGACTGTGGAAAGACGACGTGCATGCGATCTTCGACGGCGAGCAGCACGTCGACATCGGCCGCCTTCGTCGGACCGCCCGTGATGCCGATATCGACGTCCTCCGATTCGACGAGCGCGAGCACGCGCCGGGCAATGACATCGCGGACGCGGAAATCGACGCCGGCGTTCATGGCGCGGAACGACTTGATGGCCTTGGGCAGAAGGGCAGCCGCTGCCGTGGGGAGTGCAGCGATCCTCACCATGCCCTGATAACCAGTTCCCTGGCTGCGAACCTCGTCGAGCACGCCGTCCATATCCTGGATGAGCCGCCCAAGCACGGGCAGAAGGTCGCGCCCGGTCTGGGTCAACACGACCGATCGCGAGGTTCGATCGAATAGCCGGACGGCAAGAGCCTCCTCGAGTTTCCTGATCTGCACCGTCAAGGTCGGCTGCGCCACATGCAGCAGCGCAGCGGCGCGCGTGAAGCTGTTCAATCGTGCGACGGCGACGAAGGACCTGATCTGCCGGAGGCTGACATCCATAGCCTAAAGCTATTAAAGGCATTGAATCATTTCAATTGTTTCATGGCCTGTTGCGGCACACCCTGGCTGCATGCGGACTATCCGGATCGGCGCAGGGGCAGGTTTCGCGGGGGATCGGATCGAGCCCGCCGTCGAGCTCGCCCGGCACGGCAGACTCGACTATCTCGTCTTCGAATGCCTGGCCGAGCGGACCATCGCGTTGGCCCAACAGGCGCGGCTTGCGGATCCGAGCAGCGGTTACGATCCCTTGCTGGAGCGCAGGATGTCCGCCGTCCTCCCGGCTTGCCGCGCCGGCGGCACGCGGATCGTCACCAACATGGGTGCCGCCAATCCGCTGGCGGCCGCGGAGCTCGTCCGCGACGTCGCGCGCCAGCTGGGTCTTGCCGGCCTCAAGGTTGCCGCGGTGACGGGAGACGACGTTCTCGACAGCATACGCGGCAGCGATCTCGCGCTGCTGGAAGGCGGCACCTTGGCCGACCTCGGCAACCGCGTCATTTCGGCCAACGCCTATGTCGGTGCCGGGCCGATCGCCGACGCGCTCGCCGCCGGGGCTGATGTCGTCGTCACCGGACGCGCCGCCGACCCGGCCTTGTTTCTCGCGCCATTGATACATGCCTTCGGCTGGCACCCCGAGGACTGGATACGTCTCGGCAAGGGGGTCCTTGTCGGCCACCTTCTCGAATGTGCCGGGCAGATCACCGGCGGCTATTTCGCCGACCCCGGCGTGAAGGACGTTCCCGATCTTGCTCGCCTTGGCTTTCCGATCGGGGAGGTGACCGAGAACGGCGATCTGATCGTTACCAAGCTCGAAGGAAGCGGCGGTGCGGTGACGACGGCGACGGTCAAGGAGCAGCTGCTGTACGAGATCGAGGACCCGTCCCGATATTTTCAGCCGGACGTCGTCGCCGACTTCTCCGAGGTCCGCGTGCGCAGCGCAGGACCGGATCGCGTCGTCGTCGATGGCGGGACCGGCGCGGCGAAGACCGGTCTGCTCAAGGTCTCGATCGGCTATGTCGACGGCTTCGTCGGCGAGGGGCAGATGTCCTATGCCGGCCCCGGCGCTGTCGCGCGCGGCCGTCTTGCGCTTGGCGTCCTGCGCGAGCGACTGGCGATGATCGGCGTTCCCTTGCAGGAGGTCCGCTTCGACCTGATCGGCCTCGATGCGCTGCACGGCGCCGAACTCTCCGGCGGCGGATCGCCCTACGAGATCCGTGTTCGCGCCGCCGCGCGCACCGCCACGGCCGCCGACGCGACGGCAGTCGGCAACGAGGTCGAGGCGCTCTACACCAACGGGCCCGCGGGCGGCGGCGGCGGCTGGAAGTCGGTGAGGCAGGTCGTGGCGATCGCCTCGGCCTTGGTGCCCGAGGGACTCGTCGCGCCGCGATTGAGCTTGTTCGAGGCCTGATGCGATGAAGCTACGCCAGATCGCGCACTCACGAACCGGCGACAAGGGCAATGTCTCGACCATATCGGTCATCGCCTTCGACGAGGCGGACTACCCGCTCATTGCCGAGCAGGTCACGGCGGCGCGCGTGGCCGAGCTCTTTGCCGGCGTCGTGACAGGGCCGGTCACGCGTTATGAGCTGCCGGGGCTCGGCGCCTTGAACTTCGTCATGAGGGGCGCGCTCGGCGGTGGCGTCACCCGGTCGCTGGCACTGGACGCCCACGGCAAGGGGCTCAGCTCGGCGCTGCTCGACCTCGACCTCCCTGCCCCGGCACGCCCGGGAGACGGTGCGGTCTGACGCGGCAATCATCATCAGGAAAGAGGGGATCGGCAATGATCACAAGACGCGGATTTCTCGCCGGCATGGCGTCGGCGGTGAGCCTGCCTTCCATCGCGCGCGCCCAGGGCGCGTCGGTTCTCAAGTTCGCTCCGCAGTCCGACGTGGCGATCCTCGATCCGATCCTGAGCGTGTCCTACGTCACGCGAAATCACGCGCTGCTGATCTTCGACACGCTCTATGGCGCCGACGAGCACAATCGCGCGCAGCCGCAGATGGTCGAGGGCCATCTCGTCGAGCAGGACGGCCTTCAGTGGACGCTCACCCTGCGCGAGGGGCTGCTGTTCCACGACGGGACGCCGGTGCTCGCCCGCGACGTGGTCGCCAGCCTGAAGCGATGGTGGAAGCGCGACAATGTCGGTCAGGTGCTGGCGGCGAGCACGGACGAGCTCTCGGCGGTGTCCGATCGCGCCATTCGTTTCCGGCTCAAGGCCCGCTTCCCGATGCTGCCGGATGCGCTCGGGAAATTCGGGACCAACAACGCCGTGATCATGCCAGAGCGGCTCGCGCTGACGGAGCCTACGGTTCAGGTCACCGAGATGGTCGGCAGCGGTCCCTATCGCTTCGTGCCGGGAGAGCGTGTTTCCGGCAGCCGGCTCGTCTACGAGAAATTCTCCGGCTACGTGCCACGGCCGAGCGGGCCGACCAGCGCACTGGCCGGTCCGAAGCTCGCCCATTTCGACCGTGTCGAATGGATCGTCATGCCGGACGTCGCCACGGCGGCATCGGCTCTCCAGACCGGCGAGATCGACTGGTGGGAGCAGCCCGCCTCGGACTATTGGGACCTCCTCGCGGCGAACAGGAACGTCAAGCTCGACCAGATCGACACGTTTGGATCGGCGGGCGTCATCCGCTTCAACTTCTTGCAGGGACCGACCAGCAACGTGCTCGTGCGGCGAGCCGTGCTCGCGGCGATCAGCCAAAAGGACGTCATGACCGCCGTCATTGGCGAGGATCCCAAGCGCTGGAAGGACAGGGTCGGCTTCTTCCTCCCGGGCACACCGATGGCGAGCGGGGTCGGCCTCGACGCGCTGAAAGAGCCGCCGGACAGGGATGCGGCGCGGCGCCTGCTCAAGGAAGCCGGCTACAAGGGAGAGCCGCTGGTCTACCTCGTGCCCGGAGACCTCGCCACGCTCAAGATCCAGGGCGAGGTCGTCACGGACGCCCTGAAGAAGGCCGGCTTCAACATCGACATGCAGGTGATGGATTGGGGCACGGTGCTCGCCCGTGCCAACAACCGCCAGGCGCCTGACAAGGGCGGCTGGCATCTGGTCGGCACCTTCACCGCCGGCGCGGGCCTGCTCAATCCGTCGAGCAACAATTTCCTGCGCGGCAGCGGTGCGTCCGCGATTTTCGGCTGGTCCGACATCCCGCGTCTGGAAGAACTGCGCTTGGATTGGTTCCGGGCCCCGGACGAGTCAGCCCAGGCCACGATCTGCGCCGAGATCCAGCGCGTCGCCTTCGAAACCCTGCCTTACGCGCCGACCGGCCTGTACTTCCAGCAGACGGCCTATCGCAGCAATCTGACGGGCGTGCAGAAAGGGCTGCCGCTATTCTATGGAGTACGCAGGATATGAGCGCCGACATCGCACGACCGCGCCGCTACGTTCCCCGCGGCGAGGACTTCCTGCTGCTCTCGCCGACCTGGCAGGCCTATGCCTACCGCAATGTCGACAGCATGTTCGCGACGCGCCGCATCGCACGGGGGCAACATGTCTTTCCCCTCGCGCGCGGTTCCGAGATTGCGCCGGAATACCAGCTGGACGGCGAACGTCGTGGCGTCGAGGATTACATCCATCGGACCAATATCGCCGGGCTGCTGGTGCTGCACGGCGACACGATTCGGCTCGAGCGCTATGCGCTCGGGCTGGAGGAGCAGCTGCGCTGGTCGTCGATGTCGATGATCAAGTCGCTGACCTCGACGCTCGTTGGCGCGGCCTTGCAGGACGGCGCCATCGCGAGCCTCGACGATGCGGTCTCGCGTCATCTGCCGGCGCTGGGCGGCAGCGCCTACGATGCGGTGAGCGTGCGCAGCCTCATCACCATGTCGTCCGGGGTCGACTGGAACGAAGACTACACCGACCGCAACTCGCATGTGAACCGCTACAGCAAATCCCTGGGCGACAAGGTGCCCGGCGGGGTGCTGGCGTTGATGCGCGGCGTGCGGGGCCTGCATTCGCCCGGTACGCAGTTCAACTACAATACCGGCGATTCCTACGTTCTTGGTGCGCTGCTGTCCGCGGCAACCGGGCAGACGCTGGCCGACTATATGTCTGGCAAGATCTGGTCCCGGTTCGGGATGGAGTTCGACGCGTTCTATACGCTCGAATCGGAGGGCGGGCAGGAGATCGGCGGAAGCCGCGCCGGCATGACGCTGAGGGACTTTGGCCGTTTCGGCGTCTTCCTGCTCCAGCAGGGCATGATCGGCGGCGAGCGCGTTCTTCCGGAGGGATGGCTCGATGCCGCCGGCTCGCGCGCCTTCACGCTCGATCCGGCGACGAATTCCTACGGCGCCGATGGCTACGGTTACAGTTGGTGGATCGATCCGGATGGCGCCATGGTCGCGTCCGGCTTCGCGGGCCAGACGCTCTACGTCAATCGCGCGGCGAATGTCGTGATCGTGACCCTGTCATGCCATCCGCAACCACCGTTCGCCGCGAGCTACGGTGTGGACTTCAAGACCGAGCGTTTCGCCTTCAAGCGGGCTGTGCTCGGCTGTCTTTGAGACAGTGCTTCGGAGGCTAACCATCGTGTCGGATTTTCATCGCTCGCCGCATCAAGGAGTCGGCGGTTGGCTCAATACATCTGCAGCGGCAGCACGTCCCCGGTTGGACCGACCAGAAGGCCCCAGGCATCGCCGGCGGCCACCGTCAGGGTCTCGTTGCGCGCAGGACGCCCGGGCACGCGTAGCGCGTATTGGTACTTGCCCGGCGGCAGATCGAGCATCGGGCCTTTCGGCGATTGCGGGCCGCCGGCGCCGGCCGCGATCTTCACCGTTTGATTGTTGATCGTCAGCGATGCCTCCTTCGGCCCGATATTGCCGAGCATCACCCTGGCCTGTCCCGCCTTGGGCATGATGTCGGCCTTGGCTGCGGCTTGCGGATTGCGTTGCACCAGGCTGACCGTGGTTTCGTCCCTGGCACGGCCGAGCTTCAGCATGGCCGGCCCGTCGGGCGAGGCATATGCGAGCTCTGCACGCTCGGTGGTCACCGTCGCGCCGTCGGCCTTTTCCTGCCAGCCGCGCTTGGTCAACTCCGCGCGATAGAAGGCGAGAACGTCCGAGAGCTCCGCGGGAATGCTGGCTTCGAGCTCGGTGCGGAACGGCTGGTTGCTGCCGGGGAATTTCGTCGAGCTGATCCCGCTCGAACTGCGCTGCGTCGGCACGGGCAGCGCGGAATCGGGATCGGGCTTGAGCGGCTCGGTCGATTTGGCTTGCACCGGCCTGGCGTCCGCCGATTTGGTCTCGACCGGCTTCGCTGCGGCCATCACCAGGCCGGAGCCGGTGGCGCTGACATTCACCTTCGGACCCATCTGCATCACGGTCATCGAGATCGATTTGCCGCCTTTGGAGAACGCCATCACCGCCATGTTGGGCTGGTTGATGACGGAGGGCTGCTCCTTCCAGCCTGCAGGCTTCAACGCCGCCCGATAAAACGCAGTGAGCGCCTTCACGCTCGACGCCGAGGAGAATTCGAGCCGGCCGTCGCCGCCTTCGAACTTCACGCCTTCGGCGTTTTCCGGCAGCGGCACCGGCGTGTTGCTGTCGGTGAGTGCGTTGAGCGGGGCATCCGACAGCGCGGCCGACTGCACCTTGCGCCTCGCTTCGTCGGCGGCGATGAGCTGCGTGGCCGCGCCCAGCGCATCTCCAAGGAACTTCTCGTCGGCTTCCTTCTTCGCCCTGGCGCGGGCGGCGAGCGCGGACTCCTTCACCTGCGCGGTCAGGCTGACCATGGTGAAATCATACTTGCGGCCGAGCCGCAGCACGCCGGTTTCCTCGGCGTTGGAGATCTTGATCGCCACCTCGTCGCCGGGGGCGAGCGGCGCGCTGCCGTCCTCCTGCCAGCCGCGCGCGGCGAGCTCGCGATGATAGAAGGCGAGCACGGCGGGCAGCTCGGCCATCGCGGCGGCCGACATCTCGCGCTTGTTGGAGCTCGCGCTGCCGAGGCCCCTCGCCGTCTTGGTCGGATTCGGCCGCGGCAGGCCGGCAAGATCGCCGTCAGCCTGGAGCTCGCCCGGCAAGGCAAAGGGCGCGACGCGGATGTCCACATTGGTGCGGCCGTCGTCGCGGCGGGTCAGCGTCAGCATGACCGGCCTCTGCTGATAGAAGCCGCCTTCCTTGCTATCGGCGTGCGCATAGAACGCGCGAAAACCGTTGGGAACGGTCTCGTCCAGGCTGGTGGTCCATCGCGCGGCGGTTTCCTGCGTGAGTTTCTGCCAGCCGATCGCAGCCATCTCGCGGCTGTAGAAGTCCGAGGTCGCATCGAGCGCGTCGGGTGCGATGCAGCCGAGATAGGGCCTTGTGCCGTCGAACAGGATGTCGCTCGCGCCGTCGGGAAACGGTACGTTCGAATAGATCCGGTCGGTCGAGTAGTGGACGACGGACTGGTCGGGCCGGCCGGGGGCCTGCGTGAGATAGACCGAAAGGCCCTGCCTGCCTTTCTTGAAATTCAGCGTGGTGCTCTTTTCCTCCAGCGGCCGCACATAGGGCACCCAGCCGTCGGCGCTCAGGAGCTTTTTCACGGCCGGCGACGTCACGGCTTCCGGTGTCGGCATCCGATATTCGAGGCGGTAGGATTCGGGACGGGAGGTGTCTTCCACCGCGCCTTCGAGCTGGGGCAGCGCGTGGACGTCGACGATGCCTCCATCGGCGGCGACCGCGATCGAGCAACTCGCCATCAGGACAAGGCCGCAGGCAAGCAGCCGCCAGCGTGCCGGGACCTGCGTCCCGCGCGGGATCGTCGACATCGTCAAAACTCCCGGATTTCGCGCGGATCTTCGTTTCTTGCGCAATGGCAGGCTGCGACACCGTCGGCGCGGCCCTTGGACGAGGAGTCGCGGCAGGAACCCGTGAGGTTCAATAGAGCTGGAGCGGCGACCATGCCTCTCCGTCGCGCCCGACCGTGAGCTCCCAGGTATCGCCGGCGGCGATGGCGAGGATGTTCGTGGTGGCGGGATGGCCCGGCACGCTCAGTTCGTAGGAATATTTGCCGGGCGGCAGATCCAGCGACACCGCACGGGTGCCGGCGGCTCGCGTGAGGGTCTTGTCGTGGATGGCGAGCGTGGCTTCGGTCTCGCTGATATTGGAGAACACCAGCATGGCCTGGCCCGGCTCGGGCATGACCTTCGCGCTGGTCGCGACGGATGCGTTCTTCTGCACGAGGTTGACCGCCGTGCTGCTGTCCTTGCGGTCGAGCGCCAGCAGGCCGGGTCCGAGCGGGGAGACGAAGGCGAGCTGGACGTGGTCGGTGGAGACCACCGCGCCCTCGCGCTGTTCCTGCCAGCCGAGCTTCCCGAGCTCGGTGCGGTAGAAGGCGAGGACGTCGCGGAGATCGGCGCGCACGGTGGCCTCCAGCCGGGTGCGGAGCGGCGTCTCGACGCCCTGGACGACGGTGATGTGGATGCCCCTGTAGCTGTAGCGGGTCGGCGCCGGCAGCTTGGACTCCGGATCCGGTGTCAGCTCGGCGGAAAACAGCACTGAGAGACGCGGCCCCCATGCGCTGGCGCTCGCCGCGAGCATGCAGCTCGCGAGGAAGACGAGGCCGCATGCAAACGCCCGCCATCGTGCCGAGGCTTGCGCCCCGGGCCCTACCGTCCGCATCTCACTCTCCAAGAGATATCGCGCATGATGTCATCGCGCGATGGGTAACGGCTGCGACACCGTCGACGCGGCCTCTGGCCAACTAGTCGCGGCGACAACGGGACCGGTTCAAGAGCGGGGATTATCGGCGGGCCGACACCCGTCCGCTCTCGACGTCAAACACCTCGCCGCCTGCGCCAATCTCGGCGAAGGCGGCGGGGTCCGCGCCGGTCAGCCAGACCTGCGCGCCGAGCTTGCGCAGCTCGTCGAACAGCGCCGCGCGGCGGTTCGGATCGAGATGGGCGACCACCTCGTCGAGCAGCAGCAGCGGCACGATGCCGGTCATCTCGGCGACCAGCGTCGCATGCGCCAGCACCAGGCCGATCAGCAGCGCCTTCTGCTCGCCGGTCGAGGCATCGCGCGCCGGCATGCCTTTCGGCGCGTAGATGACCTGGAGATCGGTCAGATGCGGGCCGTCGGTGGTGCGGCCGGCAATCGCATCGCGCGGGCGGTTGTCGCGCAGGATCTGGCGGTAGCGGTCCTCGACCGACGTCGCGGTTTCGTTAAGCAGCGCGTTCTCCATCCAGCCGTCGAGCGCGATCTGCGCCGACGGGAACGCGGAGGCCTGCGCGCGCGCATTGAGCATGCCGGTCAGCCTTGCTGCGGTCTGGCCGCGCGTGGCGGCGACCGCGACCGCAAGCTCGGCGGTCTCGCGCTCGATCGCGTCACACCAATGGTCGTCGTAATTGCGCGTCTCGAGCAGGCGGTTGCGCGAGCGCAGGGAGCGCTCGAGCGCGGAGATCCGGCTGGAATGCTCGCTGTCGATCGCCAGCACCAGGCGGTCGAAGAAGCGCCGCCGCTCCGACGCCCCGCCCATGAACAACCCGTCCATCGCCGGCGTCAGCCACACCATGCGGATGTGATCGCCGAAGGCGGTCGCCGAATTCACCGGCTCGCGGTCGATGCGGACGCGCCGGCTGACCGCGGTATCGGCGCGTGGTGCGTCGATGCCGGTGCCGAGCGTGGCCAGGCCCAGTGCGCCCTCGACCTGTGCGGAGACGGCCCAGGAACCGTCGCCCTGGTTGTCGGCAACGTCCTCCAGCGTGGCGCGACGCAGGCCGCGCCCCGGCGACAGGAACGAGATCGCCTCGATGCAATTGGTCTTGCCCGCCCCGTTGGGCCCGACCAGCGCCACCATGTCAGCCGCCGTCTCGAGCCCCGCCGCCCGATAATTGCGAAAATGCGTCAGCGTCAGGCGATGAATGCGGGAAGGGGTCATCAGTTCTTCGTCATGGACGCGATTCTTCCCCTCTCCCCTTGTGGGAGAGGGTGGCGCCTCACGAAGTGAGGCGACGGGTGAGGGGTATCTTACCGCCCGGCAAGCTTTGCAAGGATGTCTTCCAACACAGAAGTGGGTTGCTATAGTACGTCATTGTTCCAATAACGCGCTATGACGAAACCTTCGGCGGAAAGTGCGGCTTCGCGGGCCGCGTCACGCTGCGATTCCGCGTGCTGACTGCCGTCGATCTCGATCGCGAGTCTTTTCGCGAAACAGACGAAGTCGAGAATGTAGTTCTTGAACGGCTCCTGTCGGCGAAACTTGAATGTGGAGAGCCGACGATCTCTCAGCAAGCGCCACATTGCGGCTTCCGCATCCGTCGGCTTGTGCCGCATGTTCTTCGCGAATTGGCGGAGACGCTTGGGGACTGGCCGATGGGACGGCTCCTCTGGCACGAACCCCTCACCCGACTGAGTGTGTATCCGCCAGCGGAGATGCCCTCTCCCACAAGGGGAGAGGGCACAGCAACGTGCATCGCGCTTGTTTCGACGGGGAAGGTGGTAGCTTCACCCTCTCCCCTTGTGGGAGAGGGTGGCTTCGCGCAGCGAAGCCGGGTGAGGGGTTGCCTCCACATAGAAGGTGTCGCGAGAGGAGGAGCACGTCCCTCACACCCGCATCGGCATCAGCACGTAGAGCGCGCTCTTGTCGTCACGGTCCTGCACCAGGGTCGGCGAGCCGGGGTCGGCGAGCCGCAGCGTTGCGACGTCGCCCTCGATCTGGGCGGCGATGTCGAGCAGATAGCGGGAGTTGAAGCCGATATCGAGGGCGTCGGAGGCGTATTCGACCTCGAGCTCCTCGGTCGCGCTGCCGGAATCCGGATTGGTCACCGACAGCACCAGCTTGCCCGGCGACAGCGACAGTTTCACCGCGCGCCCGCGCTCGCTGGAGATGGTGGAGACGCGGTCGACCGCGTTCTCGAAATCCTTCTTGTCGACGACGAGCTCCTTGTCGTTGCCCTGCGGGATGACGCGGCCGTAGTCGGGGAAGGTGCCGTCGATCAGCTTCGAGGTCAGCACCACATTGCCGATGGTGAAGCGGATCTTGGCCTGCGACAGCTCGATCGTCATCTCGGCTTCGGTGTCCTCGATCAGGCGCTGCACCTCGCCGACCGTCTTGCGCGGCACGATGACGCCGGGCATGCCGTCGGCGCCCTTGGGCTGGACCAGGTCGAGCTGGGCGAGGCGGTGGCCGTCGGTGGCGACGCCGCGCAGCGTCGCGGCCTTGGCGGTGCCGGCGGCGTGCAGATAGATGCCGTTGAGATAATAGCGCGTCTCTTCCGTCGAGATTGCGAACTGGGTGCGGTCGATCAGCCGCTTGACGTCCTTGGCGGCGAGCGAGAAGGAATGCGACATGTCGCCGGCCGCCAGATCCGGGAAATCATTTTCCGGCAGCGTCTGCAGCGTGAAGCGCGAGCGGCCGGCGCGGATCGCCAGCACGGCGCGGTCGCCGTCGGCCTCGAGCACGATCTGCGAACCGTCAGGCAGCTTGCGCACGATGTCGTAGAACATATGCGCCGGCACGGTGGTGGAACCGGCGGTCGCGGTTTCCGCCGGCAGCGTCTCCGTCACCTCGAGGTCGAGGTCGGTCGCCTTCAGCGACAATTTCGCGTTCTCGGCCCGGACCAGCACGTTGCCGAGGATCGGAATCGTGTTGCGGCGCTCGACCACGCGGTGGACATGGCCCAGCGATTTCAGGAGTTGCGCGCGTTCGACCGTAACCTTCATTGCACTACTCGCCCGATCCCCAAGAGAACATCACGTTGAAAAGGCCGGGCAGCCGAAGAGCGCCGCGGCACCGAAGACCCCGGCAGGCCGGGGTCTCCAGCCGATATGACCAAAGCCGTCAGGGTCGCGCAAGGTGGCGCGGATGGCCCCCGGATTCAAGGGATTGGGTGGCAGTTCCCCACGATTAACCGATGTTTTCGTGCCGAAGCTCAACGTCCTCGGCGGGGCGCAGGCGCCCCCCACGCGTCATGGCCGGGCTTGTCCCGGCCATCCACGCCTTGCCACGCAGCACAGAGAACGTGGATGCCCGGGACAAGCCCGGGCATGACGACCTCTTGTGAAAATTCAAGCGGGATCTCCCTGCCGCAAGCGGGGAGAGGTGAAAAGAAGAAATAGGCGTTTATTCCTGAAGCTGGCGCTTCAGCGACTCCACTTCCTCCGACAGCGCGGTGTCCTTGGAGACCAGCGCCTCGATCTTGCGCACGGCGTGCAGCACCGTGGTGTGGTCGCGTCCGCCGAAGCGGCGGCCGATCTCGGGGAGCGAGCGCAGGGTCAGCGTCTTGGCGAGGTACATCGCCACCTGGCGCGGGCGGACCACGTTGGCGGTGCGGCGCGAGGACAGCAAGTCGGAGCGGCTGACATTATACTGCCGCGCCACCACGCGCTGGATGTCCTCGATCTTGATCCGCTTCGGCTCCTGCGGACGGACCAGGTCGCGCACCTCGCGCTCGGCCATCTCCAGCGTCACCGGCTGGTTGTTGAGCTTGGAATGCGCCAGCAGCCGGTTGATCGCGCCTTCGAGGTCGCGGCCGTTATGGGTGATGGTGCGCGCGAGATAATGCAGCACCTCCTCCGGCACGTCGAAGGTCGCATGATGGGCGCGGGCCGCCGCGACGCGCGACTTGAGGATGCCGTGGCGCAGCTCTTCGCCGAGCGAGCCCATCTCGACGACGAGGCCACCGGCCAGACGCGAGCGCACGCGGTCGTCGAGGCTCTCGAGGTCGGACGGCGGACGGTCGGCCGCGATCACGACCTGGCGGCCGGCATCGATCAGCGCGTTCAGCGTGTGACAGAACTCGGCCTGGGTCGACTTGCCCTGCAGGAACTGCAGGTCGTCGATGACAAGCACATCGATGCCGCGCAGCGCTTCCTTGAAGGCGAGCGCCGTCTGCGTCTTCAGCGCGGCAACGAAGCCGTACATGAATTTTTCTGCCGTCAGATACAGCACCTTGCGCTCGTTGCCGGAATTGCCGGCCCAGGTCACCGCCTGGAGCAGATGCGTCTTGCCGAGGCCGACGCCGGCATGGATGTAGAGCGGGTTGAACATCACGGGGTCGCCGCGGCGTCCTTCGGCGACCTGGCGCGCGGCCGCATGCGCCAGCGTGTTGGAGCGGCCGACGACGAAGCTCGCAAAGGTCAGGCGCGGATCGAGCGGCGAGCCGCCGAGCGCGTCATGATTGGCCGAGACCGGCGCGGTTGCGGTCGAGCGCAGCTCGGTGGCGGGCGCGCGGCGTGTCTCGACCGGTGCGGGCGCTTCCTTCGGCTGCGCGACCGGGCGCACTGCGGAGCGGACCGTGAGATCGATCCGATGCACTTCCGGCATCTCGGCCTGCCAGCACGACAGCACGCGCTCGGCATAATGGGCCTGGATCCAGCTCTTCAGGAAGCGGGTGGGCACCGAGAGCCGCACGCTCTCATCCTGCACGCCTTCGAGATCCATGCGCGCAAACCAGCTCGTATAGACGTCCTCGCCGACGTTCGAGCGCAGCCGGCTCTTCACGCGTGACCAGCGATCCTGTTCCGATGTGTTCATCGTCAAAAAACTTCTCTTGAGAGATTAGGTTGCGTTGTGAGCGCCATGCAGGGTTCCTGCCATAGGGTTCCTGGCATGGCGCGACCTCGAGCGAGTCCATCGTCAGGCACGGCTCGACCGTTCGGCGCAAACGCCGCGGGTCAGATCAGCGATGTCTGGGATGGAGAGTTCGCGAGGTCAGCGCGTACTCGACGCGTCCTCATACGTCAGAGGCTGAACGCAGGACGGATCGGAAACGGCATCGTCGAATGATGGAATCTGTGTCAATACCGCGTTGAATCCGTAGGACATGATACCTCCCCGTCCTGCCGTGATCGCCCACGGCAAGGTCCTGCGTAAAAGACAACCGCGCCGTACTCCTGCCGCGGATGCCCTGCCCGTCTGTACGTGTCGTCCGCTCGGCCGCGCCAATCACGCGTGTCGGGTTAGCCTCAAGATGTCTCTCATGTGCGTCTGGCGCGAACGGGATGCATAAGATTCCCGCTTGGAGACATTCAGACAAAGAACTACCATTCCCATATTGCTATGGGTTTGAACCGACAATCGCTTGTTGAAGCGCCGCCAACGTGCACACCGCCGCCGATTTGCACGCTCGCCCCGTTTCCAAAACCGCGCTGGTCTCAAGATCGTGGGCGCTGCGGACGACTAAGGAATACACCAAGCGGAAAGACTCGCAACGAAATTGATTCACACTTGAGGCGTTTAAAAACTTGACCATCGTTAATGCCGCGCGCGACTTGTGCACAGGCTCTGAAGCAAGTTTTTGGATTCGTGCACAGAATCGAAGATGCCGCGCCTCGTGTGACAATTCTCCGCCACCCGCCAAAAAATTTTTATAAAAGCGTCATGCGCGCGACGCGCGGGCGAATTTTCCAAATGCTTGTGATCACTATGTCGATAAGTGATTAGCGAGACATCGTTTTTTGAGTCTCGTTTCACAGGGTAACTCCATCGCATGACGCGCCCCGGTGAACTACGGTGTGCAGAACTCGGCGCGCGCGCGGATGCGAGTTAGCCCCGTCCCGCAAGGGTTTTTCGCAGCGCGGTGAAAGTTTCCGCTGTTGCAATATCAACCGCAAGCAAGACTGCAGGTAGAATTACGGAGCGCATCATAATGCGGACGATGCAAATCTTCCAATCGAAGATTGATCGGCGCGTGACCGCTTGCGTGAATATGACAGGCAACAAAAAGCCCGGCGCGAGGCCGGGCTGATTGACGAGCGCGATGTCGATCGGATCAATCCATCGGATGATCGCAACCAAATCGCCTGGCGAACTCGGTTCGCGAACGAACCCGGCAGACTTGCTCTGCAGACTTACTTGGCGAGCTTGGCGATCTGCGCGGTGAGCCGCGAGACTTTGCGGCTGGCATTGTTCTTGTGAATGATGTTGCGCTGCGCGGCGCGCATCAAGGCGGGCTCGGCACTCGCGAGCGCCTTCACGGCGGCGGCGCGGTCGCCGGTCTTGATGGCTTCCTCGACGGTGCGCACGGCGCCACGCATCTGGGTGCGGCGCGACTTGTTGACGGCGGTGCGGCGGGCGATCTTGCGCGTCGCTTTCTTGGCGGAGGTGGTATTGGCCATGGTCTCAATATCCTTTGCGGGTACCGGTCGCGTCTTGGTCGGGTAGCGCCGGCTTGCTTGACCGCGTAATCGACGCTCGGATTTAGGGTGTTCGGTTCAAGGCTGTTCCCGGAACATGAGGCCTCAAAGAGCTCTAAGCTCAAGGAGCCTGCAACTGCTCAAAGAACAGCGGCGGCAGGATTGCGCCCGCCGCCAGTTGGCGCCCTTATAGAGAGGGTCTTTGGCACCGTCAACGCTTTCAAGGTCCGCAAAACCGGCTCTGGCGGCCTGAATGGCTGCCGTAACGCCCTGAAGAGGTTGAATTTCTGCCGCCTTGCGGCTATTGCCTGACGGCATTTCCAGGGATCTCCCGGTCGGACGACCATATAAGGTAGAGCATGATCCGCGGCTTTTTCCGACTGATTGGGCTGTTGCTGCTCGCCGGCGGGTTCATCTTCATGGTCTATGACGGTGCCCGCTGGGTGGCCGACCAGACCCTCAAATTCACCCGGTTCGGCCAGTTCTGGAACGACATCAATCAGGCCAGCCAGTCGGCGTTCCGGACCTGGGTCGAGGCCAAGGCGCCCTGGCTCTGGACCTCGGTGATCCGCCTCGTGCTGGACCAGCCGGTGTTCGCCGTCCTCGGCCTTCTCGGCATCCTCCTGATGATCCTGTTCCGTCCGCGGAAACCGCTGATCGGCTATTCCCGGGATTGATCTTTCAATTCCCGCCGGGATTGATCTTTCAATTCCCGCCGGGATTGATCTTCAATTCCCGCCGGCACTGACCCCGCGCGCGGGCGGCGTAACGGGGCTGCCCTTGCCAACGTAAATGCCTATATTCCCACCTCATCGCGAGCACGCCGCCTGAGCGCTTTGGCTCGGGCGACGGACAGCTCGTTTCGGAGATCCGTCCATGCTGTTCATGCGCAAGACCACCGCATTGCCGAGCGCAGCCGAAGCGCTGCCTGGCCGTGCGCAACCCATCCCGACCGCGACCACTCATTTCGTCAACGGCGCGACATTGCAGCCGCCTTATCCCGCCGGCCTCGAGCAGGCGGTGTTCGGGCTCGGTTGCTTCTGGGGCGCCGAGCGCAAGTTCTGGGAGCTTGGCGATGGCGTTTACAGCACGGCCGTCGGCTATGCCGGCGGCCACACCCCGAACCCGACCTATGAGGAGACCTGTTCGGGGCGCACCGGCCACACCGAAGTGGTGCTGGTCGTGTTCGATCCCAGGAAGGTGCCTTACGAGAAGCTCCTGAAGACGTTCTGGGAGAGCCACAACCCGACGCAGGGCATGCGCCAGGGCAACGACGTCGGCACGCAGTACCGAAGCGCGATCTACACGACCTCGGATGCGCAGAAGACAACGGCCGACGCGTCGAAGGCGCTCTATCAGAAGGCGCTCGCAGCCAAGGGCCTCGGGGCCATCACCACCGAGATCGCGCCATCAGGCGAATTCTATTTCGCCGAGGACTATCATCAGCAATATCTGGCCAAGAATCCCGCCGGCTATTGCGGACTGGGCGGCACCGGCGTGTCGTGTCCCATCGGCGTCGGTGTGAGCGCGTAAGCCAGCCGCGAACGAGGTGTCACTTACCCTCCCCTGGAGGGGGAGGGTCGCTTCGCATGAAGCGAAGCGCAATGCGAAGCGGGGTGGGGTGACGGTCTCTCCGCATCGAACACTGCCCGTGTTGAGAGACCACCCCACCCCGTCTCATATTTCGCTGCGCTCAATATGAGCCGACCCTCCCCCTCCAGGGGAGGGTGCGACCCGCCACACACGCCCCCTCAACGCTTTATTAACCATAACCGGTGCATCACTGGAGCTGTCTCGTTTCGAGGGATAGGTCCGGTGCCGGTTGCACGCGCGTTTCGATGGTCGATCTTGGCAGCGTCCCTGGCAGCGTCCGCCGCGCTGACCCTTGGCGGCTGCATGCAGACCGCCGGCCCCGTCGCCTATGTGCAGCCGCGCCCCGATCTCGATTCCATGGCCTATGGCCAGCCCTACAATGCTCCGCAGCCGGTCGTCGTCGCCAACGGCGGCGGCGCGATCGGCGCCCTTACCAATTCCTTTGCCTCCTCGCCTGCGCCGATGCCGGTCGGCTATGCCGCGCCTATGGCGGCACCAATGCGCTACGACGCTTCCTACCATCTCGATGCCGGCGACAAGCTGCGCGTCGTGGTCTATGGCCAGGAAGGTCTCACCAACAGCTACGCGATCGATGCCGGCGGCTCCATCACCATGCCGCTGATCGGTGCCGTGCCGGCGCGCGGTCGCACCACGGCGGGCCTCGCCGGCGAAATCGCCGCGCGCCTGCGCAACGGCTATATCCGCGAACCCTCGGTCGCCGTCGAGATCGATACCTATCGCCCGTTCTTCATTCTCGGCGAGGTCACGGCGCCCGGCCAATATCCCTACGTGCCGAACATGACGGTCGAAAGCGCCGTCGCCATTGCCGGCGGCTTCTCGCCGCGCGCCAAGCGCGACGTCGTCACCGTCACGCACACCGAGAACGGCGGCGCCATGCGCGCCGTGGTGCCGCTCGGCACCCCCTTGAGCCCCGGCGACACCGTGTTCGTCGGCGAGCGCTGGTTCTAGCGCCGCCGTCATTCCGGGGCGCGACGAAGTCGCGAACTATGGTGCGCAATTGCGCACCTGAGAATCCATTCCTCCACCGACTCTGCCGCACGATGGATTCCGGGCTCGCGCTCCGCGACCCCCGGAATGACAGCGGTGGCTATTTCAAATGCTTCGCGAAAAATTCCATGCTGCGCGGCCAGGCGATGTCGGCGCTGGCCTTGTCGTAGCTCGGCCGCTCGTCGCAATGGAAGCCGTGCTGGGCGCCCGGATAGATGAAGATTTCGACATCTGGCCGCTTTGCCTTGACGGTCTCGACGTCGGTCAGGGGGATGCCGGAATCCTTCTCGCCGAAATGCAGCTGGGTCGGAACCTTCGGCGTCTCGTCGGCAAAGCGCACGACGGCGCCGCCATAATAGCCGATCGCGGCCTTCAGGCCCGACAGCCGCGTCGCTGCGACGAAGGCGATGCTGCCGCCGAGACAGAAGCCGACGACGCCGACCGGGCCGACGCTCTTCACCGCGTCGATCGCGGCTTGCGTGTCGCGCATCATCGCGCTCCAGTCGGGATTGGCCACGAACTTGCGGGCCTCCGCGATCTCGTCGGGCGTATAGCCCGATTGGAAGTTCGGCGACGTCCGGTCGAAGATCGACGGCGCGATCGCGACATAGCCTTCGCTCGCGAGACGATCGCAGACCGAGCGGATGTGATGATTGACCCCGAAGATCTCCTGAATCACCACCACGGCGCCCTTCGGGCTGCCTGCGGGGTCGGCGCGATAGCCGCCGAGCTGGAAATTGTCGGAGGCCGTCAGCTTGATGTCTTGTCCCACGCGGGTTGTCCTTCTTGTTGATGATCCAATTTCAGCTCTCACCCCTCATCCTGAGGAGCGCGCCCTTCGCGCGCGTCTCGAAGGATAGAGGCCAGTGGCAGCCGGGGCCTGCATGGTTCGAGACGGCGCTTCGCGCCTCCTCACCATGAGGCTCACTCCCACATCCAGTTCTCGCCGTAGTCCTCCTTCCATCCCGCCAGCCGTCCGTGGCGGAATTGCAGGAACAGGCGGTGGCGGTAGGGGACCAGCCCGCTGCCGCCGAGGTTGCGCAGCGCGAGGTAGATCTCGTGGCCGGGACGCCCCCGCACATATTGCAGCGGCTGCCCCAGGGCGCGCGCGGTCTGATCGGCATCCATGCCGAAGGCGAGCGGGGTGTTGTTCGACAAGGTCGTGACGAAGGGCTGGCGTGGCGGCATGTTGCCGAACGGCTCTGCCTGCACGGACGCAGACATCGATAGCAACACCGCGCCCGCAGCCAACATCGCTCGCTTCATCGCTCAAGTCCTCGTCTGGTCGGCCTATCGCGGCAAGTTCTTCAGGAAAGGCACCACCGCGTCAACAAAAGCCTTGGGCTGATCGATGTTGACGGCATGTCCGGCGGCGGGGATCACGATTTTTTGTGCGCCGGGGATTTTTGCCGCCATGTAGTCCGACGCGGCGAGGAACGGGGTGTCGTCGGCGCCGACCACGATCAGGCTGGGCACCTTGATGTCGGGCAATAGCTCGATCACCTTCGCATCGCGCTGGGTCAGCATGCCGCGCGCGGCAAGCGCCAGCCCCTTGGCGTTGCGATGGCTCGCGGTGGCGCGCTCGCGCGTCGCGGACTTCAGCACGTCGAGGCCCTCGCGATCGAGCCTGTCGGCAGTGGCGAACGCCCGTGCATTCCAGGCCTCGCGCGCGTCGTCCTTCTTGAAGCCGGGACCGGTGTCGATGATCAGCAGCGCGCGGGCGCGCTCTGGATGAGCACGGTAGAACGCGAGCGACATGTAGCCGCCGAGCGACAGCCCGCCGATGATGGCGCGCTTCGCGCCGCTCTGGGCCCTTGATCAACTCTTCTTCGGCCATCGCGGATCGCTTGGGAATTCCTTCTGCGGGTCTTCGAGCACGTAGTCAGGGAGCGCGTCGAACTGCTCCTTGGGCAGCTTGAGCATTTGTTCTCGGATTTCCCTTGCCGTCTTGTTCAGCTGCGGCCCGAGGTAATGCTCGATGATAGCGGCGCAATGCTGTGACAACTCGGTCAGGGTCTCACGATTGGGAACATTGCGCCGCACCTGCATAGCCGCCAGGACCCCGCTCGGACGCTTGCCGAACAAAGGGTCTTCGATCAAGTTGATGCCAGCGTAGGACCGCTCCTGCTTCAGGTCGGCATGCGCGACATGACTATTTCGCAGTTCCATACACCACAGATGCAGGTCCTTCTGAGGAGCGAGCGCGCCCTTGAAGATGCCTTCAGACAGGCGCGTCCGCAGGTTCGAGTTGAAGCACTTTGCATAGGCGACGATTCCGGATTCGAAGTAAGCCCGCTTGTCAAACTCTAGAGGCGGCGTCTTCACACTCTCCAGCGTTGCGGTTCCCCCGGCCCGAAGAAGAGGATGAACCGCCATCCAGTCCTTCGCGAAGTTCGGAAACAACTCACCGGCCGGTGGTTCGGTCGTTTCAGAAAGCTCGGCAGCACGCGCGAATGCGTAACCGGAGAATTCCAGATCGGTTTTGATGAGGGCGTACCCGCCAAACTGCTTCCCTATCTTGCTCGTCAGCTTTTTCATAGCAAATCCCCTTGCCGGGATCAGCCTAGCACAAGCGCCTTAGGCTCGTTACGCAGCTTCGACGGCGATGTGATAGAATTCGGTTATGACTGAGTCTGAACCCCCAAACAAAGAAACAGAAGAGCCTGGCATCCTGCTGGGCAACGCAGGCAAGCCGATCAAACTGTCCGGCTTGCAATTGGATGGCGTTTCCGCAGAAGCGGGTCGCGCCGGCGACTCTATCAAAGTCTGGACACGCCTTGCGCTGACTTCAGATGATCGATTTTTTCACCGTGTGGCCGAAGGCTTGAGTAGCGCCATTGAGCACGTCGCGCGGCAGTCCAACCACTTTGTCAATCTCAAGAATGCAGGATATATCCTGCTTGTCGTGCACCCAGACAATACCGGCGAGCTCTGGGTGGATGCTGCGGCGGTCGCGTTGCGGATTATGCCGAAACGGGACATGTCCGCCGGGACAGTTCTCTTCGATAACGACATTGCCGATGTACTAGGAATGTCCTTTCCCCGCGTCGACATCGGCGAAAAAGATCGCATTGTCTGCATCTTCCGCGAAGGCTGGCGTTTTGGGCTCTTCTTCGACTTCAACCCGGACGGCAAGCTTTGCATTCCGGACATGCAGCACGATCTTGGCACCCTGTATCGACGGCTGGCGCATCGCGATCTGTATGATGCCATCGCGGATCAAACGGTCTTTTCCGGGCTGCTGACCTCAGGGTGGTTTCCATTTGTTGAAATATTAGGTGCCGAGTTCCGGACCCTTGCCAATTCCTGCGAAGCAGGATTTGAGCTGGACGATGAAGAAGCGAAGCTCCTTGCAAAATTCGATTCCGAGCGGCTTGAGCGCATGTTCAAGCGCTGGATGGCCAAGCCGCATTTTGCGGGCAAAGAAATGCTATTGCGGTCTGCCATCTATTCATTCATCGGCGGTGATGCCGTTCCGGTCCTGAAAATCGTGCTGACCGAGATCGAAGGTATTCTCAACGAGGCGTACCGGAAGGTTCACGGCCAGTCAGCCAAGCTCAAGGCCCTGCTTGCATTCGCCGTGTCATCGGCCGAGGCGAAGGCCGGGCGGCCCGACACCCTCTTGTTTTCGACAGCCTTCGCCAAATATCTTGAACAATATACTTTCGCCAACTTCGATCCCTCTACGTCAACCGGATCGGCAGGGTCACGCCACGCTGTCGGCCACGGTCATGCGGCAGCGGAGACCTACACAATGGTCCGTGCATTGCAGGCTCTTCTGACGCTCGACCAACTGGCCTTTTATACCTGAAGGAGGAAGGCCGTGGATCGTCTGCAAGCGTTCACTGACGACTCAGCGGCCCAGACCGGCGACAAGCGGCTGTTCCTAGCGGGCTACCTGCATCGGGCCGATGTGTGGGCCTCATTTTCTAAAGCCTGGAGCGATGAGCTGAAGGCGTGGCCCGCGATTGAATACCTGAAGGCTTCCGAGGCTCATCATCTCAGCGGGCAATTTCATCATAGCCAGTGGGATGAGAGAATGCGGGACGCCAAGCTCGCGAAGCTGGCGGCGATCATCTCTCACTACCAGCCGGTCTCATACGAGTTCTCCATAAACGGCCGGCTGTTCGAAGATGAGCTAAAGCCTGTCTCGCCTTACGGTTTCGGAAAAATGCAATTCACGATGTGCTTTGCAGTGGTCTCGGGCGTAGCTCGGTTCGCAGCAGAGAGTCCCCTGCGCGCGCCTATCCAGTTTGTATTCGACGAGCAGCAGGGCGTTGATGCCGATGTTCAAATGTCCTTCCCCGAAATGGTGAAGGCCTTACCGGCCGAAGCCAGAAACCTGGTCGAAGGGCTCCCCATGTTCAAGAACGAGAAGGAGCAGTCGTACGCTCCCCTGCAGGCTGCCGATTTGCTGGCGTGGCATTTGCGGCGTGAGCACGAAACGGGGGAGAAGCTCGCCAGGACAAACAGCCTCATTAGCGACGACGGCCATCTTGTGCAGGAAATCCCTGATGACGTGCTGCGCCGTTGGGCCAGCCTCCACGCCACGCTGCCCGGCGTGCTGCTGCTTCAGTCGAAACCACAATGGAAAGCCTTCAAGGCCGAACACAAGAGGCTGATCGACGCAGGAATTGATCTTTCTAAAATCAAGGGACCCGGCATTTACTATCCCGAGGGGGCACCTGCTCTCGCCCGCGCGATCGACTGGGTGAGGCGACGGATATCCAGGCGGCTATGAAGTGGCTTTTTGGCGGGCCATGCGGTGTCGCTCGCCGGAGGTCCTCGCGCGGAGGGCTGACACTCCGCAACACCGCTATCATCGCCCGTCGCGCGACTGGACTCCCTTTCGGGTCCCGCCGTCATTTCATGCCGGCGTCGCCATCACTGCCCCGAAATTGAGTGCCATCTCGTCCGGCGACACCGCTTCGCTCTGGCGGCGAGGATTTGGCTTAACTTTGCAGTGTTAGGACGTAGAAGAAGGAACAGCCTCGCCCGGCAAGTTCTTCAGGAAAGGCAGCACCGCGTCAATAAAAGCCTTGGGCTGATCGATGTTGACGGCATGTCCGGCGGCGGGGATCACGATTTTTTGTGCGCCGGGGATTTTTGCCGCCATGTAGTCCGACGCGGCGAGGAACGGGGTGTCGTCGGCGCCGACCACGATCAGGCTGGGCACCTTGATGTCGGGCAATAGCTCGATCACCTTCGCATCGCGCTGGGTCAGCATGCCGCGCGCGGCAAGCGCCAGCCCCTTGGCGTTGCGATGGCTCGCGGTGGCGCGCTCGCGCGTCGCGGACTTCAGCACGTCGAGGCCCTCGCGATCGAGCCTGTCGGCAGTGGCGAACGCCCGTGCATTCCAGGCCTCGCGCGCGTCGTCCTTCTTGAAGCCGGGGCCGGTGTCGATGATCAGAAGTGCGCGGGCGCGTTGCGGATGCGCGCGGTAGAAGGCGAGTGACATGTAGCCGCCGAGCGAGAGACCGCCGATGATGGACTGTTCGGCACCGACAGCATCGAGGATCGCCGCGATGTCGCCGACGGTCAGCGCTTCGCTGTAGGCGTTGGGGTCGTCAGGGTAGTCGGACTGGCCGTGGCCGCGCATGTCCCACAGGATCAGCTTGTGGTCCTTCGCGAGCGCATCGACCTGTCCGTGCCACATCGCCGAGGTCGAGGAGTAGCCGTGCGTGAGCAGCAGCGGCGGCCCCTCGCCATGGACCTCGTAGTGGATCCCGACGCCGTCCCGATCGATCCGTGGCATTGTTTCCGCCTTCTTTGTTTCCTGTTCACTCTAGCCGCGATGACGCTGCACCCTCTCCCCTTGTGGGAGAGGGTGGCTCGCCGCGTCAGCGGCGAGACGGGTGAGGGGTATCTCTCCGCGAATGAGTCTCTCTCAATTTTCGTGCGGAGAGATACCCCTCATCCGGCGCTGCGCGCCACCTTCTCCCACAAGGGGAGAAGGGGTACCTCTGTCGGGGGAACACTTTAGCTCGCCAAGTTACCTGGAAGAAACTACCTGAACGTGATGGCATGCATGCAGGACGCTCCGTCTGGTTGCGTCCAGTGGCTGCGCCAGTTCCGTTGTCGCAACGCACAACATGCAGGCGCCGCGATAGTTTCGATCGATTCCAAATTGCATTTGCCTCTGCGGCTGAACGCGATCATTCTTGCCGTCAAGGCTGACGCCGGCCCGGTGGGCGTCTGCCAACACAAGTTGCCGCCGTAAGCGGCTTCATGCACCGGCAGGGGAAGACGCCTATGCCAACTCTCACCATCAACGGGCGGAGTCTGTCCGTGGATGCGGCGAACGACACGCCGCTCCTCTGGGCGATCCGCGAGCAATTGCAGATGACCGGCACCAAGTTCGGCTGTGGCGCCGGGCTGTGCGGTGCCTGCACCGTGCACGTCAACGGCGAAGCCGTGCGCTCGTGCCAGACCATGGTCGGCGACGTCGCCGGCAAGAAGATCACCACCATCGAAGGCCTCTCCACCAAGGGCGACCATCCGCTCCAGAAGGCATGGATCGCCGAGCAGGTTCCGCAATGCGGCTACTGCCAGTCCGGGCAGATCATGCAGGCGGCCTCGCTGCTCGCGAAGAATCCCAATCCGACCAAGGAGGAAGTCGTCGCGCATATGGACGGCAATCTCTGCCGTTGCATGACCTATTCGCGGATCCAGAAGGCGATCATGCGCGCTGCATCCGAGATGCGCACCGCATCCGCCTCCGGCAACGAACGGAGGCCCACATGAACAAGCACATCAAGAACGCGACACCCGAGACGACCGATCTCAGCCGCCGCTCCTTCCTCGTCGGCACCGCCGCGACCGGCCTCGTGCTCGGCTATGCCGGCGTGCCGGGAATCGGTGAGGCCGTCGCTGCGCCTTCGAACTTCGAGCCGAGCGTCTGGTATGCGATCTCGCCGGACGGTCTGGTCACCGTGACCTGCGGCAAGGCCGACATGGGCCAGCACATCGCCTCCACCATGGCGCAGATCGTCTGCGAGGAATTGGGGGCGAAATGGAGCGACATGCGCGTGCAGCTCGCCTCCAACGATCCGAAGTTCAACGATCCGACGCTGGGTGCGCAGATCACCGGCGGCAGCTGGTCGACCATGATGAACTTCGAGGCGATGAGCCGCGCCGGCGCTGCCGGCCGCATCGCGCTGACGGAGGCCGCAGCCGCAGCCATGGGCCTGCCGCCCTACTTCAAGGATCAGCTGATCGTGCGCGACTCCATGGTCTCGCATCCGAAATCGAAGAAGCAGATGTCGTTCGCCGACATCGTCAAGAGCGGCAAGGCGACCAAGACCTTCACCCCGGACGAGCTCAAGACGATCAAGCTGAAGACGCCGGATCAATACACCATGATCGGCGTGTCGGTGCCGCAGCTCGACATCCCCTCCAAGACCAACGGCACGGCGAAGTACGGCATCGACGTGATGCTGCCGGGCATGGCCTACGGCAAGGTGGTGACCCCGCCGGTGCGTTTCGGCGCCACGGTGAAATCGGTCGACGACAGCGAAGCGAAGAAGGTGCCCGGCTTCATCAAGGCCGTCATCCTCGACGACAAGACCGGAACCACCTCGGGCTGGGTGGTCGCGGTCGCCGGCACCTACGCCAATGCGCGCAAGGCGGCGGACGCGCTGAAGATCGCCTATGACGGCGGTCCGAACGCAAAACTGTCGAGCCAGTCGCTGCTGGATGAAGCCATGCGGCTGCAGAAGCTGGAGGATTCCGGCCAGTTTTTCGTCAAGGACGGCGATCCCGTTGCAGCCTTTGGCTCGGCGGCCAAGGTGGTGGAGGCCGAGTACACCACCAGCATCAACATCCACGCGCCGCTGGAGCCGATGAACGCCACCGCGGAGTTCAAGGGCGACATCCTGCACATCTATTCCGGCAACCAGTTCGCGACGCGCTCCGGCGCGATCGCCGCGGGCGCGGCCGGGATCGATCCGAAGTTCGTGGTGATGCACCAGCATTGGCTGGGCGGCGGCTTCGGCCGGCGTCTCGATGCCGACATGATGATTCCCGCCGTGCAGGCGGCAAAGGCGGTCGGCAAGCCGGTGAAGGTGATCTATTCGCGCGAGAACGACATGACGATGGATTTCTCGCGCCCACTCACCTACCAAAAGGTCAAGGCCGGCGTGGACGGCGACGGCAAGCTCGTCGCGCTCAGCCACGACGTGGTCTCGGCCTGGCCGACCGCACGCTGGGGAATCCCCGATTTCCTGACGCCCTCGGTCGACAAGAAGGGCCCGCTCGACTCCTTCACGGTGAACGGAGCCGACTTCTTCTACACCGTGCCCAACCATTATGTGCGTGCGATCAAGAACGAGCTTGCGCATAACGCGACGCCGTCCGGGCAGCTCCGCTCGGTGGCGCCCGGCTGGACCTTCTGGGCGGTCGAAAGCATGATCGACGAGATCGCGGCGGCGACCGGCAAGGATCCGGCGCAGTTCCGCATCTCGCTGCTCGACGGCGCCGGCAAGAACGACGGCGGCGCGCAGCGGCTGCGCAACACGCTGCTCGCGGCGATGGGGCTGTCCGGCTACGGCACCAGGCAATTGCCGAAAGGCGAGGGCATGGGCGTCGCCTGCGTCTCGTCGCAGGAACGCGCGACCGCGAGCTGGACGGCTTGCGTCGCCCATGTCGCGGTGGCGCCATCGGGGGCCGTGACCGTGAAGAAGCTCACGGTCGCAACCGATGTCGGCACGCAGGTGCATCCCGACAACATCCGCGCCCAGGTCGAGGGCGCGGCGCTGTGGGGGCTGTCGCTGGCGATGTACGAGAAGGCGACGCTCAAGGACGGTGGCATCGAGCAGACCAATTTCGACAGCTACACGCCCTTGCGCATGAGCCAGACCCCCGAGGTCGCGGTCGCCGTGATCGCCAATGGCGAGAAGGCCACCGGCGTCGGCGAGCCCGCGGTGACGGTGGTCGCCCCGGCCATCGGCAACGCGATCTTCAACGCCAGCGGTGCCCGCGTGCGGGCCCTGCCGATCACGGCCGAGGCCGTGAAGGGGGCGATGAAGGCGTAAGGCTGGCTGCGATCGTGAGATGAGAGGATCCGCCGGAGGCCAACCTCCGGCGGATTTGTTTTGAGATCCTCTGCATCCCACACTCACCGTCATGCCCGGGCTTGTCCCGGGCATCCACGTTCTTCGCGCCCCCGGCCAAGGCCGTGGACGGCCGGGACAAGCCCGGCCATGACGGAGAAAATTCCCCTTTCCCATCAATACCCATTCTACTGTGCATGGGGTTGTTTTCGACGTTTGGCTGTTCCGGTCATGGAACCCGAAATCGCTAAAATTGCGCGCAATTCCGGAAGGCTCCATTGAGCACGCCTCTTAAGGGCCGGAGAACCTGATCCGGCTTAGGCTTTCGCCCGAAACACGCCCGTGCTGTTGGGGAAGCCATGAACGCCTCAGTCAAACCCGCCGCCAAACGCCGGCTCCTTCTCGCCTCTGACCGGAGCGACGAGAGCACCGAGCTTGCCAGCATCCTGAAGGCGGTCGGCGACGTCTCGACGGTGACGACGCAGGAGATTCCCGAGCAGCCCTCGCGGGATCTCTCCGGCCTCGTGGTCGACATCAA
The DNA here is from genome assembly GCF_058807535.1 of Bradyrhizobium sp. GW821-FHT12B03. NCBI lineage: Bacteria > Pseudomonadati > Pseudomonadota > Alphaproteobacteria > Hyphomicrobiales > Nitrobacteraceae > Bradyrhizobium > Bradyrhizobium sp. GW821-FHT12B03. The sequence continues at coordinate 181,399 of NZ_JBXAQU010000009.1, forward strand.
TCTGCGCTCGCCCGAGAGCGTGCAGCGGGTGCGCAACAAGCTGCGCGGCGATGCCTATCGTTCGATGCCGCGCCTGTTCGTGCTCGCGGACGCCCTGCATCACGGCACCATGCAGGCCTGGGCGCTGGGCGCCACCGACACGATCTCGCGGCCGCTCCAGCCCGACGCGATTCTGCAGCGCATCCGCGCCGCGTTTCCCGACACCGCCACCTACGACGCGACCGATCGCGGCAAGACGCTCAACCGCGGCGTCGAGGCGGCGCATGCGGTGCTCGCCAAGATGTTCGAGAAGCTGCCGCTCGGCGTGCCCCTGACCTTCGACGACGTCATCGCCGCCGAGAGCAAGATCCTGAAGGCGATGAAGCACTCCTCGCTGCGCGAGTGGCTCACCACGGTCGGCTGCCACCATGTTGGCAGCTATCGCCACTGCCTGTTCGTCACCGGCTTTGCCGTCGCCTTCGCGCAGCATCTCGGCATGCGCGAGGACGACCAGCGCCGCCTGACCCGTGCCGCGCTGCTGCACGACGTCGGCAAGGCCTTCGTCCCCTCCGTGCTGCTCGACAAGCCAGGCAAGCTCACCGACGAGGAAATGGCCGAAGTCCGCCAGCACCCGCGCCGCGGCTATGACGCGCTCGCCGCGCAAGGCGGCTTCCCGCCGGAGATGCTCGATGTGGTGCTGCACCACCACGAATTCCTCGACGGCTCAGGCTATCCGAACGCCCTGTCGTCGAACCAGATCAGCGACATCGTGCGCCTCACGACGATCGTCGACATCTACGCCGCCCTGGTGGAGAAGCGCGCCTACCGCATGCCCTTCACCCACTCCCGCGCCTTCACGATGATGGAAGGCATGGGCAGCAAGCTCGACCAGCAGCTGCTGCAGGCGTTCCGCCCCGTCGCGCTGGGGTCGTTCTAGCTCGGTGCCGTAGGGTGGGCAAAGGCGCACAGCGCCGTGCCCACGAGCTTTCTCCGATCACACTCAGAATGGTGGGCACGCTTCCACCTTCGCTCTACGAGCTACGGCGGACAAGTCGCTTTGCCTACCCTACGGCGGCGCGCCGTGCAGCCGCGTCTCACCCCACCATCTTCCGCAGCTCCGCCTTCGCCACCTTCTCCAGCGTCGAGCGCGGCATGTCGTCGACCAGCCTGATCTCGCGCGGCACCTTGAAGTCGGCGAGGCCCTTGCGGCAGGCGGCCAGCACGCTGTCGTGCAGATCCGGCGGCGCGCCCGCGACGCCGCCGTGCGGGATGATGAAGACGACCGGCACCTCGTCCAGCATGGGATGCTTCTTCGCCACCACCGCCGCCTCGCGCACGCCGGGGACGAGGGCGACCACCTGCTCGATCTCGGACGCCGCGACGTTCTCGCCGCCGACCTTCAGCATGTCCTTGGCGCGGTCCCCGAACTTGATGAAGCCGTTCTCCAGCCGCTCGACGCGGTCGCCGGTGAGGAAGAAGCCGTGCTCGTCGAAGCTTTCGCGCGTGGCTTTCGCGTTGTGCAGATATTCGGCGAACAGCGATAGGCCGGGAATCCCCTTGATCGAGAGATTGCCGGTGTCGCCGACCTCGGTCGGCCGTCCGTCGTCGTCGGTGATCCGGATCTGGTATTCAGGCGCGGCGCGGCCGATCGACATCGGGATGTTGGGTTGATCGACCTCGCCGACGATGCCGTGCGTGATGGTCTCGGTCATGCCCCACCAGCCGATGATCGTGACGCCGAACGCGGCAAAGGCCGGCGGCGCGTTGATCGCGCTGCCCCACAAGCGGAATTTGTGGTCCTTCGGGATCTCCTGCTCGAGCAGCGCCTTCATGCAGAAAGGAATGGTCGAGGTCCAGGTCGCGCCGTGCTCGCGCGCGACCTGCCAGAACCGGCTGGCGGAGAAGCGCGGCTGGATCACGCAAGTCGCCCCGACCCACAGCGTCGCCAGCATGGAGTAGGCCAGCGCATTGGTGTGAAACAGCGGCAGATAGGCCTGGTGCACGTCGCTTGCGTGCAGGTCCTCATGCGCGGCGTTGATCTTGGCGCCCCACAGCGCATTGGCGTGGGTCCACAGCACCGCCTTCGGCCGCGACGTCGTGCCGGAGGTGTATTGCACGCTGCACGGCGCGAGCGGATCGGTGGCGCGCCTGGGACGGTCGGCGCTGTCGGCGAACAGCGCCTCGAAACTGTCGCCGCGTGCGACGGGCCGTGCCGGCGCCGCGCCCGCATCGTGCGAGGTCACCACCATCCAGCGGATGTTGCGGCAGTGCTCTGCGATGATCTCGGCATAGGCCGGCTGCGTGATGGCGGCAACCGCGCCGCAATGGTCGGCGAAATATTCCATCTCGGCCGGCGCCGAGCGCGTGTTGGTGGTGACGGCGATGGCGCCAAGCTCGACGCAGGCAAACCAGGCCAGCAGCGCCTCGATGCAATTGTCCAGGTGGATGAGCACGTACTCGCCCGGCTTCACGCCGCGCTTGGCCAGCCCCGCCGCGAGCGCGCCGACCCGCTCGTGGAATTCGCCATAACTCCAGTGCCGCCCCGGCGCGTCGAACGGCGCCCAGATCAGGAATGGATGTGAGCCGCGCATCTCGGCGCGCATTTTCAGCAGCCAGGGCACGTCGAGCCCGTCGAACGGACCCACGATTCCGGCTGCGGTCTGTTGAATGGACATGCATCCTCCCGTGCAGCCTGCATCTTGCTGGCGGCCGCTTCTGGTTTATTGCGTCTTCCTGCCACCGGATGGCGCGGGGAGCAAATCAGGGAGTGGTTGGGGCGGGCAGCGGTGGCCCTACCGGCTATCGTCTTCGTACGACGAAATCTCGATCAGGCTGCCGTCCGGATCCCTGCAATAGACCGAGCGCAGCGTGCCGCGGGCGCCCTGCTTGGGAACCGGGCCTTCCTCGATCGCGACGCCATGTGCCTTCAAATGCGCCACCACCTCGTCGGGCGCGGCGGAGGTGAGGAAGCACAGATCCTCGCTGCCTGCGGTCTGGTGGTTGGCGGTGAACCACTCCACCTTGTCGGCGTCGCGCGGCCGGACGTTGATCTTCTGGTTACCGAATTGAAGGGAAGTCCGCGGCGCTTTGCCGCCGCCGGGGTCGAACACCTTGACTTCCATGCCGAGAATCTTCCGGTACCACTCCGCGGTCACCGCGACGTCGGCGACGTTGATCACGAGATGATCGAGGGCTTCGACCTTGACCGGCATGCCTTATCCTTTCGTCGCCATGTGCGTTGCGCACTTTCCGCGTGCTTCGGGCTTTGTTACAACGCCGCTGACGACGCCTTCAAGATATCTGGCTTTCAAGAACAACGCTCTTTGAAGAACAACACCTGGGAGAACCCTTGAGATGATCACTCGCCGTACCGCGCTGGGCCTGCTTGCCGCCACTCCTCTTGCAGCCAGCCCGTTGTCGAAAGCCTTCGCCGCCGATTATCCGGCTCGCCCGGTGAAATGGGTGGTCGGCTATCCGCCGGGCGGCGCCACCGATATCCTGGCGCGGCTGATCGGCCAGCGGCTGTCGGAGAAGCTCGGCCAGCAATTCGTGATCGAGAACAAGCCGGGCGCCGGCAACAATATCGCCACCGAATCCGTGATCAATGCCGAGCCCGACGGCTACACGCTGCAGCTGGTCAATCCGGCCAACTACATCAACGCCTCGCTCTACACCAATCTGAAGTTCAACTTCGTGCGCGACATCGCGCCGGTCGCCTCGTTCCAGCGCGTGCCGAACGTGATGACCGTCAACAAGGACGTGCCGGCCAAGACCGTCGCCGAGTTCATCGAGTACGTGAAGGCCAATCCCGGCAAGGTCAACATGGCCTCGTCGGGCAACGGCACCTCGGTGCATCTGTCTGGCGAGATGTTCATGGCGATGACCGGCTGCAAGATGCAGCACGTGCCCTATCGTGGCGCGGCGCCCGCGATCACCGACATGCTCGGCGGCCAGGTGCAGGTGATCTTCGACAACATGCCCTCGATCATCCAGCACATCCGTTCGGGCAGCCTGCGTGCGATCGGCGTCACCACCGCGCAGCGCTCGGCGCAATTGCCGGACGTGCCGGCGATCGGCGAGACCGTGAAGGACTACGAGGCGAGCGCGCTGTTCGGCATGGGTGCGCCGAAGAACACGCCGAAGGAAATCATCGCCAAGCTCAACGACGAGATCAACACGCTGATGAAGGAGCCCGACATGACCAAGCGTCTGGTCGAGCTCGGCGGCGAGCCGCGGGTGCAGACCCCCGAGGCGTTCGGCGAGGAGATCAAGGCCGAGACCGAGAAGTGGAAGAAGGTCGTCGAGTTCGCCGGCCTGAAGGTCGAGTAGCGATCCTGTGATGGTCGGAAATGGAGCCCTGCCGTTCGGCAGGGCTCTTTTCTTGCGTGCGTTGTCGCGTTGACCTGGAATAAAACGGGGCGGCGAAACCTGATGATGGAGGGCGCCGTATCTCGCGCCGTGCAAAGAGGAGTTGGGATCATGCGCAAGACGCAATTGGCGCTGCTGACGCTGGGCGTGACGGTCCTTGCCGGCTTCGCCGACGTCACGCCTGCGGCGGCACGCGGCTATCCCTGGTGCGCCCAGGGCGGCGAATACGAATATCCCGGAGAATGCGCCTACAGCACCTATGAACAATGTCAGGCCAGCGTCTCCGGTCGCCTGCTGTTCTGCGGCCCCAATCCGCTCGTCGCCGATGGGCAGGTGCCCCAGCCGCAACCAAGGCCGCCCCGGCGCACGCGGCCCGTCGCGCCGAACTAGCCGCGCGCTTGCGCCGTTCCGACGGTTGAGCCTGTTCCCGATCACGTAGACGTGCAGGTCCGCGCAGGCGGGTTCCCGCTTGACCGTTCGGCGTTCGCACCTATACTAAACCACATGGTTAAGTATCAGGACGAGGCGCTGGACCGGACCTTTGCGGCGCTATCCGACCCGACGCGGCGTGCGCTTCTCGCCCGCCTCGGCGAACAGGACGGCCTGTCGGTCAGCGAGCTGGCCGCGCCGTTTCCGGTCTCGCTGCCGGCGATCATGAAGCATCTCGACGTGCTCACGGATGCAGGCCTGATCGTGCGGGAGAAGACCGGTCGCACGGTCTCGTGCCGGCTCACCGCGCAGCCGATGGAGCAGGCGATGAACTGGCTCAATCGCTACGCCCAGTTCTGGTCCGACAATCTCGATCGTCTTGCCGCCTTCGTGGAGGAAGAGACATGGCCAACACAGCCGTCAACGCCGATTCCCGCAGCGCTGAACGTCCAAGTGAACGTCCGAGCCTCACGCTCACGCGCCGGCTCCGCGCGCGGCCGGAAAAAGTCTACGCTGCCTGGACGCAAGCCGCGCAGCTAGCGCAATGGTTCGGGCCGCCGAACATGAGGCCGGCGACGCTTCAAGCCGAACTCGACGTCCGCACCGGCGGCCGCTACCGCATCAGCTTCGTCCGCGACGACGGCGAATATTTCGAGGCCGGCGGCACCTATCGCGAGGTCGCGCCGAACGAGCTCCTGGTCTTCACCTGGGCCTGGCACTCGACGCCGGAGCGCGAATCGCTGGTCACGATCTCGTTCAAGCCCGATAGCGCCGGCACCTTGATGGTTTTCCATCATGCCCAGTTCGCCGACGAGACGGCACGCGAAAACCACCAGCGCGGCTGGACCTCGTTCTTCGACAAGCTCGATGCCTTCGTCGCCTGATTTCTCAGAGGAGAATGCCATGCAGAACCATCAGATCGTTTCGCGCGAGCAGTGGATCGCGGCTCGCAAGGCCCATCTGGCGCACGAGAAGGAGCTCACGGCGGCCCGCGAGCGTCTCGCCGAGGAGCGCCGCGCATTGCCCTGGGTGAGGGTCGACAAGGATTACGTGTTCGAGGGTCCGAACGGCAAGGTGACGCTCGGCGACCTCTTCAAGGGCCGCCCGCAACTGGTGGTCCAGCACGTGATGTTCGCGCCCGACTGGGAGGCGGCCTGCAAGAGCTGCTCGTTCTGGGCCGATGGGTTCGAGCGCATGCTGCCGCATCTGGCTGCGCGGGACACCGCCATGGTCGCGGTGTCCCTGGCGCCCGTCGCCAGGCTCGAGGCCTTCAAGACGCGGATGGGCTGGACCTTCGACTGGGTCTCCTCAGGGAGTAACGGCTTCAACCAGGATTACGGCGTGACGTTCTCGCCGGAGGAGATCGCCACGGGCAAGCCGATGTACAATTTCGGCACTACGCCGATCTACGGGCCCGAGCTGCCCGGTATCAGCGTGTTCTATCGCAACGAGGCCGGTGAGGTCTTCCACACCTATTCCTGCTTTGCCCGCGGCCTCGACATGATGAACACCGCCTACCAGTACCTCGACCTCACTCCGCTCGGCCGTCATGAGGAGGGCCTGCCCTATCCGATGGACTGGGTGCGCCTGCGCGATCAGTACGAGCCGCAGGCGGCGAAGGGGGCGTGCTGTCACGGGTGAGGGACGAGGCGGCCAACATTTGCCGCGCGCTCTGAACCATCACCGTCACCCTGAGGTGGCCGCTTCTTCAGCGGCCCTCGAAGGGCGACGGCCCGGCTGCATCTCGGCCGATTCATCCTTCGAGCCTCTCCACGCGTCGCTCTGCGCCGCATGGCTCGCACCTCAGGATGACGGGGTTCACTGTGTCCGTCCCACCTACCGCTTCGCGTCGGCCTGCTCCGTCGCATTGCACGAGATCAGCATCGTATAGGGACGCGCGTTGCCGGCGATGTCGGTGGTCTTGAGCTCACTCTTCGGCTCCGCGGTCTGATAGGGCACCACGGAGTTGTCGAGGAAGTCGCGCAGCACGCCGGTCTTGATGGCGAAGTTGATGTTCTCCGGGATGTTGCCGGTCGCAGCGGCGATACGCAATGCCGGGATCTTTCCGGTGACCACGCCCACGATCTGACCGGTGGTATCGAACAGCGGCCCGCCGCTGTTGCCGGGCTGTATGGGTGCACTGATTTGCAGGAAACGCGAATCGTTGCGCATGCCGCTGAGCGAGCTGACGATGCCGGTGGTCACGGTGAAATCCGAGCTTAGAAGGCCATGGAAGGGAAAGCCGATTGCGATGACGGCATCGCCGGAGCGGATCGAACGGTCGCGAATCCGCGCAAAGTCCTTGAATGTCGTCGTCGACGGCGCCTGCAAGAGAGCGAGATCGTTGTTGGCATCGCTCGACACGACGCGCAGCACCATTGCCGCCTCGCCGGTGAGATTGCCCTTGATGTCTCCCACGCAGCCGTCGATCACATGGTTGTTGGTGACGATGTGGCCGTTCGCGCTGACCACGAAGCCGGTGCCGCTCTTGGCTCGCGCAGACTTGCTGCCGGTGGCCGGAGATGTCTGCTTGTCCGGCGCGACCTGCGGTTTGGCCGCAATCTTCGTAAAATCGCCGGCCTTGTCCAGTCCGTCGGCTTTGACTCTGGTCACACAATTGGTAACCGCGGCCACCAGGGGCGCAGTTGATGTCAGGCTGAATTGAAACGGTGTGCCCCTCGCCACTGCCACCATCAGGCTCGCCTTCTGGAGAGCGCGAGCGACGTTGGTGGGTAGAACTGCGGAAACCATCACCTCGGAAAACGCCGTCCCGAAGAGCCTTGCCTCGGTCTGGCCGTCGAAGGTTACGTCGATCGCCAGGTTCTCGCCCTTCTTGAAGCGAAATGCCGGATTGGCAAAGCCGAGCAGCCACGAGTTGTTCGCATCCTGGCCAACAAGCAAAGTGACGCCGTTGGCGTAAGGTGTGCTTGCAGCGCAGTGTGAGAATGCGCCGGTCGAATCATTGGAATAGGCGCCGCCGTTCCAGTTGCCGGCATGGATGGTGCCGAATGGCCCAGCCGCATGGACGAGCCCGGCGACGCTCACCTGCAACAGAGACGCAACGACAAATGACTTGAGCCACATACTTCCTCCCCCCGGGAACGCTCTTGGAACCATCTTATCCGCGGGAGGAGGTGCGGTGCAACCGGCAGTTGTTCGTGCGGGTCGGCGCTGCTCGCCGCGACTTTCCGGCTTGCACTTACTTTGCAATGCGATACACTTTGCAATACAAAGTAACACGTCCGACAAGCGTGGGTGGAGCGGGGTTCTGGCGTTGCCGATGCGCGATCTCGACAAGGCACTGGCCGATATCGTGACGATCCGCAGCCAGATTGCGGCGGGCACCGCGTTCCGCGGCTATGGCCCGGCGACGATGGCTGCGACCGGCGCCGTCGCACTTCTCACCGCGATCCTGCAATTCTGGCTGCTCGGTGATCCCACGAGCGAGCCGCTCGGCTTCTTCTTCGGCTGGTTCATCGCCGCCATGCTCTCCGGCCTGGTGATCGGGATCGAGATGCGGGCGCGTTCGCGCCGCCATCATTCGGGCCTTGCCGACGCCATGATCCACCAGGCGGTCGAGCAGTTCCTGCCCGCCGGCGTTGCCGGCGTGCTGCTTGCGGTGGTGATGTGGAAGTTCGCGGGCGAGACGCTGTGGCTGTTGCCGGGTCTGTGGCAGATCCTGGTGTCGCTCGGCATTTTCGCCTCCGTCCGTTCCCTGCCGCGCACCGTCGCGTTCGCCGGCGCCTGGTATTTCGTTTCGGGCTTCGCGGTCGTGGTGCTGGCGAGCCAAACCCACACGCTGTCACCATGGACCATGGGCCTGCCTTTCGTGATCGGGCAGTCGGTGATGGCGGGCATTCTGTATTTTGCGTCCGGAGACAATGATGTCGAAGACTGACAGCGCGCCTTTTTCCTACGAAGGGCTCGACCGCGTCATCCACGAGAAGGCGAGGCTCGGGCTTCTGACCTCGCTGATGGCGCATCCGAAGGGGCTGGCGTTCGCCGACCTCAAGCAGCTCTGCGGCCTCACCGACGGCAATCTCAGCCGGCATCTCGCCGTGCTGCAGGAAGCCGGGCTCGTCGAGGTGACCAAGGGCTATGAGGGCAATCGCCCGCACACCACCTGCCGCCTGACCAAGGCCGGCCGCCGCCGCTTCCTCGATTATCTCGCCGTGCTCGAGCGGCTGGTGCGCGACGCCGCCAGGGCCGCCGGCCGCGAGGCGCCGCCGCTCGGCCGTCTCGGTATCATTTCGACCTGATCGCCCCATTTTTTGACCGGAGACTTTGCAATGCAAAGTGACGTCACGCCCCGCAACGAGAAGCTTCACGTCGGCATCATCATGGACGGCAACGGACGATGGGCGACGCGGCGCGGCCTGTCGCGCGTGCGCGGCCATGAGGCCGGCGTCGAGACGATCCGCCGTATCGTCGAGGCCGCGCCCAAGCAGGGCATCGGCACGCTGACGCTCTATGCATTCTCGACCGACAATTGGCGGAGGCCGAAGGCCGAGGTCGCCGCGCTGATGACCTTGCTGCGCTTCTATCTCGCCAACGAGGTGCAGAGCCTCGTCAAGAACGGCGTGCGTCTCACCGTGATCGGCCGCCGCGACCGTCTGCCGGATGGCATCGCCAATGCGATCGCGCGTGCCGAAGACGCCACCGCCAAAGGCGGCACGCTGCATTTGCGCATCGCCGTCGACTATTCGGCGCGCGATGCCATCCTCAATGCGGCGGCGAAGGCGGCGGCGCTGACCAGCCTCACCCGCGAAGCGTTCTCGCAGCTCGTCACTGGCGAGGCCGGCTTGCGCGACGTCGATCTCATCATCCGCACCTCCGGCGAGAAGCGGCTGTCGGACTTCCTGCTGTGGGAAGGCGCCTATGCCGAGCTGCACTTCACCGAGCGGATGTGGCCCGAATTCGACGCCGGCGATCTCGCCGAGGCGCTCGCCACCTTCCATGGCCGGGAGCGCCGCTTCGGCGGCCTCCAGGCCATCATGCCCGACGAGGTGCCTTCACTCTCTCGTGTGTGACATACGGCACGGGAAACGAGCTGTTCGTTTTCAGCCGCATGATTGGCAGCGATGTCCAAGCGCTGCGTGCACGGTCTCGGCTAGGTGTGCGGTCCACGCAACCCGCCGAGAGCGTCACGCATGTTACAGCTACTTCCGGGAGCCGTCGCCGCGCCGGTCGACCTGGCCGAGGCGAAGGGGATGGTCTGCATCAGGACCGCCAGCGCATCCGACGCGGAGGACCTGTCGGTCTATTTCACCGGCCTGTCCACGACATCGCGCAACAAGCGATTCATGGGCGCGCGCGCCGACCTCGCCGTGGTCGCGGCCGAATGCGTCGCGAAGGCCGACCGTCCCGGTCACTTCACCTTGCTCGCCGAGTTCACGCAGGAGGGGCAGCGCACGATCATCGGCGAAACGCACTATGCCTACGATGCGGCTGCGCGGCACGGCGAGTTTGCCATTTCGGTTGCCGATGCCTTCCAGCGCATCGGGCTTGGCCTTCAGATGATGACGGTGATGGAGATGCGTGCGACCGATCTCGGCCACGAGATGATCGCCGGCGAGACCGCGCGAACGAACGCGGAAATGCGCGGCTTGGCGAAGAAGGCTGGCTTCAGGGATACCGGGCTCGGAGACTGGCAGTCGGTTCATCTCGCAAAGCGCCTGCCGCGATAGGCGAACGCAGCTTGATTTGCCGCATGGCACGGATCGTGCTCTAGTATCCCTCGGGTATCCCCAGCGATGGGAGCTTTTGGCGATGCGCGCAGTTCTGGATTATTGCACCGGCGGAACGGAGCGGCAGGTCGCGGCCGGTACGGTCGTCGTCACCGAGGGCGGCACCACCGGGCATCTCTATGTGCTGATGCAGGGCAAGCTCGAGGTGCTCAAGGGCGAGATGGTGGTCGCCACCGTCACCGAGCCCGGCGCGGTGCTGGGTGAAATGTCCGTGCTGCTGGGCCAGCCGCACACTGCGACGGTCAGGGCCTGCTCCGATGCAATCGTCTACGAGTTCGAGGATGCCGCCTCGTTCCTGAAGCAGGAGCCGGGGGTGGCTCTGCTGATCGCGAAAATGCTGGCGCAGCGGCTCAACGTCGCCAACACCTATCTTGCCGATCTCAAGCGGCAATATGCCGGCCACGGCACGCATCTGGCCATGGTCGGCGAAGTGCTCCAGAGCATGATCAACCTGCCGCCGCTTGAGGTCTCGCCAGGCTCGGATCGGCAATCCGATCCAAGAATGTAAGCCAGTCGGGCGGCGCCTCGATAAAAGCTGCCGGCCGCTTCAGCGGCGCGCCGAGGTCGATCCACTGCGCTTCGCCCGCCGCCAGCCAGAACGCCTTGTCGGCATCGAGATCCAGCACGATATGCGTCGGCGGCCGGCCCGGTTGCAGGCCCGCATTGAACACCCAGGTCTGGCCCAGCCGGTCGAACCATGAACCATCGGTGATGAACGGTGACTGATGCACATGGCCCGAGATCACCATCGACGGCTGATATTGCATGATCCACTGCACCACCTCGACATCGCCAAAGAAGCGTTTGCCGCCCCAGCTCGTCGGTGAATCCGCCGGCGGCGCATGATGCGCCCAGATCCAGCGCGGCGGCCGGCTCGCCGCGACATCGCGGAGCTGGTCGGCAATGCGCTGCTTGACCAGCGGACCATCCCACCAAGGGCACACCGTGAACAGCGTGTCGCCGATGGTGAGGCTGTCGCCGTCGCAGGCAATGCCGAGCTCCCGTACCTCCGAGATCCAGCGCGAGATCTTCTCGCCCTCCGCATTGCGCTCGTCGAGGTCGTGATTGCCGGAGCAGAGGATGACCTTGGTCCGGGCGGCAAGCAGCGCGAGGTACTTCTTCACCACCACGATCTGCGCGCGAAAATCCACCATCGAGCCGATGTCGAGCGCGTCGCCGGCGAAGATCACGAGGTCGAATTGCGGCGCCGCGCTGACCAGCCAGTCGAACTGCGGCAGCGAGTAATGCAGGTCGGCCACGACCAGGCAGCGCATCGAAAATCCGTTCGCGAGATTGAAATGTCAGGGAATTCCAAAACGGCATAGAGCAAGAAGCAGACCAGCATGGCCGCTCCGTCGCGTCAATTCAATGAAGGCAGCATGCTGCGGTCCGCCGGACAATGCAAGCCGCGAGACGTCGCAGGGCTGGACCGGATCGTCGAATTCTGGTGACGTGGCCTGCCTCAACGTGGTGACCGCATGACCCCGTTCAAGACCATTCGTGCCCGTGCCGAGAAGCGCAAGGGCGGGCCCAAGGCGCTCGACAAGCTGATGCCCGACAAGCCCGACCTCAAGCGTCTGGCGAAGCTCGGCGACGATCGCATCCTCGCCGAGATGACCCGGCGGGTGTTTTGCGCGGGCTTTGCCTGGAGCGTGATCGATTCGAAATGGGACGGCTTTGAAGACGCCTTCCTGCGTTTCCAGCCGGCCAAGCTCACCTTCCAGCCCGAAGACTATTGGGACGGCCTGCTGCGCGATGCGCGGATCGTGCGCAACGGCGCCAAGATCATGTCGGTGCGCGACAACGCCGCCTTCGTGCAGGAAATCGCGAAAGAGCACGGCAGCTTCGGCAAATTTCTGGCGAAATGGCCGCCGTCCAACGAAATCGGCCTGCTCGATCTCCTCGCCAGGCGCGGCAGCCGGCTGGGCGGCAACACCGGCCAGATGCTGCTGCGCTTCGTCGGTTGGGACGGATTTGTGACGTCCGGGGACGTCGTCGCCTGCCTGCGCGCCGCCGGCCTCGACATCGCCGAGGAGGTGAAGTCGAAGGGCGATCTCGCAAAGGTGCAGGCGCAGTTCAACGCCTGGGCCGAGGAGACCGGCCTTCCCTACGCATATCTGTCGCGCATCTGTGCGCTTTCGGTTGGCGAGGCCAGAAGCGAATAGCGACAGGCTGCGTCGTCATTCGGTGTCGTGCGATCGGGAGGAAGACCCTATGGCAAGCGAACTCGAAGGCAGAGTTGCCGCCGTGACCGGAGCCGCGTCGGGCATCGGATTGGCCAGCACCGAAGCGATGCTGGCCGCAGGCGCGCGCGTGGTGACGGTCGACCGTGACGCTGCCGCATTGCAGGCGCTCCACGACAAGCATGGCGATGCACTGATTCCGCTCGTCATCGATCTCCTCGATCCCGCGGATTGCGCCACGCTGCTGCCGCGAGTTCTGGAGCGAGCGGGGCGGCTCGATATCCTGCACGCCAATGCGGGTGCCTATGTCGGCGGCGATCTCGTCGATGCCGATCATGGCGCGATCGATCGGATGCTGAACCTGAACATCAACGTCGTGATGAAGAATGTGCGCGACGTGCTTCCCCACATGATCGAGCGCCGGAGCGGCGACATCATCGTCACGAGCTCGCTCGCGGCCCACTTCCCGACGCCGTGGGAGCCCGTCTATGCATCGTCCAAATGGGCGATCGACTGCTTCGTCCAGACGGTGCGTCGCCAGGTGTTCAAGCACGGCATCCGCGTCGGCTCGGTGTCGCCCGGCCCCGTCGTCACCGCGCTGCTCGCGGACTGGCCGCCCGAGAAGCTGCAGGAGGCGAGGGACTCGGGAAGCCTGCTGGAGGCCAGCGAGGTGGCCGAGGTCGTGATGTTCATGCTGACGCGGCCGCGCGGCATGACGATTCGCGATGTCGTCATGCTGCCCACCAATTTCGATCTCTAGATTGCGCCGACGAAGCGCCGGCGGGCGTGACCGGCGATCCGCGTCAAAATGATGTGCATGATGTGGCGATCACGTGCCGCACGCAGGGAAGGTGCGGCACGTCATCACAAAATGCATCGATCCGGAACAATTGCGCCCTGCACCCGTTCGGGAGCTTGAGCCAGGCAAATCAGGAGCAGGGAACTCCCGCCATGGCTCAAATCCATGAAACCGGACATGACAGAAACGGAGCAGCTCATGAAGCTAACGTCCGCGCAGGTGAAGCAGACCATCACGCAACTCGGCGCCCAGGTGCTGCCCGACGAGCATCCCGCCATGCCCCAGCTCAACAGCATGTTCGGCGAGCACACCTTCTTCGTCGACGAGACGGGACTGAAGGTCCTCGAGCCCACACCGTCGCAAGGTGCAGAACGCCAGACCGGCGAGGTCGTCAGTCTCGCCGACTGGAGCGATGCGGATCTGACGCGCCTGATGGCGCACGAGCCCGAGCCGACGGGTGTGATCGTCGTGTTCGAGCACATGAAGCATTGAAGCCATTCGCCCGGCTTGGAAGCGGCCCGTCATGAGCGGCGATCCCGAAGACATCGATCTCCGCTGGAGGCGCAGTTCATTGACGGGCAGCGCCAACCGGGCCGTGGCGCCGCCGACCTATCCGAGGTCGTGCGCGGCGGCTCGTCCTCGTTGTCCTCACTGCGTGTTGTTGCCCGTTCGATACGCGTCGGGGTCGCCGCTGTCGATCAGATGCGAGATCGCGCGCCTGAGTGGCGCACTCATCGGAACGTTGAGGTTGATGTTCTTCGGCAGGGTCGGAGCCAGGAACCATTTGGCATAGATCTGCTCGATCTCCCCGCTGCGATAGACCGCCGCCATTGCGTCATCGACCACCTTCTTGAACGCCGGATCGTCGCGGCGCATCATGATGCCGTATGGTTCGAGCGACAGCGCCTCGTCGGACACGGTGTAGTCGGCGGGTGCCGCCGAATCGGCCACCCGGCTGTACAGCAGGATATCGTCCATCACGAACGCGTCGGCGCGGTTGGATTCCAGCATCCGGAATGCCTCGCCATTGTCCTTGGCGGCAAGGATGGTGAAATCGAGGTGATATCGCCCGTTGAGCTCGCTGATCTGCTTGATGTTGGTGGAGCCGATGGTGGATACGACGATCTTGCCCTTGAGGTCGTCCAGCGTGCGCAGTTTGGCGGTCGCTCTGGCCGCGAAACGGTTCGCGGCGACGAAATAGGTCGTCGAGAACGACACCACCTTCTGCCGCTCGAGGTTGTTGGTGGTCGTTCCGCATTCGAGATCGATCGCTCCGCTCAGGATCGACGGAATGCGGCCCGACGGGGTGACGGGCACGAGCTTGACGTCGAGCTTCGGCAGGCCGAGCCGCGCCTTCACCGCATCGACGGCGAGGTAGCAGAGGTCCATGGCGTAGCCCACGACTTTTTCGTTGTTGTCGTAGTACGAGAACGGGATCGACGATTCGCGGTGTCCGAGCGTGATGGTGCCGGTGCGCCGTATCTTTTCCAGCGTGCCGGTCAGCTCCTCGGCGGCCGCCGCCTGGCTCGCGATGCTCAGTGCCGCCGCGGCCAGGATCATCCTGATGGTCATGTTCCAGCTCCTTGTTGGAGGTCGACAAATCGTATCTGGAGCGGGTCGATCATCTCGTCCGCTCAAGCAATGGATGCAAGGCCCGCCGATGCGCTGGGCCGATCGAAGCGATCCGGCCGGCCCACGATCTGCGCGTATTGGTTGATCGCGGCCGGCCGTCCGATCAGGAAGCCTTGCGCGAAATCACAGCCTGCATGAGAGAGAACCTCGAGCTGAGCCTGCGTCTCCACGCCCTCCGCGGTGACCGCAAGCTCGAGCCCGCGCGCCAGCCCGATGACGCCGCGCAGGATTGCCTTCGATTGCGGGCGATCGAGATTCGAGATGAAGCTGCGGTCGATCTTGATCATGTCGAAGGGGAATGCCTGGAGATAGGACATCGACGAATAGCCGGTGCCGAAATCGTCGAGCGCGATGCGCACTCCGAGCGCCTTGAGCCTGCGCAGGATCGAGACCGCGCCGTTGAAGTCGTCTATCAGAACGCCCTCCGTGATCTCGAGCTCGAGCCGGTCCGGGCGCAATCCGCTGGCGATCAGGGTCTCGTGGACGAGCCGCACGATGTCGTCGTTGCGGCACTGCACCGGCGACAGGTTGACGGAGATCTTCAGCTCGGTCGGCCATGACGCAGCCTCGCGGCAAGCCTCGCGCAGAATCCATTCCCCCATCGCCACGATCAGCCCGTTCTCCTCGGCGAGCGGGATGAAGATGCCGGGGGCTATCAGGCCGCGACGCGGATGCTGCCAGCGGACCAGTGCTTCGAAGCCGACGATCTCGTCGCCGATCCGCACCAGCGGCTGGTAATCGAGCCGCAGCTCGCCATTGGCCACGGCGGACTGCAGATCGTGCTGCAACTCACGGCGCTCGCGCAGCAGCGCGCCCATCTCCGGCTCGAAGAAGCGGATCGCGTTGCGCCCTTCCGCTTTGGCGCGGTAGAGCGCGATGTCGGCATTGGCCAGCAGCGTGGTCGGGTCGTTTCCATCGGCCGGCGCGCGCGCAATGCCGACGCTCAATCCGATACGCACCTGCCGGCCGGCAAGTTCGATGTCGCCGACCAGGGCCGTCCGCAGCTGCTCGGCCACCTGGCCGGCGGCTGCGGCCTGCGCCTCGTCGAGCAGGACCACGATGAATTCGTCGCCGCCGACCCGCGCCAGGAAGGCGTCGCCCGCAACCTCCTGCAGGCGCCGCGCCACCTCGCACAGCAAGGCATCGCCAACGAGGTGGCCATGCAGGTCGTTGATCTCCTTGAAGCGGTCGAGATCGAGGCAGAGAATCGCGAAGGTTCTGCCCGCGCGGATCGCCGCGTCGACCGTCGTGGCAAGATAGTCGGAGAACGAGGCGCGGTTGTGCAGGCCCGTCAGCGCATCGTGATGTGCAATATGCGCGATCCGCTTCTCCGCGCGCCTCTGCTCGGTGATATCCTCCACCGTCATCACGAAGCCGCCGCCCGGTATCGGCCGGAACACGACCACCACGGCTCGTCCGTCGCGCAGCTCCGATACGATGCTCGCCGGCTTGTTGGCCGTCACCATGGCCATCAGCCCGCGGACGTGGCCGTCGGCGCTGCTCTCGGGATAGAGGCCCTGCGAAATCTGATGGTCGAAGACCTGCACCAGCGTGGTGCCGGGTCTGGTGAGCTCGCCGGGCAGGTGAAACATCTCCGCGTAGCGGTCGTTGCACACGATCAGGCGGTGATGGGCGTCATACATGCAGACGCCTTGCGACTGATTGTTCAGCGTTGCGTCGAGCTGGATGCTCTGCTTCCGGAAATATTGCACGACGACGGCTCCGGTGCCGCCGATGGCGACCACGAGCACGATCGTGAGTCCGACCAGGAACAATGCCTCCGTCCACCATCCGGCGAGCGCGGCGGAGACCGCGGTGCTGGTGGTCAGGTGGACCGGAAAGCCGGCAACGCGCGCTGCCGCGATCAGCCGGTCGGAGCCATCGACATCGTCGTGCCAACGGACGACGCCGCTGCCGGATCGCGCGATTTCGTTTAGGCGTCCCCCGGACAGGGATTTGCCGATCGACGCATCGACATGCGGATGGCTCGCCAGCAGCGCACCGTCCTGCCGAAGCAGCGCAATCGATTCACCGGGGCCGCGGACCAGCGTCCGATAGAGCTCCTCGAAATATTGCGACCTGATGGTGCCGACCACCAGGCCAAGGAATTCGCCGTCCGATCCCATGAATTTCCGGGCAAGCGGGATCGTCCAGGCGCCGGTTCGCGGATCCTTTTCCAGCTGACCAAGCCTTGAGCTCAACGCCGGATCGGCCTTGAGCGCCTGGAAATAGTCCCGATCCGCGACATTGAGGGGCGGGGTGGGCCACGCCACCGACGAATTGATCACCCTGCCGTCGGCGCCGACCAGCATGACGGCCTCGATATGCGGGAAGCCGCCGATCTTGTCGTCCAGCATGAGGTGGATATCGCGGCTCGCCATGGCACGTGCGTAGACATCGTCGGACACGACCGCGAGCGTCTGCATGTGCTCGATCAGGCTCGCCTCGATCAAATTGGCGGCGTCGAAATCACGCGCCGCCTGATTGGCCAGCACGGTGGCGGTGGCCAACAGCTGCTGTTTGCCCTCCTCGATCGCGTGGTCGCGCAGGTTGGACAGGATCAGGGCGATGGTGCATATGACGAGCGCGATCAGGAAGGCGCCGCACAGCATCAGGACGACGACCGGACGCGTCGAGCCGGTCCGGCGCATCGGAGGCGGTCGACCCTCCTGCGCGAACCTTGCCAACGGTCCTGTGAGTGTGCGAGCGGACGGCAACGTCGTTCCTGCGGCGGTCGGTCTTTCGGAAAAACCTAGCCATGGCCATTTGGCATTTCGTTAAAGCCGACGCATGGCCGCTGCCACAATGTCGATTACGGTTACGTGCGTGTTACGTCGCAGGTCATGATGCGGGGAAATACCGGCTCGCCAGGCATGTTTCCCGGTAGTTCTACCGGGGTCTGCGTAATTTTTACGCGCCGTGAGAACGCGCACGCGACGCCTCGAATGCGCCGCCGTCCTGCGTGATCAATCGATTGTCGCTTCGGGGAGACATCGGCGCACCGCGCGACGTCGAAGCTCGGCATCTCGATCGGCGAGGCATTCAGTCGTGGAGTAGACTGCGGAAAATCAGCAGATCGACCGCGCGAAGCGGAGAGACCGCGCCGAGACCCGCTGGATCGCATCAGCCCTGCCGAAGCTTCGCCGCCGAGCCATCGTCGGTGACGGGAGCGCGATCCCTGATGGTCGCAGGCTTGTACGGCGGAGCAGGCTTGCAAGGAACTGGCGCACCCGACACGATTCGAACGTGTGACCTTTGCCTTCGGAGCAAGATAACGTACCTATCCGAAGAGTGCGATAGGGCACGCTATTCTACGCTATCGGGCTGAAGAAACTGGATATTCTCCACAACAACAGCGACGTTCCTATCCGAAACCCCGCACCGACTTTCTCCCGCCTGCTTACGCGTTACTTACTTGGGAGATCGCACCCGGAACGAAGGAGCGTCATGGTCAAGATTACAAAAAGAGTTGTCGAGGCATTGGAAGCCCTAGAGAAGGACTACCTAATCTGGGATGACGAACTGCCGGGCTTCGGAGTCCGGGTCTTTAGTTCCGGCAAGCGCAGTTACGTCATCCAGTATCGCCGGGTCAAGGATCTCACCAAGACCGACATCAATAAGGTCCTCAAGGACATCATGGCCGGAAAGACGCGAGTTTCGGTCAAGACCAAGAAACTGCGCGGAAAGGCCATCGTCCGAGGCGGCGCTGGAACGGCCACGCGTACCGTCGGTCTTCTTGGCGGCATTCTTACCTACGCCGTCGAGGCAGGGATCATCGAGAGCAACCCGGTACGTGGCATCCGCAAGCCAAAGGACAACGTGCGAAAGCGTCGACTGTCGGAGGCGGAGTATCGAATTTTGGGTGGGATACTCCGCGAGGCCGCCAAGCAGGAGAAATACACCACGATCGTTGACATTATTCGCCAAGTTGCGCTGACCGGCTCCCGGCGAAGCGAGATAATCGGCTTGAAATGGACAGAGGCGGACACCGAGGCGAGTTGCTTGCGGTTGGAAGACAGCAAGGAGGGTGAATCCATCCGTCCCATCGGGTTATCTGTCGTCGAGTATCTCGAACGACGGCACACCGACGATGTCGGCACATACGTCTTCCCGGGGCAGGGTGAGGACAACGCGTTTGGCAGCTTCCCGAACCATTGGAAGTATATCTTCCAGGACTCCCCGCTATCCGACGTGACGCCGCACGTCCTCCGTCACAGCTTCGCGAGCATCGCCAACGATCTTGGGTTCACCGAAGTGACCATCGCGGCGCTGGTCGGCCATGCCAAGGGTTCGGTGACAAGCAAGTACATCCACACGCTTGACACTGCGCTCATCATGGCTGCCGACACGATCTCGGGCTACATCCAGGGGCTCCTTGACGGTATTGAGTTCAAGCAAACCGCCTATGCACTGGACCGCGATTCGAGAAAAGCCGCGCTCGCCCGGTTCCTAAGAAGGGCTTCTAGCGGCGACCCAGAGGAGGACGAATTGGGTCGCCGTTTAGCCGCATAGTCCGAGCAACACCCTCGATTAATCCAACAAGAATCGTCGCGTCTCGTCAGCGACCGTGTCGCCCTCTGTCTCCAGCGCAAAGTGGCCGGTATCTAGAAGAACGATGCGTGCAGCGGGAATGTCTCGCCGAAACGCCT
The DNA here is from genome assembly GCF_058807535.1 of Bradyrhizobium sp. GW821-FHT12B03. Classification (NCBI taxonomy): domain Bacteria; kingdom Pseudomonadati; phylum Pseudomonadota; class Alphaproteobacteria; order Hyphomicrobiales; family Nitrobacteraceae; genus Bradyrhizobium; species Bradyrhizobium sp. GW821-FHT12B03. The sequence goes on from NZ_JBXAQU010000009.1 coordinate 201,185, forward strand.
CAGCCCCCGGAGGAGCAAAGAATGGGTCGTTCTTTCCCCAGACGGCCAGAAACTTGGGCTGCCGCTGGCGAAAGTAGGCCTGATAAAGTGGATAGCGGGCGATGTTGCGCTTGTAATCTAGCTTGAGATCGATCTGCAACTCGGCATTCCCGGACCGCGCCAGGATCGCCGCATCGAGCGTGTAGGCCTCCGGCTCGATTCGCGATGGATCGGCTACGCCATGGAAATAAGCTGCCTTTACCCCATCGAGTGTCATGCGCGCGCGGATCGGTTCGCGCTTGTCGGAGCTCGGGCTCACCCAATAGGCGCGCAACGGGTCCCAGGCCTCCGGTCTTAAGCCCTCGACATATGCATTGCCGTTCTGGCTGATGATCCCGACGACTCGGTCTGGATACGCCAGCGCCAGATCCCAGCCGACCGGCGCGCCGTAATCGAAGACGTACAGCACGTAGCGCTTGAGCTCCAGGGCATCGACGAACGCGGCTATGGTACGGGACAGCGAGTCAAAGTCGTAAACGTAGTTCCGATCTGCCGGGATTTGCGTGAAGCCGAACGAGGGCAAATCCGGCGCGATCAGCCGGAATCGATCCGCGAGCTTCGGCATCAGGTGACGAAAGTAGAAGGAGGAATTCGCAAAACCGTGTAACAGCAGCAGGGTGGGCGCGTCGGCAGGACCGGCTTCACGATAGAAAACGTCGATGCCATCGGCACGGACCCATTTGTGTCGTGTCCCGGTCGCGGCCTCCGGCGCCGACGCCTGCGCCGGCAAGGCCGTGCCCAAACCAACGGCCGTCACGCTGCCTGCCAGCACCGCACGTCGCGTAGCGCCGAGTGAGCCTTGATTCCCGGCGACCGCTGGCCGTCCGGAGGAACATGAAAAATGGATCATGGGAGTCTTCAAATCCTCAGGAAACGATCGGGTCATCAATGCGATTGCCTCACCATTCAAAGATGCTTGCTGGCCTGCGTACGCCGGACCAGGTCAGTGATCTCGGGCGTGAACGGGGTCTCACCAGGTTCGAGATACCCAGTTAGCCGCGCAGTAACCTCCTGGAATACCCAGCCATTGCCGTCGGGGTCGCTGAACGAGGCGTACGAGGCGTAGCTCTTCCGTTCCGGATTGGGACCGGAGGCGATGCGCTTGCCGTTGGCGTGGTGGAAAATGCCGCCCGTGTCATGGAAGGGCTCGCTGATCGCGATGCCGCGGCGGATCAGGTCGGCGCGGACAGCCTCGATATCGGAGACGATAAGATGTAGCCCCTGCACCGAGCCCGGCAAGGCCGCCGTGACGTTTCTGCCGAAAATTACCGAGCAGCCGGAGCCGGGCGGCGTGAACTGGATCACCCGGTAGGCATCGCCGTCAACGAAGTCGATATCGAGTCTCCAGCCGAGATCGCTGTAGAAGCGTTTGGCGCGATCGACGTCGGAAACGGGGATCACGACGACCTCGAGCTTCATATCGATCTTACCTGCTCCAACAGCTTTGGCTGCGCTTTCTTTCTGCACTTCAGTGACGCTCATGTCTTGCTCCTCGGGAAATGATGGTTATCGTTCGTTACCAGAGACAGGATTCCTTGCCTTCACGATGCTGCGGCGAGGGCCGGTGCATCAGCCTCATCGAGCGCTGATTCGAGGACGGCGACGTCCTGCTCAACGGTGCCGCCACTGACACCGACGCCTGCTACCAACTGGCCCTCGCTTGTGAGCGGTGCTCCGCCGCCCATCGAACAAAACCGTCCGCCGGAGAGGCCCATCAGAGCGAAAAGCTCCTGCCCAGGCTGCACGAGGGGAGAGATGTCAGCGGTCCGAAGCCCCACCAGCGCGGAGGTGTAAGCTTTCCGCTCCGAGATTTCGGGAGCGAATGCTGGCGCGCCGTTCATGCGGTGCTTGAGAACGATGTTGCCATGGATGTCTACCACGCAAACGGCAACCGGTATCTTTGCGCGAACCGATTGCGCTTCAACGCGGTCAGCGATATTTTTAGCGAATGCAAGCAAGTCCATGGCTGGCGGCCTTTCTGATCAGCATTGCAGGAGTTGGAATTCAGCTCGCATTCCGCGAGGGTTTGTTTTCAGGCACAAGGGCTCGGGTCTCCGCGGTTAGTTTCTGTTGAGACCGTTCGCAGGCCGGCATATGTGGCGGGCCCAGGTATGGAAATTCGGCGAGCAGATCCGGATGAGCATCCACACCATCGCTCTTGACCCTCCCATTGGTGAGGATGGCGACGAAATGGTCGAGGGCATCGTCCGTGAGCGTTCGTCCGTTGTTGGGATATGAGGCAGGACGGGCTGGCTCGAACGGCATGATATCGGGCAGCAGGGTTGCCGCTATTCGCCTCGCTTCGAGTGGAGCGTAGCCTCCTGTGTGCTCGAGCGAATGTGCGAATGCGGTAATGAAATGGCTGTCGTCCGCCGGCTCCGCGGACAGGTAGGCCTCCCTTGCGTCTCCCGGCAGAAAAACCGCTTGCGACGGCCTGGCGCCGCGGTCCGCTTGAACCCAGGTTCTTCCAACGAGAGCGATCGTGCGCGCCCATACACCCAGTTGCCCCGCTCCGAGCGCCGAGTTCGGCAGTTCAAGGACGATGCTGCATATGTCCTTATCGGCGAAATAGTCCTCGCCGGTGAAGTGAAAGCCGTTCAGTGCGCCCATCACATCAAAGAAGAACGGATCGCTCCGCCAGCCTGCGAAGAAGCGGTAACTATTGGCGTCTGTCACTATTGCTTCTCGATCGACCGAGACTGACGCGTTCTCAATGATGATCTGCCCATCATCGTCGAGCCCCGCGGCGGCCGCTCCTTCCGCCCGGCGAAGAGTCGCCGTCTGTTTCCCGTCCACAAACGACGAAAACCGTATCCGATACGCAATGTCGGCGACGGCATCGCCATTGGTGTCAATCCTGAACTCGTAGATCGCATCGGCTGAGAAGGGCTCGGCCGTGGTGGGTGTCGACGGGTTGAGGCTGAAGGCGGGATGCACATTCATGATCAGCGTTGACCTGGTCGCGTTTCCCGGCTTTGCGAAGACGTAGAGGTCAGTCAGATCCAGGCGGGCATCCCCTCGAGGAAAACTGGCATCAGGTCCCGAATAGTGGTGTGACATCGATGAAATTTCCTCACCAGATATCGGCAATGATCTTCGCGGGGCGGGCGCTGTACGGGGACCCGCCCGCATCTCTCAGAGTTTCTCCAGGCGCTGGAATAATGAGCCCCTATGAAGCCTGGGCGGTGACACCCTTTTGTTTCAGCGCCGCCATCAGAGTCTTCGCGGCCGGGCCCGACGAGTGCGGGTTCTGCCCCGTGATCAACTGGCCATCACTGACGACGTGGACGCCCCAGTTCGCGACCTTGGAGAAGACCGCGCCCAGCTTCATCAATTCGTCTTCGACGAGGAAGGGCACCACGTGGGTGAGGCCGACCTCCTCCTCCTCGCCATTGGTGAAGCCGGTGACCTCCTTGCCCTGAACCAGGAGCCTCCCGTCCGGCGCCTTCACGTGGCGCAGTGCGCCTGGGGCGTGACAGACGAGAGCGATTGTCTTGCCGGCAGCAATGAAGGACTCGATCAGCTTGATGGAATGCTTGTCCTCGGCGAGATCCCACATCGGGCCGTGGCCGCCTGGATAGAAGAGGGTGTCGAAGTCGTCCTGCTTGACGCTGTCGAGCCGAAGGGTCTTGTCGAGCTGGGCTTCCGCGGCTGCGTCCTTCTCGAAGCGGAGCGTGAGGTCAGTCCGGGATTCGGGCTCGTTGCTCTTGGGATCCAGCGGCGGCCGTCCGCCCTTCGGCGACGCCAGCGTGATCTCAACGCCGGCGTCTTTGAAGACGTAGTAGGGAGCGGCGAGCTCCTCGAGCCAGAAGCCCGTCTTTCGCCCGGTGTTGCCTAATCGGTCGTGGGACGTGAGAACCATCAGCACCTTCATGACTGTCTCCTTTGTCGGTCGTTGAATGAAGCGACGCCTCGCATCACAACAGGGATGCGTCGGCACGATCTCATCGCCTTGCAGTTCGTTGTAAGGCGAGCAATGCGGTTATTAGCCGGCGGATCGTTCGGCATTCACTCACACATTGAGCGTCCGATCACTCATACGTTGATGTTAGCGAACTCTTCCCAACGTCCGATGGTTTGGTTTCGGGTGAGCAGACAGTATCCGCCCAGCTCGCGATGCCTCTCCGGCGTGAGAGCTGGCAAATGACTGGTGATGCGCATGACCGGAAGCGACTACGGACAAGCCCTCGGCCGGCGACGATTCCTTGAGGTTGCCGCCGGAGCGCTGGCGACCACGCAACTCGCGCCGGGTCAAGTTGCTCATGCGGGACTTGTCCTGGACAGCTCCATAAAGCTGGCTCAATTGGAAGTGTCAGGCTCGTATTTATCCATGAAGCAGATCGAGGCTGGTGTGCTCAACGTCGGATATGTGGAAGCGGGCCCGACCGACGGACCGACGGCGGTCCTCTTGCACGGCTGGCCTTACGACATTCACAGTTTCGACGAAGTCACGCCGCGCCTGGCATCTGCGGGATTTCGCGTCATTGCCCCATATGCGCGCGGCTATGGCTCGACGAACTTCCTCTCGAATGAGACGCCTAGAACAGGCCAGCTGTCCGCATTGGCGGTGGACACGATCGCGTTGATGGACGCGCTCAACATCAAGCAGGCGACGATCGCCGGCTTCGACTGGGGTGCCCGCACGGCCGATATCGTTGCCGCACTATGGCCGGATCGCGTCAGGGGCATTGTCTCGGTGAGTGGCTATCTCATCGGCAGCCAGCAGGCCGGAAAGAGACCCTTGCCGCCGAAGGCCGAACTTCAGTGGTGGTATCAATACTATTTTGCGACGGAGCGCGGTCGCGAGGGATACACGAAGTATCGGCGCGAATTTGCGGAGCTGATCTGGAAGCTCGCGTCGCCCGGTTGGCAGTTCGACAACGCAACATTTGCTCGCAGCGCAGCAGCTTTCGATAATCCGGATCACGTCGACATTGTGATCCATAACTATCGGTGGCGGCTTGGGCTGGCCCAGGGAGATCCCGGGCTCAATGACTTGGAGGCGAAGCTGGCCGCCGCCCCGCAGGTGAACGTGCCCGCGATCACCCTCGAAGGCGATGAGAATGGCGCGCCGCACCCCGATCCGTCGGCTTACGCGAACAAGTTTTCCGGCAAATACGTACATCGCCTCGTTACGGGCGGCATTGGCCATAATTTGCCTCAGGAAGCTCCGGAAGCGTTCTCCCAAGCCGTCATCGATGTCAGCAAGCTTTGAGACAAGCGCGTCCATAAAGGGAGCAACAAATGAAAAACTTCGTCGACCAGTCACTGCTAACGACTTTCGAGACCCTGCGGGATCGCCGCCAGTTCCTCGGCACCGCTGCGATTGGGCTGGCGTCAGCAAGTGCGGCGAGTCTGCTGCCGATGCGCTCAACCTCGGCAAAGAAGGACGATGGCATTCGTCCTTTTCACGTCAATTTCCCTGAAGAAGAGTTGGTCGATTTGCGCAAGCGCGTGATGGCGACTCGCTGGCCGGATCGCGAAACGGTGGCCGATGCGTCCCAGGGCGTACAACTGACGACCATCCAGCAGCTCGCCCGGTACTGGGGCACGGATTACGACTGGCGGAAGGTCGCGGCGCGGCTCAACGCTTTACCGCAATTCATCACCACCATCGATGGGCTCGACATTCATTTCATTCATGTTCGCTCGAAACACGAGAATGCATTGCCGATGATCGTGACACATGGTTGGCCCGGCTCGATCATCGAGCAACTGAAGATCATCGATCCATTGACCAATCCCACAGCCCATGGCGGGACTGCATCCGACGCGTTCGATCTCGTAATTCCGTCGCTGCCGGGCCACGGCTTTTCGGGAAAGCCGTCTGCCCCGGGCTGGACACCCGTTGCCATTGCTCGTGCGTGGGCGACGCTGATGCAACGTCTGGGCTATACGCGGTACGTAGCGCAGGGTGGGGATTGGGGGAACGCCGTCTCGGAGGTGATGGCGTTGCACCAGCCGCCCGGATTGCTCGGCATTCACACCAACATGGCGGCCACCGTTCCGGCTGATGTTTCGAAGGCTCTATCGGCCGGCGGCCCGCCGCCCACCGGCCTCTCAGCCGATGAAAAGCATGCGTGGGACCAACTCGATGATTTCTACAGGCACGGCCTCGCCTACGCCCAGGAAATGTCGAACCGGCCGCAGACGCTTTACGGTATCGCGGACTCGCCAGTCGGTCTCGCCGCCTGGATGCTGGATCACGACATCCGCAGTTACCGTATGATCTCGCGCGTCTTTGATGGAAAGACGGAGGGACTAACTCGCGACGACGTTCTCGACAACGTCACGCTCTATTGGTTGACGAACACCGCGATATCGTCAGCGCGCCTATATTGGGACACCACGCAGGTCTCGACGGGAGGAGGATTCTTCGACGTCAGAAGCGTCACGATTCCGGTCGCGGTGAGCGCTTTCCCCGACGAAATCTATGCGGCTCCACGCAGCTGGGCAGAGCGGGCGTACCCAAAACTCATCCATTACAACAAGCTCGAAAAGGGCGGCCATTTCGCCGCCTGGGAACAACCGATGCTGTTTTCGTCCGAGATGCGAGCTGCATTCCGATCGCTCCGTCAATCGATCTGAGATCGACCAGCGCGGCCGGGTGGCGCGTACATCGTTCCAAAAAAACAAAGGAGTCCGTCATGAACCGTCCCGAAAGAACCTTTGCGCCTCAGGAAATCCGTCTCGAGCGGCGGTTGCCGTCATACTGGCGGGTCACGTTCGATCTTCCGCCAGTCAATATCTTTGGGCCGAAAGAGACTTTGCGACTTAACGAGATCATCACGGCAATCGAGATGGATGAGCAGGTCAAGGTCGTTGTCTTCGACAGTGCCGTCGACGGCTTCTTCATCACGCATTACGACTTCCTGGCGCCGCTTGAAGAATCGGCCAAGATCCCGCCCGGACCGACGGGTCTGCAGGCGCTGCCGGACATGCTGGTGCGCCTCAGCCGCGCTCCGGTCGTGTCCATTGCCTCCATTCGCGGCCGTGCAACCGGCGTCGGGAGCGAGCTCGCGCTCGCAAGCGACATGCGGTTCGCCAGCCGCGAGAGGGCGATTCTGTCGCAGTGGGAAGTCGGGGCGGGCTTGGTGCCAGGCGGAGGGCCCATGGCCCGGCTGCCGCGGTTGATGGGAAGGGGCCGCGCTCTGGAGGTCCTGCTGAGCGCCGATGATATCAACGGCGACCTCGCCGAGCGCTACGGCTACGTCAATCGCTCCGTTCCGGACGCCGAGCTCGACGGTTTTGTCGATGCGCTCGCCATGCGGATCGCCTCCTTCGACAAGCAGGCCATTGCCGATACCAAGCGCCTGGTCGATGTCGCGAGCCTGCCGCCCGACGTGGAAATCAAGCCTGAGTGGGACGCATTCATCGCGGCGCTCGGACGGCCAGCCAGCCAAAAGCGGATCAAGGCGTTGATGCAGCGCGGCTTCCATCGTCCTGGCGACGTCGAAAACCGTCTCGGCTTCCACGTCGGTCAGCTTGGGGACTGACCGCTCGGCCGTCACGCCACGCGATTTGCGACAGCGAAGGAGAGGCATATGGCCTTTACCATCAACATCAACGGAATGACACGGATCGTCGACGTCGACGGCGATACGCCGCTGCTTTGGGTATTGCGCGATGTGCTCGGCATGACCGGGACAAAGTTCGGATGCGGAATGGCACTATGCGGCGCGTGTACGGTGCATGTCGACGGCACAGCTACCCGTTCCTGCATCACGACGATCGACGGTTTGGGCGACTCGAAGGTCACGACGATCGAGGCAATCGGTGCCATCCCAGCGGGCGCGAAGATCCAGAAGGCCTGGCTCGACTGTGAGGTGGTTCAGTGCGGCTACTGCCAGTCCGGCCAGGTCATGTCGGCCTCGGCGCTCCTCGCGAGCAATCCGTATCCGACCGATGCTGATATCGACGACGCCATGAGCGGCAATATCTGCCGCTGCGGCACCTACGTTCGCATCCGCGAAGCGATCAAGCTCGCCGCGCAGAGCAACGGAAAGGCGGGCTAGTCATGAGCATCGATCGCACCATCTCGCGCGCTTCCGTCGCCGGTCTTTCCCGTCGCAACTTCCTGGCCAGCAGCGTCGCGGTTGGTGGCGGTCTGTTGCTGAGCCTGAGCTTGCCGGTCGGCCGCAGCGAAGGTGCGGTCGCCGAGGATTTCGCGCCGAACGCCTTCATCCGCATCGGAAGCGATGGACAGGTCGTGCTGACCATGCCCTACGTCGAGATGGGACAGGGCACCTATACCTCCATCCCGATGCTGATCGCCGAGGAACTCGATGTCGACCTGAACCAGGTTCGCCTCGAACATGCGCCACCAAACGAAAGGCTTTATGCCAATCCAATGCTCGGCGTGCAGGCAACCGGCAATTCGAATGCCTTGCGCGGCGGTTGGAAGCCGCTGCGCCAGGCAGGAGCCACGGCAAAGGCGATGCTGATCGCAGCCGCTGCCAAGCGCTGGGGCGTCGACGCTAAATCATGCCGGGCGCAGGACGGCGAAGTATCTCATGCGGCGAGCGGGCGGCGCCTGAAGTATGGCGAGCTTGCCGTCGAGGCTGCCCAAATGCCGGTGCCAAAGGACGTCGGGCTGAAACAACCGGATGAGTTCAAACTGATCGGTACGCCGGCGAAACGGCTCGATGCCGCCGGCAAGGTCAATGGCACGGTCATCTACGGCATTGATGTCCGCCCAGCCGGCGTTAAGATCGCAACCCTGGCGCAGTCTCCTGTCTTCGGCGGAAAGCTGAAGAGCGTTGACGACACGTCGGCGAGGGCCGTCAAAGGCGTGCGCCAGATCGTCCGTCTCGCGGATGCCGTTGCCGTGGTTGCCGATCATATGGGTGCCGCGAAGAAGGGGCTCGAGGCGCTCAAGATCGAATGGGATGGCGGCGAGCATGCCGCGCTCAGCACGCAAGACATCGCTCGCGAGCTGGAGCAGGCGACCCTCAAGACTGGCGCTGTTGCACAAAATGTCGGTGATGCCGACAAGGCCATGGCGAGCGCGGTTACCAAGGTGGAGGCGATATATCAGGTTCCATTCTTAGCGCACGCCACCATGGAGCCGATGAATTGCACGGTTCACTTTCGGGGTAACGAATGCGAGATATGGATCGGCACCCAGGCCATCGCGCGAGTGCAGGCGATGGCGGCGAAGGCTGCGGGTCTGTCGCCGGAGAAGGTTATCGTCCACAACCACCTGCTCGGCGGCGGCTTCGGCCGGCGGCTGGAAGCTGATGGCGCGGTGCGCGCGGTCGAGATCGCCAAGCAGGTCGACGGCCCGGTCAAGGTCATATGGACGCGCGAGGAAGACATCCAGCACGACCTGTACCGCCCGTATTGGTTCGACCGCATCACGGCCGGCCTCGACAATGACGGCAAGCCGATTGCATGGAACCATCGCTTTGCGGGCTCCTCGGTGATTGCACGCTGGTTGCCGCCCGCTTTCGCCAACGGTCTTGACCCGGACTCGACCGAGGGAGCGATCGACCTCGTCTACAAATTCCCGAACTTCCATGTCGAATATGTCCGTGTGGAGCCACCCGGCATTCCAACCGGGTTCTGGCGCAGCGTCGGTCCATCGCACAACGTCTTCGTCACCGAGAGCTTTGTCGACGAGCTGGCGGCCGCCGTCAGGCAGGACGCGGTCGCCTTTCGGCGCGCGCTGCTCGACCACAATCCGCGCGCCCGGGCGGTGCTTGACCTTGCCGCCGAGAAAGCCGGCTGGAGCCAGCCTCTGCCGAAAGGACGCGGTCGCGGCATTTCGCTGCAAAATGCCTTCGGCAGCCTCTTGGCCCAGGTCGCCGAGGTCGAGGTGGCAAAGGATGGCTCCGTTCGCGTCCACCGCGTCACATGCGCGATGGACTGCGGGACCGTGGTCAATCCGAACACCGTGCAGGCGCAGCTTCAGAGCGGGATCATGTACGGCGTGACGGCAGCACTCTACGGCGAGATCACGCTCAAGAACGGTCGTGTCGAGCAGACCAATTTCGACACCTATCAGATCCTGCGCATGAACGAGGCGCCGACCGTTGATGTGCATCTCATCAACAGCTTGGAGCCGCCAGGCGGCATGGGCGAGACCGGTACGTCGGCGATCGTTCCCGCTATCGCCAACGCGATATACGCGGCAACCGGAAAACGTCTGCGCAGGATGCCGATCGACGTCAATCAATTGAAGCAACCGGCGTGAGGCCATCGAGGAACGGGAGGAAAGATATGATCCGTAAGGCAAGGGCGCGTTGGCACGGCACCGGCAGGGCGGGAAACGGAAATCTCTCCAGCGATTCCGGCGTGCTCGCCGAAACGCCGTATTCGTTCAAGACCCGCTTCGAGAATGAGAAGGGTACCAATCCGGAGGAGTTGATCGCCGCAGCCCACGCCGGCTGTTTCACGATGTCACTTGCCTTCGGCTTGCAGGCAGCGGGTTTTAGCCCGACCGAGCTTTCGACCGAGGCCGCTGTCACTCTGGAGCCGGAGGGGCAGGGATTTCGCATCAGCAAGTCCGCGCTCACCTTGCGCGGCAAGGTGCCGAATATTGATGAAGCGGGCTTTAGCCGCCTTGCCGCCGAGGCGGAAAAGAACTGTCCGGTATCCAAGGTTCTTAACGCCGCGATCTCGCTCGACGCGAAGCTGATCGCGTGAACGCGTTTGCCGCCCAGATCCAGGGAGAGCGATCATGCCTCGAACACATCAGCCCGACCAGTCCGTGTTTCGGGCGATCTTGCCCGAAGATATCGACTGGAAGCCATTTCCGGCGTTTCCCTCCGGAGCGCGTCTGGCGGTAGTCGTCGGCCATCCCACCCAGGCAGGTCCTTACGTGGTGAGGGTCAAGGTGCCGGATGGCACGAAACTGATGCCGCACAAGCATCCGGAAGATCGTATCTACACCGTGTTGTCCGGCGTGTTCTACATCGGGCTTGGCGAAACATTCGACGGCGACAAGGTGAAGGCCTATCCGCCGGGAAGCGTCATCGTTCTGCCTGGCGAGACCTGGCATTTTCACTGGGCGAAATCCGGCGAATACGTCACGCAGGTAACCGCAATCGGCCCGCTCGGCCTTGAATATCACAATCCGCACGACGATCCGCGGCATCAACACGCATAGGCCGATCTCAAATCCAATAAGCCGGGCGTTGGGCCGCATGCTTGAGGTCTGTGACATGATCATCGCTGCCATCGAGACCATTCCGCTGCGCATTCCGTTCAGGGCCGGAACCAAATCGGCCTCTTCCGTCTGGGGCGACAGCAACTTGCCGGCGGCCGACTCGCTGCTCGTCAAGGTGACGACTGATCAGGGGCTGATAGGGTGGGGCGAGGCTTTTGGGTTTCGCGCAGTTGCTTCCGCCCGGCTCGCGGTTGATCAACTGATTGCGCCGCTCTGTATCGGCAAGGATGCAACCCTGATCGATCCGCTGATGCTGGACGTTCAGAGAAAGCTGCACGTGTTTGGACGGGGAGGGGCTCTGGCCTTTGCCATGTCGGCGGTCGACATCGCGCTTTGGGATATCGCGGGCAAGGCCGCCAATGCCCCGCTGTGCCGACTGCTCGGGGGCGGAGCGGCCGAGCTCGACTGCTATGCAAGCCTGGTCCGCTATTCGGAACCTTCGTTTGTCCGCGCCGCCGTTCGGCAGGCGATCGACGCAGGGTTTCGCACGCTCAAACTTCACGAGATAGAGCTTCCAGCCATTCAAGCCGCCCGCGAGGAAGCCGGTCCCGACATCGACCTGACACTCGACGTGAATTGTCCGTGGACGCTCCACGAGGCGCGACAAATGACGGAAGAGCTCAAGGGGATCGGCTTGAAATGGCTGGAGGAACCACTCTGGCCCCCGGAAAACTTTGGCGGTCTCGCTGCGTTGAGAAAGACGAGCGGCGTCCCGATCGCAGCCGGTGAAAACATCTACACCTTGATGGATTTCGAGCGTCTGCTGACCGCCGGCGCAGTCGACTTCGTCCAGCCGAGTGTCGCCAAGATGGGTGGCATCAGCGAGCTTCGCAAAGTCTTTCCGCTTGCGGCGGTCCATAATACTCCCGTTATGCCGCACTCTTTCTATGACGGCCCAGGCCTGCTAGCGGCGATCCATGCGACTTCCACGCTGGGAACGACGGATTCCCTGATCGAGTGGCGTTGGTTCGATCTCGAGGCCACAATTTACGGCGATGCCCTGCAACCAACGCAGGGCCGGATATCCGTGCCACAAGAGCCTGGTCTTGGGATTGACCCGGATGCCGATGTGATCCGAATTTACCGCTGGAAGTAGGCCGATGACCGGTGCTTACGATATCGTGGAGCACAGCTACGACGTCGTCATTGTCGGTGCCGGCGGCGCCGGCCTTCGCGCGGCGCTCGGCATGGCCGCGTCCGGATTGAAAACGGCCTGCGTCACAAAAGTGTTTCCGACCCGCAGCCACACGGTGGCGGCCCAAGGCGGCATGGCCGCGTCCCTTGGCAACATGGGCGACGGCGACAATTGGCGCTTTCATATGTACGACACGGTAAAGGGCTCCGACTGGCTCGGCGATCAGGACGCGATCGAATATATGTGCCGCGAAGCGGTGCCCGCGGTGCTGGAGCTCGAACATTACGGTGTGCCATTCTCCCGCACGGATGATGGCACGATCTATCAGCGTCCGTTCGGCGGGCAGACCATCGGCTTTGGCAAGCAGATGGCGCAGCGCACCTGCGCCGCGGCCGACCGTACTGGTCATGCGATCCTGCACACGCTCTATCAGCAGTGCGTGAAGCACAACACCGAGTTCTTCGTCGAGTATTTTGCGCTCGACCTGTTAATGGACGACGATGGTACCTGTCGAGGTCTGCTGGCCTGGAATCTGGAAGACGGAACGCTGCACCGCTTCCGCGCGCACCGGACCGTGCTGGCGACCGGCGGTTATGGCCGTGTTTATTTCTCCTGTACCGCTGCGCACACTTGCACTGGCGATGGAAATGCCATGGTGCTGCGTGCGGGGCTGCCGCTCGAGGACATGGAGTTCACCCAGTTTCACCCAAGCGGTATCTATGGTTCAGGCTGCCTGATCACGGAAGGTGCGCGCGGCGAGGGCGGTTACTTCACCAATTCGGAAGGCGAACGCTTCATGGAGCGCTATGCGCCGAGCGCCAAGGACCTTGCCGGGCGCGACGTCGTCTGTCGCGCCATGACGATCGAGATCAATGAAGGCCGCGGCTGCGGGCCGCGCAAGGACTACATCGAGCTGCATCTGGAGCATCTCGGCGCCGACATTCTGCATGAGCGCCTGCCCGGCATCAGCGAGACCGCGCGGATCTTCGCCGGCGTCGACGTCACCCGCCAGCCGATCCCGGTCTTGCCGACGGTGCATTACAACATGGGCGGGATACCCACCAATCTGCACGGGGAGGTCATCACTAAGCGCAACGGTGATCCGGACGCCGTCGTGCCGGGATTGATGGCGATCGGGGAGGCCGCCTGCGTGTCCGTGCATGGTGCCAACCGCCTCGGTTCCAACTCGTTGCTCGACATCGTGGTGTTCGGCCGCGCTGCAGCACAACGGGCGACCGAAATGCTGCGCGTTGGCGAAGGCCATCCATCAGCGCCGCAGACTGCAACCGAGCGGGCAATCGCGCGGCTTGACCGCATCCGCTGGTCGGAGGGCAAGACCCTCGCCGGTGACATCCGGCTTGCGATGCAGCGAACCATGCAGAAGCATTGCGCGGTGTTCCGCACCGGAGCGTTGCTCGACGAAGGCGCGGTCAAGCTCGACGACGTGCTCGCGACGATGCACGACGATCTCACGGTTTCCGACCGTTCGATGATGTTCAACACCGACCTTACCGAGGCGCTCGAACTCGACAACATGCTCGCGCAGGCCAACGTGAGCCTGCACTCGGCAATCGGCCGCACTGAAAGCCGCGGCGCCCATGCGCGCGAGGACTTTCCAAAACGCGATGACGAGATTTGGCTCAAGCACACGCTCTCATGGCTTGACGATGACGGCCGCGTTAGGCTCGACTATCGGCCGGTGCATTTGCAGCCGTTGACGAATGAGGTGGCGACAATTCCGCCAAAGGAACGGGTGTATTAATCTCCAAGGATGACAGCCATGGAAACTAAGCCACGCGCGTACGGCAAGACGGCGGAAGCCATTGCGGGCCTGACGCCCGAGCAGTTTCGAGTAACCCAGCAAAGCGGCACTGAACGCCCTGGCACGGGCGAGTATTTACACAACAAGGCACCGGGCATCTACGTCGACACCGTATCCGGCGAGCCCTTGTTTGCGTCATCGGACAAGTACGAGTCAGGCTGTGGCTGGCCTAGTTTCACCAAACCAATCGAGCCGGTCAACGTCCGGGAGCTTCGAGACGTCTCGCACGGCATGATCCGCACCGAGGTGCGCTCAGCCCATGGCGATAGCCATCTCGGCCATGTTTTTGACGATGGCCCGGAGGATCGCGGCGGGTTACGCTACTGCATCAATTCGGCGTCCTTGCGTTTCGTCCCGCGCGATCGAATGGAGGCCGAAGGCTATGGAGCCTACCTCGATCAAGTGGAGGACATCGAATGACAACGGAACGTGCTGTCCTGGCCGGAGGCTGCTTCTGGGGGATGCAGGACCTGATCCGAAAACAGCCGGGCGTGATCTCGACCCGCGTCGGCTACACGGGCGGAAGGGTGAAGAACGCCACCTATCGCAATCACGAAGGCCACGCCGAAGCGATCGAGATCATCTTTGATCCGGCCAAGACCGACTATCGGACCATGCTGGAGTTCTTCTTCCAAATCCATGATCCCACCACCATCAATCGTCAGGGCAACGATTTGGGCACGAGCTATCGCTCCGCGATCTTCTATACGACGGAGGAGCAAAGAAAGATCGCCGAAGACACGATCGCGGATGTCGAAGCTTCGCGTCTTTGGCCCGGCAAGGTGGTTACGGAGATCACTCCTGTCGGCGACTTCTGGGAGGCCGAGCCCGAGCACCAGGACTATCTGGAGCGTTATCCGGATGGATACACCTGTCACTTCGTGCGCCCAGGCTGGAAACTGCCAAAGCGCGCAGCTTAGTCGATGGTCTGAGTGCCGCTGTTCAAAACGACTATGGAGCCGGGCTACCGGCCGAGCTTCCGAAGGCTTGGATTGAGAGCGTCGGCCATTCGAACCAGCTCGGCGTAAGTGCGCGCGCCCATCTTGTGCATCGCCGCGCCACGATGGATCTTGACCGTGATCTCGCTGATCCCGAGATCACCAGCAACCTGCTTGTTCATTTTGCCGGCCGTGACGTGCAACATCACCTCCTGCTCGCGCGGCGAAAGTGTCTCGAAACGCTTTCTAAGTTGCGAAACGTCATCTTCGAAGACGCGTCGTTGTCGATCGCGCTCGATCGCAGCCATGACGGCATCGAGCATGTCCTGATCGCGAAATGGCTTAGGAAGGAAGTCCACGGCGCCGTGCTTCATGGCGTGTACCGACATCGGAATGTCTCCGAACCCGGTCATCATCACCACCGGAATCCCGACACCTATCTGAGTCAACCGGCCCTGAAATTCAAGACCATTGACACCCGGCAGTCTGATATCCAGGACGATGCAGCCAGGTCTGTCGGTGAGCTTCGTCGAAAGGAAATCCTCCGCCGTCGCATAGGTTTCTGTCTGAAGCCCGACCGAATCAAAAAGCCCCTCCAATGCAGTACGCATGGAAGCGTCGTCGTCGACGACGTGTACGAGGGGTTTTTCGTTGTTGGCGGACCGCATGCCTTAGACACACACCGTATTTTCGCGGGAATGTCTAACATGAACGAGGCGGGGGCGGGGATCACACCTGTGTATAGGTGAGCCGGCCTCCCCGGTTCCAGAGAAAAATCTAGTCGTGACTGTGAGTTAAACCGAACTTCAGCTCTCGGTGGGCGCGTAGATCGAGAACAGTGATCCTTCCCCGACAGCCGATCGGACTTCGATACGGTGTCCGAGCGCTTCGAGTGCCCGGCGTACGATAGAGAGCCCGATGCCCAGACCGGCGCCGCGTTCAGGCGTAAGGCGCGTGAACGTATCGAAGATTCGGGGCAATTGACTTTCCGGAATGCCGATGCCGGTGTCATAGACATCGATCCTGATCTCGGACCCTTTGCGCCGGCAGCCGATCAGAATGCGTCCTCCAGGCTCAGTGTACTTGATGGCGTTGGTCAAGAGATTGCGGAGGATGCAGCCGAGCAGAATCGGGTTGCTTGCCACGGAGGCGTTCGTTGATACCGATCGAAGGTCGATACCCCTTTGAAGAGCTGCATCTTCATTCTCGTGTCGCAACCGCCAGAACAGCGGGCCAAGTCCGATAAAAGATATCTCCGGTGCATTGGTGCGTTCGGCCAGGTAAAAGGCATCCACCAGGCAATTAAGTTGTTCCGTGAGCCTCGCGACCGCACGCTCGCCTCGGTCGAGCCATGCCTGTTGCGGCAAGTCATCCACGCGCGAACGCAGCAGCGCGTAGGTTCCTTGAATGACGTGCAGCGATTGGCGGAGATCGTGCCCGATCATGCCCACGAGCGTCGTTTGTAGTTCGTGCGCTGCAAGGACGTTCGGCTTTTGATCCTGTAGGATCGGTGCAACGGCGAAGCCTTCGATCATTCTCACGGTGTCTCCTTTCGGCCTTGAATTCCACACCGCGATGAAACCCCTCTCGTCCGCAAGCAGCCATCGCACGTTTCGGTGTCTTGATCAGCCGATCGTATGATCATGTATCGCGTGCGCGGCGCGAGCGTCGCGGTGAAGCGGCCAGAGAGACCGCCAATGACCCTTCCGTATGACTCGCCCAACTCCAGTGTCTGATTCTCTCTCGCGGACATTCCGAGCAGCCTGCCTGGGGTCACGGGCTGACCTGGAGGAATGTCGGCGGGAGACGCGTGGTGAAGACGTTGCAATTCAACAACGGTTCGACCGGGACGGCCATCGGGGAGTGGATCGATCTGCTCGCTGCGCTTGCAGCGGTGATTTACATCCTGAGCGTTCCCGCGCTTGCCTCGGACTTGACCAATCCAGGAAGCCAAAAAGCGGCCTCCATTCCTTGGCTCCTTGGTGATTGGGATGGCGTGCGGACTCGGCTTAGAGACGTTGGCGTGCATTTTCAATTGGGCTATGTCGGCGAAGTTGCCGGCAACGCAACCGGCGGACTTCGCCGTGAGGCAGCTTATGCAGACCAATGGGCCGCCGGTGTAACGTTGGACCTTGGTCGACTCGTTACGTTGGAAGGCGGTACGGTCCAGGTGACGATCACCGACCGCAACGGGCGTAATCTAAGCGACGACGCGGGCCTTGATACGCTTCAGGAGAATCAGGAGATCTACGGGCGCGGCCGGACCGCGCGCCTGACGCGCTTCTGGTACAATCAGAAATTCGCGAACGGCCTCCTCGAATGGAAAATCGGTCGTATGCCGTTCAGTGAAGACTTTTCGGCGTTCTCGTGTGACTTCCAGAACCTCACCTTCTGTGGGACGCCAGCCGGCAATATCGTCCCCAACACCATCTACAACTGGCCGATTAGCCAATGGGCGTCCCGATGGAAGATCAACTTAGCAGGCTTTGGCTATTTCCAGTTTGCGACGTTTGATCAAAATCCGAGATATCTCGGCTTGCAGCAGGCGCTGCTTCCGGCGATCTTCACCGGCTCGACAGGGGTTCTTGTGCCGGCCGAACTCGCTTGGCTGCCGAACTTTGGGGGTCTGCAGGGCAGCTACAAGTTTGGCGGCTGGTACGACACCTCTTTAGCGCCCGACGTGGTCCGCGATGTCAACGGAATGCCGGCGGCGGTCAGCGGCTTGCCATTCGCCCAAGGCCGGGGCCGCTATGGCGGCTATGTCAATTTCCTCCAACAGGCCACGCGCAATTCGGCGACCAATGCCCGCGGCGGTTTGAGTCTTTTTTTCAACGCGACGCTAGTCGACCGCCGTACGTCATTCATCGACGCTCAGATGGCGGTGGGCCTAATTTACACCGGCCCGCTCGGGTCCCGACCGGATGACGATGTCGGACTCGCCATCGGAACGACGCATGTGAACAGCCGCGTCGCCTGGTCGGAAATGCTTCAAAATTTGGCAGGGCTGCGCCCGGTACCGATCCAAGCGGGCGAGTACGCCCTTGAGGCGTACTACACATACCGACCGAGCAATGGGTTGGAGCTTCGTCCGAACATCCAATACATCATCAATCCCGGCGGTACGAGCCAGAACAGGAACGCGCTCGTGTTTGGCCTGAAGACGGTGGCCAATTTCTGAGCGTGCCAAACGCGCTGAAGCCGGCCTATAACACTCTTGTATAATTCCTGGGCACCGCAAGCAGATGCAATCATCATCTTCCCCTCGTTTCCCCGGTTGAATCGGGGCAAGGATGCTGAGTGACACGAGATCTCGAAATTGCAGTTATCGATGATGACGAGTCATTCCGGGCTGCCCTCGTAGAGTCGCTGTCTTCTCTCGGATATGGAGCTGACGGATATGCCTCCGCTGAGGACTATATTGCTTCGACTAGTGGCAGATCCTTCAATTGCGTCGTGACCGACATTCATATGCCGGGTATGAGCGGGCTCGATCTGATGCAGCGGCTCGCTGCTGAGGGCTCGACGATTCCTGTGGTGTTGATAACGGCACGTTCAGATACGAACCTAGCGGCCAAGGCGGCTGCCGCTGGCGCGGCTTGCCTGCTGAGAAAGCCTTTCGAAATAAACGACCTGATCAATTGTATCGAAGGAGCTTTAAGAGGCTAAGCGTTACATTCAGGCGTTGCGGTTCCCGGATGTTCGATCTATCTAGCGTTCTGCGGACACGTCTTGTGGCAATTTCCATGTTGACGGAGTTGTCGTGAAATCTTGCTGTAAACGCTAGCCAACGGCAAAGATCGAATTCTGAATACGAGCGAGCGATACGGTGCGGACTAACGCAGCCGATGATAGCGGTGCAGTTCAAGTTCTATCGCAGGAAGGCGATACGCTTCTGCGTAGGATCCTGCACCGGGCTGCCGACGGCGGTCCGAGCAGATCGTCTACTGTTCTTGCCGCTTCAGAGCATCTAGGCTCCAGCACCGGCAACGGACTTGCTCGCGAACATGAACTGGCTAACTACCTTGACGCCGAGTGGGCGCTCCAGCCGCTCGACCTCGTCCAGGAGAGCGGCCAAATTATTCTAACACGCGAGGACCCTGGGGGCGAGCTGCTCAGTCAGCTTCTGGACACACCTATGGAAGTTGACAGCTTCCTGCATGTCGCTATCGGAATCACTGTGGCCGTCGGCAAAATGCACCAGCGAGGCCTGGTTCACAAGGATATCAAGCCGGCCCACATTTTCGTGAGCCGAAATGGACAGATCCGACTCACGGGCTTCGGGATCGCGTCACGCATCCCACGCGAACGACAACCGCCCGAGCCCCCCAAATTTATCGCCGGAACGCTTGCCTACATGGCCCCCGAGCAAACGGGCCGGATGAACCGGTCTATCGATTCCCGCAGCGATCTCTATGCCTTGGGCGTCACATTCTATCAAATGCTGACGGGGACTTTGCCTTTCAATGCCGCAGATGCAGTTGAATGGGTCCATTGCCATATCGCTCGACTACCCGCGTCGCCAGCGAGCTTGGTGCCGGGCGTTCCAGACCCGATATCTGCGATCGTTGGCAAGCTGCTCGCGAAAGCGGCAGAAGATCGATACCAAACGGCAACCGGACTGGAAAAAGACCTTCGACGTTGTCTGGCGGAGTGGCGGACGCTCCGCCGCATTGATCCGTTCCCCCTTGGCGAACACGATATTCGTGCGCGGTTGCTGATACCCGAGAAGCTCTATGGGCGCGACCGTGATATCGATCGACTTCTTGCGGCGTTCGATAGAGTCTTGGCGAACGGCACGCCGGAACTAGTATTGGTCGCCGGGTATTCCGGCATCGGAAAATCTACCGTTGTCAACGAACTTCATAAGGTTCTGGTCCTGCCGCGTGGCCTGTTTGCAACGGGCAAGTTCGACCAATACAAGCGCGATATTCCCTACGCGACCGTGGTGCAGGCCTTCCAGAGCGTTATCCGCGAACTCCTCGGTCAATCCGATGCTGAGCTAAGCCAGTGGCGCGAAGATCTCGTTCAGGCCTTGGGCGCGAATGGATCGCTCATTACCGATCTCGTGCCGGACCTGAAAGCCATCATCGGCGAACAGCCTGCGCTCGTGGAATTGCCGCCGCAAGAAGCGAGGGCCCGGTTTCAACTCGTAATCGGCCGGTTCATCAACGTTTTCGCGCGGCGCGAGCATCCACTGGCACTGTTCCTCGACGACCTGCAATGGCTCGATGCCGCTACGCTCGACCTGATCGAGAGCTTATTGACACAGTTGGATGTGCGGCATTTGCTTATTATTGGGGCCTATCGCGACAACGAAACGGGTCCCGACCATCCACTCATCCGCAAACTAGAGGCCATCCGCAACGGTGGCGGGACTGCTACACAGATCACCCTTACCCCCCTTCGGACACACGATCTCTCGCTACTTGTGCAGGATACATTTCGTTGTGATGCGGATCGGTCGGAACCGCTAGCGCGCTTGATATGGGAGAAAACCGCCGGAAATCCATTTTTTGTCATTCAGTTTCTCACGGCCCTGTGTGACGAGACACTTATCGATTTCGATCACGTCAAGGAGCGCTGGTTCTGGGATCTAAATCGCATAGAAGACAAGGGCTATACGGATAACGTAGTGGAGCTCATGGTCGGGAGGCTAAGTCGCCTCCCGTTGGAAACCCAACCGATACTCGAGGACCTTGCATGCCTGGGCGATAGCGCGGGAATAGAATTTCTTTCGCTGCTAAACGGGACGACTGAAGAGGAGGTTCATGCGCGCCTTTGGGAGGCTCGACTGGCTGAACTGGTTGTGCGTTCGGAGGGTTTCTATAAGTTCGCTCACGATCGCATTCAGGAGGCGGTATACTCGTTAATGTCGGAAGATGCGCGAGCCGCGGCCCATCTCAAAATCGGAAGGCTCCTCCTAGAACGTGTCACGAGGGAGAAACGCGAAGAATCGATCTTCGAGATCGTTGCTCAGTTTGAGCGGGGAACTCAGCTGGTGACTTCCAGCGTCGAACTGGCGGAAGTTGCAGAACTCAACATGATGGCCGGCAAGCGCGCAAAAGCCTCTGCGGCGTATCCTTCAGCATTGAGATATTTCACGGCGGCTGCAACCCTCTTGAGCGAGGAAGCTTGGCAAACCAGACGCAATCTCGCTTTTCAGTTGGAGCTATTTCGAGCGGAGTGTGAATTTCTTACAGGCGATCTGGATGCAGCGGAGCGGCGACTATCGGTCCTATCGGATCGAGCGGAGAGTACGGTTGAACAGTCGGCTTTGGAGTGTCTGCGCATCGACTTGTTCCTCACTCGTTATCCGCCGGAAAGGGCGATCAATCTCGTTCTGGATTACCTCAAGAAGCAAGGGATCGAATGGTCGTTCAGGCCGGCGATCGAACGCGTAAGGCGCGAATACGAGGAGGTGCGCACGCGACTCAGAGGGCGCTCGATCGAAGAACTCGTTGAGTTGCCTTTGATGAGTGACGCCGACGCGCTGGCGACCCTTGACGTTTTGACCAAAGCCATAGCGCCAACGCTGTTGGCCGATGGCTATCTTCTCAGCCTTGTGGTCTGCCGTATGGCGAATCTTAGTTTGCAGTACGGTAATAGCCACGGATCATGCCTCGCTTACGTGTGGTACGGCATGGTGTCTCATACGCTCTTTGGTAACCACGACGATGGAATGAGATTCGGGCGTCTCGGGCTCGAGCTAATGGAGAAGAAGGACCTAACGCGTTTTCAGGGAAGGACTTATCGCGTATTTGCGGAAAGTATTTCATTTTGGAATGAGCACATTCGGATCGGACGTGATCTGCTTCGACGCGCGTTTGAATCTTCGAAGAGGGTTGGTGATGTCAACTACGCGGCGTACAGCACAGAGGCTTTGAGCCGGTTCCTCATGGTCTCTGGACAGCCACTTGCCGAAGTCCAGCGCGAGACCGAGACAGGCCTTGAGTTTGTCAGTGCGATCCAGTTCGAGTTTGTAATCGATCTCATGGTTCCGCGCCTCGAGTATATTCGTAACTTGCGCGGTTTGACGTCAAAGTTTGGCTCCTTTGACTCCGAGCAGTTTGGTGAGTCCATGTTTGAGCGGCATTTGGCAAGCGATCAACGAAAGTTGGTGGCTGAGTGCTTCTATCGAATCAGGAAGCTCCAGGCGCGATTTTATGCGGGTGACTACTCTGCTGCCCTGGATGCGTCGATCGGGGCTAAACGATTACTTTCGATTCCAGTCGCCTTGCAGCGCCTGCATGAAAGCATAGATTGTGTAGAAGTTTCCGAATATCATTTCTATGCTGCGTTGAGCCACGCTGCTGTTGTTGGCGTGTTGGGGGCCGAGGATCGACGTCAACATGTCGATGCGCTGAAATCGCATTACGATCAGATCGCGACTTGGGCGCGGCAATGCCCTGAGACGTTCGAAAATCGGGCCGCTCTCGTAGGCGCAGAAGTCGCGCGCATAGAAGGGCGAGAGAGTGACGCTGAACATTTATATGAACGGGCAATCAATTCTGCACGCTCAAACGGTTTTCTAAACAACGAGGCGCTCGCTAACGAACTTGCTGCACGTTTTCACTCGTCTCGCGGCTTTGAGACGATGGCGAACGCTTATCTGCGCGAGGCTCGGTCCTGCTATCGACGTTGGGGGGCTGAGGGCAAGGTGCATCAGCTGGAGGCTCTTTATCCCGATCTGCTGAGTATGGACTCGCCGTCTTCCGGCCCGGCCGTGACGATCACGACCCAGCTCGAGCAGCTTGATTTCGCGACCGTGGTGAAGGTATCGCAGGCATTGTCGGGCGAGATGGTTCGCGAGAGGCTGATCGACACGCTCATGCGATTGGCTATAGAATATGCAGGCGCCGAACGAGGTGTGTTGCTTTTGTTGGACGGGGCGGGGCTGCGGCACGAGGCGGAGGCGTTCACCGACGGCCAAGGCATAAAGATCCGTCGAGAAGGCGAGCCGCTGGCAGCGGCTGCCGAAATGATCGTTCAACATGTCCTGCGGTCCCGCGAGATACTGATACTCGATGATATCTCGAGCCATCCAGTGTATTCCGCCCAATCGGACGTGCTTGCTCGCAAGGTAAGGTCCGTTCTTTGCTTGCCGCTAGTCAACGAGGCCAAGCTCACAGGAGTGCTCTACCTCGAGAACAATCTCGCTGCCGGCGCATTCACACCAAATCAAGCAGCAGTATTGAAACTACTGACGTTGCAAGCCGCGATTTCGCTTGAGAATGCTCGACTTTACGATGATCTCGCACAAGCCGAGAGAGCGCTGTCGGCAAGCGAGCGTGATCTCAGATCGATTATCGACACCATTCCAGGGCAGGCCTGGTCGGCACGTAGCGATGGGACTGGCGAGTTCTTCAACCAACACTATATCGATTATGCGGGGCTGCCGGTGCACCAACTGCAACAGTTGGGGTGGCAAGCGATCGTACATCCCGATGATCTAAGCGGGCTGTGGGAGGCTTGGCAGGCCACCGTGGCATCCGGCAAAGCAGGAGAATCCGAAGGGAGGCTCCGCCGTGCGGATGGCGAATATCGTTGGTTTTTGGTTCGTTGGAATCCTGTCCAGGATGGCGGTGGAGAGATCGTCAAGTGGTACGGCATTAACACCGACATCGAAGACCGCAAGCGCGCGGAAGTTCATCTTGCCGGTGAAAAACAGGTGCTCGAATTGATCGCATCGGGGCGCCCGCTGCGCGACATTCTTGTTGCCTTGTGCAGATTATTTGAGAGCGCCGCGCCGGATTGCTGCTGCGGCATCTACCCGATCGATGATGAGGGCAAGGCGTTCCAGTACGGCGTCGCGCCTTCTCTTCCGTCGAGTTACACCGATCCGATCGAGGGAATGTTAGTTAACTCCGACGTTTCGCCGCGTGGTCAGTCCATCAGTGAAAATGCCCAGGTGGTCGCAGAGGACATCGCATCGGACTTTCGGTGGCTCGAGGCTCCGTGTCGCCTTCACGTGCTTCAACACGGCTTGAGGGCCGTTTGGAGCACGCCGCTCCGTTCCCGAGGAGGGGCCGTGATCGGCACAATCTGTGTCTACCAAACGAAACCAGGCAGGCCGTCTCCTCATCAGAAGGACGTCATCGCGCATGTTGCAGACCTCGCGAGCATCGCGATCGAACGTTCGCAAGCAGTTGCCGCTCTGAAGCGGAGCGAAACGTTTCTTAGAGAGGGGCAGCGGCTTAGTTCGACAGGCTCATTTTTATGGAAGGTCAATACCGACGAACGAATCTTTTCTGATGAACTTCACCGCATCTTTGAATTCGATCCCACTACATTTGTAACCATAGAGAACATGACCGAACGCGTCCATCCGGACGATCTTCCAATGCTGACCGAGAAGATTGCGCAGGTGCAGTCCGGTGAAGACAACGCTGAATATGAGATTCGGCTTCGAATGCCGGACGGACGTATCAAGTATGTAAGGGTATTCGGGCGAACGATCGCGCATGAAGATGGGCGTCTGGAGTGCGTGGGCGCAGTTCAGGACATTACGCAACGGCGACTTGCCGAACAAGCCCACGAAAGGCTCCGGTCTGAGCTCGCGCATGTAAGCAGAGTGGAAAGTCTGGGAACGCTAACTGCGTCGATTGCGCACGAAATCAATCAACCACTTGCTTCCATTGTTACGAATGCTGAGACCGGATTGCGCTGGTTAGATCGACCCGAGCCCAATTTGGTAAAGGGCCAGGACATCTTGAGGCGCGTCCTTGGTGACGCGCGACGTGCGGCCGAAATCATTGATCGAATTCGTGGTATGGCAAGTCGAGGGAGCGCCAAACAATCATTGATTGGGCTCGCTGAGATCGTGACGGAGTCCATGGCATTTTTGCAGCACGAACTTCAAGGACGGGGGGTGTCAATTTCGCTCGATTTGGCGCCCGACCTTCCCAAGGTCGTCGGCGATCGGACCCAGTTGCAACAGGTCATCGTGAACCTGACGATTAACGCAATCCAGGCTTTGACGGGTTCCGGAGTCGCGCAGAAGAGCATCGCTATTCGAACGCGTCAGCTTGATGCGAAGAAGTTGTGCTGCATCATTGAAGATAGCGGAAATGGCATCGATGAGGATCACCTGCCGCACCTGTTTGACAGCTTCTTTACAACCAAGGAGACCGGCATGGGCTTGGGCTTGCCGATCGCTCATTCGATCATCGAGGCGCACAATGGGCGCATTCGAGCCGACAACGAGTCTGTCTTGGGTGGAGCGAGGTTCGTTGTCGAATTGCCTGTAGCTCAGACATCGGTCGACTAGAGATTTAGGTCTCCGAATTTCGCAAGTTTGCGGCACTCGTTTGCCCGTCCATGCCAAGCAATGAAGCAGCTGCTGCAATGCGATCACGTCGAGCAGATTGGCGTGATTTCTTCTGTGGACTGCTTACTTGAGCAGCAGCATCCTGCATGAAAGTGTTTGCAGATCACGCTGTAAAGAAAAGGCAATCTGGCGCACCCGACACGATTCGAACGTGTGACCTTTGCCTTCGGAGGGCAACGCTCTATCCAGCTGAGCTACGGGTGCTAGTCGAGGTTCATTTAGCCGATTGGCGGGGGGCGGGCAACTGCTTCTCGCCGTATCGCGCAGCAGCGTTTTCGAGCGAAGGGGGGACCGGTTCGCGCGAGGAAAACGCGTCAAAACGAGAATCCGGAGCCCCGCACCGATTGCATCGGGACGGCGTTAGGCCGTTTTGCGCCGGAAAGGGGCAGGAACCGGGTCGCGGCCGAGCCCGGCGAATTCGGCGAGCAGCCGTTCGGCGCAGATGACGCGGTTGCGGCCAAGCCGTTTTGCCGCATAAAGCGCCTGGTCGGCCAGGCCCAGCAGCCGATCGGGGGTGCCGTCAGCCTCGCCGGGGATGTGGCTGGCGACGCCGACACTGAGGGTGACGTGGTCGCCGGCCCCCGTCGCGCCATGGGCGATTCGCAAGGCCAGGACGGCGATGCGGATCTCGTCGGCGATGGCGCAGGCGGACTCGCAATCCATGTCCGGCAGGATCAGTGCGAACTCCTCGCCGCCATAGCGGCTGGCAAGGTCGAGCGGGCGCACGGCATGGCGGCTGACGACGGCGGCAACCGCGCGCAGGCATTCGTCGCCGCTCTGGTGGCCGTGCCGGTCGTTGAACAGCTTGAAATGATCGACATCGACGAACAGCAGCGCCATCGGCTTCTGCGTGCGGTGGGCGCGGCCCCATTCGCTCATCAGCATCTGGTCGAAGGAGCGGCGGTTCGACAGCCCGGTCAGCCCGTCCTTGGTGGCGAGCTCCTTCAGCGCCGTCTCGGCGCGCTTCTGGTCGGTGAGGTCGCGCAGCGTCTCCACTACCGCGATCAGATGGCCGGCCTCGTCGTGGATCGGGCCGGCGTCGATGGCGAGATAGAGCTGGCTGCCGAGCTTCGGCATCACGCACCAGTTCTCCGCGGAGAAGCCGAGCCCGTTATGGCCGCGCGCCGCATATTCCGAATAATATTCCGGCAGCTCCTCCGGGCGATCGAGCGCGACCAAATCGGCGAGGCACGGGCGCTTCGTCTCGTAGAACGCCTGCCAGTGCTTGTTGGTGCCGATCACCTCGGAGGCGGCGACGCCGGTCAGCCGCTCGCAGGCCCTGTTCCAGATCACGACGCGGCGCTTCGGGTCGATCACGAAGGTCGGCACCACCAGATGCTGCATCAGCCGCACGGCATAGGAATCCGCAACGTCGACGGCCTTGCCTGGCGTTTTCCCTGGCTTCGGCATCTCAGGCCACCGCCGCCACCGGCAACGCCTTGGACGCGGCGTCGCCCGTGCCGAACAGTTTTCGCACCTCGCTGGCCGGCTTCGGTGCACTGAACAGGTAGCCCTGCATCTCGGTGCAGCCGAGCGTGCGCAGCAGCTCGCGCTGCGCTTCGGTCTCGACGCCCTCGGCGACCGTGGTCATGTGGCTCGCGGCGGCGATGTTCACCACCGCCTGCACGATGACGGGCGCGCCGCTGGTCTCCGCGATGTCGGCGACGAAGCAGCGGTCGATCTTGATCTTGTCGAACGGGAAGCGCTTCAGATAGCTCAGCGAGGAATAGCCCGTGCCGAAATCGTCGAGCGCGATGCGCACGCCGATCGCGCGAAGCTGGTGGAGGATCGAGAGTGCGGCCTCGTCGTCGCGGATCAGCACGGCCTCGGTGATCTCGAGCTCGAGCCGGCGCGGATCGAGCCCGGAGGCGGCGAGCGCGCCGGCGATCCTGAGCGCCAGCGTGTCGCATTTGAGCTGCACCGGCGAGACGTTGACCGCAACCCGTATGGGCGCGGGCCAGGTCGCGGCTTCGTTGCAGGCCATGCGCAGCACCCAGTCGCCGAGCTCGTTGATCAGGCCGGTATCCTCGGCGATCGGAATGAACTCCGCCGGCGACACCATGCCGCGGTCGGGATGGCGCCAGCGCAGCAGCGCCTCGCAGCCGGTGACCTCGCCCGAGCGCAGATCGACCAGCGGCTGATAGTGGATCTCGAAGCCGCCGTTCGCCAGGGCCTGGCGCAAGTCCTGCTCCATGGTCAGGCGCGCCTTGGCGCAGGCGTCCATTTCCGGCTCGAAGAAGCGGTGGGTACGGCGTCCCTCGGCCTTGGCGCCGTACATCGCAAGGTCGGCGTTCTTGATCAGCTGGTCGAGATCGCTGCCGTCCTGCGGCGCCAGCGCGATGCCGATGCTCGCGTCGGTGGAGAGCTGGTGGCCGAGGCAGTGGTAGGGCTGCCGGATCGCCTCGTAGATCCGCGTCACGAACGACAGCACGTCGGCGCGGGACTGGATCCCGGTCTGGATCACCGCGAACTCGTCGCCGCCGAGCCGCGCGATCAGGTCGCTCTTCTTGAGGCAGCCGCGGAGGCGGGTGGCGATGGCCTTCAACAGCTCGTCGCCGACGTGATGGCCGAGCGAATCGTTGATGCCCTTGAATTCGTCGACGTCGATGTAGAGCAGCGCGAACTGCCCGCCGTCGGCGACCTTCGCCAGCTCGCGTTCGATCTGCTCGCGGAACAACGTGCGGTTCGGCAGGTCGGTCAACGCATCGTAGTGCGCCATATGCGCGATCTTCTCGTGGGCGCGCCGCCGCTCGGTGACGTCCTCGACGACGTTGATGATGTAGCGCGGGTCGCCGGACTTGTCGCGAATGCCGATCCGGGTCGAGGTGATGTAGCGCCGTCCGATGGTCGGGGTCGTCCAGATGTGCTCATCCAGAAACAGTCCGTCCGGCGATTGCAGCAGCTTGTCGTCGTCCCGGGTGATGATCTCGGCGGCGTCCGTCGGGTAAAGGTCGAACGCGGTCTTGCCGACGATCGTCTCGGGGGATGCGCCGAGTTGTTCCTCGGCCACGTGGTTGGCCAGAAGGTAGCGCCGCGTCCGGGCGTCCTTCACGGTGATGCGCGAGGGAATATGGTCGATGATCTCGCGCAGGAAGGTGTGGTTGCGATCGCGCTCCTGCTCCAGGTGGCGGCGCTCGGTGATGTCCTCGATCGTGGCGACCCAGCCGCCCTGCGCAAGCGGCGTGTTGATGACCTGGAAGGCGCGGCCGTTGGCCAACTGATGAATTCTGGTGGAGACCGTGCCTTCGGCGACGACCCTCATGACGTCGGCGCAGAATTCCTCGACATCGCCGTCAAACGCGTCACGTTCCTTGCGATGGTACATCGCCTCGCGGATGTGACAGCCCGGCTTGATGACGTCGTGTGAGAGGCCGAACATGTCGGCGTAGCGGCGGTTGCAGGTGACGATGTATCCGGCGGCGTCGTACAGGATCAGCCCCTGCGACATGTTGTTCAGGGCCGTGTCGAGCCGCTGCCGGTCCGATTCGATCCGCTGCTGGGCTTCGCGGTTCTGCCGGTTGATCTGGCGGATGATCAGAAAGAGGATCAGCGTGATCACCACGGCCGATAGCGCGGCGGTCGTGACCATGAAGCCGGTCTGCTGCCGCCAGTCGGCAAGCGCCGACGCCGTGATGTTGGTGGCAACGATGACCAGCGGGAAATGCTTCAGCGAGGTGGCCGAGCCGAGCCGCTCCTCGCCGTCGACCGGACTCCTGACGCGAAGCGTGTGCTGGCCGCCCTTGGCCAGCACCTTCTGCATCAGCGGCGCATCCTTGTAGCTCTTGCCGATCAGCTCCTCGGCGTGCGGATAGCGCGCCAGCATCTTGCCTTCGCGATCGAACAGCGAGATCGCCGTGCCTTCGGCAAGCGCGACGGATGCGAAATAGTTCTGGTAGCTGTCAGGATCGATCCGTCGGACCATCGCGCCGACGAAGGTGCCGTCCGGCAGGCTCAGGCGGCGTGCGACGATCGTGGTCCATTTGCCGATGATGAAGCTGCGGACCGATTCCAGCAGCACCGGTTCGGCCATCGGGTTCGATTTGAAGGTCTGGAAATAGGCGCGCGAGGCGACGCTGATCTTGGGCAGCGGCTGGGCCCGCGACCAGTTGATCAGTTCGCCGTCGACATCATAGATTGCGATGTCGCCGAGATAGGAGACGGAGCTGATCTTGCTGCGCAGCATCTGGTTCGCATCGGGACCCGACATGCGATCGCGGAACATCGCGGGCGAGCTGATCTCCGGCAGGTGCATCTGCCCGATCAGATCGGCGGCGACGACATCGGAGTCCTCGAACTGCTGATCGAAATGCCGCGCGATCAGCTGCACGGTGTTTTCCAGCTCGCGCTCGCGGTTGGCGAGGGTGCGCTCGCGAAATTCGCCGACCGCCATGGCGGTCACGGCAAAGATCCCAGCGACGAGCAACATACCGCACAGGGTCAGCCACAGGACAGGACCACGTCGCGCCAAGGCCGCCCAGCCGTTTTTCGCGGCTAGAGACATTCCGGCTGCCACCGTGGAAAAGACCTGGCGCATTCCCCCTCCCTGGAGGGACAGGAATACACCGCACAAATGGCGCAAACCTTAGGAAAGCCAGTTACCTAAGCATTAATGCGCTTGCGTGATCCTGGCCGCATTCAGCCGGGCGGGAATCGCGTCGCGATGCGCGCAACGTTCGCTGCGCTGCATCGTTAATGGCAGCTTAATGCGAGGTGTCCGCGCTCTTGTCGCCGCCGCCACTGCGCAGCCGTCCGACCACGCCGGTCGGGAAGAAGTACACGCTGGCGATGAACAGCAGCCCGAGCCACAGCAGCCAGCGGTCGGGATGCAGCAGTCCCGGCAGCAGCGGCAGCCCGGCCTCCGACGCCGCCTTGGAGGCGACGCCCATCAGCGACTGCAGATAGTTCTGCGCGAGGATGAAGATGGTGGCGCCGATGATTGCGCCGTAGATCGTGCCCATGCCGCCGATCACCACCATCAGCAGGATGTCCAGCATGATCGAGAAGCTGAGCGAGGTGTCGGGGCCGGCATAGCGCAGCCACAGCGCATTCAGGATACCGGCGCCGGCGGCGACGAGGGCCGCGAGGCAGTTGGCGTAGGTCAGGTGGAACACGGTGCGGAAGCCGAGCGCCTCGGCGCGGAAACGGTTCTCGCGGATCGCCTGGAGCACGCGCCCGAACGGCGAGTTCACCACGCGGAGCAGCGCGAGGATCATCAGGGCCGAGACGGCGAATACCAGGTAGTAGGTCAGGATTCGCCCGTTGACCTCGAAGCCGAGCAGGGTCTTGGAGATCAGCACCGTGCCGGGGCGCAGCAGCTCGGGCAATTGAAAACTGCGCCCGTCCTCGCCGCCGGTCAGCCAGGACAGCTGCGAGGCCAGCACCTGGAAGGCGGAGGCGACCGCCAGCGTGATCATGGCGAAGAAGATCGCCGCGACGCGCAGCGAGAACAGTCCGATCGCGAGCGCCAGCAGGGCCGCAAGCGGCAGGCCGATGACGATGCCGGTCGCGACCGCGGCCCAGTTCGGGCCCATCCCGTACAGCGCGATGGCGATCGCGTAGCTGCCGATGCCGTAGAACATGGTATGGGCGAACGACACCGAGCCGGTATAGCCGAGCAAGAGGTCGTAGGAAGCGACCAGCGCGGCGAAGACGCAGATCTTGGCCGCGACGTTCAGCGCTTTCGCGCCGGGGAACAGGAACGGCGTCGCCGCCAGCGCCAGGATGATGACGACGAGGACGAGCGTAAGGACGCGGCTGCGGGGCGGATCGCCCGAAAGGATCATCATCGGCTGGTCACCGCATAGAGGCCGCGCGGCCGCCACATCAGAATGGCGACCATCAGCAGGATGTTGGAGACGAGGGCGAGCTTCGGCACCAGGAAGCCGCCGTAATTGGCGACCATCGCGACCAGGATCGCGCCGATGAAGCAGCCGCCGATCGACCCGAGGCCGCCGATGATGACGACGATGAAGATCAGGACGGTGAGGTCGTCGCTCATGGAGGCGTGCACCTGCTCGCGGTAGAGCGCCCACATCACGCCGCCGAGGCCGGCGAGCGCCGAGCCGGTCATGAACACGCCGAGGAACAGGCGGCGGATGCGATAGCCGAGCGCCTCGACCATCTCGCGGTTCTCGACGCCGGCGCGGATCAGCAGGCCGAGCTTGGTGCGGTTGAGCACGAGCTGGATCGCGATGAAGACGGCAAGCCCGATCAGCGTTGCCAGCACGCGGTATTTGGCGATCGCCACGTCGCCGATGATGAACGAGCCGCGCAGCGAGGTGGGCAGCGGCATCGGGACGATCTGCGGTCCCCACAGCGCATAGAGCGTCTGCTCGGCGACGATCAGGCCGCCGGTCGTCATCAGGATCTGCTTCAGATGCTGGCCGTACACAGGAAGGATCAGCACGCGCTCGACGACCAGGCCGAGCGCGCCGGACACCGCCATCGAGAGCAGTGCGGCCGGCGCGAGCACCGCGAGGTTCATCCAGAGCGAATCGGCCTGGATGGACGCCGCGAACGGCGCCAGCACCAGGGTCGCGACATAGGCGCCGACGGCGATGAAGGCGCCGTGGCCGAAATTGAGCACGTCCATCAGGCCGAACACCAGCGTGAGGCCTGAGGCCATGATGAAGATCATCATGCCCATCGCGAGGCTCGCGGCGGTCAGCGTCAGCCAGGTACTGGGCGAGCCGACCAGCGGGATCACCACGAGGGCGAGCGCGACCGGCAGCAGGATCGGCGCGATGTCGCGCTTCGGCTTCGGCAGCGGATCGTTTGCGGCAAGTTCCGTCACTGATGCGCCTCCAGGCTCAGGCCGAGCAGCCGCTCCTGCAGCGGCACGTCGGCGGCGAGCGCCGCCATCTCGCCGCGATGGACGATGGTGCCGTTGTCCATGACCAGCACGTTGTCGCCGAGCTCGCGGGCGGCAAAGAAGTTCTGTTCGACCAGGAGGATCGTCGCGCCCTTGCGCTTGATCTCCTTCAGGCATTCGATCAGCGCCATGACGATGGCGGGCGCCAGCCCCTTGGTCGGCTCGTCGATCAGCAGCAGCTTGCGCGGCTCGATGATGGCGCGGGCGATCGACAACATCTGCTTCTGCCCGCCGGAGAGGCTTCCCGCGCGCGACAGCCAGAACCGGCGCAGCGCCGGGAAGAAGCCGAAAATCCAGTCGAGCTGCGTGTCGTCGAGCGGCCCGTCGCGCGCCGCCAGCACCAGGTTCTCCTTCACCGTGAGATCGGAGAACACCGCCATGCTCTCGGGCACGTAGCCGACGCCGAGCCGGGCGATGTCGGGCGTGGCGCGGCTCTCGATGCGCATCCCGCCGAGGCTGATCTCGCCCTTCGAGGCCTGCCAGAGGCCCATGATGGTGCGCAGCGTCGTTGTCTTGCCGGCGCCGTTGCGACCGAGCAGCATCGTGGTCTGTCCCTGCGGGACCGTCAGGTCGATGCCCTGGAGAATGTGGTAGCGGCCGATATGGGTGTGCACGCCGGAGAGTTTGAGGAGCTCGGTCATGCTGCACTCTTCGGAGCGATGCCGAGATAGGCCTCCTGCACGATCGGCGAGGCGATGACTTCGGCCGGCGGGCCATCCGCAACAAGTTGTCCGTTGTGCAGCACGATGATGCGGTCGGCGAGCGAGCGCACCACGTCCATCTTGTGCTCGACGAGGAGAATGATCTTGCTCCTGTCCTGCTTGAGCTGTGCGATCAGGTTGAGAACCACGGGCACCTCGTCGATGCTCATGCCGGCGGTCGGTTCGTCGAACATGAATACTTTCGGCTCCAGCGCGATCATCAGTGCCACCTCGAGCTTGCGCTGGTCGCCATGCGACAGCGCGGTCGCGGTCGCGCCGCGGCGGCTACCGAGCGCGACCTGGTCGAGGATGGCATCTGCGCGCGCGATCAGGTCGCGGCGGACCATCCACGGCCGCAGCATGTCGTAATGGGTGCCGTTCGCGGCCTGCACGGCGAGGCGGACGTTCTCTTCCACGGTGAGGTTCGGAAACAGGTTCGTCAGCTGGAAGGCGCGTCCGAGACCCGCACGGGTGCGCAGCGGCGCGGAGTGCTGGGTGATGTCGGTGCCGTCGAACAGGATGCTGCCGCTCGAGGCGCGCAGCTGGCCCGAGATCAAATTGAAATAGGTGGTCTTGCCCGCACCGTTCGGCCCGACGATGGCGGTGAGCTCGCCCGGGCGAAACGTGCAGGAGACGTTGTTGACCGCGACGTGGCCGCCAAAGCGGATGGTGAGGTCGCGGGTTTCGAGAGAGAGCGTCATTGACAGTCTGCACTTGATGAAACGAGATACATCAGCGGCGTGTGCTGCACTCCCTCCCCCGCTTGCGGGGGAGGGTAGGGGAGAGGGGTGTTTCCGCAATCGAGAACCCCCGGAGAGGAGAGAGCCCTCTCCCGGCCTCTCCCGCAAGCGGGAGAGGTGAAGAAGCACCTACCGCTTGTTCTTGACCGGAACGTCCATGTCCTCGATCTTCAGCTCGCGCACCGGCTCGAGCACGGCCCAGGCGACGTTCGGGTCGACCTTGACCTTGAAGTGATACATGCTCTGGAGCGCCTGATGGTCTTCTTTCCGGAATACCATCTTGCCCTTCGGCGTGTCGAACTCCAGGCCTTCCATCGCCGTGATCAGCTTCTCGGTGTCGGTCGACTTCGCCTTGGTGACGGCGGCGACGACGGACATCGCGGCGGCGAAACCGCCCGCGGTGAAGAAGTCCGGCGGGGCCTTGAAGCGCTTCTGATGTTCGGCGACCAGCCAGTCGTTCACCGGGTTCTTCGGGATCTCGTAGAAATAATAGGTGGCGCCTTCCATGCCGGGCAGGCCCTTATAGCCCGCGAGCGCCGGCAGGATGTTGCCGCCGGTGGAGAGCTCGATGCCGTAGCGCTTCGGGTCCATGTCCTGGAGTTTTGCCAGCGGATTGCCGGCGCCGGCCCAGATCACCCAGATCACCTTGCGGCCGGGCTTGTCCTTCAGCGCGTCGAACAGGCGCTGGCCGACTGCGGTGAAGTCGGTGGTCGAGGTCGGTGCGTATTCCTCCGCACCCAGCGTCGCGCCGGTCTTGGCCAGCGCCTCCTTGAAGGCGGCGACGCCGTCGCGGCCGAAGGCGTAGTCCTGCGCCAGCGTTGCAACGGTCACACCCTGCTTGCCGATCGCGACCGCGTTCGAGATCGCGTCCTGCGAGGAGTTGCGCGCGGTACGGAAGATGTAGCGATTCCACTTCTCGCCGGTAATCTGGTCCGCGACCGCGGGCTCGACGATCAGGATCTTCTTGTTCTCCTCGGCGACGGGGAGAATGGCGAGCGCTGCGGCCGACGATGTCGTGCCGATCGCGATGTCGACCTTGTCGTCCTGATAGGCTTCGGCGAGCGCGGCCTTGGCGAGATCGGGCTTGCCCTGGTCGTCCTTGGTGATGATGACGATCTTGCGACCGTCGAGCGTCATGGTGCCCTTGGTGGCGTATTCAAAACCCATTTGCAGGCCGGTCTCGGTCTGCTTGGCATAGGCCTCCAGCGGGCCGGTCTTGCCGTAGATCAGTCCGATCTTGAGGTCGTCGGCCCGTGCGGAGGTGCCCGCGGCGAAGGCGAGGATGGTTGTTGTTATGATGAGTGATCGACGCACGATGGTCCCTCCTGATTCAAAGTTTCTCGATAACAGCGATTTGCACAACGTTACGAACATTGCAATTCAACCTTCCGGCGGACGGCGCCGGCCCACGAGCATGCATCATTTTTAGGCCTGCCGTGTCATGTGCGTGTCGCCCGAGGCGGCGGGCCTGCCGCCGGACTCGATCTGTCGCCAGTCCGACTGCGCTTCTTCCGCGCTCTCGAAGATGTGCGGCGCGACGCCGCGCCTCTCGAGGGCTTCGCCGAGCTTGATGCGCAGGAAACCCGATGTCGTGTAGCGCGAGACGCCGGAATAGAAGCGGTCGACCAGGCTGCGCACCATGGCGGAATAGTCGTCCATCAGCTCCGGCAGGATCGAGAAGTTGTCGTAATTGACGATGGCGTAGACCCGGCGGCCGAGCGGGGCGAGCCGCGCCTCGACGATGGCCGCGATCGCATCGATCTCGGTCTTGCTGCGCAGCGGATAGCGCTCGAGGTTGACGAAGAACAGGTTCTGCTGCTCGTCGAGCGTGAAGCGCTGGTCGAGCGGAATGGTGAGCAGCCGCTCGCGCAGGTCCATGGGACCGTCGCGGAAGATGCGGGCGTCCATCAAGACGGGGTCGCGCGGGATCAATGGCTTGAAGTCCATCAGGCGCAGGATGTCGCGTTCGATCTCGATGCCGGGCGCGATTTCCATGAGTTCGAGTCCGCCCGGCCGCAATGCGAAGACGCAGCGCTCGGTGACATAGAGCACGCGCTGGCCGCGTGCCGCCGCGAACGGGCCGCTGAAGGTGACGTGCTCGACGCTGTCGACGAATTTGCGCGACCTCGCCTCGTCGAGGATGACGAGTTTCCCCTCGTTCACCGCGATACGCTGCTTGCCGGCGCCGAACGTGCCGACGAAGACGACCTCCTTGGCGTTCTGGCTGATGTTGATGAAGCCGCCGGCGCCCGCGAGCTTCGGCCCGAACTTGCTGACATTGAGGTTGCCGGCGCGATCGACCTGGGCGAGCCCGAGGAAGGCGGCGTCGAGACCGCCGCCGTCGTAGAAGTCGAATTGATAGGGCTGGTCGATCACCGCCTGGGTGTTGATCGCCGCGCCGAAATCGATGCCGCTCGCCGGGATGCCGCCGATCACGCCCGGCTCGGCCGTCAGCGTGATGAGGTCGATGATCCGCTCTTCGTTGGCGACCGAGGCGATTCCTTCCGGCATGCCGATGCCGAGATTGACCACGCTGTTGGCCTTGAGCTCGAGGGCGGCGCGCCGGGCGATGATCTTGCGCTCGCTGGCCGGCATCACCGGCAGCGAGGCGGCGCGGACGCGGATCTCGCTCGAGAAGGCCGCATTGTAGGGCGTGCCGAAAGTCTGCCAGTGGTTCTCCGGCTTCGCCACGACGACGCAGTCGACGAGGATGCCGGGAATCTTGACCTGGCGCGGATTGAGGCTGCCGCTCTCGGCAACGCGCTCGACCTGGGCGATGACGATCCCGCCCGAATTATGCGCCGCCATGGCGATGGCGAGCGCTTCCAGCGTCAGCGCCTCCTTCTCCATGGTGAGGTTGCCGTCGGGATCGCCCGTCGTGGCGCGGATGATCCCGACATCGATCGGGAAGGTCCTGTAGAGCAGGCACTCCTCGCCGCGGATCTTGATCAGCTCCACCATATCCTCGGTGGTGCGCGCGTTCAGCTTGCCGCCGCCATTGCGGGGATCGACGAAGGTGCCCATGCCGACGCGGGTGATGTGGCCGGGCCGGTGCGCCGCGATGTCACGGAACAGATGCGTGATGACGCCCTGCGGCAAATTATACGCCTCGATCTGGTTGGCGATCGCGAGTTGCTGGAGCTTGGGGGCAAGGCCCCAATGCCCGCCGATCACGCGCCGGACCAGGCCTTCATGCGCGAAATGATTGAGGCCGCGCTGCTTGCCGTCGCCCTGGCCGGCCGCATAGACCAGCGTCAGATTGCGCGGCTTGCCCTGGGTGTAGGGCGCATCGCCCTCGTGCGACAGATAGAGCTCCTCCAGCGCGATCGCGATCTCCTCGGCAAAGCCGATGCCGACGAAGCCGCCGGTCGCCACCGTGTCGCCGTCGCGGATCAGCATGACGGCTTCGGCCGCCGTGACGACCTTGCCTTTCTCGGAATTGCGCAAATAGGGCAGAGCTGGATGATGGCTCACGGCGTTCCTCCCGATCCCTGGACCGTATGCCGTCGTTATGGTGCGTCGATCTTAGCGCGGGAAGCAGGCCCGGAACAGGTTGCTCCCCGCCACAAGAGGCATCGTCGGGACATTCAGGACTGAACTATCTTGCGTGTTTCGGTGGCGAAGTAGACCGACACGATCGTGATGAGCGCCAGCGCGATCATGTAGAGCGAGATCGGCCAGGTCGCCGGCGCATACGCCGTCATCAATCCCGTCGCGATCAACGGCGACAACGCGCCGGCGAAGATCGAGGCGAGGTTGTAGCCGAGCGAGACGCCGCTATAGCGCACCTTGGTGCCGAACAGCTCCGACAGGAAGCTCGCCTGCGGCCCGTACATCGCGGCGTGACCGATGGCGAGGCCGAGCACGATCGCGATCCAGGCATATTGCGGATTCTTCGTCGCCAGCAGCATGAACAGCGGGAACGACATCAGCGCCGAGAACACCGCGCCGAAGATGTAGATCGGCCGCCGCCCGAGGCGGTCGGAGAGCGCGCCGAAGGCGGGAATGGTGAAGGTCTCGATCGCCGCGCCGATCAGCACGCCGTTGAGCATGTCCTGCTTGTTCATGCCGAGCGATTGCGTGGCATAGGCGAGCACGAAGGTCGCGTAGATGTAGAAGAAGCCGTTTTCGGCAAAGCGCGCGCCCATCGCGAGCAGGATGTTCTTGGGATACATGCGGATCGCCTCGACGATCGGCATCTTCACGTCCTGCTTGGTGTCCTTGACCTTCTGGAACTCCGGCGATTCCGCGATGGTGAAGCGGATCCACAGGCCCACCAGCACCAGCGCGATCGAGAACAGGAACGGGATGCGCCAGCCCCAGGACAGAAGCTGCGCGTCCGTCAGCATCGCGGATACCACCGAGAACACCAGCGTGCCGAGCACGAGGCCGAGCGGCGCGCCGAGCTGCGGCCAACTGCCGTAAAAGCCCTTCTTGTCCGCAGGCGCATGCTCGACCGCCATCAGCACCGCGCCGCCCCATTCGCCGCCGAGGCCGAAACCCTGGATCAGCCGGCAGGTCACCAGCAGGACCGCGGCCCAGATGCCGGCGGTCTCGTAGGTCGGCAGGAAGCCGATCGCGGCGGTCGCGGCGCCCATGATCAGCAGGGTGAGATACAGCATCGTCTTGCGGCCGATCTTGTCGCCGTAGTGACCGAACACGACGCCGCCGAGCGGGCGCGCGATGAAGCCGAGCGCGTAGGTCGCGAACGCCAGCAGCGTTCCCATCATGGGGTCGAAGGTCGGGAAGAACAGCTTGTTGAAGATCAGCGCCGCGGCGGTGCCGTAGAGGAAGAAATCGTACCACTCGATGGCGGTGCCGATCAGGCTCGCGGTGGCGACCGTCACGTGCGAGGGCTGTCTCGCCTCGAGCCGATGGACCGAGATCGCTTCACTCATCTGCGTCCTCCCTGGTTGCGAATGCGCATGTGCAGCATGCGTCATTGTGCAAAGCGAAGAGCAAGCTCCGCGCCAGATGCCACAGGTTTGCGCAAGAAGGCTGAAAACCCAGCAGTTTCAGCGCGGACTTCGGGACAGAACGGCCACGCCGCGTGTCAGGAATCCGAGACTCCGGACACGCGCTGTCTCGCAACTCAGACGGATGCGGCTCCCGAGGCGAGGCCGAACTTGGCGAGCTTCTTGTAGAAGGTCGCGCGCGAGATCTGGAGCATCTTGGCCGCTTCCGAGATCTGGCCGTTGCTGGCGGCGAGAGCCTGTTCCAGCGTGTGCTTCTCGAACTCGGCCTCGGCTTCCGCATAGGGCAGGACGAGGCCGGCCGGCCGCAATGGTGCCGTGGGCACCGTCTCCGCGCCAACGGGAAGAATGCGATCGAAGTCGTCGCCGGTGAGGCGTCCCGAATCGCTCAGGATCAGCGCGCGTTCGAGGATGTTGCGCAGCTCGCGGACATTGCCGGGCCAGCCATAGCGCGCAAGCGCAGCCAGGCCGCTCGGCGTGATCCTGGCATTGAGGTAATCCCCGGAGGCGCTGATGTCTTCGAGCAGCCGCCCACAGATCTCGGGCAAGTCGTCCAGGCAGTGGCGCAGCGGCGGCAGCACGATCGAGAGCACGTTGAGCCGGTAGTAGAGATCCGCCCGGAACGTGCCCTCGCTGACCCGCTTGTGCAGGTCGACATTGGTGGCCGCAATCACGCGCAAATCGACCTTGGTGACCTTGTCGGAGCCGAGCGGCTCGATCTCGCGCTCCTGGAGCACGCGCAGCAGCTTGGCCTGCAATTGCAGCGGCATCTCGCCGATCTCGTCGAGAAACAGCGTGCCGCCGTCGGCGATCCGGAATTTTCCGTCACGACCCTTGCGGTCCGCGCCGGTGTAGGCGCCCGGCGCGGCGCCGAAGAACTCGGATTCGATCAGCGTATCCGGGATCGCCGCGACGTTGACGCTGACGAACGGCTTTTCGGCGCGGGCGGAGGCGTTGTGGATGGCCTGCGCCAGCATTTCCTTGCCGGTGCCGGTCTCCCCGGTGAGCAGGACGGTGACGCTCTGCCGCGCGGCACGCGCTGCAAGCTCCTTGGCCTGTGCGATGCCGGTGGTTGCACCGACATAGTCGTCGAACGTGAACCGGGCGGCGCGCGCCTGCGACAATTGCCGCCGCGCCAGCCGCAAGTCGTTTTCGAGCTGGGCAACGCGACCGAGCAGCGGCTTCAAGCCCTCGAGGCGGTCGTAAAGCACGAAGCCGATCGCGCCGATGACGTTCCCCCTCTCATCCTCGATCGGCATGCGGGTCACGACGAGCTGCTCGCCGCCGAGCTCCATGATGTCGAGGATGATCGGTTCCCCGGTTTCCACGACCCGTCGCATCAGGCTGTTGGGGATGACCTCCTCGATCGGGCGGCCGAGCGCCTCGGATGCATGCGAGAGGCCGATCGCGGTGACGTATTTTTCGTTGACATAGACCACGCGTCCGCCGCGATCGATTGCGATGGCGCCCTCGCACAGATGCTCCAGCCGCTCGAACAGCGTCTCCATGGCGCGTGCGCGGATATAGCTGGGATCGCTGACGACGGAAGAGGGACCGGACATGGCGTGCCTCGCGGGAAGCCCGCCTGTTTATTACCAAAAGGGCAGCAATTTCAAAGGGGAGAATTGGCGGCTTGTGGCGCGGCTCATTCTCGGTCGTCGTCCTGGACAAGCGAAGCGCAGATCCAGGACCCATTACCCCAGGAAGGTGTTTGGCGAAGACTCGTGGTGACCTGTACGGGCCACAACTGCTCCCTGGGGTAATGGGTCCTGGCTTTCGCCAGGACGACACTGGGGCCTACCGCCGATACCCGTTCGCGCGCGAATAGCCCTGCCGGTTCTGCTGCATCGGGCGGGTGGCCACGCTGGCGCGGGACTCGCTGGAGGCGGGTGTTGCGAGCTTCAGCTCCTCCAGGAAGATCGGCCGCGAGAAATAATAGCCCTGGGCGTAGCGGATCTTGGTCGCGGCCTGGAGGTAGGCGAGCTCCTCGTAGGATTCGAGGCCCTCGGCAATCACGGTCATGCCGAGCGCTTCGCTCAAGGATTCGATCGCGCGCAGGATGCCCTGGCTGCGCGGGCGCTTATGGATGTCCGTGATGAAGGAGCGGTCGATCTTGATCTCGTCGGCGGTGATGTCGGCGAGCGCCGAGAGCGAGGAATAGCCGGTGCCGAAGTCGTCGATC
The DNA here is from genome assembly GCF_058807535.1 of Bradyrhizobium sp. GW821-FHT12B03. Lineage (NCBI taxonomy): Bacteria > Pseudomonadati > Pseudomonadota > Alphaproteobacteria > Hyphomicrobiales > Nitrobacteraceae > Bradyrhizobium > Bradyrhizobium sp. GW821-FHT12B03. The sequence goes on from NZ_JBXAQU010000009.1 coordinate 242,083, forward strand.
GAGATGCCGACGCCGAGCTTGCGGAACATCGGCAGGATTTCCGACTGGAAATGGCTCTTGGCGACGAAGGCGTCTTCCGTCACCTCGATCATGAAGCGCTGGGGAAAGCCGGTGTCGTCGAGCGCCTGCGCGAAGCTGCGCATGAACTCGGGATTGCCGGCCTGCTTGGCGGCGACGTTGATGCTGATGGAGGCTTCCGCGCCGAAGGTGTCGTTGATCAGGTCGATCGACTTGACGATCTCGGCGAGCACGAGATGGGTCAGCTCGTCGATCAGTCCGAGCTCGCCGGCAAGGTTGATGAACGAGCCCGGCGCCTGGATCACGCCTTCGTCGTCGCGCAGGCGCACCAATGCCTCGATGCCCTTCACGGCCTGCGTGCGGATGTCGACCTTGGACTGGAACGCGCAGCAGAAACGCTTTTCGAGGATCGCGAGCCGCAGCGACTGCTCGATCTTGGTCCGCGCTTGCGCCTCGCGTTCCATGCTGGCGTCGAAGAAGGCGGCCAGTCCCTTGCCGTCGTTCTTGATGCGGTACATCGCGATGTCGGCGTTCTGGCGCAGCGTCTCGAAGCTGCCGCCGTGATCGGGATAGAGGCTGATGCCGACCGAGGTGGAGGCGAAGACCTCCGAATTGTCGATGAAGAACGGCGCGGTCAACCGCTCCAGCGTCGCTTGGATGAATTCGGCAACTTCCTCCTGGCTCTGGATCGGGGAGAGCAGCAGCAAGAATTCGTCGCCGGAGATGCGCGACAGCATGTCGGAGTCGCGCAAATCGCGTCCGAGCCGCTTCGACAGCTCGACCAGCAGCGCGTCGCCGACGGCGTGGCCATAATAGTCGTTGATGTGCTTGAAATTGTCGACGTCGAGGAAGGCGAGCGCGAAACGCTCGCCGCCGCGATCGCGCGCCAGCAGGGTGTTGGCGCGATGCTCGATCACGCGACGCGAGGGCAGGCCGGTCAGCTCGTCGAAATAGGCCGAGCGGAACAGCTGGTCCTCGAAATTCTTCTGCTCGGTGATGTCGGAGGAGGCCGAGATCAGGAGCTCGCGTCCGGCGAGACGAACGGGACGATGGGTCGTGAGCAGCACCTGGCGGGCCGGGCCGTCATGCAGGGCTTCCTCGGTGACGACGGCCTGGCCGGCGCTCAGCGCCTGGCGGCAGGCTTCGCGGCGCGTCGCCAGATCGGCTGAGGGACGGCTGCCGTCCATGCCGAGCTGCGCCGCCGCGGCATCGTTCACGAGCAGAAGCTCGCCATGGGCGTCCTGCACGGTCAGGCCGGCCGGCAGCATTCTAACGATTTCCTTGAGAAATCCGAGTTCGGCTTCGCTCGCGCCGGAATATCTGTTGTCGTTCATAGAAGTCATGAATCTTGTTGTTTCAGCGCGCCTTTGCAATGGACGCGATCTTGCGCGGTTCCCTCTTAAGTTTGGTTAAGGGCTCCGGAGAAATACGGGGGTGTTTTCGACGAAACTTGCGACGATGCGACGCGCGCCGCGGATCGTCATTAACAGGACGTCAATGGCGCTAGCGAAATCGCGAGCGGAGCGCGCGGACAGCTTTCTCTTGTTTCGAGTCGTGTTGCGCGATGAGATGTCGTCATGCCCGGGCTTGTCCCGGGCATCCACGTTCTTGGCTGTTGCCAACAAAGATCGTGGATGGCCGGGACAAGCCCGGCCATGACGGTGTGGAAGCCTCGGCGACCCGATCGACCAAGTCTTGCTATCCAGACTATCCGCTCTTGGGGATGCGGCATTGCATGATGCAATGCAGGCCGGTCTCCAGATACGAGACCTCGGTCTTGCCGTCGAAGGCGGACAGCGCCGACTTCAGCAGCTTGGTGCCGAAGCCGGGCGCCGACACTTGGCCGATGCTCGGGCCCTCGGTCTCGTCCCAGGTGACGGTCAGGCGGTCGCCGCTGACGGTCCATGACACCTGCAACAATCCGCGCGGCGCGGAGAACGCACCGTATTTGCCGGCGTTGGTGGCGAGCTCGTGAAACATCAGGGACAGCGTGACCGCGAGCTTTGGCGGCAGGAACAGCCGGTCGCCGTTGAGGGTGAAGCGGACATGGCCGTAAGGCCCGAGCTCCGCGATCAGGAGATCGCGGATGTCGCAGCCCGCCTTGTCGATCCGCGAGATCAGATCGTCGGTGGTGGCCAGCGAGCGCAGCCGCGGATCGATCCGGGCCCAGACCTGCGGCTGGTCGTGCAGCACCTGGTGGATCACGGCGTGCACCGTCGACAGCTTGTTCTTCAGCCGGTGCTGGAGCTCGTCGACCAGCAGCTTGCGATAGTCTTCTTCCTCGATCAGGCGTCTGGAGATCCGGCGCTGCTCGATCAGAAGCGAGCGATAGTGCTCGACGCCCCAGATGGTGAGCGCGCAGACGGCCCAGTAGAGTGCCAGCAGGGCAAAGCGCGCGTGATCGGCAAGGGCACCGCCGAAATTCACGACGACGCCGAGCACGCCCCCGATGACCGCCGTCACGACGCCGATCCGGAAGCCGCCGAATGCGGCGGCAAAGAACACGGCCGGAAAATACGGGGTGAAGTAGACGTCAGGCCGCACATGCGCGAGGCCCCAGCGCGCCAGCGTCGCAACCAGCAGACAGGCGACCGCAAAGGCAATGCTCAGAGCGAGCGATGGCGGTGCCGCACCCTGCCAGCCCTTGCGGAATTCGTCGATCAGCTTCTCCATGCGCCGCCCGGTTGCGATCTGCGTTCGTCACGAATGTTACGCATCTGGCGAGCGCAAGCAAAGCTTGCCTTGTCGGGGGCCGGCAGGAATAGTGACCGTCGTGGCGCCGCCATCGATCGGTGTCCGCCATTTGGCGTCAAATGGTCTAGAAACAGGGGCATTCCATGGGCAGGTTGGACGGCAAGGTGGCGGTGATCACGGGCGCGACCAGCGGGATCGGATTGCGGACTGCGGAAGTCTTCGTTGCCGAAGGTGCCAAAATTGTGATCGCGGGACGGCGTATACCGGAAGGCGAGGCGCTGGCGAAGCAGCTTGGAGCCAACTGCGTCTTCCGCCAGGCCGATGTGACGGTCGAAGCGCAGATGCAGGCGCTGATCGCGCTCGCCGTGGACAAATTCGGCCGCATCGACTGCCTGTTCAACAATGCCGGCGGTCCGGCGCAGACCGGCGGCATCGAGGGCCTCGAGGTCGAGCGCTTCGACGCGGCGATGGCGACGCTGGTGCGCAGCGTCATGCTCGGCATGAAGCACGCCGCGCCCCATATGAAGAAGCAGGGGTCCGGCAGCATCATCAACAATGGCAGCATCGCCGGCCGTCTCGCCGGCTATTCCTCGTCCATGGTCTACGGCGCGGCCAAGGCGGCGGTGATCCATCTCACCAAATGCGTGGCGATGGAGCTCGGCGAATCCAACGTCCGCGTCAACTCGATCTCGCCCGGCGCGATCGCGACCGGCATTTTCGGCAAGGCGCTCGGGCTGGCGACCGATGCCGCGGAGAAGACGCCGGCAGTGATGCGCGAGGTCTACAAGACCGCGCAGCCGATCCCGCGCGCCGGCATCCCCGACGACATCGCCCATGCGGCGGTTTTCCTGGCGAGCGACGAATCCAGCTTCATCAACGGCCACGACCTCGTCATCGACGGCGCCATGACCGGCGGCCGCAATTGGAGCCAACAGCAGCAGGGCTACATCGCCCTGCGCAAGGCGTTCGATCAGGGGGTGTAGCAGCCGCGGAAGCCGAAGCCGTAGGGGTGGGTTAGCGAAGCGTAACCCACCACTTCTGTCGTCGCGGAGATTAAAGAGGTGGGTTACGCCTTCGGCTAACTAACCCACCTACGAATTCACACCGCCTTCACCCGCACCCGCAACCCGTCCCTTGGCTTCGGGATCGGCCACATCTGCCAGTCCGGCTTGTAGCCCGGCTCCAGCGACACCTCGATGTTCTGGAGGAAGTGCCGCGCGAAGCATTTGGCCTGCATGTAGGCGAAGTGCAGGCCGAGGCACATATGCGCGCCGCCGCCGAACGGCACGAAGGCGAAGCGATGGCGGTTGCGCTGGGCCTCCTCGGTGAAACGCAAGGGATCGAAGCGATCCGGTTCGGGCCAGATGTCCTTCATGTGATGCGTATAGAGCGGATTGACGCCGATCGCGGTGCCGGCGGGAATGGTAAAGCCCTTGAAGGTGAAATCGCGCATCGCGCGGCGCGGCATCGACGGCACCGGCGGCTTGATGCGCAGCGCCTCCTTGAACGCCATCTCCGACAGCGGCATCTTTTCGAGATCGTCGAAGCTGCTGGGCGAACCGGGAGGCAGCCCGAGCGCAAGAACCTCGGCGCGCAGCCTGTCCTGCCAGTCCGGATTGGCGGCGAGCTCGCCGATGAAGGAGGTCAGCGACGACGTCAGCGTGTCGTGCGCCGCCATCATCAGGAAGCTCATGTGGTCGATGATGTCCTGCTCGGAGAGCAGTGCGCCGTTCTCATGGGTGGCGCGGCAGAGCTGCGAGAACAGATCATCGCCGCCGTGATTGCCGCGTCGGAGCGGAATCTGCTGGCGGAAATAGGCGACGATGCGCTTGCGGCCCTTCACGCCGCGCGCCATCTGGGTGCCGGGCAGGGGGCGGCGGATCGGTGTGACGGAGGCTGCGACCATGTCGACGAAGGCGCGGTTGATCTCGTCGACCTCCGGCCCGATGTCGGCGCCGAGGAAGGACGCCGCAGCCAGATCGAGCGTGAGCTGCTTCATCGCCGGATAGAGCTGCATCTCGCCGGGCTTGGCTTTCCACTGCGCCACGCGCGCGGAAATACCGCGGTCGAGATCGGACAGATAGGATTTCATCGGCCCGGACTTGAACGCAACCGACAGCGCCTTGCGATGCAGCCGGTGCTCGTCGAAATCGAGCAGCATCAATCCGCGTGGAAACAGCAGCCCAAGCACCTTGTTCCAGCCGTGCGTCGAGGAGAACAGCTTTTGCTGGTCGAACAGCACGAGCTCGTTGGCTTCGGGCCCGAGCAGCACGACGTTGGTCTCGCCGAAGAAATGCGTGCGGTAGACCGGGCCATATTTGGCACCGTTCGCCTCGATGTGGCCCTTGGGGTCAGCCAGAACCTGAAACGTCTTGCCGATGATCGGCCAGCCCTCGTCGCCGGGAATATGCGTCAGCTCGTTGCGCTTGGGCGCGGTGAACTGAAGCGCAGAGGCGGCCACATTCTGCATCGACATGACGCTTGCTCCGATTGGCTTGCTGCCAATATAGCACGTTTCGGGCGCTGCGATGCGGTAGGCTCAGCCCGCATCATTGCCAGTGTGGAGATAGTTCCGCGGCCTACCGCTTGGCGGCTTCCTTCTGCAAATCCGGCGCATTGACGGCGGGAATCGCGACACGGCCGGGGCCGGTCACCTTCAGCGCCTCGGCAGCCTTCTCGTTCTCCATGATCTTGGCCATCACGGCCTGGCCCGCACGTTCGAAGATCGCGCGGTTCTCGATCACGAATTTTTGCGACCGGCGCAGGCCGTCGGTATAGCCGTTGATTTCAGGCACGACATAGCGCGCGACCATGTCCCAGCTGCGGCGCGTGGCTTCCGGATTGGCCCAGTCGTGCACGAAGCCGATGACGGCGCCGACACCGCCGGACACCTGCATCACGTTCTCAATGGTTTTGACGAGATCGTCGGGCGTGCCGATGGTGGACGCCGCGCCCTCGACGAAGGCGGTCTTGTCCACGGCCTCGTCGGGCGAGGCGAATGCGGTGAGGCCCGGCCGCTGCAGCGTGCCGACATTATATTCGTTGTGCCAGCGCATCAGCCCGGCGCCGGCCTCCTTGCGGGCCTGTTCGCGGGTCTCGGCGATATGAAAGGTCAAGAGCACGCGCCAGTCGGCGCGGTCGACCGTCGTGCCGTGCTTCTTCGCGGCATCCTCGGCGAACTGCCATTGCTGTTGCAGCGACATCAGGCCCTGCGTCGTCATCGAGCCCAGCGAGATGATGCCGATGCCGTATTTGCCGGCGAGCGTCATGCCGGAGGGCGAGATCTGCGAGGCCACCACGAACGGCATCTCCTCCTGCAACGGCAGGATCTGGAGCGCGGCGTCGTTCATGGTGAACCAGTCGCTCTTCGCCGTGACGCGCTCGCCGCTGAACAGGCGGCGGATCACGCCGATCGCCTCGTCCTGGCGGTCGCGCTGCGTCATCGGGTCGATGCCGAGCGTGTGCGCGTCCGAGGCAAGCGCGCCCGGTCCGGAGCCGAAGATGGCGCGCCCGCCGGTCATGTGATCGAGCTGCACCATGCGCTGCGCGACGTTGTAGGGATGGTGATAGGGCAGCGACACCACGCCGGTGCCGAGCTTGATCCGCTTGGTGCGCTCGCCGGCGGCGGCCAGGAACATCTCGGGCGAGGCGATCATCTCCCAGCCGGACGAATGATGCTCGCCGCACCAGAACTCGTCATAGCCGAGCGCATCGAGCTGCTCGACCAGGTCGAGATCGCGCCGGAACTGGAGCATCGGATGCTCCCCGATCGGGTGATGCGGGGCAAGAAAGGCTCCGAACTTCAGGCGCGCCATGGCGTTCTCTCCGGCTGAATTTTCTGTTTGTTGAGACCGAGAGGCTACGTGCTGAAACAAGCGAACGCAATCGCGCGATGTCCCGTGCTGCGGAATGCAGGCATGCGTGCTTGGTTTGGAGCGAAGGCCGTTCCGCAGACTCGTCATGCCCGGGCTTGTCCCGGGCATCCACGTCCTGCTCTATCGTGCGCGGGAAGAACGTGGATGGCCGGGACAAGTCCGGCCATGACGCAGAGGAGGCATCCTCACCTTGTCATCCTGTTCCACGCATCCAGCCCGGCGATCTTGTACGCCTCCGCCAGCGTCGGATAGTTGAACGTGTTCTGGATGAAATAGTCGATCGTGCCTTTGAGGTTCAGCACCGCCTGGCCGATGTGGATCAGCTCGGTGGCGCCTTCGCCGAGGATGTGCACGCCGAGCAGCCGGCGCGTCTTGGTGGAGAAGATCATCTTCATCATGCCGCTGTTCAGCCCCATGATGTGGCCGCGCGAGGTCTCGCGGAAGCGGGCGATGCCGACCTCGTAGGGGATGCCGCGCGTGCGCACCTCTTCTTCGGTGAGGCCGGCGGTCGAGATCTCCGGCACCGAGTAGATGCCGTAGGGAAAGAATTCCGGCGGCGCCATCGGCTCCATGCCGAGCGCGTGGCAGGCGGCGACGCGGCCCTGCTCCATCGAGGTCGAGGCCAGGCTCGGAAAGCCGATCACGTCGCCGGCAGCGTAGATGTGCGGCACGCTGGTCTGCAAGGTCACGGGGTCGACCGCGATGCGGCCGCGATGGTCGACGGCGATGCCGGCGGCCTCGAGGTTGAGCCGGTCGGTGGCGCCGACGCGCCCCGCCGCGAACAGCAGCATTTCCGTGGTGACGTGCCGCCCGTCCGACAAATGCGTGACGATGCTGCCCTGGGCATTCTTCTCGATCGAGTTGACCTTGGCGCCAAGCCGCAGCGCGACGTTGCGGTCGCGCAGCTCGTGCATGAACTCGTCGATCAGTTCCTTGTCGATGAAATCAAGGAAGGTCGGCCGCGGCTCGATCAGCGTCACGGGCACGTCGAGCGCGCTGAAGATGGTGGCATATTCGACGCCGATCACGCCGGCACCGATCACCGCCAGGCTGCGCGGCAGTTTCGGCAGCTCGATGATCTCGTCGCTGTCGAGCACGCTCGTGCCGTCGAACGGCACGTAGTCGGGCCGGAACGGGCGCGTGCCGCAGGCGATCAGGATGAAGGCGGCCGACACCACCTTGACCTCGCCGATCGCGCTGGTGATCTCGACCTCGTGCGGCGAGACCAGCCGCGCCTCGCCATTGGCGGTGCGCACCAGGTTGCGGCTGAACTGGTGCTCCAGGACCTCGACCTCGTGGTCGAGGGTCTTCTGCAGCCGGGTCATCAGGTCGCTCGCCGCGATGTCCTGCTTCACCCGGTAGGAGCGGCCGTAGAAGCCGCGCTCGCGCCAGCCGGACAGATTGAGCACGGTCTCGCGCAGGGTTTTTGAGGGAATGGTGCCGGTGTGGACGGACACGCCGCCGACCCGCCGGCCTTTCTCCACCACCAGCACGGCCTTGCCGAGCTTGGCACATTGCACCGCGGCCCGGCGCCCCGACGGGCCCGAGCCGATCACCACCATGTCGTAGTCGTACATCGGAAGACTTCCGAACCCCCACGAGACCAGCGGGAACCGACATGCAGCAATCGGGCCAAGGACGCAGTCAGGGGAGCAAGAGGGCGACAACTCCTACCTCGGAGGTAATCGCGCAGACGACGCCGATCTGGGAGCATCGCGCGCAAATAAAATCCGCAAGGTCCGCGCGCAAATGCATCAAACCGTCACAAAGCAGATCGATTCGACCCGTCGCTGGTGGGTGCTCGCCATCGTCGTCGCTGCCCAGTTCATGTTCGGCGTCGACGCCTTCGTGGTGAACGTCGCCATTCCGACCATCGCAATCGACCTGCACGCGACGCCGGCACAGATCGAATCGGTGATCGCGATCTATCTGATCGCCTATGCCACGCTCGTCGTCACCGGCGGCCGCCTCGGCGACATCCACGGGACCAGGAACGTGTTCCTGGCCGGCGTGCTCGGCTTCACCCTGACCTCGCTGTGGTGCGGGCTCGCACAGTCCGGCATGGAGCTGATCATCGCACGGTTGGCGCAGGGCGCCACCGCGGCGCTGATGGTGCCGCAGGTGCTGGCGACGCTGCATCTGCTCTTCACCGACGAGTCGCGTGGCCGCGCTTTTGCCGTCTACGGCATCGTGCTTGGACTCGCGGGCGCCGCGGGCTTCCTGCTCGGCGGTCTCCTCGTCACGCTCGATCTCGCCGGCACCGGCTGGCGTTCGGTGTTCTTCGTCAACGTTCCCAGCGGCCTCGTCATCGCGGCCGCCGCCTGGCGCATCATGCCTTCGGTGCCGCGCCAGGCCGGCACAAAGCTCGATATCAAGGGCAGCATGGTGCTGTTCGCCGGGCTGTTGTGCCTGATCGGTCCGCTGCTGTTCGGCCACGATGTCGGCTGGGCACCATGGCTGTGGGCGGTGATGGGAGGCGGCGGCGCGATCCTCGCGGTGTTCCTGAAGCTCGAACACGCGGTCGGGCGCGCCGGCGGCATGCCGCTGATCGATCTGACGCTGCTGACCGACGCCGCCTTCCTGCGCGGTCTCGGCGCCGCGTTCTTTTTCTTCTTTGCCAATCTCTCGTTCTATCTGGTCATGACGCTGTTCATGCAGCGCGGCCTGAAGATCCCGCCGCTCGCGGCCGGCATGGCCTTCATTCCGCTTGCGCTCGCCTTCGTCGTGGCCTCGCGTCATAGCGGCGCGCGGGCACGGCATCGCGGCACCAAGGTGTTGATCGAAGGCTGCGCGCTCCAGATCGCGGGCCTCGCCGCGCTCGCGCTCGTTGCATTCTGTCTCGATGCGCCGACACCGATCGCGCTTGCGCTCACCATGACCGTCTTCGGCTACGGCCAGGGCCTGGTGATGGCGCCGCTGTCCGGTGCAGTTCTCTCGACGGTAAAGCCCGTCGCGGCAGGCTCGGCCTCCGGCCTATACGGCACCACGGCGCAGATCGGAAATGCGGCCGGAGTGGCCGCAATCGGCGCGGTGTTCTTCGCACTCGAAGCGCTGCAATCAGCGCGCGCAGCTTTCCTCGTCTCGCTCGTGCTGTTTGTGACATTAATCATGATCTGCGCCGCATTTCTGGCGTGGATGCGCCGCGCCGCTGCACGAAGTTGAGGCAATGCGGTTAATACATGCGGATTTCTGCGGGATTTACGGTGATTTCGCAGAGATTGACAGCGCACGGTCTTTTTATTTTGCAGCGCAGCAACTATCTGGTTTGGCTGAACGTTGAAAGTCGCCTGCCAGGAGTTGCCGTGTCCCTCGCCAGAAATGTCGATTTCTTGAGACGTCTGCCAAAGCTGGACGGTCTGCGCTTTGCCGACTTCGGTCGTGGCGCGGACGTGTCCAGTCCATTGGAGGAAGTCGCGGACTTCGGCGACAATCCCGGCAATCTTCGCATGTTCGCGTTCGTGCCGGAGCAGCTCCAGAAGCCGCGCGCGCTCGTCGTCGTGCTGCATGGCTGCGGGCAGACCGCGGCAAGCTACGATCTCGGCGCGGGCTGGTCGACGCTGGCGGAGCATTACGGATTCGCGCTGCTGATGCCCGAGCAGCAGCGCGTCAACAACGGCAACACCTGCTTCAACTGGTTCAATCCCGAAGACACCGCACGTGACGGCGGCGAAGCGCGCTCGATCCGCGAGATGATCACGCATATGGCCGAGACGCACCGTGTCGATCCCAGGCGCGTCTTCATCACCGGCCTGTCCGCCGGCGGCGGCATGACCTCGGTGATGCTCGCGACCTATCCGGAAGTCTTCGCCGGCGGCGCGGTGATCGCCGGCCTGCCCTATGGCATCGCCTCGAATTTGCGCGAGGCGCTCGACGGCATGTTTCATTCGCCGGCGCGTCCCGCGCGCGAGCTCGGCGATCTCGTGCGCAACGCCTCCGATTATCGCGGCCCGTGGCCGAAGATGTCGGTGTGGCACGGCAGCGCCGACCGCACCGTCAATCCCGGCAATGCCAACGAGATCGTCAAGCAGTGGCTCGACCTGCATGACCTGCCCGACATGCCGATGGCCGAGACCAATGTCGACGGCTATCCGCGCCAGGCCTGGTGGAACAAGGACGGCGAGACGCTGGTCGAGTCCTACGCCATCACCGACATGGCGCACGGCACGCCGCTCGGGCTGGCCGACAACGACCAGCGCTATGGCATCGAAGGCGCCTTCCTGATCGAGGCCGGCATCTCCTCGTCCTATCACATCGCAAAATTCTTCGGCCTGACCGGATGGATTGCGGACGCGGCGAAGAAGGCGGAGGCCAAGCCCCCGTCGAAGCCGGCGCTGACGCCCGCGCCGCATCTCGCCCGCTCGATTCGCGCCGCAGTGGCCGAAGAGCCTGCCGAGCCGAAGCGCGAGGAGGCCCGCGGCTTCGATCTCGGCCAGATCATCACCCGCGCGCTGACCGCCGCGGGATTGATGAAGTAGTCTACGCCGTCGCGTCGATCACCTCGATCGGCGTCACCGTCACCTCGCCGCCGGCGACCTTCCGCGTCATCTCCTGATAGGCCTTGAAGAAGTCGCGCGATTGCAGCGTCTTTTGCGCGGCATCGTCCGCGGCGCTGGCAAGGTGGAAATAGCTGCCGTCGTCGCGGTTCTTCAGGACGCGATAGCCGATCCGCCCTTTCAGCTCCGGATCGCCGTCGATCGCCTTGACGAAGCGGCCGATCTCCTGGTGCCAGGCGTCCGTCGTACCGTTCCTGAATTCGTACCTGATCATGAAGTGCTTCATGTGACGCTCCCTGTTCGCGTTGTGCGTCATCATCTGCGCGCTGGACGCGATCCTGCAAGTATGGACAAAATTGATAGTATGGACTTTTTCGCCGTTGCTCCTATCCTCCCCTTCACATGGAGGAAACGACATGGCGAAGATGGCCCCCGCACGCAGCTGCCCGGTCGCGGCCTTTCAGAAAATGATCAGCGGCAAGTACAAGCTGCGCATCGTCTGGGATCTCAAGGACGGCCCGCGCCGCTATGGTGAGATCAGGAGCGGCCTGTTGCGCGGCACGGAAGGCAGCGCCGAGATCACCCCGCGTGTGCTCAGCCGCGAATTGAAGGCGCTGGCAGCGAGCGGCCTGATCGACCGCAAGGATTTTGGCGAGGTGCCGCCGAAGGTCGAGTACCGCCTGACCCGCAAGGGCAAGAGTTTCGTGCCCGTCGTCGCTGCGATCCGCGAATGGGGCGAGCGCAACCTGAACCAGCCCGCGGCGCTCGCAGACGCCGCGGAATAGGCGCTCACATCTCGCCGGTGATGAACGGATTGGTCATCCGCTCCTGGCCGATGCTCGAGCCGGCGCCGTGGCCGCAGATGAAGCCGACATCGTCGCCGAGCGGCAGCAGCTTGGTCAGAATCGAGTTGATCAGCGTGGCGTGACTGCCGCCGGGCAGGTCGGTGCGGCCCACCGAGCCTGCGAACAGCACGTCGCCGACATGGGCAAAGCGCAAGTCCTTGTTGAAGAACACCACGCTGCCGGGCGAATGCCCGGGGCAGTGATAAATGTCGAACGACAGGCCGCCGATCGACACGGTGTCGCCCTCCTCCAGCCAGCGGTCGGGGGCGAAATTGCGCACCCCGGTCATGCCGAAGCGCGCGCCGCTCTCGACCACGTTGTCGAGCAGGAATTTGTCGGCGGCATGCGGGCCCTCGATCGGCACCTTCAGCGCATCGCGCAAGTCAGCCGCGCCGCCGACATGGTCGATATGGCCGTGGGTCAGCCAGATCTTCTCCACGGTAACGCCGGTCTGCTTGATCGCCTCCAGGATCTTCGGCACGTCGCCGCCGGGGTCGATCACCACGGCCTTCTTGGTCGGCTCGTCCCAGATGATGGTGCAGTTCTGCTCGAACAGCGTCACCGGGACGATGATCGCGCCGGCCTTGGCTTGCGGGGATTCTTGAGTGTCGTTTTGCTCGGTCATGGCGCCACAATGCCGATTTTTGCCATGCCGCCAAGCAAAAGATTCGTGGGCCAGCCCCGGAACAGCGGCCTCGGCCGTCACACGGCCGTCCCAATTCGCCTGCTGGTTTGAACCGGGGCGTTGCTTCCGCGTTCTCTCGCGCGAGAACGCGGATTTTCGGATGGATTCTTCGACATGGCTCAGGGCGAGAATTGGTGGCGCGACGGCATCTTCTATCAGGTCTATCCGCGCTCGTTTCAGGACTCGGACGGTGACGGCGTCGGCGATCTCGCGGGCATCCTGCGGCGGCTGCCCTATGTGAAGTCGCTCGGCGTCGACGCGATCTGGCTGTCGCCGATCTTCTCCTCGCCGATGGCCGATTTCGGCTACGACATCTCCGACTATACCGGCATCGATCCGTTGTTCGGCACGATGGCGGATTTCGATGCGCTGCTCGCAGCCGTCCATGACGGTGGCCTCAAGCTGATCCTCGATCTCGTGCCGAACCACACCTCCGACCAGCATCCCTGGTTCGTCGAGAGCCGGTCCTCGCGCGACAATCCCAAACGCGACTGGTACATCTGGCGCGACCCGGCGCCCGATGGCGGCGCTCCGAACAACTGGCTGTCGGAGTTCGGCGGCAGCGCGTGGGCTTTCGACGAGACGACAGGTCAATATTACTATCACGCCTTCCTCACCCGGCAGCCGGACCTCAACTGGCGCAACCCGGACGTCCGCGCCGCGATCTACGACGTGATGCGGTTCTGGCTCGAGAAGGGCGTCGACGGTTTTCGCGTCGACGTGATCTGGCACCTGATCAAGGACGCCGGGTTTCGCGACAATCCGCCAAACCCGCATTACGTCGAGGGCCGGCCGGCGCACGAAAAGATCATGACGCAATATTCCACCGACCAGCCGGAGGTGCACGACGTCATCGCCGAGATGCGCCGCGTCACCGATGCTTATCGCGCCCGCGTGCTGATCGGCGAGATCTATCTGCCGCTGCACCGGCTGATGGCCTATTACGGCAACGATCTCACCGGCGCGCAAATGCCGTTCAACTTCGCGCTGCTCTCGACGTTCTGGAGCGCGCGCTCGATCGAGACAATCATCGACGATTACGAGAAGGCGCTGCCGAGAGGCGCCTGGCCGAACTGGGTGCTCGGCAATCACGACCGGCCGCGCGTCGCGAGCCGTGTCGGGCCCGAGCAGGCCCGCGTCGCCGCCATGCTGCTGCTGACGTTGCGGGGCACGCCGACGCTCTATTACGGCGACGAGATCGGCATGCATCAGCTCGCGATCTCGCCCGAGGATGTCCGCGATCCCTTCGAGAAGAACGTGCCCGGCATCGGTGTGGGACGCGACGGCTGCCGCACGCCGATGCAGTGGGATATGTCGGAGTTTGCCGGCTTCTCGGACGTCAGGCCCTGGCTGCCGTTGCCCGAGGATCATGTCCGCGAGAACGTCGTCAATCTCGAAGCCGATTCGCGCTCGATCCTCAGCCTGTACAAGCGGCTGATCACGCTGCGAAAGCACAGCCCGCCTCTGGTCGCCGGCAGCTATCATCCGATTGCGGCGCAGGGCGATCTCCTGATCTACCGCCGCGAGGCCGAGGGCAGGGCGGTGATCGTGGCGCTCAATCTCGGCCCCGACCCGATCGCCGTCACCACCAGCGCAATCCGCTTCGGCAGCGAGATATTGCTGTCGACGTTTCTGGATCGTGGGGGGGAGCGGCTGGAAGGGATGCTGGATCTGCGAGGGAATGAGGGGGTGATCGTGGCGCCGCCATAGAAGGCAGGGGAAGCGACGGCGTCATTCTCCAACGTCGTCCTGGACAAGCGAAGCGCAGATCCAGGACCCATTCCCACAGGAAGGTATTTGACGAAGACTGGTGGTTACCAGCTCGCGCTACAACGACCTGTTGGGGTAATGGGTCCTGGCTTTCGCCAGGACGACATTGAGAAATAGGCAGCTGTTCGACCACTCTCGAGCAGTGTCCGCTTCCGACGGAATCGGCTAAACTCCACTCATGGACCCCGCCCGCAACGTCGCCCTCGTGCCACCGCCAGACCGCCGTCAATCCGAGACGGCGCTGGCGATCGCGCGCGGCACCGCGCGGCTGCTGCGGTCGCTCGGCTTCACCTGCATCAGCGAATTGCCGTTGCCCTCGGGCCGGCGCGCCGACCTGGTGGCGCTGAACGAGCGCGGCGAGATCTGGATCGTCGAGATCAAGTCGTCGGTCGAGGATCTGCGCGCTGATCAGAAATGGCACGAATACCGCGCCCATTGCGACCGGCTGTTCTTCGCCTTCACGCAGGACCTGCCATGCGAGATCTTTCCGCAGGACACCGGCCTGATCATCGCCGACGCCTATGGCGCGCACATGCAGTGCGACGCGCCCGAGCACAAGCTCGCGGCTGCCACGCGCAAGCAGATGACCGTGCGTTTCGCGATGGCGGCGGCGCTGCGGATCAACCGGCTGGTCGATCCGCAGGGCCACGCGGAATTCTGGGAATAGCGGCGCCGCGAATGCAGATGCCGTAGGGTGGGCAAAGCGACTTGTCCGCCGTCGCTCACAGAGCGAAGGCGGAAGCGTGCCCACCACCTCTATCCAATCGAAACAGGTCGTGGGCACGGCGCTTCGCGCCTTTGCCTACCCTACGGGACCCGTGTCCCGTCATCCTGAGGTGCACGCTCTTGCGCGCCTCGAAGGATGTACGGCCGCGATGCCGCTGGGCCGTCGCCCTTCGAGGCTCGCCGAAGAGGCGAGCACCTCAGGATGACGGGGAGAGAGTCGTGATGGCCGAAATTACCGCGGCGCGCGCTTGGCCAAGATCCGCTGCAAGGTGCGGCGGTGCATGTTGAGCCGCCGCGCCGTTTCCGAGACGTTGCGGTTGCACATCTCGTAGATGCGCTGGATGTGTTCCCAGCGCACGCGGTCGGCCGACATCGGGTTGGTCGGCAGTTCGGATTTCTCCGCGCTGGTCGACAGCAGCGCCGCGACGACGTCGTCGGCATCCGCGGGCTTGGAAAGATAATCGATCGCGCCCATCTTCACCGCGGTTACCGCGGTGGCGATGTTGCCATAGCCGGTCAGCACGATCGCGCGTGCGTCGGGGCGCTTCTTCTTCAGCGCCGAGACCACGTCGAGGCCGTTGCCGTCGCCGAGCCTGAGATCGACCACGGCGAATGCCGGTGCCGACTTGCCGATCTGCGCGAGCCCGTCCGAGACGGTGTCGCACGACGTCACCGCGAAGCCGCGCGTTTCCATGGCGCGCGACAAGCGCTCCAGAAACGGCTTGTCGTCCTCCACGATGAGAAGCGAGCGGTCGGTCTGTTCGTTCAGTTCGGCGATGGCGTTCAAGGTGTTGTCCTCTCTCTGCACATGCACATATGGCGTCGCAATCGATCGACGCCAAGGCCGCCAATAGTCGATCGGGCGGTCCGTGCGACGCAACGTCGCGGTCTATCCTATTGTTTCTTCGAGCGTCTCGATAGCCTCAAAACGCTGCCGCGGCCATGTGATTTGGACCACCGCTCCGTGTTCCGGAAAGATCCGGTTGGTAAACGAGACCTTGGCGCCGGTGCGTTCAAGCAATGTACGCGCGATGAACACGCCCAATCCGAGCCCGCGCCGCTCGCCGCCGGAATCATCCTGGGTGCGCCGCCGCGACAGATAGGGCTCGCCGATCCGGTTGAGGATATCGGGCGGAATGCCGGGGCCGTCGTCGGAGATCAGGAGCTCGATCGTGTCCTTGTTCCACCAGGCGTTCACCTCGACGGTGGTGTGGGCGAAATCGACCGCGTTCTCGATGATGTTGCCGACGCCGTAGAGGATCGCCGGATTGCGCGAGCCGACCGGCTCGGCGAAGGCGGCCACCGCGATCCGCACCTTGATGTCGACGCCGAAATCGCGGTGCGGAGCCACCACCTCCTCGATCAGCTCCGACAGCTTCATGCGGTCGAACGGTGCGCCGGTGGAGGAGAGCTGGGTGATCTTGCTGAGGATGTCGCGGCAGCGCTGGGTCTGCTCGCGCAGGGTTTTCAGATCGGCGGCAAAGCTCGGATCCTTCACCGTCTTTTCCAGCTCGCGCGAGATCAGGAAGATCGTCGCCAGCGGCGTGCCGAGCTCGTGCGCGGCGGCGGCGGCGAGGCCGTCGAGCTGGGTCAGATGCTGCTCGCGCGTCAGCACCAGCTCGGTCGCGGCCAGCGCATCCGCAAGCTTGCGCGCCTCCTCGGTCACCTGGAACGAGTAGAGGCTGGTGACGCCGATCGCGAGCACGATCGAGAGCCAGACGCCGACGAGATAGATCGGCGGCAGCACCAGCGGATCGTCGGAGTCCCAGGGCAGCGGCAGATGGAAGAAGAACAGGATCGAGGCGCAGGCGACTGCCAGCACGCCAAGCCCGAAGGTGAAGCGGGCCGGCAGCGCGGTCGCCGAGATCAGCACCGGCGCGAGGAACAGGAACGAGAACGGGTTCTGCAGGCCGCCGGTGAAGAACAGGAGGCCGGCCAGCTCCACGATGTTCAGCGCGAGCAGGCCGGCCGCCTGCATCGGCTCCAGCCGCTGCATCGGATTGGCCGCTGTCTGGAGCGCCAGATTGAGCGCGGCCGACAGCGCGATGATGCTGACGCAGGGGACGATCTCGACGTTGAACTCGAGCCCCTGCGCCACGATGAAGATCGCGGCGAGCTGGCCCAGCACCGCGAGCCAGCGCAGCCGCAGGATGGTGTCCAGGCGGATATGCCGCTGCGCGGGTCGAAAGTCGGAAGCGGCAATTTCGGTCATATCGGCCAATGTGGCGGTGCCTTCAGGTCACAAACGCGCGGCTGGTGGAACCACCCGGATTACAAGCCTTGCGCTCTCCGCTGCAATAGCAGAAGAACGGCCCAGCATGACCGGGAACGACAAAGCTTCAAGTCCGCCGACTGTCGCGGAGCGCGGCTCCTCTGCGGCGATTGCGGTCGATCACCTCGTCAAGGTCTACAAGCAGACCCGCGCCGTCGACGACATCTCCTTTTCGCTGCCGCGCGGCAGCATCACCGGACTGCTGGGCGGCAACGGCGCCGGCAAGACCACGACCATCGCGATGATCATGGGCCTGGTGCTGCCGACCTCCGGCCGCGTGCAGGTGCTCGGGCATCCGATGCCCGAAGAGAGCGCTTCCGTGCTGGGGCGGATGAATTTCGAGAGCCCCTATGTCGACATGCCGATGCGGCTCACGGTACGCCAGAACCTCACCATCTTCGGCAAGCTCTATGCGGTGAAGAACCTCGCCGATCGCATCGCCAGGCTCGCCGACGATCTGGACCTCACCGATTTCATCGACCGTGCCAACGGCAAGCTGTCTGCCGGCCAGAAGACCCGTGTCGCGCTGGCGAAAGCGCTGATCAACCAGCCAGAGCTGCTGCTGCTGGACGAGCCGACCGCCTCGCTCGATCCCGACACCGCCGATTGGGTGCGGGGCCATCTGGAGCGCTACCGCAAGGAGAACAACGCCACCATCCTGCTCGCCTCGCACAACATGCTCGAGGTCGAGCGTCTCTGCGACCGCGTCATCATCATGAAGCGCGGCCGCATCGAGGACGACGACGCGCCCGATTCCATCATGGCCCGCTACAACCGCACCACGCTGGAGGAGGTGTTCCTGGACGTCGCGCGCGGCCGGGCCAACGGTGCGAAGGAGGCGGCAAGGTGAGCATGAGGAGCCGTAGCCCGGATGGAGCGAAGCGTAATCCGGGACCGCCGATTGCGGCACGCCGCTTCGCGCATGCGAGCCTTGATTTTTCTATCCTCGCGTACAGCCGTCATCCTGAGGTGCGCGCCCTTCGCGCGCCTCGAAGGATGAATTGCAAGCGTATGTGGCCCATCCTTCGAGGCAAGCCTTGCGATGCGGTGCGCATCGCAAGGCTTGTACCTCAGGATGACGCCGGTGTTTGTGGCTGGCGCCGCGCCCCGGATTGCGCTTCGCTCCATCCGGGCTACGGGCAGCGACCATGACCGAGATCTCCCTCCACCGCGGCATCTCCATCCACCGCATCGGCGCGATGATCCTGCGCTACTGGTATCTGTTGATGTCGTCCTGGCCGCGGCTGCTCGAGCTTTTGTACTGGCCGGCGCTCCAGGTCATCACCTGGGGCTTCCTCCAGCTCTACATCGCGCAAAACGCCAATTTCTTCGCGCGCGCCGGCGGCACGCTGATCGGCGCCGTCATCCTCTGGGACATCCTGTTCCGCGGCCAGCTCGGCTTTTCCATCTCCTTCCTGGAGGAGATGTGGGCGCGCAACCTCGGCAATCTCATGATGAGCCCGTTGAAGCCGATCGAGTTTCTGCTGTCACTGATGGTGATGAGCCTGATCCGGCTCGCGATCGGCGTGATCCCGATGACGCTGCTCGCGCTGTTCCTGTTTCACTTCAACGTCTACGGCCTCGGCCTGCCGCTGATCGCGTTCTTCTGCAATCTGATCTTCACCAGCTGGTCGGTCGGCATCTTCGTCTCGGGGCTCGTGCTGCGAAACGGC
Organism: Bradyrhizobium sp. GW821-FHT12B03; assembly: GCF_058807535.1. NCBI lineage: Bacteria > Pseudomonadati > Pseudomonadota > Alphaproteobacteria > Hyphomicrobiales > Nitrobacteraceae > Bradyrhizobium > Bradyrhizobium sp. GW821-FHT12B03. Next base: position 261,134 of record NZ_JBXAQU010000009.1, read on the forward strand.
CTTGGCGCCGAGAGCATCGTCTGGACGTTGATGTTCGCGATCATGCCGCTCGCCTGCATCTACTATCCCGTCAGCGTGCTGCCGGGCTGGCTGCAGATTGTCGCCTGGACGCTGCCGCCGACCTATGTGTTCGAGGGAATGCGGGCGCTGCTGATCGAAAACACCTTCCGGATCGACCTGATGCTGGATGCGTTAGCCATCAACACAGTGCTTTTGGTTGCATCTTTTGGGGCATTCCTTGCTCTTTTGCGCAGCGCCCGGAAGAACGGCTCGCTGCTGTCAGGCGGCGAATAATGTCACTTTCTCGTGGATTCAGGCTGGTTTGGCCGTATCTGCCACGTAGATGTACGGAACCATGCATTGACGCAATATTACGCATTCGGCAGTATGCTGCGATGCGAAGAAGGATATAGCGATGCCTATTGGTGAGTTTGGCGGCGCGCCGCCCCTGGCGGCTGAAGGCAGTCCGGTCCTGACGACGCCGATGTACTGGATGTACGAGATGGCTCACGCCTCTCTCAATCCGGCACGTGCGGTCACTGACGCGACCAAGTTCCTGTTTCAGAATCCGCTCAATCCCTGGGCGCGCACCGAGGTCGGCAAGTCGGTCGCCGCGGCCTGCGAATTGTTCGAGCGCACCACGCGCCGCTACGGCAAGCCGGAATGGGGTCTCAACGACACCGAGGTCAACGGCATCCGCGTCCCGATCGAGATCCGTTCGGTCTGGGAAAAGCCGTTCTGCCGGTTGCTCTATTTCGATCGCAAGTTCACCCGTCCGCTGCGCAGCCCGCAGCCGCGCGTGCTGATCGTGGCGCCGATGTCCGGCCATTATGCAACGCTGCTGCGCGGCACAGTCGAGGCGTTCCTGCCGGCGCATGAGGTCTACATCACCGACTGGGCCGACGCCCGTATGGTGCCGCTCAGCGACGGCCGCTTCGATCTCGACGATTACATCGACTACATCATCGAGATGCTGCACGTCCTCGGCGGCAACACCCATGTCATGGCGGTGTGCCAGCCCTCCGTGCCCGTCGTCGCTGCGGTCTCGATCATGGAAGCGCGGCGCGATCCGTTCGTGCCGACCTCGATGACGCTGATGGGCGGCCCGATCGACACCCGCCGCAACCCGACCGCGGTGAACAACCTCGCCCAGGAGCGCGGCATCGACTGGTTCCGCAACCACGTCATCACCAAGGTGCCGTTCCCGCATCCGGGCATGATGCGCGACGTCTATCCGGGATTCCTGCAGCTCAACGGCTTCATCAGCATGAATCTCGACCGTCACATGGACGCCCACAAGCAGCTCTTCGCCCATCTGGTGAAGGGCGACGGCGACCTCGTCGACAAGCATCGCGAGTTCTACGACGAATATCTCGCGGTGATGGACCTCTCCGCCGAGTATTACCTGCAGACGGTCGACACCGTGTTCGTGAAGCACTCGCTGCCCAAGGGCGAGATGACCCATCGTGGAACACGCGTCGATCCCTCCAAGGTCACACGCGTCGCGTTGATGACGGTCGAAGGCGAGAACGACGACATCTCCGGTCTCGGCCAGACCGAAGCAACGCACACATTGTGCAGCTCGATCCCCGATCATCGCCGCGTTCATTACGTCCAGAAGGGCGTGGGGCATTACGGCGTGTTCAACGGCTCGCGCTTCAAGTCGGAAATCGTGCCGCGAATTCACGACTTCATGGTTTCGGCTGCGAATCCGAGCTCGTTGCAGGCTCTTGCCGCCGAATAGACGCGGATTTCGGCTTTCCCGTCGAAATTTCCACCCCTGTCGGAGCCTCCGGCAGGGACAGGTTCCCTCCAGATTCGCGGTATTTAGGTAGCGCCATAGGAGTGAGTCGCCCCTCACCCCTTGGGGGTGTCGCATGCGTCCAGCGGGGGCGAAAAAAGCCGGTTCCAACCCCAGTCTGTAGGGTCTCCCGGACGTCAGACCCCTGTATATTGGGCAAATGATTTGTTTTTGCGCCGAGCGCTTTCCCTGGCGGCGGTTATGGCAGAATCCGGGCGAACTCCTGCTCCCCGGACTGACAGACATGGCCACTCGCGCACTCCTCTATCGGCGGCCCCACGAACCAAAGACCCTCGTCATCACCCACGGATCGCAATTCTTTGCGATTCGGCTGCGCCGGCACAGGCGTGCGCGCCGCTACACGCTCAGAATTCATCCGAGCGATCGCGAAGCCATCCTCACCATGCCGCCGCGCGGCACGCTCGCGGAAGCCAAGGACTTCGCGCAGCGTCACGGTGCATGGATTGCGGCACGTCTCGGGCGTTTGCCGAAGGCCGCGCCGTTCCAGCCTGGCACAGTGATACCGCTTCGCGGCGTTCCCCATCGCATCGTTCATCGCGCCGGCACGCGCGGCACGGTGTGGACGGAAGTTCGCGACAGCGGTGAACGCATTCTCTGCGTCGCCGGCGGCGTCGAACATGTCGACCGCCGCGTCAGCGATTTCCTCAAGCGCGAGGCGCGCCACGATCTGCAGCGTTCGGCCGAAGCCTATGCCGCCGAACTCGGTGTCAGGGTCAAGCGGCTGTCGATCCGCGACCAGTCCAGCCGCTGGGGTTCCTGCACCTCGGCCGGCTCGCTGTCGTTCTCCTGGCGCCTGATCCTCGCGCCGCCCTTCGTGCTCGACTATCTCGCCGCCCACGAGGTCGCCCATCTCGTCGAGATGAACCACTCGGCGCGATTCTGGCGCGTCTGCGGCAAGGTCTGCCCCTCGATGGAGCGCGCCAAGAAGTGGCTCGATACGTACGGCAATGATCTGCACCGGTATGGGGTCGAGGATTAGAGCCTTGCTCTCGCCTAACGCTCCCGTCGTCCCGGCCTCGTGCGCAATTGCGCACTAGGCCGGGACGACACCCAGGGTAGGTGAGAGCTTGTGAACTCCCCGCCTTCGCGGGGAATGACAGCGGAGGACGGGAACGGCATCGAGCCCCCGATAGCGCTATACTCAGGCGCTGAAATCCGCACTCGTCCCCTGTAGCGTGCGTGACGCCAGATAGGACGATTGCCGTTGCGCGGTGGCCTTCTGGCCTTCGGCCACCATCGCCTGGAAGGCCGCGTCGAGTTGTTCGCGGCTATAGGTCGTGGAACTGCTTTCGCGCGGTGTCCATTGCGATTGCGTGATCGCGGTGGAAGCCTTTTCAACCGTGCCGCCGAGCAGCTTGGCGTAGCTGTCGGCCCGCCATTGTGCCAAGTCAGGTCCACCCAGGCCGGGAGGATCTTCCAGCTTGCCGACCTTTGCGGCCGCCGCGTTGGTCATTGCGGAGGCCCCGCCATTGTACAGCGTGGCCACCACCTTGCCGTTGACCTTCACCTGCGCGTAGGTGTTCTCCGGTGCATTGTCCGCGACGACCGATTGCGCGGTACCCGCGTCGTGGGTGATCAGCCAGTTCGTTGCCATCAGGTCGTGCAGGACAGGATCATCCGCCGCCGATATGACCTTTGCCCCCTGCAGCGGCTTGACCTGGGAGAGGTCAAGCCGGAAGCCGCTGGGCGCTGCGCCAGTCTCAGCGGGCACCTCCGATAGAACAGGCGCCTTTGAATTGGATGTCGATGCAGGGCGCAGATAAGTCGACGCCGCACCGGATAGACCTGAAATCATCGAACGCCCTCCCGCACTAAGCCCGGCTCCTCAGAGCTCAACCTTGGAGAGCAAATCCTGGGCCGATCGCGAAGGCCTGAAGCGATTGGAGTTTTCTCTCTCGGGAATTCGCGGCATCGGTAAATCTTGCCGCCCCGGGCACGACTTGCCGACGAGGGTGTCATCGCCCGCCTTGTGCGCACTTGCGCACTGGAGCGGGCGATCCAGTATTCCAGAGGCGGTTGCTATTGAACCGAGAGGCCGCGGCGTACTGGATTCCCCGCCTTCGCGGGGAATGACAGCGGAGGGCGAGGCGACGTCAGCGCGATTCTCGCCACAATTCGCGACGATTGCGCGGCATACGCGATTTGCTCCGTCGCATCAAAGCCTTCACGACATCCACCGTGCACCGCGCCAGCCATCGCCGGCTACTGTGCATGGGGTTGTTTTCGCAGTTTTTGTTTTGAGGCTGTTGCGGCCTCAAGCAGAGCCTATCGATTCCCGCCAAACAGCCGGTCCATCAGCCAGCCATCGAGCCCTGCGGCGGCTTCCGGCCGTGCATTGGCGCGCGTCGGCGGTGGGCGATAGCCGCCGTTGTTCGTCGGCGCCGGCGCCGGCCCGGGCGCGGCCGCTGTCGGCGGCGACACCTGCGAGGCCGCCTGTGCGAGGTTCGACAGGCCCCAACCGGCCTGCGCGTTCGGCAAGTTCGCCACGGGCACGCCCTCATGCGCCGTCTTCATGAAGCGCGTCCAGACTTCCACCGGCAGGCCGCCGCCGGTCGCCTTCTTGGTCGGTGAGTTGTCGTCATTGCCAAGCCAGACGCCGGTGACGAGATTGGCGGTGTAGCCGATGAACCAGGCGTCGCGATAATCCTGGCTGGTGCCGGTCTTGCCGGCCGCCGGCCAGCCGGGGATCTCCGCCTTCTTGGCGGTGCCCGATATCAGCGTCTCCCGCATCATCGAATTCATCATGCCGGCATAGCGCGGGTCGATCACCTGGTTGCGATCGTCCGGCTGGCGCATGTAGAGCAGCTTGCCGCCGAGCGTCTTGATCCGCGTGACGACGTGCGGCGTCACCGCGAAGCCGCCATTGGCGAACGGCGCATAGGCGCCGACCAGCTCGACGACGGAGACTTCCGACGTGCCGAGCGCGATCGAGGCATTGGGCTCGAGCTTGGAGGAGATGCCGAGCCGGTGCGCGGTGCGCACCACGTTCTTCGGCCCGACCTCGAGGCCGAGGCGGATGGCGACCGTGTTCAGCGACATCGCCAGCGCCTGCGTCAGCGTCACGGCGCCGAAATATTCATGGGTGTAGTTCTCGGGCTTCCAGCCCTTGACCTCGATCGGCGCGTCCTGGCGGAGGGTGTCCGGCGTCAGCCCGGCTTCGAGCGCGGTCAGGTAGACGAACGGCTTGAACGAGGAGCCCGGCTGGCGCTTGGCGGTCACCGCGCGGTTGTACTGGCTCTCGGCATAGTTCCGCCCGCCCACCATGGCACGCACGGCGCCGTCGGGCGTCATCGCCACCAGCGCGCCCTGGCTGACGTTGAACTTCACGCTCTTGGCCGCGAGCTCGTCGATGATGGCGGCTTCCGCCACGCTCTGGAGTTTTGGATCGATCGTGGTTTCGACCTTGATGCTCTCGTCGATCTGGCCGACCAGGTCGTCCAGCACCTCGCCGATCCAGTCGGCGACGTAATTGACGGTGCCGGCGCCGACCGGCTTCACGTTGTAGGAGGGATGACCGATCGAGGCCTGCGCCTGCGCCTCGGTGATGAACTGCGCATCCGCCATCGCGGTGAGCACGACCTTCGCGCGCGCCTCCGCGCCTTCGGGGTTGCGGTTCGGCGCCAGCCGCGAGGGCGATTTGACGAGGCCGGCCAGCATCGCGGCTTCGGCGACGGTGACGTTCTTCGCCGACTTGCCGAAATAGCGCTGCGCGGCGGCCTCGACGCCATAGGCACCCGAGCCGAAATAGACGCGGTTGAGGTAGAGCTCCAGGATCTCGTTCTTGGAATGCTTGCGCTCCAGCCAGATCGCGAGTTCGGCCTCCTGCAGCTTGCGCTGCATGGTGCGCTCCTGGGTCAGGAACAGGTTCTTCGCGAGCTGCTGCGTCAAGGTCGAGCCGCCCTGCGACACGCCGCGATGCATGACGTTGGTGACGAGGGCGCGCAGGATGCCGACCGGATCGATGCCGAAATGCGAATAGAAGCGGCGGTCCTCGATGGCGATGAAGGCCTTGGGCAGATACGGCGGCAGATCCTTCAGCGCCACATTGGCCCCGGCCATCTCGCCGCGTTGCGCCAGCATGCTGCCGTCGATGCCGACGATCTGGATCGTCGGCGGGCGCTTGGGGATTTCGAGCGACTGGATCGGCGGCAGGTGGGCGCCGACCCAGACCACGACGCCGATCACGGCGATCGCGCCCCACAGGCCCAGCACCGCGCCCCAATAGACCAGGCGGCCGAGGCTCGCGCCGATACGCGACTTCGACCGGCGCTTGGCGCCGCTGCGGCCGGCCGAGGCCTTGCGCTCGCGCGGCGGCTCCTCGCCGGCATCGTCGCCCTTGCGCTTGGCGGATGATTTCGCTGTTTTCTTCGGCTTGTCGTCGTCGCCGCCGGGAATGCGATCCGCCGCCGTCAGGCGCAGATCAGCGAGCGCCGCGGGCAAGCCGAACAACGGCTCCTTCCGCCCACCCTTTTTCTTTCCCAACCCCATACGCAAAACGCCCGGTCAGCCCGCCCCGCCGCACGCTAGCGGTCGCTGTTTAAGGCCCGGTTACCCTGACGTTAACGCGCGATTAGGAGGTGCGGCATTCGCCCGCTGCAGTTCCGCTCATCGGACGGCGAAGCTAGGATCGCCGGCACATAACAAGAGGGAACTCGCATGGGCCACATCGATCCGACCAAGGAGATTTTTGCGCAATTCCGGGACAAAGACCGCCCGGGCCCGATCCACATGCTCAATCTGGTGCGCTTACGCAAAGACGCCGCCTATCCTGACGGCCGCAAGGCGAGCGGTGCGGAGGCCTATGCGGCCTATGGCCGCGAGAGTGGCCCGGTGTTCGAACGCCTCGGCGGCCGCATCGTCTGGCAGGGCAGGTTCGAGCTGATGCTGATCGGCCCGCAGGAGGAGCGCTGGGACCATTGCTTCATCGCCGAATACCCAAGCGTCGCCGCCTTCGTCGAGATGATCCGTGATCCGGTCTACCGCGAGGCGGTGAAGCACCGGCAGGCGGCCGTGGAGGATTCGCGGCTGATCCGGCATGCGGTGCTGCCCGTGGGGAAGAACTTCGGCGAGATACCTTCCTAGTTCGGGTGGGCAAAGCGCCGGGGTGCGCGAATGCGCATCCCGGCGTGTGCCCACGCCTTCGTCGCGATCGTGGAGAGATGGTGGGCACGACGCTTGCGCGTCTTTGCCCACCCTCATATGGGGATTTGTAAGTCAAGCCTGTTCGATCTGTCCGGGTAAGGGACTTGCGGTGGGAGGGCGGCGCGCGGAGCCATGCGTAGCGCAGCGCGACGACCGTGTTCCGGGCGAGGATCGGCTTCCGAAGATTTATGCAGCTCACTGCATCACCTCATATCCGGTCGGATCGTTTGATCCGTACCCACCTTCCGCATGCTTGCGGCGAGGAAGCCTGGCGAGGATGAGACCCATCTACAAAACGACGTTTGAAGCCCTAGGGTGGCACGGTCATCATCCATCCCGCACGGGACGCGGCAAGGCCGCGACACGTGATGGCGGTTTGTTTTATGCCTTCATGATTGCCCCCTCAGGAACGAGGCCCGTGGTGAGATAGCGCCACAGCGCCACGATCAGCTTGCGGGCCAGAGCCACGATGGCGATGCGCTTGGCCCGCTGGCCGGCGTTGGCGATACGGGTGCGGAACCATTGGCTGAGCGCGCTGTCGCCTTGATGGCGAAGCCACAGCCAGGCCAGTTCGATCGCCTTGGTGCGTGCCCGCCGATTGCCGGCCTTGCTGATGCCCTGCTCGCGATCGATGCCGCCGCTCTTCCAGGGACTGGGCGCCAACCCGCAATAGCTGGCGACCTCGCGCCGATTGTGGAAGTCCTTGTAGAACATCTCGTCCACCAGCCCTGGGGTGAAGGCGGGGCCGAGCGCCTTGAGCCGCTGCAAGTTCGATCGCCGCTCCGCCATCGGCGCTGGAATGGGACAGGTCTGCGCAGCCTGGGCCTGTTCCAGTGCCGCAAGCTGCTCGCGGACCATGGTCAGCCGCGCGTGCTCGCGCTTCACCTCGGCCAACAGATGGGGAGGCAGCGGCTGCCCCTGCCAATCGCACTGCTGCTCCAGAAAGCTGAGCCAGTCCCGTCGGCGCGGGTTGCCGACCGCCACGCCTAACAGACGCAGCAGCGCCTTGATCCGGTTGCCATGGGCCGTCTGCTCCTTGACCAGACGATCGCGCTCCCGGCTCCCGCGCCGGGCATCCTCTTCGGCCACACTCGGGACGCGGACGATCCGCACCACCCGTGGCTCGCCCCGCAGATAGGCCATCAGGGTCCGCAGCATGAGCTCGCCGTCGATCCGGTCCGTCTTCGCCCGCCGCGACCGCTGCTCCACCGCAATGCTGGCCGGATCGAACACGAAGTTGGTGATCCCGGCCGCTTGCAGCAGCCGGTGCAGCCAAAAGCCGTCATAACCGGCCTCGTAGCAGCTCACCACTCGCGGCGGTGATCCCAGCTTCTCGGCCGCTCGCGCCTTGATCTTCTCGAGCAAGGCCCGCAGCCCGGCGTGATCGCCGCCCTCAATCTTGTGGCGTGATATCCGGTCACGATCCGGACTGTGCAGCGTCACCAGCCAGGTCTTTTGACTCAGTTCGATCGCAACGAAAATTGTGCCAATATGCCCCACGGTGGGCGTGCTCTTGGTCGATGCTTGCATCAGACGCTCCGATGGTTCGAGTGTGGAAACCCAAACCTATCGGAAAGAGCCCGCTCACCGCCCCATGGAATCTACGCAGTAACTAACCCGCCGGGCCCGCATCCTCGATGATCGGTCCGAACAGCTCCCAGCGTTCGCCGTTGAACTTCATCATCTGCATCTGCTTGTTGACGCGGTAGTCGTTCGGCCCGGTGTTGATCCTGATGCCGGGCAACGCCAGGCTCGGCGTGTAGCCCTTGATGCCGGCGACCTGCTTCATGACGTTCTCGCGCGTCAGGTCGTCGCCGCATTGCTTCAGCACCTGCACCAGCAGTTCCGCCACCGAATAGGCATAGGTGTTGACGGTGTTGAGCTTGTCGCCTTCGGGGAAATACTTGTCCATGAAAGCGAAGAAGGCCTTCACGCCCGGATCGTCCTTCCACTGGGGATCGCCGGGGTCCTTGCCGTAATTGGTCGAGATGATGCCCTTGGAGATGTCGAGGCCGGCCGGCTTCAGCGTCGCCGACACCGGGCTCGCATTGATGTCGAGGATGTGCACCGGGCTCCAGCCGAGGTCGGCAAGCTTCTTGATCGCCTGTGCGGCGAATTTCGGCGTGGAGGCGTCATAGAACAGGTCGGCGCCCATCGACTTCAGCTTGACCACCTGCGAATCCACGGTCGGATCGGTGACTTCGTAGGACACCTCGCCGACGATCATGCCGGCGGCCTTGTCGCCGAGGCCGCTCTTGAGCCCGGCCAGATAGTCGCGGCCCATGTCGTCGTTCTGGTAGAGCACGCCGATCTTGGCGTTGGGGTGATTGGTGAGAATGTACTTTGCGTAGATGCGTCCCTCGGACACGTAGTTCGGATTGTAGGCGATGGTCCAGGGATAGTTCTGCGGGTCGTTGAAACGCGCCGCGCCGGTCGAGGCCAGCAACTGCGGCACCTTCTTGCCGTTGAGATATTTCTGCACGGCGGCATTTGCCGCGGTGCCGATCAGCTGGAAGGTGAAGAGCACCTCGTCGCCTTCGACCAGCTTGCGCACCTGCTCGACGGTCTTCGGCGGCGAATAGGCGTCGTCATACTGGATCAGGTTGATCTTGCGGCCGTTGATGCCGCCCTGATCGTTGATCATCTTGAAGTAGGCGGCCTGGGTCTTGCCGATATTGGCATAGACGGAGTAGGCGCCGGAGAACGGCACGGTCTGGCCGATCTTGATCTCGGTGTCGCTCGCGCCGGTGTCGTATTTCTTCTGTGCGAGGGCCTGGCTGGCGGAGAACGCGAAGGCGAACGCCGCCGTGGCAGCCATGAAGACTCTGCGATTGCTCATGTTGGGTTGTTCCTCCTGACGGAATTTTCGGCCGATGGTCTTTTCCGTTGCTTGCAACGGTCGCCATCGCTGCCGAAGAGTGTGGAGGAACGTTCGCCGGCGCGCAAGGATTGTGGTGCTGCGCCGTCGCGTCTCAGGCCAAGGATCTAGGTCAAGGAGCTCAGGCCAGGAACAATGCCGCCAGCGCGATTGCCGCCGGCAGCGCCTGCACGAGCAGGATGCGCGTGCTGACGGTCGCCGCGCCATAGGCGCCGGCCACGATCACGCAAAGCAGGAAGAACGCCTTGATCTGGAATGCGAAGGCCGGATTGCCGTGGACGAGACCCCAGATCAGGCCGGCGGCGAGGAAGCCGTTATAGAGGCCCTGATTGGCCGCCAGCACCTTCGTGATCGCGGCCTTCTCCGGCGTATTGCGGAATGTCTTCAAGCCAAGCGGCTTGTCCCAGAGAAACATCTCCAGGATCAGGAAGTAGGCGTGCAGTGCGGCGACCAGCGCCACCAGGACATTGGCGATCAGATTCAAGTTGAGCTCCCCCAGCGTCAGCTTTCGGGTGGACGGTAGCACGGCCGGCATGGCAAGTGCGATGGTGTGTGTTTCGATGGCCTGGTGTCGCAATGCCCGCTCGATCAATCAAGACGCTTGTAAGCTTCGGCCTTGACCGCCTGACAACGCCGATCGGAACCGCGCTGCTCGTCACCGATGCCGAGGGTGCCCTGCGCGCGCTCGACTGGGACGACTATGAGCACCGCATGCGCGAGCTGTTGCGCCTGCATTACGGCACGGTCGAGCTCAGCGACCGGCCCGCACCGACCGAGATGCGGACCGCGCTGTCGCGCTATTTCGAAGGCGATCTCGGCCAGCTCTCAGCCATCGCGTGGCGCATCGCCGGGACGCCGTTCCAGCAGAAGGTCTGGACTGCGCTGGCCAAAATCCCTGCCGGCACCACGATGAGTTACGGCGCGTTGGCGGCAAGGATCGACATGCCCAAAGCCATTCGTGCCGTCGGTCATGCCAACGGCTCCAACCCGATCAGCGTGGTGCTGCCCTGCCATCGCCTGATCGGCGCCGACGGCTCACTGGTGAAGTATGGCGGCGGGCTGGCGCGCAAGCGCTGGCTGCTGCGGCATGAGGGGGTGGAGGTCTAGCGAGGCAACGCGCCGCCCGTCACGCCGCGGGCTGCACCGACTTGTCGCCGGCCATTACATGGGTCAGCGCGCTCTTGATCGCGGATTGCCGGGTCGGCGCGTTGATCTGTGCGCCGAGCAGGTCGGTGACGTAGAACACGTCGCGGGCGCGCTCGCCGAAGGTCGCGACGTGGGCGGAGGCGATGTTGAGATTGAGCTTCGAGATCGCGGTGGTGAGTTCGTAGAGCAGGCCGGGGCGGTCGAGGCCGGACACCTCGATCACGGTGTAGCGGTCGGACCATTGGTTGTTGATGGTCACTTCCGGCTCGATCACGAAAGGCCGCGCCTTGCTGCGCACGGTGCGCCGCGCCACCACCTCGGGCAGGCGCAGCTTGCCTTCGAGGACGTCCTCGATCATCTCGCCGATCCGGGTGGCGCGCCGTCCCTCGTCCTCGTCGCGGTCATATTCCCTTGAGATCGAGATCGTGTCGAGCGCGCGGCCGTCGGTCGTGGTGTAGATCTGGGCATCGACGATGTTGGCGCCGGCCGAGGCGCAGGCGCCCGCGATGATCGACAGCAGCCAGGGATGGTCGGCCGCGAAGATCGTGAGCTCGGTGACGCCGCGGACCTCGTCGAAGCCGACATTGATCGCGAGCTTGTGGCCGGCCTGCTCGCTGGAGCGGACGAAGCGGGCGTGGCGGATCTTGCGCGGCAGCTCGACCTTGAGCCAGTAGGCCGGATAGTGCCGGGCGATATAGGCATCGAGCTCGTCCGCCGGCCATTCGGCGAAGGCCATGCGGAATTCGGCGTGGGCGGCCACGAGGCGTTTTCCCCGGTCGACCTCCGAAAAGCCGCCGGTCAGCACCGGCTCGGTCTCATAATAAAGCGAGCGCAGCAGCTGCGCCTTCCAGCCGTTCCATACGCCGGGACCGACGCCGCGGATGTCGGCGGTGGTGAGGATCGTCAGCAGCTTCATCTGCTCGACCGACTGCACCACGGCGGCGAAATTCTCGATCGTCTTGCGGTCCGACAGGTCGCGCGACTGTGCGACCGTGGACATGGTCAGATGCTCCTCGATCAGCCACGCCACGAGCTCGGTGTCGGCCGGGCTGAAGCCGAGCCGCGGGCACAGCCGGCGCGCCACCTTGGCGCCCGCGATCGAATGATCCTCGGGCCGGCCTTTGGCGACGTCGTGCAGCAGCGTGGCGATGTAGATCACGGAGCGGTGCTCGGGCCGGGTCTTGCGCATCAGGTCGCTGGCCAGCGCGAACTCCTCGATGCCGCCGCGCTCGATGTCCTGGAGGAAGCCGATGCAGCGGATCAGGTGCTCGTCCACGGTGTAGTGATGATACATGTTGAACTGCATCATCGAGACGATCTTGCCGAAGGCGCGGATGAAATGGCCGAGCACGCCGGTCTCGTTCATCCGCCGCAGCACGATCTCCGCGTTGTCGGAGGTCAGGATCTCCATGAACAGCCGGTTGGCTTCGGGGCTCTCGCGCAGCTGGGCGTTGATCAGGCCGAGCGAGCGCGTCACGTCGCGCATCGCGTCCGGATGGAAAGCGAGGTTGTTCTTCTGCGCCAGGCGGAAGATGCGGATCAAATTGACCGGGTCGTGCTTGAAGATGTCGGGTGCGGCAACGTTGATTCGGTTGTTGTCGACGATGAAGTCGTCGCTGTCGGGCACGCGCCGCTTCACCGGGGTGGGGCGTAGCCGCGCCATCATCCGGCTCAGCACCGGCGCGGGCTTGGCCTGCTGGTCCTCGAGCTTGGCGCAGAGGATGGCGGTGAGATTGCCGACCTCCTTGGCAACCAGGAAGTAGTGCTTCATGAAGCGCTCGACGTCCTGCATGCCGGGATGCGAGGTGTAGCCGAGCCGGATCGCGATCTCGCGCTGGAGGTCGAAGGAGAGGCGCTCCTCCGGCCGTCCGGAGTAGAAGTGCAGGTTGCAGCGCACCGACCAGAGGAAGTCGGCGCAGCGGCGGAAGGTGCGGTATTCCTGCGCGTCGAACACGCCGCGCTCGACCAGCTCGTCGGTGTCGCGGACGCGGTAGACGTATTTGGCGATCCAGAACAGCGTATGGAGGTCGCGCAAGGCGCCCTTGCCGTCCTTGACGTTGGGCTCGACCAGATAGCGCGACTGGCCGCCGCGGCGGTGCCGCTCCTCGCGCTCGGCAAGCTTTGCGGTGACGAATTCGGAGGCGGTGCCTTGCACCACTTCCTTGTCGAAGCGTTCGACCAGTTCGTCATAGAGCGGTTTGTCGCCGGTGAGGAAGCGCGTCTCCAGGATCGCGGTTCGGATCGTCATGTCGCCGCGCGCCTGCCGGATCGATTCGTCGACCGAGCGCGTGGCGTGGCCGACCTTCAGCCCCATGTCCCAGAGGCAATAGAGGATCGCTTCAGCGACCTGCTCGCCCCAGGCGGTCTGCTTGTAGGGCAGGATGAAGAGCAGATCGATGTCGGACTCGGGGGCCATCAGCCCGCGGCCGTAGCCACCGGTCGCGACCACCGCCATGCGCTCGGCGCCGCTCGGGATCGGCGAGCGGTAGAGATGGCGGGTCGCCGCCGAATAGAGGATGCGGATGATCTCGTCCTGCACATGGCACAGCCGCTCGGCGCAGCGCCGCCCGTGACGGTCCTTCAGCAGGATTGCCTGCGCTGCGGCGCGCGCGGCGATCAGCTCGGCCTTGAGCAGTTGCGCCATGGCCGTGCGGAACGCGTCCTCGCGTCCCTGGTGCTTTTCGGCAAGCGCATCGACCGCGGCGGTGATCCGCGCGGTGTCGAAGCGATCGTCCACCTGTGGCTTCTGCTCGGTTGTGACGCTGTCCATGTCTCACCGGATATAAGAGGTGACAGGCGCTGTCACCCGCCATTCGCTGGCAATAGTCGTTCCATGCTTGAAAAGCCCGGCATCGGGCAAAGTTGTTCTCGGGCGACCCGCTTTCAAGGGTGGGATTTTCTCGTTGACCTCTAGTTATAACTCATTGAAAAACAATGAAGTTTTTGAGGAGGCCGGGCATGACCAAGATGACACGACGCATTCTGTTGGCGGGAGCGATGGTGCTCGCCATGACCCCCGCGGCACGGGCGGCCGATCCGCTCAAGGAAATCCGCATCGACTGGGCGACCTACAATCCGGTGTCGCTGGTGCTGAAGCAGAAGGGGCTGCTGGAGAAGGAGTTCGCCAAGGACGGCATCACCATCACCTGGGTGCAATCGGCCGGCTCCAACAAGGCGCTCGAATTCCTCAATGCCGGCTCGATCGATTTCGGCTCGACCGCGGGCTCGGCGGCGCTGGTGGCGAAGATCAACGGCAACCCGATCAAGTCGATCTACGTCTATTCGCGTCCCGAGTGGACCGCGCTTGTCACGGGCAAGGATTCCAAGATCGCAAGCGTTGCCGACCTCAAGGGCAAGCGCGTCGCGGTGACGCGCGGCACCGATCCGCACATCTTCCTGGTGCGGGCGCTGCTTGGTGCCGGCCTGACTGAGAAGGACATCACGCCGGTGCTGCTGCAGCATGCCGACGGCAAGACCGCGCTGGTCCGCGGCGATGTCGATGCCTGGGCCGGCCTCGATCCGATGATGGCGCAGGCCGAGGTCGAGGAGGGCGCAAGACTGTTCTATCGCAAGGCCGACGCCAACACCTGGGGCATCCTCAATGTGCGCGAGCAGTTCTTGAAGGACTATCCGGACGCGGCCCGCCGCGTGCTCGCGGGGTATGAGGAGGCGCGCAAATATTCGCTGGCGAATTACGATGATCTCAAGAAGACCTTCATTGCCGTGACGAAGCTGCCCGAGGCCGTCGTCGACAAGCAGCTCAAGGAGCGCACCGAGCTCACCCACAGCCGCATCGGCGCGCCGCAACGCGAATCGATCCTCGCCGCCGGTCTGGCGTTGCAGCAGGCCGGTGTCGTCGACGCCAAGGTCGACGTCAAGGCGACGCTGGATGCCCTGATCGACGACCAGGTTCCGCTGCCGACGAATTAAGGTCTCTTACCCTCCCCCTCCAGGGGAGGGTAAGAGGTGCCCTTGCAATCTCACACAAGACGCGCTTCCTGCCGGCCATGATCTCCGACGCGCCAGCCCTGCAACAATCTTCGGGACCAGCCGAAGTCGCCGCCGCGCCTTCGCGCATCGCGTGTTACGCGCGGCCGTTGCTGGGTGTGCTGCTGCCGCTGATCCTCGCGCTCGGCTGGGAGCTCGTGGTGTGGTCTGGCTGGTCCAACGGCCGGCTGGTGCCGCCACCTTCGCGGGTCTTTGCCACCATCGCGGATCTCGCCCGTTCCGGCGAACTGGTCCGCCACATCGCCGCGACGCTATGGCGCGTCGGCCTCGGCTTCGCGTTCGGAGTGGTCGCGGGCACGCTGCTCGGCGCCATCTCCGGCTATTGGTCGCTGGCGCGGCGGCTGCTCGATCCGACCGTGCAGGCGCTGCGCGCGATCCCCTCGCTGGCCTGGGTGCCGCTGTTCATTCTCTGGCTCGGCATCTTCGAGACGTCGAAGATCGCGCTGATCGCGGTCGGCGTGTTCTTCCCGGTCTATCTCGGCGTGATGGGCGCGATCCTCATCGTCGATCGCAAGATCGTCGAGGTCGGCCGCACCTTCCGCCTGTCCGGCCCGGCGATGATCCGCCGCATCCTGCTGCCCGCGGTGCTGCCGGCCTATGTCGTCTCCTTGCGCGTTGGCCTGGGTCTCGGCTGGATGTTCGTGGTGGCGGCCGAACTGATCGGCGCTTCCGAAGGCCTCGGCTATCTCCTGCTCGACGGCCAGCAACTCGGCAAGCCCGCGCAGATCCTCGCCGCCATCGTGATCTTCGCCGTCCTCGGCAAGCTCACGGACTGGCTGATCGAGGTTGCGGCCGCGCCGTTCCTGCGCTGGCAGGACGCCTTCGGGCGCGCCAAAGAAACTTGACGAGGGAGCGTAACGCGATGCTGGCGCTCGACCGGGTCAGCAAGACCTATCCCAACGGCGTTGAGGCGCTGGCGCGTTTCTCGGCCGAGATCAGGCAGGGTGAGATCATCGCCATCATCGGCGGCTCCGGCTGCGGCAAGTCCACGCTGCTGCGCGCCATCGCCGGCCTCGACCGCGCCAGCGCCGGCACGGTGACGCTCGACGACGAGGCGATCGCCTCGCCGCATGCCAAGATCGGCATCATCTTCCAGGAGCCGCGGCTTCTGCCCTGGCTCAGCGTCGCCGACAATATCGGCTTCGGCCTTGCCGATCTGCCCGCCGCCGAGCGGTGCGAGAAGGTGGCGCGCGCGCTCGCGCGCGTCGGCCTCGCCGACAAGGCACAGGCCTGGCCGCGCGAGCTCTCCGGCGGGCAGGCGCAGCGCGTCGCGATCGCACGCGCGCTGGTGCCGCAGCCCGAAGTGCTGCTGCTCGACGAGCCATTTTCCGCGCTCGATGCTTTCACCCGCCGCGACCTTCAGGATCATCTGCTCGATCTCTGGGCCGACACGCGCCCGACCTTGATCCTCGTCACACATGACGTCGACGAGGCCGTGGTGCTGGCCGACCGCGTGCTGGTGATGCGGCCGCGGCCCGGCCGGCTGTTCGACCAGATCGAGATCAACCTCGGCCGGCCGCGCGACCGCAATTCGCCGCTGTTCGAGAACTTCAAGCGCAGTGTGCTGACGTCACTCGACCGTTCGCTCGATCGCAGCGTGCCCGACCGTGACGCAACCCAGGGTCCCGGTCAGGCCATGTGGTGGTGACAATCTCTCCTCAAGCCGGTACATCGAAGGGCGATTTTTCCGGGAGAGAACGAAGATGGACGCTGCCCAACTGCGCCAGATGCAGGCCCCGATCAAGGAACGCTACAAGACCGATCCCAAGACCGCGCTGATCACGTTGAAGGCGAAGGGCTCGACCGACAGCGACGGCATCGCCTGCAAGGTCGAGACCGGCCGCGCCATCGCGCTTGCCGGCCTGCATCCGGCCACCGGCGGCTCCGGCCTCGAACTCTGCTCCGGCGACATGCTGCTTGAGGCGCTGGTCGCCTGTGCGGGCGTCACGCTGAAATCGGTCGCGACCGCGATCGAGGTGCCGCTCAAGACCGGCAACGTCTATGCCGAGGGCGACCTCGACTTCCGCGGCACGCTCGGCGTCGACAAGGAGACCCCGGTCGGTTTCGCCGAGATCCGTCTGCGCTTCGAGGTCGACACGCCTGCGCCGCAGGACAAGCTCGATCTCCTGCTCAAGCTCACCGAGCGCTATTGCGTGGTCTACCAGACCATCAAGAACGGCCCGAAGGTTTCGGTGTCGATGCAAAGGATGTGACTCTCTTACCCTCCCCTGGAGGGGGAGGGTCGATCGCGCGTAGCGCGAGCGGGGTGGGGTGATCTCTCCACTCGGGCAGCGTTTCCGTGGAGAGACTGTCACCCCACCCCGTCTCATATTTCGCTGCGCTCCATAAGAGCCGACCCTCCCCCTCCAGGGGAGGGTAAGAAGAAAAAATGTCCCCCGACCTGCACTTCATCCTCTTCCTCCTCTTGCGCATGGCGATCGCGGCGGCGTTCGTCGTGACGGCCTCGATCATCACCGAACGCTCGGGCCCCGTGATCGGCGCGCTGATCGCAACCCTGCCGGTGTCGGCCGGCCCGTCCTACGCCTTCCTTGCGCTCGACCATGACGCCGCCTTCATCGCACAGGGCACGCTGGCGAGCCTGCCGGTGAATGCCGCGACCATCTTCATGTGCCTCACCTATGTCGTGCTGTCGCAGCGGCACAATCTCGTGGTCAGTTGCGGCAGCGCCTTCGCGGTCTGGATCGCGATGGCTTCCATCATCCGCCAGTTCGACTGGTCGCTCACCGCAGGGCTTGCCGCCAATTTGGTCGCGTTCGGCATCTGCATTCCGCTGCTGGCAGGCTATCGCCACGTCAAGATGCCGCTGGTGACGCGCCGCTGGTATGACGTGCCGATGCGCGCCGCTCTGGTCGCAATGCTCGTCGCCATCGTGGTTTCGACCTCTGGCTGGGTCGGCCCCCGCATCAGCGGCATCATCGCGCTGTATCCGGTGGTGTTCTCCAGCATCATGGTGATCCTGCATCCGCGCATCGGCGGTCCGGCGACGGCCGCCCTGCTGGCCAATTCCGCCTGGGGCCTGCTCGGATTCGGCATGGCGATTGCCGTCATGCACGTCGGGGTGACGCAGTTCGGTTCCGCCATAGGCTTGAGCCTTGCACTCGGTACCTGCGTCACCTGGAACCTGACGCTGTGGGGGATCGGCCGGCGTGCGACGCACAAGGCGGCACGGCAGGAGCTGCGAGACCAAATGCCGTGAGACTACGGACGAGCGCGACATCGCGTCGCAAAAAGATCTGTCGAGGTGTCGTTTCAGGCCGATGACGAGCGCCGCGCCTTCTCAAGCCTTTGAATGAGAAGCATCATTTAAAGCCGCGCACTCGCCAATGACGAATTTCGACGCCGGGAAGGATTGCGCGAATGCTGCAGTTTTCCGACAGTTCTATTAGAACTTTGTTCGAGCTTTTCCCTTACGAATTAAATTGCACACCCGCTTCCGATACCGTCTGCGCCCAGTTTTGGGCCCGACGCCAAGCGATCGGACCTGCGGGAACCGCCGATTGGAATGCGGCATGCTGCTGTGCGATCACATCCCCTTGTTCCGACGGGCGCGTTCCCATCGGTGTTATTTCGAGATGGAGATTCTTTGATGTTTGGTCGCAACTCCCGCAGTGACTCGGACGCACAGCTCGCCGCCATCGGTCGTTCGCAGGCCGTGATCGAGTTTGCGATGGATGGCACGATTCTGGCGGCCAACCAAAACTTCCTGAAGGCGCTCGGCTACTCCCTCGACGAGATCAAGGGGAAGAAGCACGCCATGTTCGTGCCGGCCGATCAGCGCGACGGTGCCGACTACAAGGCATTCTGGGCCCAGCTCAATCGCGGCGAGCCCCAGGCCGCCGAGTTCAAGCGGATCGCGAAAGGCGGCCGCGAGGTCTGGATCGAGGCGTCCTACAATCCGGTGCTCGACGGTGCCGGCAAGCCGGTCAAGGTCGTGAAGATCGCAACCGACATCACCGCGAAGAAGATTCGCGGCATGACCGAGGCGTCCAAGATCGCCGCCATCAGCCGCGCCCAGGCCGTGATCGAGTTCAAGCTCGACGGCACCATCGTCACGGCCAACGAGAATTTCTGCAAGGCGCTCGGCTATTCGCTGGCCGAGATCGAGGGCAAGCATCACAGCCTGTTCGTGGCCCAGTCCGAGCGTGACGGCACGGCCTATCGTGAGTTCTGGGCCGCGCTCAACCGCGGCGAATACCAGGCCGGCGAATACAAGCGCATCGGCAAGGGCGGCCGCGAGGTCTGGATCCTCGCCTCCTATAATCCCCTGCTGGACGAGAACGGCAAGCCGTTTGGCGTTGCCAAGTTCGCCACCGACATCACCGCACAGAAGCTGAAGAACGCCGATCTCGCCGGCCAGCTCGCGGCGATCGACAAGGCGCAGGCGGTGATCGAGTTCAACATGGACGGCACGATCATCACCGCGAACGCCAACTTCCTCGGCGCGCTCGGCTACGGGCTGGCCGAGATCAAGGGCCATCATCACAGCATGTTCGTCGAGCCGTCGGAGCGCGAGGGCGCCGCCTATCGCGAGTTCTGGGCGGCCCTCAACCGCGGCCAGTATCAGGCGGCCGAATACAAGCGCATCGGCAAGGGCGGCAAGGAGGTCTACATTCAGGCTTCCTACAATCCGATCCTCGATCTCAACGGCAAGCCGTTCAAGGTCGTGAAATATGCGACCGACGTCACCAGGCAGGTGCTGGTCCGCATGGGCAACGAGCGCGTCCGCGGCATGATGGAATCGGTCGCTGCCGGTTCGGAGGAGTTGAATGCCTCGGTGCGGGAGATTTCCGAGGCTATGACCAAATCGCGCGAGACCGCGATGAGCGCGGTGGATCAGGTCGCCGCCGCCGACGCCCAGGCGCAGCGCCTCACCGAGGCCGCGCAGGCGATGAGCGGCATCGTCGAGATGATCAACAGCATCACCGGGCAGATCAATTTGCTGGCGCTCAACGCCACGATCGAATCCGCCCGTGCCGGCGAAGCCGGCCGCGGCTTCGCGGTGGTCGCCTCCGAAGTGAAGAGCCTGGCCAACCAGGCCAAGCAGGCCACCGACAAGATCGGTGCGGAGATCGGCAGCCTCAACGGCATCTCCGGCGACGTCGTTACCGCCCTGGCCTCGATCAAGCAGGCGATCCACAGCGTCAGCGAATACGTGACATCGACCGCCGCCGCCGTCGAGGAGCAGAGCACGGTGACGAACGAGATGTCGAACAGCATGCAGCGCGCGGCCGCGGAAGCGGCGGCGATCGCAGCAAGGGCGTAGGGCAGAATCGTAGGGTGGCCAAAGGCGCGCGCACCTCGCGCGCCGTGCCTACCATCCATCGGCGAATTTGTCGTTGCAGGGCGGGCACGCTTCCGCCTTCGCTCTTCGAGCTACGGCGGACAAGTCGCTTTGCCCACCCTGCAGACCGTCACTGCTTCGGCAGCCTGGCCTTCAACGCATACAGCGCATCGAGCGCCTCGCGCGGGGACATCTCGTCGGGGTGCAGCGCCTTCACGGCGTCCATCAGCAGTTCGGCCTCGCTCGGGGGCGCGGCCTCCGCGGCGGCGCGCGAGGGCACGGCGAACAGCGGCAGGTCGTCGACCAGCGCCCGTGCGGTCTGGCCGCGGTCTTGCGCCTCCAGCTTGGAGAGTACGGATTTGGCGCGCGTGATCACGGCCGGCGGCAGGCCGGCGAGCTTGGCGACCTGGATGCCGTAGGAGCGGTCGGCCGAGCCGGGCAGCACTTCGTGCAGGAACACGACATTGCCCTGCCATTCCTTCACGCGCACCGTGGCGTTGAACATCCGCGGCAGCTTGGCCGAGAGTGCGGTGAGCTCGTGATAATGCGTGGCGAACAGCGTGCGGCAGCGGTTGCTTTCATGCAGGTGCTCGATCGCGGCCCAGGCGATCGAGAGGCCGTCGAAGGTGGCCGTGCCACGGCCGATCTCGTCGAGGATCACGAGCGCGCGCTCGCCGGCCTGGTTCAGGATCGCCGCAGTCTCGACCATCTCCACCATGAACGTCGAACGGCCGCGGGCAAGATCGTCGGCAGCGCCGACGCGCGAGAACAGGCGGTCGATGATGCCGATCCGCGCGCGCGTCGCCGGCACGAAGCTGCCGATTTGAGCCAGCAATGCAATGAGCGCGTTCTGGCGCAGGAAGGTCGACTTGCCGGCCATGTTGGGGCCGGTGAGCAGCCAGAGCTGGCCGGACTTTTGCGCGGGGCCTGGCGAGAGGTCGCAGGCATTCGCAATGAACGGCTCGCCGTTGCGCTTCAAGGCCTGCTCGACCACGGGGTGACGGCCTGCCTCGATGGCGAAGCCGAGCGACGAATCCACCTCCGGCCGCACGTAGTTCTCGTCGACGGCGAGCTCTGCCAGCGACGTCGCAACATCGAGCAGCGCAAAACCCTGCGCCGCGCCGCGCAAATCGTCGCTGATCTCGAGCGCCCTGGCGCAGAGCCGCTCGAAGATCTCGAGCTCGAGTCCGAGCGCGCGGTCGCCGGCATTGGCGATCTTGGCTTCGATCTCGCCGAGCTCGGACGTGGTGAAGCGCACCTGGCCCGCCAGCGTCTGGCGGTGGATGAAGGTCGCGTTCAGCGGCGCCGACATCAGCTTGTCGCCGTGCTGCGCGGTGACCTCGACGAAATAGCCGAGCACGTTGTTGTGGCGGATCTTGAGGCCCTTCACGCCGGTGTCGTCGGCGTAGCGGGCCTGCATCGAGGCGACGACGAGACGCGAGGCGTCGCGCAGGCTTCGCGTTTCGTCCAGCGCAGGCTCGTAGCCCTGGCGGACGAATCCACCGTCGCGCTTGATCAGCGGCAATTGCTCGTCGAGTGCCGTCGCGAACTCGGCAGCGAGCTCGCGCGACGGACGCTTCAGCGCCGCCATCACGGCGGAGATTTCCTGCGGCGGCTGGTCGAGCTCGCCGAGCCGCGCCAGCACCTGGTCGGCGGCGATGATGCCGTCGCGCAGGCCGGCGAGGTCGCGCGGTCCGCCACGGCCGACTGAGAGACGGGCCAAAGCGCGCGACATGTCAGGCGCGCCGCGCAGGATGCTGCGGATGTCTTCGCGCGCGGCAGAATCGGCAACGAAGGCGCTGACCGCGTCGAGCCGCCGGGCGATCGCCGGCGCATCCGTCAGCGGCGCCGCCAGACGCTGCGCCAGCAGGCGAGAGCCCGCCGAAGTCACGGTGCAGTCGATCGCATCGAGCAGCGAGCCACGTCGCTCTCCCGCGAGCGTCCGCGTCAGCTCGAGATTGGCCCGGGTGGCCGGATCGATCGCCATGGTCGCGCCCGATGCTTCGCGCGCGGGCGGCGACAGCGGCGGATGCTTGCCGACCTGGGTGCGGTCGACATAGGTGACGGCGGCGGCCGCAGCGGTGGCTTCGAGTCGGGTCAGCTGCGCCAACCCGTCCATGGTCGCGACCGCGAAATAATCGCACAGCCGCTTCTCGGCGGTGGCACCGTCGAAGACGTCGCGGGTCACCGGTGTCACCGCCGGCAGTTCGCGCAAGGTCTGGCTCAGTTCATTGTCGCTGTAGAGCGCGTCGGTGACGATGGCTTCGTTCGGGTTGATGCGCGCCAGCGTCGCCGCAAGCTCGCCGCCGGAGCATTCCAGCACGGTGAATTCGGCAGTCGAGATGTCGATCCAGGCGAGGCCAAACCGGTCGCCGCCGCCGGACGAGCGGGCGCGCGCGATCGCCAGCAGATAATTGTTGGCGCGCGCATCGAGCAGCGTGTCCTCGGTGAGCGTGCCCGGCGTGACCAGCCGCACCACGCCGCGCCGCACCACGCTCTTGTTGCCGCGCGCTTTCGCCGCGGCGGGATCCTCGGTCTGCTCGCACACGGCCACTCGGTGGCCGGCGCTGATCAGGCGGTGGAGATAGTCCTCGGAGCGCTCGACCGGGACGCCGCACATCGGGATGTCGGCGCCCTGATGCTTGCCGCGCTTGGTCAGCACGATGCCGAGCGTCCTGGAGGCGATCTCGGCGTCCTCGAAGAACAGCTCGTAAAAGTCGCCCATCCGGTAGAACAGCAGCAGGCCCTGATGCGCCGCCTTGATCTCAAGGTACTGTTCCATCATCGGCGTGACGCGGGCGGCGGCTTCCGCCTGCGGCGCGGGCGCTTCGTCAGGGGGCGGTACGGGTATCGGCTGTTGCATCGTCATGGGCGCCGCAACCTACAAAATTTCATCCCTTGCTCCTATCGCTTTGGCCGGCGAGGGGAGGTTTTCCACGTTGTCCGCAGCGCGGCATGCGTGGCGGACGGCAGGCCTCTGCAAATCGCACGCGAAACCGTCAATTGACCTGCCGCGGGCGCCCTCCTAAAACTCCGCCGACATTGAAGAATTTGGGCCGGATCGCGGCATTCAGGGAGAACAACGATGCGTGACGTCTTTATCTGCGATGCCGTGCGGACCCCGATCGGCCGTTTTGGCGGTGCGCTCGCCAAGGTGCGTGCCGACGATCTGGCCGCAGCCCCGATCAAGGCGTTGATGGCAAAACACCCCAATCTCGACTGGGCGCAGGTGGATGAAGTCTTCTTCGGCTGCGCCAACCAGGCCGGCGAGGACAACCGCAACGTCGCGCGCATGGCGCTGTTGCTCGCGGGCCTCCCGGACTCGGTTCCCGGCCAGACGCTGAACCGGCTCTGCGCGTCCGGCCTCGACGCGGTCGGTGCCGCGGGCCGCGCCATCCGTTCCGGCGAGATCGAGCTCGCCATTGCCGGCGGCGTCGAATCCATGACCCGCGCGCCCTTCGTGATGGGCAAGGCGCAGGAAGCCTTCTCCCGCTCGGCCGAGATCTTCGACACCACCATCGGCTGGCGCTTCATCAATCCGCTGCTCAAGGCGCAGTACGGCGTCGACGCGATGCCGGAGACTGGCGAGAACGTCGCCGAGGAATTCCAGGTCTCGCGCGCCGATCAGGATGCCTTCGCGATCCGCTCGCAGCAGCGCGCCGGCGCCGCGATTGCGGCCGGCTATTTCGCCGAAGAAATCACGCCGATCACCATTCCCGGCGGCAAGGCCGGCCCCATCATTGTCGACAAGGACGAGCATCCGCGCCCCGAGACCACGCTGGAGGGCCTCGCCAAGCTGAAGCCGATCGTGCGCAATCCCGGCACGGTCACCGCCGGCAACGCCTCCGGCGTCAACGACGGCGCCGCCGCGATGATCCTGGCGTCTGAAGCCGCCGTGAAGAAGCACGGCCTGACGCCGCGCGCGCGCATCCTCGGCCTTGCCTCGGCCGGCGTGCCGCCGCGCATCATGGGCATCGGCCCGGTGCCTGCGACCCGCAAGCTGATGGAGCGGCTCGGCAAGAAGATCAGCGATTTCGACCTGATCGAGCTCAATGAGGCCTTCGCCTCGCAGGGCATCGCCTGCATGCGCCAGCTCGGCGTCGCCGACGATGCCGATTTCGTCAATCCGCATGGCGGCGCCATCGCGCTCGGCCATCCTCTCGGCATGAGCGGTGCGCGCCTCGCGCTCACCGCCGTGCACGGCATGGAGAAGCGCGGTGGCAAGCTCGCGCTCGCCACCATGTGCGTCGGCGTCGGTCAGGGCGTCGCCGTTGCGATCGAGAAGCTGAACTGAGCTCTCTCCTCTTCCTCTCCCCGCTCGCGGGGAGAGGGCCTTCAAGGGTCGTTCCATGATCATCGAGCGCGAGCAGGACGTCACGGCCGCGGCATTGGCGGTGATGGAGCGGACATCCGATCCGCGGCTGCGCCAGATCATGGTCTCCCTGGTCAAGCACCTGCATGCCTTCGTCCGCGATGTCCGCTTGACCGAAAAGGAATTCCGCGACGCCACCGCGATCGTGGCCGAGCTCGGCAAGCTGACGACCGACACGCACAACGAGGTCGTGCTGATGGCGGGCTCGCTCGGCGTCTCGCCGCTGGTGTGCCTGCTCAACAACGGCGATCAGGGAAATACCGAAACCGATCAGTCGCTGCTCGGACCGTTCTGGCGGTTGAACTCGCCGCGGGTCGAGAATGGCGGATCGATCGTGCGCTCGGAGACGCCGGGGGCGCCGCTGTTCGTCAGCGGCCATGTCGTCGACAAGGACGGCCGTCCTGTCGCAGGCGCAGAGGTCGATGTCTGGCACGCCTCGCCGGTCGGCCTGTACGAGAACCAGGACCCTGATCAGGCCGACATGAACCTGCGCGGCAAGTTCACGACCGATCAGGATGGACGCTTCGCCTTCCGTTCGGTGATGATGGTCGGCTATCCCATTCCGACCAACGGTGTGGTCGGCCGCCTGCTGAAGGCGCAGGGCCGGCACCCCTATCGTCCCGCGCATCTGCACGCCCTGATTTACAAGCCCGGATTCAAGGTGCTGATCTCGCAGGTCTACGACCCCGCCGATCCGCATATCGACAGCGACGTGCAGTTCGGCGTGACGCAGGCACTGATCGGCAAGTTCCTGCGCCATGATGCGCCGCATCCGACCGCGGGCGACGTCGCGACCCCCTGGTATTCGCTCGACCACACCTACCGGCTCGAGGCCGGGGAGGCCGTGCTGCCGCGTCCGCCGATCAAATAGGGCGCGCCTGCCGGGCGCAGGAAGTCTGCCAAACCCGCTTCCCCAAATTAGTTATATCCTATAATGATTGGCGGAAGCGTTGACCGGCCGGACCAAAATGGCCGGGGAGGAGTTCGCCAATGACCTTCATCTATCCCGTCGACAGCAACAAGGCGCATCCGCTGCCGCTGTCGCCCGACTACAGGAGCTCGATCAAGCGCGCGCCGAACAGGCCGTTGATCCCGATGCGTCACACGCTGTCGGAATTGACCGGCCCGGTCTATGGCCACGAGACCGTGCGCGAGGGCGACAACGACCTCACCACCCAGCATAAGGGCGAGCCGATCGGCGAGCGCATCATCGTGCACGGCCATGTGCGCGACGAGGACGGCCGCGGCGTGCCCAATTCGCTGGTCGAGATCTGGCAGGCCAATTCCTGCGGCCGCTACGTCCATGTCCGCGACCAGCATCCGGCACCGCTCGATCCGAATTTTACCGGTGCGGGCCGCACCGTGAGCGATGCCTCCGGCTATTATCGCTTCGTCACCATCAAGCCCGGCGCCTATCCCTGGGGCAATCACCACAATGCCTGGCGTCCCGCGCACATCCATCTCTCGGTGTTCGGCCATTCCTTCGTCACGCGCCTCGTGACGCAGATGTACTTCCCGGCCGATCCGCTGTTCCCGTTCGATCCGATCTTCAACTCGGTGCCGGACGAGAACGCGCGGGCGCGGATGGTCTCGTCGTTCGATCTCGACAACACCCAGCCCGAATGGGCGCTGTGCTACCGCTTTGACATCGTGCTGCGCGGCAAGAACGCCACGCCAATGGAGAACCATTAAGTGCAGGACAATGTGAAGGACAACGGGATCACGCCATCGCAGACGGTCGGTCCGTTCTTCAAATACGGGCTGACGCCGACCGGCGACTACGCGTGGAACGACGCGTTCACCAACTCGACGCTGACGCCCGACGTCACCGGTGACCGTGTCCGCATCGAGGGCCGCGTGTTCGACGGCGACGGCATCGCCGTGCCAGATTGCATGCTGGAGATCTGGCAGGCGGATGCGCAAGGCCGCTTCGCCGATCCGCAGGACAAGCGCGCGCTGCCCAACGCCAGCTTCCGCGGCTTCGCCCGCTGCGGCACCGACAAGGACGGCAATTATTCCTTCGACACCGTCAAGCCGGGCGTGGTGCCCGATCCCGACGGCAAGCCGCAGGCGCCGCATATCCTTCTTGCGGTGTTCGGCCGCGGCATGCTGCGGCATCTCTACACCCGGATCTATTTCAGCGACGAGGCCGGCAACGTAGCCGATCCGGTGCTGGCGCTGGTGCCTGCCGATCGCCGCGCCACGCTGATTGCGACGCGCGAATCCGGCAAGGCCGTCTATCGCCTCGATCTGCGTTTGCAGGGCAACGACGAGACGGTGTTCTTCGACGTCTGAAGCGCGGACATGCCGGCGAGATCGAGTCGCCGGCCTGGCTTTCTCAATTCGCGCATCGACAGCCGACTTTGCGTCGATCACGGGCGTGACACGATCGATCTTCCCTCCTTTGCGTCAGTTTTACTGACGCAAAACCGATCATCCGCTGCACAAATCCCGTAGTTTTGCGGAGCAATTCCTCCGGCGATTTCTTCGCCGTGAAATTCCGTATTTACCGCACCCCGGTAGTGTCGGTGCAGTTGTGGCGCCGCCCGGGATCATTTCATGAAAATTCGCCTGTCGTTGTCCTCCGCGATCATCGCGTTCGGGATCGTGCTCGCCATCGGCTTTACCGCGATCGTCTCCACCAGCCTCTATACACTGCGCGAACTCAAGGTCGGCGGCCCCCTCTATTCCGACATCAAGCTCGGCAACGACCTCATCGCGGACATCCTGCCGCCGCCGGAATATGTCATCGAGGCCTATCTCGAAGCGACCCTCGCCATGCGCGAGCCGGACCAGCTGGCGGCCCATGGCGAGCGCCTGGTCCAGCTTCGCAAGGATTACGACGAGCGCAAGGCATTCTGGGTCGCCTCGAGCCTCTCGGCCGACCTGAAGACGGCGCTGGTGTCGAAGTCCGATGCCGAGGTGCAGAAGTTCTGGAAAGTCCTGTCCGACCAGTTGCTGCCGGCCCTCAAGACCAAGGAGACGGCCGCGGCCGAACGCGCCTATGCGCAGCTCAAGGATGCCTACACCGCGCATCGCGCCGTCATCGACAGCATCGTCGAGAACGCCAACAAGCACAATGCCGACATGGAGAAGCTGGCCGCGGACCGCGACAGCTCGATGCTCTATATCCTCGTCGGCGTGACCGCCGCCGTCCTTGCCTTCATTGCCGCTGGCCTGCTCGGCGTCGCCCTCGGCGTGGTGCGGCCGATCGTGCGCATGACGGATACGATGCAGAAGCTCGCGACCGGCGATCTCGCCGCCGACATCCCCTTCGCGCACCGCCAGGACGAGGTTGGGTCGATGGCGGGGGCCGTGCTCGTGTTCAAGCAGGCGGCCGTCGAGAATTCCCGGCTGCGCGAGGAGCAGTTGCAGAAGGATCAGGAAGCGGCGCTCGCCAAGCGCTCCGCGCTGCACCAGATGGCCGAGACCGTCGAGCGCGAGACCGGGCGCTCGGTCGACACCGCGAGCGCGGCGAGCCAGGGCGTCGAGCGGGTGGTCTCCAGCCTGTCGGAGATCGCGCGATCGCTGTCTTCGGAGTCACAGGCGGTGGCCGCGGCCTCCACCCAGGCGCTCGGCAGCTCACAGACCGTTTCGGCCGCAGCCGAAGAACTGAGCGCCTCGATCCGCGAGATCGCGGGCCAGGTCGCGCGGACCAGCACGGTCACCAGATCGGCGGTTGCCGGCCGCGAGCAGGCGCGTTCGACCATCCAGGCGCTGGCGGGATCGGTGAAGAAGATCGCCGAGGTCTCCGACCTCATCGGCGGCATCGCCGGCCAGACCAACCTGCTGGCGCTCAACGCCACGATCGAGGCGGCGCGTGCCGGCGAGGCCGGCCGCGGCTTCGCGGTGGTCGCCGCCGAGGTGAAATCGCTCTCCGACCAGACCGCCAAGTCCACCGAGGAGATCGGGCGACTGATCGCCGAGATCCAGGCCTCGACGCAAGCCGCGGTCGACGCCGTCGAGACCATGGGAGGCCACATCGTCGAGATTGACGGCGTGGCAACCTCGGTTGCCACGGCGATGGAACAGCAGGATGCCGCGACACGGGAGATCGCACGGTCGATCTCCGAATCGGCCTCGGCCGCAAAGGACGTCTCGACCAAGATCGCCAATGTCAGCCGCGACGCCGGTTCGGTGAACGAGCGCGCCGCGGAAGTCAGGCAGGCGATCGCCGGCATGGCGGCCAATCTCGAACAGCTGCGGTCGGTCGTGGTCCGGACCGTGCGCGACTCCACCGCTGCGGCTTGAAGCCGGGTGCCAGCTCTGCCGCTGGTGCCTCGGGTCATGATCGTGCAGTATGGCGCGGGGGCAGGGGCATCGTGGTCATGACACCTCCACAACTGCCGGCGGTCGTTGAGCCCGCCCAACTGACGGCCGCGCTCCGCAAGGGCGGCGTGCTGGACGCTGGCGCCGTCCGCGAGGTGAAGGTGCTGCATCAGCACCCGGCCCTGGTGTCGCACGTCATCCGCCTCGGGCTGCGCTATGTCGGAGAATCCGCCGGGGCCCCGCACTCCGTCATCCTCAAGATGCCGCATCCGGCCTACGCCAAGTCGCTGGCCAATTCTGGTCGGCAGGAAGTGGCCTTCTACACCCGCCTTGCGCCAAATATGCCGTCGCAGATCGTTCCGCGCTGCTACGATGGACATTACGATGACGAGAGCCAGGCTTGGCATCTCCTGCTCGAGGATCTCACCGACAGCCATGAGGTTGCGGCTGACTGGCCGTTGCCGCCCTCGCGCGATCAGGCGATGGCGATCGTAACGGCGCTGGCCCGCTGGCATGCATGCTGGTGGGACCATCCGGGTCTCGGCGAAACCGTCGGTACCTGGTTGAGCGCCGATGACACTGCGAGCCTAATGGAAACGTTGGCCGGTCATTACGACCGCTTTGCCGATTTGCTTGGTGATCGCCTCAGTGAGGAGCGACGTATCCTCTACCGACGCTTCATCGAGAAAGCGGAGCAGCTGTTGCAGCGCTACCATTCGCATCGCCACGTAACCATCGCGCACGGCGATGCCCATACCTGGAATTTCCTGTTGCCGCGCGCGGGCGTCGCGGACGCCGTGCGCATCTTCGATTTCGATCAGTGGCGCATCAACGTTCCTACCCACGACCTCGCCTATATGATGGCGACGCAATGGTATCCAGAGCGCAGGCGGGCGCTCGAACGTCCACTGCTCAACCGTTACTACGAGATGCTGATCGCGCACGGTGTCACCGGATACACGCGCGGCACACTCGACCAAGACTATCGTCGGTCGGTGCTGTGGCACATCACCAAGCCCGTCTGGCAGTGGAGCGTCAACATCCCGCCGGTGATCTGGTGGAACAATCTGGAGCGGGTGATGATGGCGGTCGAGGATTTGGGCTGCGAGGAGTTATTGGGGTAGCGCGGCGCGCTACATAATCAGCGTCGTCCCGGCCTGCGCCCTAGGGCATGCACATATCTCTAAGGCTCCATCCGGCTGAGAGGGCATGGAAGTATTGGAGACCATTGCTGAAGG
>NZ_JBXAQU010000010.1:0-255216 GCF_058807535.1 Bradyrhizobium sp. GW821-FHT12B03
CCGCGTGCCAAATTCTGAATCCCTACAGATACTTGATTTTCACACCTAAGCCGCCGCGACCAACTGACTCAGTAGTACTAACCCACCCTGCGAAACGATCTTGATTTGCGCCGCCGGCCTCGACGTTGGTATGGTTCATGCAGGCGCCTCAGCCTCCATCTTCCTCCGACAAGACCGTGACAATGCCAAGCTCAAGACCCGATCGTATCCGCAAGCTCCTCGCCGACCTCGTCGGCTTCGACACCGTCAGCGACCGCACCAACCTGCCCCTGATCGCCCATATCGAAAGCTATCTCACCGACCTCGGCGTCGGCTTTGAGCGAATCGTCGACGAGACCGGCCAAAAGGCCTCGCTGTGGGTCACCATCGGGCCGGCGGACCGGCCGGGCCTGGTGCTGTCTGGCCATACCGACGTCGTGCCGGTCGTGGGCCAGGACTGGAGCCACGATCCGTTCAAGCTGGTCGAGCGCAACGGCAAGCTCTATGGCCGCGGCACCACCGACATGAAGGGCTTTGTCGCAGTGTGCCTTGCCATGGTGCCGGAGATGATCGAAGCCAAGCTCACAACGCCGATTCATCTGGCGATCTCCTATGACGAGGAGATCGGCTGCGTCGGCGTGCGGCCGATGCTCGGCGAGGTTGCTAAAAAGAAGGTCAGACCGCTGGGCGCCTTCATCGGCGAGCCGACGCAGATGCAGGTGATCATTGGCCACAAGGGCAAGCACGGCGTGCGCGCGACGTTTCGCGGGCTCGCGCGCCACTCCTCGATCGCGCCCGACGGCGTCAACGCGATCGAATATGCCGCTGAGCTGATCGTCGAGATCCGCCGCCGCGCGGTGCAACTCGCAAGCAAGAGAGAGACCGACAGCCTGTACGACGTTCCGCATTCGACGCTGCTAACCAGCATCGTCCATGGCGGCGCCGCACTCAACATCGTGCCCGATACCTGCACCGTGGATTTCGAATGCCGCGGCATCGGCATCACCGAGTCACGCGAGGTGACGGATGCGATCGTCGCCTGGGCCAAGGCCGAGATCGAGCCCGCGATGAAGGCGCGGCATCCGGAGTGCGGCATCGATTTCGAGGAGATCCTCGACTATCCCGCGCTCGACACCGCGGCGGATGCCGGGATCGTCACGCTGGCCAAGAGCCTTGCGGGACGCAACGACCACGCCAAGGTCGCCTTCGGCACCGAGGCGAGCCTGTTCGCCAGCATCGCCGACATCCCCTCGGTGGTGATCGGCCCCGGATCGATCGCGCAGGCGCATACGCCGGACGAGTTCGTGGAGATGGCGGAGCTGGAGAAGTGCGCGGGGTTCGTGGAGAGGCTGATCGCGCATTGCGCGAAGGGCTGACGCATCGGTTCAGGCATGCGCGCCGGTGGGCGCGCCCAACAGCCGGTCGAACTCCTGCTTGCTGACGGCATAGCATTCACAGCTGCGACGTTCGAGCTCGCTGCGATCATGGATCGACACCCGTCCGCGACGATAGTCGATCAAGCCGTCGACCTTCAACTTGCGGGCGGCAAGATTGACGCCGCTACGTCGCACCCCAAGCATCATTCCGAGAAACTCCTGCGTCAGCAGAAATTGATCGGACTGCACCCGGTCGTGCGTCATCAGCAGCCAGCGGCAGCATCGCTGGTCGACGGAATGGAAATGGCTGCAGGCGGCCGATTGCGCCACCTGATTGAAGAAGGCGTGGGCGTAGTGCGACATGATGGTGCGCATGCTCGCGCTGCGTTGAAGCGCCGAACGGAACGCCTGCGCTCGCAAACGCAGGCCTGCACCCGGGACCTGCACATAGGCGGACACGGGCGTGAGTTCGTCATCCAGAATGACCGGTAGTCCCACGACACCTTCGTTGCCGATGGTGCCGACCTCGGCGGCGGATCCGTCGGCCATCGTGTTCACGAGGGATGCGACGCCGGCCACCGGGAAATAGACGCTGCGCAGGGGCCGGTTGGCTTCATAGAGCGGCTGCCGGTATTCGAGGGTAACGGCTTCCAGCTCCGGACGCAGCGCATCGAAATCCGACTGCGGCAGCAGTTGCAGCAACCTGTTCCGGTACGATTGGGTCGGCTGGTCCATATCCGGCTTCCGCGCAGCGTGTGACCACCTCAGAGACAGCGGGTCATGCAAGACCGGACGGCGACTAGCAGCTCGTCTTCTTGTCTTTCTCTCTTTCCTCCGCAAGCAACGTCAGCAGCATCTGGTGCCGATCCTCATCGCGAGCCGGATCGCGCTCGCTTTCGGCAATCAGTTTCCGATACAGCTCGATGTTCGCATTGTGGACATAGCGCTCCATAGCAGCCTCCATGGGCCGTGAGCGGCGGCGGCGCGGCGGCCGCCGAGCGCCCATTATGTGCGGTTCCCGACACAACACAATGCAAATATCATCATGCAGAGTGAAGGACAGCGCTGCTGACCGATCAGTATGTCGACCGTACGCAGCGTAGCGACATGCGGAGACCGCTGTCGCTGATATCGCTGCGCTCACTCGGGCTGCGAGACTCAAGCGCGCGCTTTCGGTCTTTGTTTGAGCATGGTCTCTTCGGAAAGCCGCTTCGCACTTTTCCGGACCATGTTCTAGCGCAGCAGGCTTCGTGACGGCGAATAATCCACCGGCACCAGTAAGCGATCCTCGATCTGGCCAACCATCAAGCCGTGCTCCGCATGGGTCGCCCGCTTGATCTCGGCCCACTCGGCGTCGGCCATGAAGGCCGCCCACGCCGACGTCTTGGCTGCCTCGTCCGGCCACTCCAGCAGATAGGCGAACTCGGTCCGGTCGCCGAATTTCGTTTCCCACATCGCCACGATCCGGAAGCCGTATTTGGTCCGCATGATGCGCGCCGCGTGATCGCGGAAGCGGGCGTGGAATGCGGCCTTGTTCTTCTCGAAGATTTCGTAGATGCGCAGTTGCTGGATCATGATCAGTCTCCGTGCAACGGAGATATGGCCGAAGGGCTGGCTGTCAACCACGGCGGCAAGCCGGCCGTCTTCCGTAGGGTGGGCAAAGCGAAGCGTGCCCACGACGTCTCCGCGATCATGGAAATATGGTGGGCACAGCGCTATGCGCTTTTGCCCACCCTACAAGAGCTGTCTGCGCTTACCCGGGCTCCAGACCTCGCGCGACTGCTAGCGAGGACTCCGAGCTCCCCCCACGTCATTGCGAGGAGCCCTTGCGACGAAGCAATCCAGACTGTCACCGCGGAAAGATTCTGGATTGCTTCGCTTCCGCCTTCGCTCTTCGAGCTACGGCGGACAAGTCGCTCGCAATGACGGAGGCTGCGGAAGCATCCGGGAATCACGAAGCAAAAAAGCGCGGCCATCGACCGCGCCCTTGTCATCCCCTAAACCGCGCCCGCCCTCTGCGCGTATTCCCATGACGCCTGCGACAGCGGCACGGTGCGCTTGGCTGACTCCAGCGCCTTGGCATTCGCCGCTGTGCCGTCGCGGACGCGGCCGGCGATGCCTTGGGTGATGCCGGCGAGGCGGAACAGATTGTAGGCGAAGTACCAGTTGAGATCGGGCACCGTCATCTTGGTGACGTTGCAATAGATCTGCGCGGCCTCCTCCAGGCTCGGGATGTTCAGCGCCTTGAGGTCGGCTCCCTCAAGGCCCGGCATGATCCACTGCATCAACAGGTACGTGAAGTCGGCCATGGGATCGCCGAGCGTCGACAGCTCCCAGTCCAGCACGGCCTGCACGCGCGGTTCCGTCGCGTGGAAAATCATATTGTCGAGGCGGTAGTCGCCGTGCACGATCGAGACCCGCGCCTGTTCCGGCACGGTCTTGGGCAGCCATTCGGCGACCTTCTCGAATTCCGGAATGTGCTGGGTCTCGGACGCCCGATATTGCTTGGTCCAGCGGTCGATCTGCCGCGCGAAATAATTGCCGGGCTTGCCGAACTCGCCAAGGCCGATCGCAACAGGGTCGAACATGTGGAGCTGGGCCAGCGTCTCGATCTTGCTGGTGAAGATCTTCCGGCGCGCATCGCCATCCTGGCTCGGCAGCGTCGGATCCCAGAACACCCGGCCCTCCTCCATCGACATGATGTAGAAGGCGGCGCCGATGACGGCGTCGTCCTGGCACAGCGCATAGGCGCGCGCGACCGGAAAGCCCTGCTTTCCAAGGGCTGCGATCACGCGGTATTCGCGATCGACCGCATGCGCCGACGGCAGCAATTTGCCGAACGGCTTTCTGCGCATCACGTAGGAGCGCTTCGGCGTGTTGAGCCGGTAGGTCGGGTTGGACTGGCCGCCCTTGAACTGCAGGACGACCAGCGGTCCCTCATAGCCTTCGACGTTGTCGCGCATCCACGCCTCGAGGCGCAGCTCGTCGAAACGATGCCGCTCCTCGACCGGCTTGGTGCCCGAGAACTCTTCGTCTTTCCTGACGCCGTCAGCCACGGTGACGCTCCCTCTTCAGTCCTGACCTTTTCAGGCCGAGCATGATCCTAATCGGTAACCGCCGACGCACTTGCGTCAAGCGGTCACCCCGATCGGGTCATGCCCTGTCGTTTCTTCAAATCGGGAGCGCCGTGCGGCCCTCCCGCCTAGTGACCGGGAGAGTTGGCATACTTCCGAACTTCAAGTCTGGCAATGGCGCGATTGTGCACCTCGTCCGGACCGTCGGCGAGACGCAGCGTGCGGATGTGGGCGTAGTCCTTCGCAAGGCCCGCCTCGTCCGAAACGCCGGCGCCGCCAAAGGCCTGGATCGCCTGATCGATGATCTTCAAGGCCATGTTAGGACCGGCAACCTTGATCATGGCGATCTCGAGCTGCGCGGCCTTGTTGCCGACCTTGTCCATCATGTCGGCGGCCTTGAGGCACAAGAGACGGTTCATCTCGATATCGGTGCGGGCCTCGCCGATGCGCTGCTCCCACACCGAATGCTCGATGATCTTCTTGCCGAACGCGGTACGCGAGGCGAGCCGCTTCACCATCTTCTCCAGCGCCTCCTCGGCCTTGCCGATGGTGCGCATGCAGTGGTGAATACGGCCAGGGCCAAGGCGGCCCTGCGCGATCTCGAAGCCGCGGCCCTCGCCGAGCAGGATGTTCTCCTTCGGCACCCGCACGTTCTCGAGCAGCACCTGCGCATGGCCGTGCGGTGCGTCGTCGAAGCCGAACACGGGAAGCATCTTTTCGACCTTGATGCCTGGCGTGTCGAGCGGAACCAGGATCTGCGACTGCTGCTGGTGCTTGGCCGCCTTGAAATCGGTCTTGCCCATCAGGATCGCGATCTTGCAGCGGGGATCGCCGACGCCCGACGACCACCATTTGCGGCCGTTGATCACGTAATGGTCGCCGTCGCGCTCGATGCGGGTCTCGATGTTGGTCGCGTCCGACGAGGCGACCGCGGGTTCCGTCATCAGGAAGGCCGAGCGGATCTCGCCGTCCATCAGCGGACGCAGCCATTTGCGCTTCTGCTCCCTGGAGCCGTAGCGGATGAACACTTCCATGTTGCCGGTGTCGGGCGCGGAACAGTTGAAGACTTCCGAAGCCCAGGTGATGCGACCCATCTCTTCCGACAGCAGCGCATATTCGAGATTGGTCAATCCCGCGCCGCGGAATTCGTCATCCTCATGCTCGTTCGGCGGCATGAACATGTTCCAGAGGCCTTCGGCCTTCGCCTTCTTCTTGAGCTCCTCGAGCACCGGGATGACCTTCCAGCGCTCGCCGCTGCGATCCTGCTCGTCATAAACCGGCACCGCCGGGCGCACGTGCTTGGCCATGAACGACCGCACGCGGTCGAGCCATTCCTTCTGCTTGGGGGACAGGTCGAAATCCATGGGACGCTCCTCGTTTCTCTCTCGCTGATCCTTTTGCGCCGGACTGTCCTCCCGCCACGCATGGCCTGCAAGCGCGAATGCGCAAACCTTGCAAGTCTCCAGACCCCGCTTCGCGCGTTGCGAACGAGTCCCGATTGCGGATTGACTTTTCCCGGCCTTCAAACGATAGTTTCATACAACTGTTTGAATTGCAACTCCCTCCCCTGAGCGCCCCATGGCCAGCGATCTTACGAGGTCTGCCATTCTCGCGGCCGCCGAACGGCTCTACGCCGATCGCGGCTTCGGCGACGTGACGCTGCGCGACATCGTCGCGGCGGCCAGTGTCAACCTCGCGGCGGTGAACTATCATTTCGGCTCGAAGGACGAGTTGATCGCGGAGCTGTTCGTGACCCGCTCGATCGCGACCAATCGCGAGCGCTTGCGCGAATTGAAGGCTGCGGAAGAAGAAGGCGGCGGCCGCGCGCCGATCGAGGTGATCCTGCGCGCGCTGGTCGGCCCGACCTTGCGCGGCTGCCTCGGCCCCGAGAACCAGCGCTCGACCGCGGCGCGCTTCATGATCCGCGCCTCGATCGAATCCGTGCCGCCGATCCGCCGCATCAAGAACCGCGAGATCGACCATTTGCGCAAATTCGCCGGCGCGATGCGCAGGTCCCTGCCCGACCGCAGCGACGTCGATATCTACTGGGGCCTCAACTTCGCGCTCGCCATGGCCCACCACACCATCCGCGAGAGCGAGCGGCTGACGAAGCTATCGGAAGGCAAATGCGACCTCGACGACGTCGAGGACGTGGTCGCACGCGTCGTCAGCGTGGCGACGATGGCACTGACGGCGGGACGCAACGAGACGAAGGCGCCGGCGCGCGCACTCGCGCGAGACGCGCGCTAGCGCCTCACATCATCGCGATGCAGTCGATCTCGACGTCGAAGGGAGCGAACCATTCCGGCGTGCAGACGAAGATCCGCGCCGGCGGATCGATCGGGAAATAGCGCGCATAGACCGCGTTGAACGCGGCGAAGTGCCTGGTCGAAGTACAGTAGACGTTGCACTTCATGACGTTGTCCAGCGAGGCGCCGGCCGTCTGAAGGCACAGCTTCATCTGCTCCATGATGATCTCGCTCTGCCGCTCGATCGGCGCGGAGGCGATCTCGCCGGTCTCGGGGTCGAATGGCGGCAGGCCTGCGACGAAGATCATGTTGCCGGCGCGCGTCACCGGCGAGGTCGGCGCCTTCCAGCGATCGAGAAAGGACGAGATCGGTTCGACGCGGAGCGCTTCGCGTTTCATGGGCGGCCACCTTCGGTTCAAGCGAGACTGAGGCCTGACTACATTATTCTGTAGCCGGCATGTTTCGCTTCTGGTCGAAGTGTGGTCGTAGCGGCGGGTTAGGCCCGCTGCGGCATCTCCTCGGCCTCTTCCTTGGCGAGCAGCAGCAGCATCTCGATGCCCATCTCGCCTTCCTGCGGCGAGCGGATGAACTTTATTTCGTCGGCGCTTTGCCGCAGCGCGGCAATGATCGCGACGGCCTGATTGGCGGTTGCCGCCTCGGTCGCCAGAATTGCCTTCTGGTTCTTGGCTTGAAACCCGATGGTATAGGACATGTATTTCCCTCCCGAACCCAATGGAGAGATCGAATCTGACTCGCGCGCGAAGCGGAAGCCTGTATCTGTACGGACCGGGTTTATCTGGGGATTGCGCGCAAGCTTCACGAAAGGCCGCGCGAGCGTCACGATGGCGTCACGATTTGTCCAATGGCGATCAGCCGAGCCCGAGCATCGCGCGCGCATCGGCCGCGGTCGCAACGCTCGCCCCCAGGCTCTTCAGAATGCCGGCGGCATGCGCGACCAGCTCGGCATTGCTCTTCGCCAGCACGCCCTTGGACATATAGAGATTGTCCTCCATGCCGACGCGGACATGGCCGCCGAGCAGAAAGGCCTGCGCCACCATCGGGAATTCGGCGCGGCCGATGCCGAAGCCGGACCAGATCGC
This sequence comes from Bradyrhizobium sp. GW821-FHT12B03, assembly GCF_058807535.1. Classification (NCBI taxonomy): domain Bacteria; kingdom Pseudomonadati; phylum Pseudomonadota; class Alphaproteobacteria; order Hyphomicrobiales; family Nitrobacteraceae; genus Bradyrhizobium; species Bradyrhizobium sp. GW821-FHT12B03. The sequence goes on from NZ_JBXAQU010000010.1 coordinate 7,779, forward strand.
GCCCGGCGGCAGCAGGCTGCGGGCATAGAACATCGTCTCCGGCGTTGCCGAGAAGCCGTATTTGACCCCCAGCACGAGGGAGAACAGGCCGGGCCCGTTCAGCGTGCCGTCGGCGAACAGGTCGCGCGCCAGATGGCAGTCGCCGGAATCGAACAGCTCGATCTCCGGCAGCACGCCGGCCGCCTTCATCCGGTCGGCCATGATGCGGACGTTGCGCGGCGTGTTGATCACGACCTCGCCGCCCGAATTCATCGTGTTGAGGTCGAGCGTGCAGATGTCGGGCTTGAGCAGCTCGACATGCTCGACGCGCTTTTCGGGGGCAAGCAGCGTGGTGCCGGGGCCGGCGATGCGGGGATCGTCGTGCGAAGGAACAAAACGACCGCCGGGACCGGTGGTGAGATTGATGACGAGGCTCTTGTTGCGGGCGCGAATGCGCTCCACCACGTCCCGATAGAGATCGATCGACATGGAGGGCCGCCCCGTGGCGGGATCACGCACATGAATGTGGGCGATGGCCGCTCCCGCCTCCGCCGCCTCCAGCGCGGATGTCGCGATCTGCTCGGGCGTGATGGGCAGGTACGGCGACTGCTCGGGCTTGGTCAGGTTGCCGGTGATCGCGCAGGTGATGATGGTTTTGCCGGTCATGCGATGCTGTCCCGATGTCGTCGTGGCTCAAGTACCTTGCGCAAATCTACCTGACCCTCCCCTGGAGGGGGAGGGTCGGCGCGCAGCGCCGGGGTGGGGTGATCTCTCAACACGAGCACTGTACGACGCGGAGAGACTGTCACCCCACCCCGCTGCGCATTTCGCTTCGCTGCATGCGCATCGACCCTCCCCCTCCAGGGGAGGGTAAGAGCGCGCGCTGCTTCGTCAGAACTAGATGATCCCCTGCTTCTTCAGGTCGTCGATCTTCCCCGAGTCATAGCCGAGCTTGCCGCCGAGCACCTCCTGGGTGTGCTCGCCGAGCAGCGGCGGCGCGCGGTAGTTCTTGATGGGAGTTTCCGAGAAGGTCAGCGCGTTGCGGATCAGCGACAGCTCCGGCTCGAACTTGTGCTCGGTCTTCACCCGCATGCCGCGCGACTGGACGTGCGGATCGGAAAACACCTGCTCGAAATTGTTGATGGGACCCGACGGCACGCCGGCCTCCTCCAGCTTGTCGAGCCAATAGGCCACCGGCTTCTTCAGGAACAGGCCGGCGAAGATCGCCATGATCTCCTTGCCGTGCACGACGCGGTCGTTGTTCTTGACGAAGCGCTTGTCGTTGGCGAGCTCGGGCTCACCGAGCACCGCGCAGGTGCGCTGGAACTGGCCGTCATTGCCGACCACCAGCATCAGCTCGCCGTCGGTGCAGCGGAACACGCCGGCCGGCATCCCGCCATTGCCCCAGGTGCCGCGGCGCGGCGGGGTCTTGCCGTTGACGAGGTAGATCTGGAGCCAGTGGCTGAGCGAGGCAATCACGGTGTCGAACAGGCAGACGTCGAGATGCTGTCCGACGCCGCCATTGGCGTCGCGATGGTAGAGCGCCGAGAGAATCCCGATCGAGGTGTTCATGCCGGTCATGTAATCGACGATCGAGGGACCGACCTTCATCGGGCCCTCGCCCGGCTCGCCATCCATGTGGCCGGTGACGCTCATCAGGCCGCCCATCGCCTGCAGGATGGCGTCATAGCCGGCGCGCGGCGCGTACGGGCCGGTCTGGCCGAAGCCGGTCACCGAGCAGTAGATGATGCGGGGATTGATCGCCTTGATGGTCTCGTAGTCCAGGCCATAGCGCTTGAGATCGCCGACCTTGTAGTTCTCCATGAAGACGTCGACGTCCTTGGCGAGCTCGCGGATGATCGCCTGGCCCTCGGGCTTGGCGATGTTGACCGTGACCGACTTCTTGTTGCGGTTGGCGCAAAGGTAGAACGAATTGTTGTTGTTCGCCTTGCCCTCGGGATCGGCCAGGTAAGGCGGGCCGAAGGCGCGCGCGTCGTCGCCGGTGCCCGGCCGCTCGATCTTGATGACCTCCGCCCCTAAGTCTCCCAGCATCTGGGCCGACAGGGGCCCGGCGAGCACGCGGGTAAGGTCAAGGATCTTGATGCCTGAAAGCGGCAGGGCCGACATGTAAGTTTCCTCCGGGGAACTGGATCTTGGCGCGGCGGCCCGAGTGCTGAGGTCCGGCCGTGGCCGCGCTCCCTGCGGATACACTATTTTCAAGCCGTGAGCACTGCACTGCGGGCATACGGGCATCCACCGGCCGGCAGCGGGATCGCCATGGCGGCGAATTTCCGCACCGCGAATTTACCTCGTCGGGCTCAGGTCGCGGCCGCCGCAGCCACCTGCGGCCGGCGGCGGCCGAGCAGGACCAGGATCAGCACCGTTGCGCAGGAGAATACCAGCGTCAGGCTCAGCGCGCCGCGGCTACCGAACTGGGTGAGCAGAGCGGCCAGCAGCGGCGGCGAGATGGCGGATGCCAGATTGAGCGGCAGCGCGATCATCGACATCGCCTTGGCGAATTCGGCCTGGTCGTAGAATACGAGCGGGATCGTTGCGCGGGCCACCGCCATCGCGCCGCTGCCGGCGCCGTAGAGCAGGATGAAGACCGCGACCGCCCAGGTCGCCCCCTCGCTCACCATCAGTAGCAGCATGGCGACGGGCAGCGCCGTGCCGGCGACAAGCCCGGTCGTGATTCCGTCCCACCGTCCGCCGCCGAGGAAATCGAGCCCTCGGGCGCTGACCTGGATCACGCCGAGCATCGAGCCGAAGGCGATGGCCTGGGCTGGTGCGAGACCCTCGGCCCGCAGCAGCTCGATGAGGACGGCGCCGAGGCCGAAATTGACGAAGGCGTTGAGCGTGATCGCGATCACGACGAGATTGAAAGTGCCGCGCGGAATCGCAGGCGCATCGGAAGGTCTTGCAGCCTCCCCACCCTCGTCCTCCACGACCTTCCGGCGCGGCGCACCGAAAGCATAGAGCGGAAGCGAGACCAGGATCAGCATGGCGGCGTAGACGAGGCAGGTGCCCCGCCAGCCGAAATGACCGCTGAGAAACGAAGTGGTCGGCCAGAAGATGCTGCTGGAGAGGCCCGTCACCAGCATGAGCGCGCCGATGGCGTTCTTGGCCTGCCGCCCGGCAACCTCGTTGAGCATGATATAGGCACCGGTCGACAACGTGGCGCTGCCGCCCATGCCGAGGATCACCCAGGCCACGAAATAGAGGATTGGCTCACGCGCGAAGAACAGCACGATGTAACCCGGCACGGCAACGACCGTGCCCACCATCATCACCTTGCGGGCGCCGTGCCGTGCGAACGCCTTGGCGAGCCAGGGGGCGCACAGCCCCATGGTGACGTAAAGCGTGGAGGTGCCTGCAAACACCATCGGCAGGCTCATGCCGAAATCGGCCGCAAGATCGCGGCCGACGATCGGCGGAAGCCCGATCGTCCCCCATCCAATGAGTTGCGTGATTGCCAGCACCAGCAGGACCCCAAGGAGTCTGCTGTCAGATTTCAGGAATCGCATTCCACTCGTCGCCTGCCCGGCAGGCGCAGATGGCGCCTGAGACACCTGTCTTATCCGGAGACTCAGCGCACGGGAACGCCGGCCACCGAATGGCAGAAGGCGGCCGGGAGCATGTCAGGAGGAGGCAGTAGCCCCTACCCCGCGAGCCCGAGCAGGGATCGCGCCTCGGCCGCGGTCGCCACGCGCCGGCCGTGGCGCGCGACAGCCTCGCCGGCGATGGTCACGAGCTCCGCGTTGCTGGCGGCCAGGCGCGTCTTGTCGATCCTGACATTGTCCTCGAGCCCGGTGCGAACCGCATCGGCGCCACGCGCAAGCGCCCAGCCCATGACCTCGGCCTGATGGCGTCCGATCCCGGCCGCCGTCCACGTCGCTTTCGGGATCAGCCGCCTCAACTCGCCCAGCAGGATGTCGAGGACATGCTCGTCGGCCGGCATTGCGTTCTTGACGCCCATCACGAACTGCACGTGCGGACGTGTGTCCATCAGCCCCGCTTCGATCAGGCGGCGGGCGCCATGCAGATGCGACAAATCGAAGATCTCGATCTCCGGACGGATGCCGTTCGCCTTCATGCCGGTGGCGAGGGTGTCGACCAGCGCGGCGCTGTTCTCGTAGACAATCGTCGGAAAGTTCACCGATCCGGTGGAGAGCGAAGCCATGTCCGGCTTCAGGTAGAGCGATGATCCGCGCGCCGAGGGATCGCGGCCCCGCCCACCAGTCGAGAACTGAACGATCATGTCAGGGCAATGCTTCCTGATCCCCTCCTGCACGAGGGCAAAGCGCTCGGGATCGGAGGACGGCGTCTCGTCATCGTTGCGAACATGGATATGGGCGAGCGTGGCGCCGGCTTCGAAGGCCTGGTGCGTCGACTCGATCTGTTCGGACGGCAGAACCGGGACCGCGGGATTGTCCTTCTTGCGCGGAACCGAGCCGGTGATGGCGACGGCAACGACGACGGGGTTCATTCTGCAACCTCATGATGATCGCGCTCGCGCGCACAGAGTTCGAACAAGCTGTCGCGTCACGCGTCGAGCCTTGTCATGCGTGGAGCCTTGCCGCTGCAAACATCATCGATCGCAGCGGAGGCCTCCTTGCGTTTCCGTCAGGTCGGAATTGCGGCCGCTCCGTTCGCCGCCTCCGTGCGCTGCCGCTCATAGTCGGCCCGCGCCATCGGAACGGCCTTGGGATTACCGAGATCGTCGATGCTGACGCGATAGGTTTCCCGAGCCGTGACGGCCGCCAGCGCCGCGATAACAGTGATGCCGAAGGCGATCGCGCCCACCGTCAAGGGAATGTTGGCCGAGCCGGGAGGCGCCACGATCGCAAACAGGGCTGGAAGCAACGCGGTGATGGTCGTGCCTATGTTCTGCGAGATCGCCATCGCCGACACACGGGTGCGGGTCGGAAACAGCTCGGGGTAGAAGCTCGGGAAGATCGCGTTGTAGCCCTGATAGACCACGCCCCACATCAGCAGTGACAGCAGGATCGCAAGCGGCACGTTCCTGATGCTGATGGCATAAAGATAGCCGAAGGCGAGCAAGCCGGAGAGAAGCGCGCCCACGATGATCGGCGGCTTGCGGCCGACCTTGTCGGAGAGATGGCCGACGAAGGGAATGACGAACACGGCCAGCATGTTTCCGAGCACCGGGATCCAGAGATAGACATCCTTGGCAAAGCCGATGCCATAGGCCGGCTGCACCGCATAGGCCGCACCGAAGATGGTCGCAACAACAGGAATGACGTTCATCAGGGCCATGCAGATGACCCTGAGCATGTCGCGCCAGCTCAGCTTGATGGCCTGGACGATGGGCGCCCGCGGCGTTTCTCCCCGCTCGCCCTCGCGGGCAAAGGCAGGGGTTTCGTCGACTTCGCGGCGAATGATGTAGCCCGCGACGATGACGAAGAAGGACAGCAAGAACGGAATCCGCCAGCCCCAGCTGTTGAAGGCCTCGGTCGGCATGTAGGCCGCCAGTGGCAGGAAGACGGCGGCGGCGAGAATTTGTCCGGCCTGCACGCCCTGGAGCGCAAAGCTTGCATAGAAGCCGCGCCGACCGAACGGGGCGTGCTCCAGAATCATCGAGCTTGCACCGGAGATTTCGCCGGCAACGGCAAATCCCTGGATGAGACGCAGGATGACGAGCAGGATCGGTGCGAGGATGCCGACCTGCTGATAGGTCGGCAGGATACCGACCGCCATGGTCGAGATGCCCATCAGGAACATGCAGACGATGAGAACGGTCTTGCGGCCATGGGTGTCGCCCCAATGTCCGAGGACGAAGGCGCCGATGGGACGCGCCACGTAGCCGACGCCATAGGTCGCCAGCGATGCGACGATGGCGACGGTGGGATTGTCCGACGGGAAGAAGATTTGCGGAAAGATCAGCGACGCGGCAGTCGCGTAGATGAAGAAGTCATAATATTCGAGAGCCGACCCGATCCAGCCGCTGGCAGCAGCCTTCCTGGACTGACTCATGTGTCGGATCGCGGTCATCTGAAAATTCCTCCACTGGGTTTTCTGACGTCCCGTTGACGGGCTTCGCTGGAAATTGGGCAGCACTCTCCGCGCGCTCTGCAGAGTTTCCGCAAGCGCTTGCCACTGCCGATAGGTGTCTGATTGGTCGCGACAATAGGCTATCGCCGGGCTAACACAATTACCCAGTTATGCGATAAACCTAACATGATGTTATTTGCGCGACGGACGTTTGAAGGCCGCCGCACTCAAAGTGCCTGCTGCAACGTCACGCGCATTGCGCTTCGCCCGGTCACTCAGCTTGCGACCGCGCCCTCGTCCGCCGCCTCTTGCGCGCGATCCGGCATGAGTCCCTCACCCGCCAATGCACGAATCCAGCGGCGATACTCCACGCCGAGAAGATCGCTTCTCAGGTGGATCTCGTCCTTGGGATGAAGCGGCAAAGTCTTCGGGCGTTGCGACTCGACGATCACGCGATCCTGCTCGTACACCTTGTCCATGCGCGACACGATCTGCTCGGCGTCGACATCAAAGCCATAATTGACGGCGGCGGTCAGATGCAGCACGCAATTTTCCAGATCGACCGGCGTGACGGCGAGGAACGTGCAGAAGCGCTCGACCTCACCGGTCTCCTTGTTGAAATAGGCCGTCGTCGGGCGGAAGCAGTAGTAACGATAAACTGCCGTGATCGGAATGCCGCGATGATCGCCGTAGGGCTGAAACAAGGTGATCTCACTGGTGCGCAAACCTTCGCCTGTCAACGCGACATCGTAATCCACGAGCTCATCGGGATCGTCGGGGTTGCCATTGAGGTTGGCGTGCACGAACGGAAAGTGCGCGGGGTCGAGGAAGTTCTCCACGGCACGAAGGGCGTTTGCGTTGTAGTAATACGGCCCGGCCTGGACCTTGCGATAGGTCGCATCCTCCCAAACGGGAAACTTGGGAATAGCGGCGACGGGATCGCCCATGCAGACCCAGATGTATCCATACCGCTCGACCGCATGATGCCGGAATGCCGCGGCCCGGCTCGTCGGCCGGGTCGTCGGATGGGCCGGGTAACGGCGGCAGGCTCCATCAGTGCCGTATTCCCAGCCATGGTAGGGGCAGACGACGCAACCGTCCTTCACCCAGCCGAGCGACAAGCGCGCACCGCGATGACGGCAATAGTCCTTCCAGGCGTGAACCTCGCCGTCGTGGCGCCACAGGATGATATCCTCGCCAAGCAGGCGCGCCGGCACGATGGCGCCTTCCGCGACCTCCTCGCTCCGGCGGACCACGTGCCATTCGTTGACGACGGCGCGATAATCGGCTCTCTCGGTGTCCCAGGTTGACGCGATCACCATGACCTCACCTCGCCTTTGGTCCTGCCGGACGGGGCGTCATCACTCATGCGGTCGCGCGGAGTGGCAAGTGGGCTTCCTCCTCTCCCGCAATTCATGCTCTGATGTCACAATACAACCCCTGGATGCTGATACGTCAACCAGAATGTCGAGATTGCACGGCTGCGAATGAAATTTGGAGCATGCGAGGTTCGGCGTCCGTGGTCACACGGCGATGAAGCTAGATTCCCCACGGATTCTCGCCGGCTTCGCGGCCGGGGACGCTGACATGAACCTCGTGCCCCTCGCCTGCCCGACCGGCCGACTCGTGTTTGCGGTGAAGGTTCTTACTTGGGCCCCGTCCCGGGCGCGCCGGCTTGATAGGCCGCATAGGCGCGCTTCAAGCCATCGTGAAGCGTGGTCGTCGCGCGCCAGCCGAGCCCCGCGAGCCGGCTGACGTCGAGCAGCTTGCGCGGGGTGCCGTCGGGGCGCGAGGTGTCGAAACCGATCTCGCCGCGATAACCGACGATTTCCGCGACGACGCGCGCGAACTTGGCGATGGTGATGTCCTCGCCGGTGCCGATATTGATCAGCTCCGCGCTCGAATAGGTCTTCATCAGGTGCACGCAGGCATCCGCCATGTCGTCGACATAGAGGAACTCGCGCCGCGGCGTGCCGGTGCCCCACACGACGACGCTTCCCGCGCCCGAAACCTTCGCTTCGTGGAAGCGGCGAATCAGCGCGGCGACGACGTGGCTCATCTCAGGGTGATAATTGTCGCCGGGGCCGTAGAGATTGGTCGGCATCACGCTGATGAAGTCGCAGCCGTACTGGCTGCGATAGGCCTCCGCCATCTTGATGCCGGCGATCTTGGCGATGGCGTAGGGCTCGTTGGTCGGCTCGAGCGGGCCTGATAGTACCGAGTCTTCGCGCAAGGGCTGCGGCGCCAGCTTCGGGTAGATGCAGGACGAGCCGAGGAACATCAGCTTCTCGGCGCCGTTCTGATGCGCGGCGTGGATCACATTCGCCGCGATCGCGATGTTGTCGTAGATGAACTCGGCGCGCAGCGTGTCGTTGGCGACGATGCCGCCGACCTTTGCCGCGGCAAGGAACACGACCTGCGGCCGCACCCTTGCGAACCACTCGGATACGGCGGCCTGGTTGCACAGATCGACCTCGCGACGGTCCACCGTGACGAGCTTGACGTCCTCTCCCGCGAGCCGGCGCACCAGCGCGCTGCCGACCATGCCGCGATGGCCGGCGACGTAGACGCTCTTGCCTTTCAACTCAAACGGTGCGTTTGCCATTGGCCGCATCCCGCTTTGCCTCGGCCAGATCGCTCGTCATCATCTCCTCGACGAGCTCGGCAAAGCTGCGCTTCGGCTTCCAGCCGAGCACCTCGCGCGCCTTGCTGGCATCGCCGACGAGGAGATCGACCTCGGTCGGGCGGAAATAGGTCGGATCGATCCGCACCACGGTCTTGCCGCTCTTCGCATCGACACCGGTCTCCTCGACGCCTGCGCCCCGCCATGCGATGCGCCGGCCGACGTGAGCGAACGACAATTCGACCATCTCCCGCACCGAACGCGTCTCGCCGGTCGCCAGCACGAAGTCGTCGGGCTTGTCGGCTTGCAGGATCTTGTGCATGCCTTCCACATAGTCCCTGGCGTGGCCCCAGTCGCGCTTGGCTTCGAGATTGCCGAGATAAAGCGTGTCCTCCAGCCCGACCTCGATACGCGCAACGCCGCGGGTGATCTTGCGCGTCACGAAGGTTTCGCCGCGGATCGGGCTTTCGTGGTTGAACAGGATGCCGTTGGACGCGAACATGCCGTAGGCCTCGCGGTAGTTCACCGTGATCCAGTAGCCGTAGAGCTTTGCCACGCCGTAAGGCGAGCGCGGATAGAACGGCGTGGTCTCCTTCTGCGGGATCTCCTGCACGAGGCCATAGAGCTCGGAGGTCGAGGCCTGGTAGAACCGCGTCTCCTTCTCCATGCCGAGGATGCGGATCGCCTCCAGCAGGCGCAGCACGCCGATGGCGTCGGCATTGGCGGTGTATTCCGGGCTCTCGAAGCTGACGGCGACGTGGCTCTGGGCGGCGAGATTGTAGATCTCGGTCGGCCGGATCTGCTGCACCAGGCGGATCAGGTTGGTCGAATCCGTCATGTCGCCGTAATGCATCAGGAACGGCACGTTGCCGACATGCGGATCCTGATACAGGTGGTCGACGCGGGCGGTGTTGAACGAGGACGAGCGCCGCTTGATGCCGTGCACGACATAGCCGAGCGACAGCAGATATTCGGCGAGATAAGCCCCGTCCTGGCCGGTCACGCCGGTGATGAGAGCGATCCGCTCAGTCATATCCGCATCCTGCTCCCAACAGCGCCCCGGGGGCGCCGGCCGCCCGTTCCGGCCCCCACCCGCCCTTCTCTGACATATCAACCGCCGGGGTCAACCCAATATGGCAATGCGCCGCCGGCCTCGCCGGCCCGGCGGCATCTTCGGCCGGCGCGGCTCAAAGGCTCTGAAGACCGCTCAGGCGCCAGACAACGTCGGATGACGGAAATGCTCCGGGGGCGGCCGCCGCACGAGCGGCGTTGCGGGACACATCGCGCTCATCTATCAAATTGAAGAAGCCGGTACGAACCCCATTCGCGCGCGTCGCAACACTCCGGTCTTGCGTGCTTCGCAGCGCCACGCTGTTGCGACTTGACCAAGGAATCCAGGATGCACCCGACCGATCTGCCTGCCAAACCCGGCATCGTTCGTCCCGGCGCGATCGGCCACAGCCGCGCCGTCGTCGGCCGCAACTTCGCGTTCATGCCTCCTGAAGGCGTGTTGAAGAGCCGGCTCCCGGCGTGGTCGTCGACGACCGTGCGTTTTCTGGCGGCGCCGACGCTCGGCGCCGATTTTGCCCAATTCATGCTGGAGATCGACCCCTCGGGCGGCACGGCCCAACCGATCTGCGTGGATCTTCAGCATTTCTTCTACGTCGTGGCGGGAGCCGTCGACATCAGCATCGGCACCGAAGCCCCGACCTCACTGACGTCAGGCGCCTTTGCCTATGTTCCGCCGGGCACGTCCTTCACGTTGCGCTGCCATCCCACCGCTCCCGCCCGCGTTGTCGCGGTCAAGAAACGTTATGAGACGGTTGAGGGCATTGCGGCACCGACGGCCATCACCGGTCAACAGCAATCGATGCCGATGACGAACCATACAGGGCTGGAGGGACGCGGCTTCAAGCACCTGCTGCCGATGGGCGATTTGCGGTTCGATTTCGAGATGAACCTGATGTTCTTCCAACCCGGCGTCTGTTTCCCAGCCGTCGAGACCCACATCATGGAGCACGGTTTGCTCATGCTGGAAGGGCAAGGTTTGTACTATCTTGGCGCTAGCTGGCACGAAATCTGGGTCGATGACTTCATCTGGATGGGATCGTTCTGTCCGCAGCAATTCTACCCCACCGGTTCGACCCAGTCGGTCTATCTTCTGTACAAGAACGTCAACCGGGATGTCGCGCTCTGACCGGGGCTGCGGAGCGGCCGATCGATCGGGCAAGCCCTCAAGGCAACACGCAGCTCACTCGGCCCGGGTATCACCCGCCGAAGACACGAAATCGCAGCGGAGCGTCGAAAATCGTGGGCTGGAGCGGGTGAAGGGAATCGAACCCTCGTATTCAGCTTGGAAGGACGAGTCTTACGCCCTCCAGCGCGCCTGCCTGGCAGTTAATAAGTTATTGATAGCGCTATATATACTGCCATAATAGCATTTGCGAACGCGCCGAGAACGCGGGGTGCTTTATGCTCGCGGAAGTCCTGGCGAAAGCAACCTCCATTTTCGGTTCCATGCAGGAAGCTGAGCAATGGTTGGAACGGCCGGCTATCGGCTTGAACCAGCATAAGCCAATCGATCTGTTGGCCACACCGGCTGGTGTTGAGTTGGTGGAAGATTTTCTCGTTCGACTTGAGCACGGTGTCTACGCGTGACGCCATGTCGGGAGCGGCACGGCTTTGTACCCACCGACGGAGGATTTACCGATGCTTCTTGTTGATGACGAGGTTATCAAGGTCAGGGTTGTCAGCGCGTCACCCGTATGTGAACTAACGCACAGACTGAGCCCGGGAACAGGTTAAAGTTAGACGGGTTCATTTAGAAGCTCGAGTGAGGGCAGGATCATGAATGCTGTAAAGCAGTGCGAAGCCCAGGCGGCAGAATATCACCGGTTAATGCAATCGGCGCAGAGCGAGACCGAAGCAAGACTTCTTAAATCCATCTCCCAAAGCTGGGTTCGGGTCGCCAACCAGATTTCTCGATATCAATCTCTTGTCTCCAGAGATGGGGCGCGAGCGGACCGATCTACCTTTCAATCTTATGCGAACCCGTGAGGTCCAAGCATTGATGACCGTGGCGGGCGGAACGGCGCATTGCGTGTTACCGACAACGTCTGGCGAAGGGCGTGCTTGCGAAGACACTGCCGCAGTTCATGACAACCGGCGACATGGTCGCGCTTGCGGTGATCAGGCTCGAGCGATCGCAAAGGCACACCATTCCTGCCCCTGGGCAAGGGGATCCACAGTTCCAAACCTATGACCTTCAGGTTATGCGCCCGGCGATTGCCGAAGGCCTATTCAACATACTGGCCTGCGCGCCACCCCATCTGCCAGACGTCTGCCTCGAGCCGGGTGGCTTCCTTGAAGACCGCAATCAGCTCTGCCTCGCGGGCTGGCGTGGCGTAGAGATCGGCGAGATGGTCCGGTTGCGCCCGCGCTCTCGCTGCGACCTCCTGGTATGCACGCCGGCGTACTCCGCGATCCAAACGCGATAGGGATTCGTCGCAGCGTCCCACATCGGGGCGCGAGACGAGCCGCGTTGCGATCTCCGCGTAACCGATCACGAAGGGGGCAGGCTCCACCTTGAGTGCCAGCAGATCGTCGCGCAATCCGGCGTCGAGCGCGTAGTGTGTGTAGGCCAACATCTCGATCGCAGGAGGTGTTTCTTCAAGGTCGCTCGGAGATAGCCCCCACCCAGCACAGAGTTTCACATGAAGGTTCATCTCGACATCCAGGATGGTCGAGAGGCAGGCCAATGCTTCACGCATGTCGGCAAGCTTGGGCGACTTGTAGACCGAGAGCGCGTAGGCGCGCGCAAACTCGATGAGGAACAGGGATTCCTGAGCGAGGTAGTGACGAAACGCCGCTTCAGCGAGCGAGCCGTCCGCCAATCCGTTCGTGAAGGGATGCTCGGTGTAGACCCGCCAATCGGCGGATGCTTCTGTCTTTACGCGTGCGAAGAAACTCATGATCCACTGGATTGCGGTGAAGCCTTGGCGCCGCTATGTGTGCTCTATGGCTCACAAACTCGTAGCATTCGCCACGTGGGCGGCGTTCGGGCTGATCTGCCTTGTGACGTTGTTCCCGATAGGATTACGACCTGAGACAGGCTCAGTAGGGCTCGAGCGCTTCCTGGCTTACGCGCTGTTAGGCGCGCTATTCATCACATCTTATCCCCATCAGTACGTCAGGTTCGCGATATTTGTCGTCGTCATGGCTCTGGGGCTCGAGGCTCTACAGCAATTGACGCCCGATCGGCACGCTCGCCTCACCGACGCACTCCTGAAAGCGGCAGGGGGTCTCTCGGGATGCGCGGCGACAAGGTTAGTTCAGATGGTCGTCCAAACGCGCCCGAAAGATTAAATACGCGTGATTTCCCGTCGGAAGATCAGGTCGTTCTCTGCAACTTGACTTTCGTCAAATTGACCATCGGCCAGCCCATGCAGACTGCGTGTGAGCGAGAACCATCGCGGTTGGGCACTCGGGTCGCCGGATGTGTGCTCGGGAAAAGCCATGCGGCGACACGCGGCACATCACACCGTCAAGATTCAACACAGCGAAGTCGCTGCTCCGCATGCTCAGCGACCGCTAACCTCCGCCTTTGATCTTGAACAACTGGTGGACCAGAATGCCATCGATCTCGTCGATATGCGTTTGCAACTGGTCGCTCTGCGCTCTCGCCATTCGGAGAACCCCCTCGCGGCGCGTCTTCTGAATGCACTTCTGGTCAAGATCTCATGTCTCAACGAACCGGAAGGTGCAGCCCACGCGCAACGGATTCGCGACGCTTTTGCGAAGACGATCGAAGCCGTGGGAAAGCTCGTTGCGCAGAACGATCACCGTTAGACTGATCTTCTCGGCAGGACCGACGAACGTCTCGTTCGACGTGCAATCATGAGGCCGCCGACACCGTCCCGGTCGGATTGCACCCCTCAAACGACCGGTTCATTGCGCTAGACTGCAGCGGCATAGGCCGGGCCAGCAGATTGAGAACAGGAGCAAATCATGGGGAAAGCCGCCAACAACGGGATACGAAAACTCAGGGCGACGTTCTTCAACAATCTGAGCGTTGGAAGCGCGTTGGTTGCGATAGTGATGATGCAAGCCCCATTCTTCTTCCAGTCCATGCGAGAGCTGCATGTGAGAGCGCTGCTTATGACTGCTTGCCCAGTCGTTTTGCTTCTGATCCTTTCATGGACCTGGAATCTCAAGGCGAAAGAGATTGCGAGCGAAATCGAAGATTAGCCGCGGCTTCGCCGGAGACGGCAAATGCGGACCTTGGAACGACGACCTCAGCATCCTCTGCAGATACTTCGGATTTTCTTGTCCAGCAACCTGTCCTCGTCCTGCGCCGTGTCAGGCTTTATCGCTTCGGTCTTGGTAACGATGGCAGCGGCCTTGGGTTGAGCCGGTACAGGCCGTTCGACCGAAGATCGTCGGGTCCAGAGCGGTCCGGGACTGTCACTCGCGTCTCGGGAGGAAGACGAACCGCCAGCCGCCAGACTTGGCCGGGCGCTTGTTACGCGCTGCGCGAGGGCGAGGTCCGGCACTAACGCAGTGATCAATGTGGCAATCAACAACGATCTCATAACGCTTACTCGCTCTCCAACCATGCTGCCCGAGTGCAGTGGCATATGGTATGAGCGGCTGCCGTCCCTAAACTTGACGGACCTCAGATTGTCCTTGGTATTCTCGGTCTGTCTGCCGGGTGCAGTCACTCCAGTCTCGCGGCACCAGCGAGCATGCTGGACGCAGACCGAAGCGCAGGGGCTCTCGGTTACGCCAGAGATCAGCTAGTCTTTTCCAGGAACGCGCTGACCGTCGGCATCCGTGCCCCTGGCAGCTCCCTTTGCGCCTGTTTGCTGTGCGGTCTCTTTGCGGCGTCTGCGCTGCGGACGCGCGGACAACCGCTCCAGCTCGAGCGAAGCCGCCTCAAATGCGTCGGAAACGGACTCGCAGTCGCGGTCCCTGGACTTGGCCATAATGTGCTCTCTTTTGCCCCGGTTTTTCCGCGGTACAAGAAAGGATAGATGCGGGTAGACAATTGCGCCCGGAGGCGCAGCTACCGCGTTGGAAGAACTTGCTGCGCCTGGCCTCGGGGCAATTCAAACGCAGCTCTTGGCCGAACATGTGGCCCCGACTGCCGAGCGCCCGTGTCCCCGATTGTTTTGGCTGTCGCGCACTATCCCGCGCACCGCTAGATAACGCAAGATGCGCTGGGGGTCTGTACGGTAATCGACTTATGATTGTAAATTGTTGCGTGGGGTCGCCTGGGCGCCGACCGGCGGGGGGGCCGTCCCGATGCTGGTACTATGGGCGGAAGCTGCCACCTCTGCTTTTTGATCGAGCGGATCTTGTTGCGTCAGGCGCCTCCCAGCCGAGCTAACGCCTGAACCTCCCAAGGGAATTCGGAGGGGCGATAACGGCACCCCTGAGCCTTCGACCGTCAGAGCAGATGAAAATCAAAGCCCTGCAGTTGCGAGGGTGACACCCCCTTCAACGTTATAGCATCGTGAGTGGTGGGCGAAGTAAGGATCGTATTCGGGCCGGCCTCGGCCGCTGCAGCCAAAATCTCGGCAACGCTGCTGAACTGACTGTAGCTGAGTTCAATCGTGTCGTTGGCGACGTCGAAATCGCCGATAGTCGCGGTTCCAAAATTCACATTGAACACGAAATTGTCGCTTCCTCCAGCGCCGAAGATCGTGACGCCGTTGCCGACGTCGAGAAAGGTCTCGTCCGCAGCGGTACCGCTGACAACGCTCAAATGCGACATATTCTGCGATGTACCGACCCCGACAATCGAGATTGTCAGGGCCTGATTTCCCACATTGCCGTGACCATCGGTGACTTGCGCCGTATACCGGATGGTCAACTCATCGCCGGCCTTGAGAAAATCGAGATTGGGATCGGTCGGCTTGTAGGTCCAATTCAACGTCTGCGTTCCGCCATTTGACTGCACCATGTCGAACGCGATGTCGCTCGCGTCGACCAGCGCTGCGACGTCGACGCCAAAGGGCAGCGTCGTTGAGCCGTTTGAACCGCTGAACTCGATGGTGGCGTTTCCGATCACAGACGCCGTGAGCGTGTCGCCGATATCGGCGTCGTACACAGTCAGCGTTCCCGCCACCGGCGCCGCGAGGCCGGCGTGGCGATCCGGAACAACTCCGGCAGAGATGTTCTCGAGCTCAAATGCGTTGGTGTTGCCGGTGTCCAGAACGACCCGATCGAAGGGATGGATGCCGACAAATTCCAGATAGCCGTTCGAAACGAACACGCCCTGATGTGCGCTCAGGAGTCCGGCGACTTCGGCACCGGTGTAAGACACGACAAGATCCACGCCATCGTAGAAACTGATGGTGTTCATGGAGTCGATCGTGCCCCAATACAGGCCGAAGGTGTTTCTCTCCGAGCCAAACGTGATCGTCTCGAAGCTGCCGGCACTGAGGCTCAGATAGTCGGTGGTATCCACGCTTCCTGGTGTTGGGCCAAGGAACAGAGCCACCGCGACACCGGGGATCGATCCGTTGATGACCCCGACATTTCCCGAGCCCGAAAATGTGGCATCCAGGGCAGCACTGTAGAAATTGCCGTGGAACCCGTCGGATCCCGTTGGCAGACCATCGAAAGTCTCGGTGACCAGCCCGAGCGAGTTTGTGTTTACTCCCTCGGCCAGCGCGATCGGATTGACCACGACTGCCTGCACCGATGGGTCGGTCTCGCTGACGATCGCCGGCGCATCGTTGACCCCGGCTATGACCAACGTCACGGTCGCTGACGCGGCCGCACCATGACTGTCATCTATCGTATAGGTGAAGGAATCGGTGAAGATCTGCCCGGCCCCGAGGGCCTGAAGGACAGCAGCGCTCGTCGGGTCGTAGATGACGTCAGTGCCGGAGAGCGATACGGCAGCGCCGCCGGCGCTAGTCCCGCCGACGGAAACGACCGCCAGATGATCGCCGGTGTCCGGGTCGGTGTCATTCGCAAGCAAAGTGCTTGCGGCGATCGTCAGCGACGCGTCCTGGTTCACATTGGGCTGGCCCGGATGAGGTGCGGCCAGCACGTCAGCATGAGCGATTGGCTTGTCATTGGCGCCGTGGATGATGATTGTCACCACCTTTGGTGTGCCGTCGATGGTCGTCACGGTGAAGCTGTCGGTCAGCGTGCCGCCGACATCGAGCGCCTTCACCGCACCCGTGGCATCGGTCAGCACGTAAGTCCACACGCCCTCCACCGTCATCGTGAAGACACCGTACCCGCCATCACTCGCCTGAGGCGCACTGACTGGCTTGAACGTGTTGGGCGCATTGTCGACGTCCGTATCGGTAAGCGTGCCCGTTGCCCTCGCCGCGCCGGCGGCAGCATTGGTCGCGTCACCTGCCACGCTCACCGCGCCGGTCGCGCCGCCGGAGATAATCGCTGCGTCATTGACACCGTTGATGGTGACCGCGAAGGTCTGATCGGCCGTGGAAGCACCGTCCGAGACCTTGACAACGAAACCTTCGGTTGTCGTCGCAGTCAGGGCATTGATCGCGCGATTATCCGGAACGAACGCGTAGGCGCCGGTCGAGCTGTTGACGTAAAGCGTGCCATATTGCCCCGCTTTGGAGACATCATATGTCACACCGCCCAGCTCCGCGCTGCCAGCGGTACCCCCGCTTATGCCGTAGGTCAGCGGAGCAGAGGCATTGAAGTTGATCGCCTTCAGAGCACCGGCGGTCGGGGTGAAATGGTCAAAGGCAGACGTGTCGTTTACAATCGGCAAAGCCGTCACGGTCAACGACCGCACCGGGGGATCGACGATCACGGGAACGACAAGGATCGTTTGTATCGCCGGCGTAATTTGCGGTAGCGGGGCATCAGGCCTGATGAAATCGATTCGTTGGGGCGTCAGAGGGTTAAGGGACGAAGGCGAGCTTGACCCCTTTGCTCCCGTGTCCTTTGAAAGATTGCCGAGAGCGTCCTGTTGTGCGGCGCGGAGCTCTTCCATCTGAGCAGCGGTATTTACGACTTTGTTCACACTGACCGAGGATCCCTTTTCGTGCAGAACAATCGTCTGTCCGGGATCGTCAACCAGAATATGTCGCGGGACCGCCTCTTTGGTCACGAGCTCGAACACGCCGTGCGCGAGGTCCTTGTACGTAATGACATCATCGTCCAGGAAGGTGACATCCGGATCGGCTGCATGGGCTTGCTTTGCCTCAGCCAACATCAGGGCCGTGATCCACAGCATGCCCGTTACGCTGGATGGAGTTGCGGTGCCTACAACCGTTCCCGCCAGCCCGAGCCCTCTCGGTACCCGACTTGCGATCGAAGCGAGCCGCCTTCTGATCCATGCGAACCAACCCGAACGGGATGGCCCGCTCGAGTCACTGACGTATTCGTTTGACACGGCGCGCGAATGATCGGCACCAGTTGGCGCAATCCCGGGACTATCGACAGGTCGACAATGCGGGATCGCAACTGCTTTACGTGCCTCCTCCGAACCGCCATGGCGCCTAATGGACATTGCCTCAGCCTCGCCTATCACAATTCGCGAGCCGCGTGCGATTGCCAGATCATCCTTGTCATATCCGCCGCCTGCGCCTTGAACAGACGCTCAGCGCTTGCAACCGACACCAGCCCGCTGAAAATGACCTCACGCGAAATGAATAAGCACCTAATGCCAGGTGACCTGCACAGAGCCCAACGCTTCCTCAGAACTTATTCATTCAATGTACTCGGCTGAAATGCGACCGTCTATGCGCGACGTGAACGCCGTCACGTGCGTCGGAAAACTAGGTCCATCAGTCTAGTCCGCCAGGCCTAGTCCGGACTCGATATCTGGGAGTCGAAAGACGGATCGCAGACGTTATAATCGACGATCTTCTCAGAAAGGGGAGATCATGTTCATACGTACGATTGCCGCGCTGGTGACTTGTTTTGGTTTGGCGATGCCAGGCGTGTTCGCTGATCCTGCGGAAGCGCAAGTCAATGCAGCGACTCCCGCGATTCAGGATACTGCAAAGCTCATTGGAAGGGTCGTCAGCGTCACCGGCGTGGTGACCATTGAACACGGGACCGCAGTCGTCATTCAGGCCACGGTGTCCGGCCCAACCAAGGTTGGAGACCCCGTCTATCTGGGCGATGTCGTCCAGACCGGAGCCAACGGTCGGGTCGGCATCAATTTCGCGGATGGTACAACGTTCAATCTGTCGATCAACGCCCGGATGGTCTTGGACGAGTTCGTGTATGAACCCGCTGGGAACTCGAATTCGACATTGTTCAGTCTAACCAAGGGGACGTTTACCTTTGTCGCCGGCAAGGTTGCACAGACGGGCGATATGAAGATCGATACTCCCGTCGCGACCATGGGAATTCGAGGCACCACGCCGCACGTCGAAATTTCGGATGACGGGTCGGTCAAATTCTCTACCCTTATTGAGGACGGCAAGAAGAAGCCGGCAGTACCCACGACGCGGAAATCCGATCAGAAAGCTACTCACAAGTTCGATTTCAACATATGTCGAGGCTGCTAGGATCATTGCCCCACGCGCAAGCGTTGTTCAGCAGTCGTCGTCGAGAAAGTTCGGCGCACGCCTGCCGCACGGCGGCCGCGCAAACGCGCGGATCGAGGGGCATGATCATCACAACCATCCTTGCTTCGCTGCTCCTGCCGTCGTTGGTTGCTGCGCAGAAGCCGGAAGTTAACAGCCTCAGGGATCTTGAACTATGCAATGGCTCGGAGCGCATTTCGCTCGACTCACGGATTTCCGGCTGCTCAACACTGATCGCTTCGCATCAGATCACGGCAGCAGCCCTGGCCATCCCATATAATAATCGCGGCAATGCCTATGTCGCGAAGGGCGATTACGACCGTGCGATCGAGGACTTCAATGAATCGATCAAGCTGGCACCTGATTTCGTCAAGCCCTACAACAACCGGGGTGTGGCCTACCTACTGAAGGGCGAATACGACCTCGCGATCCAGACTCTCGACCAAGCCATCAGGCTGGACCCCGGCTACGCAAAAGCCTTCGCCAATCGCGCCGAAGCGCACTTGAAGAAGAGCGAGTACGATCGCGCGTCGCTCGACCATGACGAGGCCATCCGTCTCACGCCGGATTTGGACCAGGTATGGAACGGCCGCTGCTGGACCAGAGCCGTGCTTGGCGCATTGCAGGCCGCGCTGGAGGACTGCAACAGAGCGCTTCGATCCGAACTGAACAAGGCGGCCACGTATGACTCGCGCGGGATGATCCATCTAAAGATGGGCGCAGTTGACGCGGCCGTCGAGGACTACAGCTCGGCGCTGACATTTGACCCCAATCTTGCGAGTTCCCTTTACGGAAGGGGCTTGGCCAGACTGAAGAAGGGCGACATGACAGGCGGCAACGCGGACATCTCAGCCGCAAAAGCAATTCGATCCACGATCGTCGAGGACTTCTTGCGGTACGGCGTGCGATAGGTGCTCGTGCTTGATACTTCCGGCTACATCGCCCGCGATCGGGCGTCCGCCGTGGCCAGTCACGCCTCCTTATCCGAAGCGTTCCTCGTGTGCTACTCGGCAGCAACGCCCAGCAGTTGCCCGGATGGTCTGCAGTCGATATCAACGGCCGGATGAGCCTCCAAGCCCTGGACGGCGCTGCGATACCGCTCGGCGATATCTTTGAGCACGCCGGATACGTCCAGCTTATTGCCATCTACCTCGCTGATCAGCGTGATTTCATTCAGCGTCCCCACGAACGCCATTTCATCTGCGATGATGAGCTCCGTTCGCTCGATCGGGCGACGCTCGAACGGTATCCTCATTGTCTTGCAGAGCTCCTCAATGATGTCGATCGTGATGCTCTCGAGTGCACCTTCCCACCACGGTGGTGTTGTTACCTTCCCATCGCGGACCATAAGCAAGCAGGATCCAATCGCCTCGGCCACGCGACCATGCTGGTTCAACAACACCATCTCGGGGTAACCTCGTGACCGCCCTTCGATCTTGGCGAGGCGGGTCACCTGGTAGTTGCTGCTGGTCTTGATACGAGCCGGCAGCGCGTTGTCGGCCCCGCGCTGCCACGTACTCACACCCGTCGCGATGGACGCCGGCATGTCCGAGACGTGATATGCCGTGAGGACAAGATTGGACTTGGTCCCTTCCCCCCAATGCCCCTCCTCTACGTAAAGGGTCGCACGGGTCCACATGCTCCTGCCAGGTTCATACATCGTCTGGACCAGTGAATGATTTGCATCGATCCACTCCTGGCAGGTCATTTCAAATGGAATGTGGAGCAGCTTGGCCGATCGTTTGAGCCGCGCCCAATGCCGTGGCAGCGCCACGAAACCGAAGCTCCCGTCAGGTTGCCAGTACCCGCGCAGGCCCTCAAAGACATTCAGCCCTCGCACCACCGCTTCGCTGGAGACGTGGAATCGGGCCTCATCCCAGTCAGCTATGCGGCCGCCAAACCACAGGTATTTCGGCCTCTGTAGCTTAACCATCACTCCCCCTCCCGTCGGGATCGCATTGCTCGCGCGCTCGAATTGCCTTCCATCCGGCATGCGCCGGCAACGTACGGCCCACAAGGAACCCCGAAGTTGAGGAAGCTCAAATATGGCAAGGGGAGGCCGTCTACGAGCGTAAGCAGCATCCCTGGCTCCGATCGCCCGTGCGAAGCGGTCGCCAGGATGGGGCCGATATCCGGGGCATGACGACAATTACGAACCGCTAGGATCATTCCAAGCCAGCAGCCACGCTCAATTCCAGGTCCGGGAACATCATGAAGATCTTCAGTATTTGCTGCGTTCGAGACGAAAACGACATCATTGAAGAGACTCTGGCGGCAGCCCTGACCTGGAACGACAGGATCTTCGTGTTCGATAATGGTAGCGTGGACGGGACGTGGGAGACGATACAGGCCCTCGCGAGACATAATTCCAAGATCGAGATTGTTGGTCACGACAGCCGCACTTTCACCGACGAGCTCCGGGGCGAAATATTCGAGTCCTGTAAGGGCGTCGCATCCCCTGGAGACTGGTGGTGCAGGCTCGATTCCGACGAGATCTACATCGACGATCCCAGCTGCTTTCTTCCGGGCATTTCCGCCAAGTACGGTTTTGTGTTCTCTGCCTCGTTCGACTTTTACTTCACCGACGTCGACCTTCGCGCCTATGAAGACGATCCATCGCAATGGCTCGCTCGACCGGTTCAAGAACGACTGAAATTCTATCAAAATCACTGGAGCGAGCCTCGCTTCGTTCGCCATCGGAATGACCTGCAGTGGGATGGCCTCATATGGCCTGCCAACCGCGGCAGGACGTTTCCCTCGCGCATTCGGCTCAAGCACTACCCCTACCGGTCTCCTTCGCAGATCGCCCGGCGACTCGAAGTGCGCCAAGAGCAGCCGGCTCTTTTCAAGCACGAAGCCAATCGGTCGCTCGCAGTGCCAACAAGCCTACGCCCAGATTGGTCCAACGAGTATTTCAGGACCGCAACCTTCGAGCCAGCTTGCTGGCAGGATCGGATAAGAAGCGCTGCCGATTGTGACCAGGATCTCGGAGAATGTGCGTTTGTGCGCCGCAACGATTTAATGCCGCCGCTCCCGTCGCCCGCCGTCGACCTCATTAAGGTGGGCTTGCAGGCCACGCCGGTCGGCCGGGCGATATTGTCGCCAATTCTGAACTGGCGGCGCAACCAGCTCAGTCGCCAGTAACGCCATTTGCGGTGACGCGGAACGCACGTCCGCCGCGCGTACTTTCCGTGCAATTCGTCCGAGCCTGCGCTTGGATACATTCTCATCGTACGGGTGCGACAGCCTATGACGATTTGACAACGATCAAATTGGTTCGTCCATCGCAGGAAAGACTGCAGGCATCAAGACACCTATTTGCTGACCGTTCCTGATTAGGCAGACGTACCAGTCTCAGAGACGTAGCTGTCGAGCTCGACGAGCGAGGGGTAAAAGTTATGAGTTCAGTTTTTTTTGATTCGAAGATTACGGACGAAGAGCGTCGTGCCCGGCTCTATGCCGGCGATATCTTCATCTTTTCGCCAACTGAGGGGACACGCGCCCTGATCGAACTCGCGCGCACGCTGCTGGAGGACGCGTTTTCGCCTTATGATCCCAGGACGATCCATGAGCGGAAAACGCCGGAGGAAGTGGCAGCGATACTTGGGAAGCTCAAGCCCCAATTCATCCACCATCCGCAGTGCAAGCGCCTGATACCGCAGATCATGCGTGAACATGGTATCGATCCGGAACGCCTGTACTTCGACGTTCCACGAATGCGCTCGGCCTATCCGTCGCATTTCCTGTCGTCCGGCATCGCATACGCCTTTCACCCCCATCGTGACACCTGGTACTCCGCGCCGATGAGTCAGCTCAACTGGTGGCTGCCGATTTATCCAATTGAGCCGGACAACTCGCTGGGCTTCTATCCGCGCTATTTCAACGAGCCCGTGAAGAACAATTCCGAAATCTACAATTATTACGAATGGAACACGAAGTACCGCGCGACCGCCGCACAGCATGTCAAGAGCGACACGCGTGAACAGCCAAAGCCACAACAGGAACTGGAATCCGTAACGATGCGATTCCTTCCCCCGCCTGGAGGACTTATCGTCTTCTCCAGCAGTCAACTGCACGAGACCGTTCCCAATACGACGAACTTCGCACGCTACAGCATCGATTTTCGGACGGTCGACTATGATGACGTCATCGCTCGCCGTGGCGCTTCAAACCTCGACTCACGATGCACCGGGACGGTCATGCGCGACTACTTGAGAGCGAGCGATCTCACTCACCTGCCCGAGGCAGCGGTCGCACTTTATGACGACGAGACTTCGAAAGGCGACCGGCTGCTCCAGTTTACCGGTCAACCGCTGAAGGATTTGGACGCCGGCGTCGACAAAAAGATGTCGAGCCGCTCAAGCCGGCGCAAACCCGAACTCATCAAGGATGTCTTGGCACAAGCGAACGGACGGCACAAACGTCCTCGAATCCTGACATAGCCACGACGATATGAGCGATCGCAGCTTGTGAGGGCGCCGTCCCCGGCGGCGATCGTTCGGCCGCCCCGCGTCAAGGCTCTACCGAGCGCATTCACACACGACTGAACCCGGCCTCCTGCCGGTCGACGAGTTGCTCGGGTCGCGCCGACTCGTGCTCAACTGCCAGGGCCCGGTAGTGCGCAGCCATTTCCCGGTAGTGCGCGCGCGAGACAGGCTCTTCCGCTTCATCGGCCCGTCGCTCGAACATCGCCGCTCGCACCTTCAGTTGCTGAGGGTCGGACATGTCTGGACTCCGCGTGCAGTCGCTCGCTTCCACCTTCTGTTAGGATCTGACCGCATGAGAAACTTGACGCACGGCAAGTTCTTGAATCGAGCCGGACCTAATCTGTCTCGACAGTCGGTTCAGGAGACTCTCCTGACCGGCGAGGCCCGGCGGTCGACCTGCTATATCGCCGCCGGGCCGCCCAAAATTGACCTCAGCAACGCAGATCATTGTCCGCGCCGATCTGGACGCACGGGTGATCCGCTTGTGCCGGATCCCCGACCTCGGCGTCTCGTCAAAGCACGGATGGCCATACATCACCTTGGCCATCGGATTGCGCAGCAACATGGATCGCAAGCGATCAGGGCTTAACATAGGCCCATCCCTGCTCCTGCAGCTCCATAACGCGCACAACGCCCGACTTCACGACTGCCGCCTCTGAGATCAGAGCAATTTCCCTGTTCTCGGTCCTGCTCATATTCTCCTTGGTGTTGCCGCAGGCCTTGAAGGAAATCGCCGGTGTTTTCTCGCTGATCGCCTTGATCCTCGCCTTGACCGGCGACGTGTCCTCTCGCAGCATATGCAGGCCAGGTCCGTAAGCGACAACCTCGATCACAACATCCTCGCCGAGGTCGGTGTAGTATTGCGAAACGTTGGTCGCGTTGTTGAGCGCCAGATTCATCATTGCGGTATCATTGGTGTTGACCTGCAAGATCAGATAGTGCGGTTTCTTCTTCGTAGTTGGTTGCTTCACGATCTGAGACGTGGCTTGCCTCTGCGCTGCCGACGCTACCGCCCAGGGCGGCGCAGCGATAAGTAATGCCGAGACACCCACTACCGCCCTTATCACGCTTCTGTTTCCGGCCATCTTGTACCTTCCTTGTTAGTTCGAGAACCCTCAATTGCTCGGCCTGGCTACGGCTTGCGGCCATTTGCACGCCACAGCCAGCTTCTCCCGGACCGCCTTCAGGCCGCCGAGCGCAAAGCTGCTGCTTTGATTCCTGTCTGCCCGAAGGATGCGGATGGTTACTTGGCCCTCCTCGGGAAGCGACTGCAGTAATCGCACGACATCCCCGGCGAATGCGATGCCGGCGCCATACTGTGGTGAACCGGCCGCAACCTGTACTGGCGGACCGTCATTGATGCTGTACGACAAGGCCGAGCTGGGGCCGCCGACCAACATCTCCGGTCCAGAAATCGCGAGTTCGGTGCGGCCGCCGCGGCAGTGAATGGCGAGCTGCACCGATCCGCCCTCGGACCCACCACGCGAAACAGTCGTGGCCACCACGATGGGCGCATAGTTGACAGGGGACGTCGTCTCGCTGATGACCCAGTTGTCGGGGACTGCCTTCGGCCGGTCCGCCGGCGCAATGTCCCGCGATAGTTTCTCCATGCATTCCATTCGCGCCTCACGTTCCATCACCGAACAAGCGCGAAGATTCGCCACCGGATCGGCCGCGCCTTGCGCCAACGCCGTTCCGATCGCCAGCTTGAACGCCAGCGCCTGGTAGATCACCTTCATCGCGATGCCCGCGCTCCACGCGCCTGACGGTCCAGCCATTCCTGCGATGCCGTGAACCGGGCAAGTCCAGGAACAGTTGCTGCGAGGTTGATCGACTTCCATTTCGGGTCAAAGCCGGGCCCCTGTAGCTTGTCGATCCTGGAAAACAGGTATTCGACGAACCGACTGACGCGCTGATAGCGGTTCGATTTGGCGGGCCAATTGAACGCGACGAGAGCCGTCGGTACGGCGATCGTGGACACTCTTTCGCCCGTCTTGATAAGGTTGGGATACTCGCTCCCTTCCAGCGTCGCCGGGAGGTAGTAGTCGTCGAACTTCGGATCGTAGTTCACCGGGAGAAACTTGAACCCGGGGTCCCAACGCCCTCGCACGAAGGCGTCAATGGGCTTCGACGTGATGAAAACGACCGCGGCCATCTCGCCTTTACGCATCTGCTCTAGCGCGACCTGATGCGGAATGAAGGTATTATCCGCCCTGATGCCGAGACGGCTGAAGATCAACGGACCCGAATAGGCCGCGGCCGTGCCCTGGGTGTTGAAATTCACCTTCTTACCCGCGAGATCCTGCAAGCTCTCGATTTCAGGCCGCACGAAGATATGCAACTCCGACGGAAACAGATTGAGCAGGTAGGTGATCCGTCGTCCGATGTCTGGCACCTGGATCTTGTATTCATCCAGCGCGTCCGAATTGATGATCGCGACATCGATACCGCGCAAGTAAAGCAAGGAGTTCAAGTTCTCGGTAGCACCTCGGGTCACAACGGGGAGGACATGCAGATTCGGCCCATCATCGACCACGCGAGCCATTTCCGACGCGAGCCGAAGGGGCGCTCCCTCGAGCAATCCGCCGGCAAGGCCGACGGTCCAGGCGTTCATCTTTTCCTGCTCCGATTTCGTCTGCTGACGAGCGCTCACAGTCTGTGCGTCCACCCTGGTGGGCGGAAGCACGCCGACGATTGACGTCGATAGGCCGAACGCGAGCAAGACGCAGGACCTGAACACCGTACTCATCCGTGCGCTCCATTATGTATACTCACTGGGCGTTAGTGCCCGGGGCCGATGCTTGAACGCGTAATTGATCCAGGGCATCAGCACGGCTTTTCGCGTCCTGAACGCCGCCGGCATAGGCCCTTTCGTAGAGCTCTCGGGCCTTCGCCGCATCGCCGAGCGTTCCGTAAGTCTTCCATGTCAGGAGGACGAACGGATCGTACGTCTCTGCGAGAGCGAAGCTCGCCAACGCGCTTCCGGTCTCGGCAGCATGTTCAAGGACGACCCGGGCTGCACTGATATTTCCCTGACCAAGAAGCACCCGCGCACGTGCGATCGACTTCGTCACCTCGGAAGTGTCGTGCACCTCATCGCCCGGCGGTTTCGCTATCGGTGCCATCTCGGCTGGCCGTGCGGCATTGGACGCCTGAATGCTCGCTGCAACCTCGGAGGTGCTGCGTGCAGCTATCATGCGCCGCAGCGACTGCACGTCCCGCGCCATTGCCTCGGCCCGGTCGTGCTCTTGCTGAAGCGATTTTCGAAAATCTATCGTGGTGCGCTCAATTGCCTGCCTCGCCTGCAGCTCTGCCTCGCTCGCCACGCGCAATTGCTCCGTCAGCGTTTCCATCTTACGGTGCGACGCGGCAACTTCGCCCGACAGCGCCAAGCTGCGCGCGCGTTCTTCCTCCAACGCCTGCCTGTGTTTTTCTGTGCTCGCTGCCAGATCCAGTCGAGCGGCTGCAGCCTGTTCCGCGACCGCAGCCGCCTTCATCCGCTCCTGCGCGAGCAACTGCGCGTTATTCGCGACTTCCACTTTATCGTCCGGAACTTCCGGGACCGTCGCCTTGGCCAGGAGCGCCGCCTGCGCCTCAACCGTGCGCTGCGCTCCCGCGAGCTCGCTCCACAGCGCGGCGCGACGATCGCGCTCGTCGGTGAGCACCTGCTGATGTTGCGCGGCGCTCGTGGTGACCGCCTGCCGTAAAGCCACAACCTCCCGCGCGAGAGCATCCGCTTTCCGGCGCTCGTCTTCAAGCAGCTCCGCGCTCTTTGCTGCTTCCGCCGCCTCGCGTTGCCATACCGCGCTCGTCGTTTCGATCAGATCCGCCCGCGCTTCGCTCTCGTGCCGCGCCTTCGCAAGTTCGACCTCGAGGGCACCGCTGCGAGCACGCTCTTGGCGCAACTCCTGGTGTTGCCTCTCTGCGTTCGCGGTCGACGCCTCCCGAGCTGCCGCAATCTCGATGACCAGGGCGGCATTCTTCTCGCGCTCTTGTTCGAGGCTACGAGCCACTTGCGGGTCTTTCGCCCGCCGTTCGGCTTCCTTGCTTCCTTCACCAAGCTGCACCGCCTGCGTCTCGATCTGGCGCCGCATCTTCGCGAGCTCGCTCACCAGCGCACCGTTACGCACGCGCTCCTCTTCCAGCGCTTTCAGCTGCGTTTCCGCAGCTGCAGCCAGCTCCTGTCGGGCGGCCGTCGCTTCCGCGCTGACGGTGCGCAACTGGACAATCTGGGCCGCTATTTCGCGCCGCTTTTCGGCAAGCTCGCCCGCCAGCTTGTTGTATCGCTCGCGTTCCTCGTTGAGTGCCTGACGATGCTTGACTGTGGCAGTGTCGAGCAACGAGGAACGACGCTCGCGCTCCTCTGCAAGCGCTTGGCGATTTTTCGCCGTCGCGGTGGCCAGCTCTTGTCGCGCCGCCGCGACCTCCTGCATCAGAGCGGCTGACTTCTGCTGCTCCTGTTCGAGGGATCGCGCGCTTTCGGCGGCCTCTGCCCGCAATTGCGCCTGGAAGACCTCGATCTTACGTTTGGCCTCAGTCAGCTCTTGCGCCAGAGCTTGAACACGATCCTCCTTCAGCGGCGGCTGCGCAGCCGGCGCGGCTGCTGCCGGAAGCTGCGCGGCTCGCGCGCCCGATTGAGTGGCATCGAACGCCACACTCATCGAGATGACGAGCGTTGCTATGGCTATAGCGATGAGGGGGTAGAAACGGCGCCAGAATGCCGACGAGGATGCGATTGCAGGGGGCCCGCTTACCCCATCGCCCATTGGCGGAAGATCTTTTCCGCGCGGCATTGGACGCCAATACGCCGGCGCGATCATGCTTGGGTTGTAGTGTCTCCCGATCGTCTTGCCCCGTGACCTGTGAGCGGCACGGTCCCAGCTCGTTTCATGTTCGAGAATGACGATCCTCCCGTCACCTTGTGCGTCTCCATTGCGCGGCGCCTTTACCAACGCTTGTTCGGATTTTTCTTATACGCGCGAGCCGAGCAGAGTTCTCCGAGGCAAGCATTTCTGAGTTGACGCTCGTCAATAAACTCTTGGGATCCCGAGCGAAAAATGCTCTAGGGCGAAGACACATGGCCGAGACATTTTCACGCTCGCAGTGGTCTTTCTGATCGATATCAACGAGGCCGACTCTACGAATTTTAGCCAGCCGTCGGTCGCCGGCGACGGCCGGCCCGGCGATGCCTATCTCTTGCTGAGGTGGAGGCAAACGTGTCGAATAAGGGGAAGAATTGGACGGCCGCCGAAGATGAGGTCCTTAAGCAGAGGATCTTGAGGGGGGCTTCACTTCGCGAAATCTCGAAAGAGCTGGATCGAACCGAGCGGTCGGTACGATCGCGTGCCTCCACGCTTCGTTTGCTGCTGCGCTCATTCGGAGTGAAGCGAACTGGTGTCAGGAAGTACGGCTAGCACCCATGAGATCGTCGCCACTTACCTTCTTGCGGGGAATCGCATCGCCTTTTGGCTGACTAGGCGGTCCAGCGCCGATGCGGCGTACGACGCTGGACCTGACCGCACCAAAGGCGTGAGCAATTTGAGGCGGCTGGCTGGATGTTGGCCTGGGTTCGAGACCACGACGTGAGATCGGTCAAGTTGTCGTATCGACCGGGTTTTTCTTTTGCGCGGGAATGCGACAGGCAAAGGCCTGGGCGGACAAAGTGCTAGGGACGATACAGGCGCCGAAAGTTCGTGATCATGTCGTTATAACGTCCAACGAGATCGAGAAGCGCTGCACCATGGGCCACCAAGAACCCGGTAATGGCCGAGCCCACCGCCGCAGTTCTTGCATCAATCTCTCTCAGGAGCTCGCTCCGGGCCGCGGCGTAGTGTTCAGTGAACGGAGCAAGAGTGCCGGGCCAGGTGCTCGCGACCCGCATCTCGGGCACGATCGCAGCGCCAGCCGACTTGGGCGCGACCGAGTACCATCGGTCGACCGGATTCTCCCGACATGACGCATCCCACTCGAAGCCGGCTCGATCAGGTTCCTCTCCTGGGTCCGGCAACTCGAAGTCGGCAGAAAACAAGTCTATGGCTTCGCTGAGCCGATGACCGGCCTCATACATGTAGCGGTCAAAATTGCTTCCTATTCGAGCACACTGGCACCAAGCCAGCCTCAGATGCTCGTACTGCGTGAGTTCGCTCTTCTGCCAGGGGTATTCCTGGGCGAGAATCCGGCAAGCCAAGAGGTCATCATATACCGTAAGCAATTCAAAGAGCGCTCTCATCTCCCCGCTTAGCTGACGATGGACGGCGCTCATTCCTCTTCGCAATTTGGGAGGTACAAACTCGAAATCCGGCTCCGAGAGCCCCATCAGATTTTCGGCAGCAACTTCCACGATCGGCGCCATCAATCCCGCGAGACTGTCCTTACTGGCCGCCTGTGCGTCGATCGAGTTCATTACCGCTGCATCTATCAGTTTGGACATGCCCGATCCGAGCCCAACGTTTGACTTATGAATTCGCCACGCTCGGTCCATCAGGACCGGCGCAATGACCAGGTTTCCGCTCTTGCACCGGAGATCAGCTCACAAATGCAGTTTCGCAGCCCCGGTTTCGGGCCCGTTTGGCTGCCGTCCCCGACTCGCCCGCGCGCATTGATAGCAAACTATCGAGGTTATGGAGACCAGTCGATATTCCCGGGGCGAGTCGCCTTCCGGATTTTTTTCCTACCTGCCCGGACTGCCGAAAGCGAATTATCCGATAACGACCAACCACTTGCCTTACGATAATGGCAGCACGCGGACCGAGGTTCTTCCATTCCAACTCGCACCTGCTCGATGACGGCGGTCTTCAGGAACAACCTCACCAATCATTGGCAATCGGGCGATGGCCGAAAACGCGTTTTTGACCCCCGTCAAAATCCCCGGCAACTTTCCCCTTATGGTTTCAGCAGGTTCCGCGACTGCTCGAGCACGTCGGCAGGTCAACACATGGACGTCGTCTAAAAGGAACATCGCATTGAGTAACGGACAAGCCGAATTCTACGACGAGGACGAAGCGGGGAGACGCTTCGAAGCAGCGCTCCGCGGCGCCCGCACCACCGGCCACAAGCTCAAGA
Organism: Bradyrhizobium sp. GW821-FHT12B03; assembly: GCF_058807535.1. Lineage (NCBI taxonomy): Bacteria > Pseudomonadati > Pseudomonadota > Alphaproteobacteria > Hyphomicrobiales > Nitrobacteraceae > Bradyrhizobium > Bradyrhizobium sp. GW821-FHT12B03. The sequence continues at coordinate 38,477 of NZ_JBXAQU010000010.1, forward strand.
CGGATATTCCGAAGAAGCGCCCGGAATCGCAGGCCGCAAGGAAGCAAGACGTGTAACCCACACCTCATGCGCGAATACGCGGCCGGCGGCTTTTCAGACAGCCGCGCCTTCTGCAACAGCCGCGTTAAATCCGGGAGCCTGCGGAGCGGCCGCGTGAGCCGTCGCCTCGCCCGGCGAGCGGCGCGCTCCGTGCGGATGCAGACCACGATCGACCGCGACCGGCTCCGCCGTTCCGCCGGTTCCGCCAACGGGCGTGCCAAGGGAAAGGCCGCCGCCCCGCATTGCTTCACGAATGCGATAATGCATGAACCAAGCGGCCTCATAGCCGATATCAAGAGTTCTGTGGAGATGGTAGGCCGACACGCGTCGCTTGCTCGACGTCACCAGATAGAACCCCTGCAGCCACTTGTGTAGGGCGATCTTGCTGCGCTCCATGACGGTACGCATGGTAACAGTGAACTCTTTACGACAACCCTTCCTGGCGCAGCGGTACTTCACGCCGCGTCTGTCGGCGTAAGCGCGGTCAATGCCGCCGCAATGAGGACATACCGGGCCGTCGGGCCAGAGGATGCTCCTGAGGATCTTGCGCGCGTCATCGTCGTTCTGAAAGTGAGGCGCCGCCAGAATGCGACTGAGGTCAGCGCCAGACGACTTGGCCCTCATTTCACGTCGATCCGCGCTGCGCCGCCACCGGTCAGCGGCTTGGCCAGGTTGTCATTCAGGCTGGAAACCAAGCCATAGCCGGCCGTCATCGGTGTCCCGTAAAGCGGTCGCTGCCTGCCAATCAAGGCTGCGGCCGCGTGCAAGTCTCTTACCCCGCTGCCTTTGCGGCCAAGCACTTCGTCGTATGCCTCCAGCGTTCTTTGAGTGATGTCCGCCCAATCATATCGGATCGTACTTTCGCGGCGGACGGCATCCCGCTGATCCGCCGTCCACTTCAGCGCAGTCAACGCGGAAAGCTTCGATCGCATCTCCTCGCAATCGCCGACGTGGAAGATATGAGCGGGGTCGCCGACGACCTCCAGGTTCGAAGGAATGTCGCTGACGAGCACTTGCAGTCCGTAGCTGAGTGCCTCGAGCAGCACGATGGGCAGGCCCTCGTGGGATGATGGCAAGACGAACAAGCCGGCATGCGCGTAAAGCTGCCGCAGCGTCTCACCGGTCTGGAACCCCGCCATGACTACATTTTCGCAGCGTGCAGCCTCCGTCGCCAACTGATCGGCATATTCGTTCTTGTGGTCGATCTTACCGACAATAGCCAGCTTCCATCCTTCAAGATTGGCAGAAGAAAACGCGCGCAACAGGTCCAGTTGGCGCTTTTCAGGGACAAGCCGGCCGACGGTCAAGATGTACCGGCCGGGTTGCAATCCCAACTCGGCCACGCGATCACTCTGCTGCGGCACTTCCGAGAAGACGACACCATTCGGTATGACGTCACAGGGTTTGCCGTATTTGGCCGCAATGAGATCTCCTATGCTGCGGCTTACGGCTATGCGCTTGTTGGCATAGCGCATTCCGAGCGCTTCGCCGACGCGAAGAACGGTCCGTGCCGCCCAGCCCCACTTCTCCCGATTGTAGTCCTCGCCATGATGCGTCACGACCACACGAAGGCCGAAGGCGCGCAGCAGCGGCGTCACGATCGCGGGACCTATTCCATGCACGTGCACGAGCGCGGGTCTCCGGACGCCGGCAACGACGGCACAGATCACGGAATGCAGTACGGTCTCAAGGTAGGTATTTCGTGCCGTCCATACCCGGAGTATTCGCACGCCGTTGAACTCCCTGGCGACCTCTGGATCGACATACGGCGATCGCATGCAGACTGAAACTCGTTCGCCGAGACCTGCGAGACGTGGCGCTAGATTTTCGGCGTGCGTCTCGATTCCTCCCTGAACCTGGGGGAAGCCACGAAATCCGAACATAAGTACTTCGCGCTTTTTCATCTGGGCCTCCTCCATGGGTCTAGTTGTTCAGAAAACTCCGAAGCGGATAGTGCTCGTCCGGGGTCTTCCGCCCCTTGACGAGCCGCGCCTTGACCGTCTTGTTGAGGAACGACGTGCGTTCGACGAGAGGAGACGGCCTCACGTCGCCGTAATCGATGTAGCTGTCGAAGCATATGCTCTTGCCCATCGTCACCTTGAGCTTGTTCTTCACAACCCACCTCAAGGGTTCGGACTTCGGCAACTGCGGAACGAGGTTGGATCGCATCGCGGTACGGGCCGTCGTGACCATCCAGCAATTCTGCTCACAGCCGGCCACCTTCTTGCGCGTCCCCTGAGCTACCTCGCCGTTCAATATCTCGTCCCAGGATTGACGGGCCAGATTTCCCATCGGGAGATCGGAGCGAACATTGCAAGCCCACACGTCGGACCAGGGATCGATGAACGCGAAATCCTTTCCGGCGCTGCACGGTATCAGGCGATCATGGCCCAGGATTTTTTCAATCAGGCCGAGATTGAGATACGCTCTAAACCAGTTCTTGGGTTTGGCGCTACGAAGCTGCGCTGTTACGAGCCCTTCCACCTTTCGCGCCACCGCTTTGCGGTCGTAGAAATAGTTGTCGTTCTTGTAAAACTGCCAGGCGTTGTGAAGCGTCGACGTCGCGAGCTCAAACCCTTCGCGTTTGGCAAATTCGTAGACGCTGACGAGTTGATCAACGTTCTCGTCCTGGATGACCATTGCGAAACCGAGATCGGTCCCGCCCGCCTCCCTGAGCATGCGCAAGCCTGCCACCTTCGTGGCGTAGCCGTCTTTCTCTCCACGGATCGCGTCGCTGGTGACCTGGTCACCTTCCACCGAGAACCGGACCTTGATGTTCGGGTACTTCTTGATGATGGGTATCAATCGTTCGGGATGAAGCCCGTTTGACGAGATCTCCATCACTCTCGCCTTCGGGTGCAACAGATCGGCGATCTCCGCGAGGTCTTTTCTCAGCGTCGGCTCGCCGCCCGAAACGTTCAAATTGTCAAATCCCGAGGGAAGCTTCGCCAGCGTCTCCAGCGATATTTCCTCCCTAGGATCGGTGGGATTCTGCCAGATGTAACACATCTGGCATTTCGAATTGCATCGGAACGTTGAAATGACGGTCAAGTCCATTTTATGATCCAATATTCTTTTGTGAACTGATCGGGTGCATAACGTCTTCGTAGAGTGAAATGAGCGCGGACCCATGCGCCTTCAGAGAGTGCTCGGCCTCCACCATGTCCCGCGCATTCTTTCCCAAGATCTCGCGCAGGGGGCGATTGCCCAGCAACGTGGCGACGTTGTCGGACAGCTGAGAGACGTTGCCGGGAGCGAACAACAGGCCCGTCTTTCCTTCTCTGACGAGCTCGGGAATACCGCCGATGTTCGACGCGACGATCGGCTTTCCGTGCGCCATCGCTTCCAGGATCGATATGGGACTATTTTCGTTCCACTCGGAGGGCACGACAATCAACGCCGCCCCCCTGATCGCGGCATCGAGTTCAGCGCCGGCAAGATGCCCCTTGAATTCCGCCGACGGAAACCTTTGCTGCAGATCTGACAGCAAGGGCCCGGTTCCTGCGATCATCAGACGCCACGAGGATCCATTTGAGGCATGAGCTCGCAACAGGGTTTCGACGCCCTTCTCCGATGACAATCGCCCCAGATACAATACGTATCCTTCATCCTTCCCGGATGCATCGATGCGAGTGATGTCAATTCCATTGGGAATATGCACGACCTTGTCTGCACCAAAGCGACCGACCACGGCGTCGCGCATGAACCTGCTCGGGCAAATGAATTTGTCGACCCGATGGTAACTGCCGGCCATCGCATGGTAGCGCGCCTCGGCCCAGAGCAATGCACTTCGAGCAAGTGAACCGTCCGCACAACGCTGCTTCAGCAAGGACTCGAAGCGGCCACCAGCACACTTTGTGCAGACCTTGCCGTTGCTCAGTTGAGTGTAGACCGGGCACACCGGCTTGTAGTCGTGCAGAGTGAGAACGACTGGAACACCGGCTCGGGACGCAGCTGCAATGATTGACGGAGTGAGCTGGTGGTAGATGTTGTGGCAATGCAGGACGTCGGGCTTTTCGTCCGCAATCAATTTGGAGATCTTCGCCACCGCTTCCCGGGAGTGCACGAATGAGACGGCGGATCTGACCTTGTCTGCGCGCGAACTGTGCCGATAGGATTTCTGAGAGACGAAATAGGACTGATACGGCGACGGAATATTTCTCTCGTCGTTCATGGAGAATTCGATCACGCCGACGCCTTGTCGCCGCACCAGTTCCATTTCGTCGAACATGACGGCCTCGGAACCGCCGTTACGGAAAAAGAACTTATTGGCGAAAAGGACTTTAAACCTAGGCCTGTCGTAAACTCCCGTATCTCGTGCTTGATCGGACCCGACAGATCGGTCTGACCGGACCGAGCGAACCACCGAGTGCAATCCCGGTAGCACTGCCGCGACATCCTGACCGCAATCCACCGGAGAGTCGGTCATCACGCCCTCCCCTCTGAAGGTTCCCAGAGGTCCCCGGTACTGGAAAACCGCACGCAACTGGTCCAACCCAACCTACTGATTGGCACTGATCGCGCTGCACTTGTGGATATGACTCCAGACATCAGTGAACCGTAGGTGGCCACCTCTTAGCTGTATTGACGGTCGTCAAATCCGCCTCCGGCGGTACGATAAGGTAGCTTCGTCCTGCGATCGCGTCGGATTGCCGCCCTATTCGCCGGATAGTCGTGGGACTTGCAGCTAGGCATTCGTCGGCTGCGTTACGCTCCGCAGAGAGAAGATGCTTAAAGATCTGGGGCCGACTCGTGCGATCTCCGAGCATGGATTGATCGCGTTGGTCATGATGCTTCGGTTCCACGGAATCGCGATAGATGCAGAACGCATTCGTCACCAGTTTGGCGGATCTATCGGGATTCCCGAGATGCTTCGTTGCGCCAAGGAGCTTGGACTGAAGGCACGACTAGCCAAAAGCAATTGGCCTCGTCTTTCGGGGCTCCCCATGCCCGCACTCGCCATCCTGCGCGACGACAAATACCTGATCCTTGGGAAGGCAGACGCAGAGAGCGCGATTGTGCTCGAACCGGGGCAGCCCAATCCTAAATTGATGTCACGGGTTGCACTTGAAGCAGTGTGGGACGGCGCCGTAATCCTTATGACAAAGCGGGCGTCGCTTTCCGACCTCGCGCGTCGGTTCGATATCACCTGGTTCGTCGGCGCGATTCACAAGTATCGGCGGCTCCTGACCGAAGTCATGGTCGCATCGTTCTGCCTCCAGCTCTTTGCTCTGGTTTCTCCGCTATTCTTTCAAGTCGTGATCGACAAAGTCCTCGTTCATCGAAGCATGAGCACGCTCGACGTGCTGGCGATCGGACTTGTAGCGATCGCATTCTTTGAAACCGTGCTCGGAATGCTCCGCACCTACCTGTTTTCCCACACCACGAACCGAATCGACGTGGAGCTCGGCGCTCGGCTCTTTCGCCACCTGCTTGCGTTACCGATCGGCTATTTTCAGGCCCGACGCGTCGGCGACTCGGTCGCACGGGTCCGAGAACTGGAGAATATCCGCAACTTTCTAACCAGCTCCGCGCTTACGCTGATTATCGACCTGTTCTTCACGATCATCTTCATCGCGGTGATGTTCTTCTATTCGCCATCCCTGACGTGGATCGTGCTCGGCTCGCTTCCCATCTATATCGCGATCTCTGCGGGCGCCACGCCGCTATTTCAACGACGCCTCGACGAGAAATTCCAACGAGGTGCCGAGAACCAGGCTTTTCTTGTCGAAAGCGTGACCGCAATTGAGACGCTGAAGGCAATGGCCGTCGAACCACAGATGCAGCGCCGCTGGGAACAGCAACTTGCCGGCTATGTCGCCGCAAGTTTCCGGGTCATCAGCCTGGGAAACCTTGCGAGTCAATCGGTACAATTCGTCAGCAAGCTGGTCAGTGCCGGCATTCTCTATTTCGGCGCAAGACTGGTCATAGACGGCGAGCTCACCGTGGGCGAGTTGGTCGCATTCAACCTCCTCGCGGGCCGCGTGAGTGCGCCGGTCCTGAGGCTCGCGCAAACGTGGCAGGATTTCCATCAGGCAAGGCTCTCGATTGCTCGTCTTGGCGATATCCTGAATACGGAAACGGAACCGGTATACAGTCCCAGCAAAATGACGCTCGGCACAATTCGGGGGGACGTCAGCTTCGAGCACGTCACGTTCCGCTATCGTATCGACGGGGCCGAGATCCTGCGCGACGTGCATCTCAGCATTCCCGCGAACCAGGTCGTGGGAATAGTCGGCCCATCGGGATCGGGAAAGAGCACGCTCGCAAAGCTCGCGCAGCGTCTCTACATACCCGAGCGCGGTCGCGTCCTGATCGACGGCATCGACATCGCGCAGGTGGATCCAGCCTGGTTGCGTCGGCAGATCGGTGTGGTCCTGCAGGACAGCATCCTCTTCAACTGCTCGATCCGGGACAATATCGCTTTCGCCGATCCAGCGACCTCGACTGAACGCGTCATTGCAGCGGCATTGCTCGCAGGGGCGCACGACTTCATTCTGCAATTGCCTCAAGGCTACGATACCATCGTTGGTGAGCGTGGAAGCAGCCTGTCCGGCGGACAGCGCCAACGCATTGCAATAGCACGCGCTCTGGTGAACGATCCTCGCATCCTCATTTTCGACGAGGCAACGAGCGCTCTCGACTATGAGAGCGAACGGATCGTGCAACAGAACATGGCCAAGATCTCACAGGGTCGCACGGTTCTCATCATCGCCCACCGACTATCCGCCCTGCGAATGGCCGACCGCATCATCACCATTGAGGACGGCCAGCTGGTGGAGGACGGCTCGCACCAGGACCTGGTCAGGGCCGGCGGACGCTATTCAAAACTCTATCGTCTTCAGGCGGGGGTTCATGAGCAGTACTAACGCATCCTGTTCTTTGGGAACCACTTTCCTGCCCTGCCGGATTTCGCATCTGAACGGCGCCGTACGAGCGGCTGACAGTCGATGAGGCAAACCACCGTCCATCACGTTGACGATCCCGGGATTTTCCTCCTGGATATCCTCCTTCGCTTGCGAGGTGTCCAAAGCGATCACGACCGTCTTCGGCAACGGTTCAATGGCGCATCGATCGGCGTCCCGGAAATGATTGCCTACGCGAAAGAGGCCGGCCTTTCGGCTCGTTGTTCGCCGACCGATTGGGATCGATTAACCAGGCAGCCGTTGCCGGGTATCGCTCCACTGCGCAACGCAAGCTATCTGCTCCTGGGAAAGGTGTCCGGTGACGAGGCAGTCGTTCTCGCTCCCGGCGCCGAGCGACCGAGCTTGATTTCCCGGGCCGAACTCGAAAGTCTTTGGGATGGACGTTTGGTTCTGATTACAAAGCGCCGCCCGATTGTCGCCTGGTCTATTCTTCGCCTTCGTGGTTGGCGACTGGCCGCGCTGCAGTCCTTCTCACACATCTCTGCCCGCCCCGCCGCGCTGGCCGCCCATGTATCCTCGCTCATCAAGCGGCGATCCTCGAAGCCGAAAGCGCCCGTTCAAACCACAAGCTCGGCAAACGCAGTCATCGTCTTCGCCGACCACGCACGCAAACTCGGGAAAGCTGTAGCCAGGTTGGGACCAAGCGAGCAACGCCGTTCCGCTGACGAACTTGCCTTTCTGCCAGCGGCGCTCGAGATCGTCGAAACGCCCCCATCACCCGTCGGACGGGCCATAAGCCTCAGCATTGTAGCAATTCTGGCGGTCTCGCTCACCTGGGCTTGTATCGGGACGGTAGACATTGTTGCCATCGCCCCAGGCAAACTCATTCCGAGCGGACGTACCAAAACCATCCAACCCCTTGAAGCCGGCGTCGTTCGGTCAATCTACGTCCGCGATGGGCAAACGGTGGCCGCCGGCGAGCGCCTGATAGATCTCGACACGACCATGTCGACGGCCGAACTAAATCACCTGAAGGGAGATCTCCAGAGTGCGCAGCTCGATGTTATGCGCCTAACGGCCGCCCTCTCTGGAAAGAGCGATCCCGTCCTCAATGCACCTGCCGGGGCACCCGTGTCGTTGGTCGAAATGCAGCGTCGCTTTCTTGTTAGTCAAACAGCGGAGCAGAATGCAAAGGTCGCTGCAATTGACCAGCAGATCGCACAGAAGGAAGCTGAACGAGCGACTTCCAAGGCCTCGATCGACAAATTGAAGGCCACGCTCGGTCCGCTGCAGCAGCGTGTCGAAATACGTGAGCAACTATACCAGAAGGAGCTCGGCTCCAAGCTACTGTATCTGACGGAGTTACAGGAATTGGTCGGCCAGCGCCAGGAGATCCTCGTTCAGCAAAGCAAATACGGTGAGGCTGACGCGGCGATCGCCGTACTCAGGGAAACACGAACCAAGACCGTTGCCGAATATGAGCGTACGCTGTTCGAGGAGCTCTCGAAAGCGGAACAAAAGGCAGCTGGGCTGACCCAGGATGTGATCAAGGCCGAACGGCATACAGGACTGCAAAATCTGACCGCCCCCATCGATGGCGTGGTCCAGCAGCTCACTGTTCACACGGTCGGCGGCGTGGTCACCTCAGCGCAAACGCTGATGCTCATTGTTCCTACCGACAGCAATCTCGAGGTGGAGGCCATGATCTCAAATCAGGATATCGGCTTCGTCGAGGCTGGCCAGGACGCTGCCATCAAGGTCGATACGTTCAACTTCACCCGATACGGCCTGCTGCACGGCAAGATCGTCAGTATCTCGCAGGACGCCATTCCTCGAAACAAGCCGCCGGAGAATGCAAATGCGAGAGCCGCCGGCACAGAGACAAGCAGCAGTGAACCGAGGGGGCAAGAGCTGGTTTATGCCGCGCGGGTGTCCCTCGATCGCAATCAAATGGATATCGACAACAGGCGCGTTAACCTTTCCGCCGGCATGGCGGTGACTGCCGAGATCAAGTATGGTTCGCGCAGCATCATCAGCTACATTCTTTCTCCGCTGCTGCGATACAGGCAGGAAAGTTTGCGCGAGCGATAGTCGCACAATGGAAAACGGCTCACGTGGTTCCGGCTAGCCGAGGAATGCGTCCTTCCCTGGCCAATTCGGGTTCGATCGGCCGTAGCAAGCCGGCCTCGGTCAGGGCCGCTGCCGCCTGTTTCACCATCGTCCACGGCAGCTTCGATTTTTCTCCGATATCGAGGAGCGAATTATGCCCGTCCGACATGTTCAGCACCCATAGCAGCGCCATTTGGTAGTCGGGCGGCGAGAGACCACCCATCGCGCTGTACAGGCCGTAATCTCCCAGCTTTGGCTCACAGAAGGGCTTCTGGTTGAGATGGTACCCATTGCTTTCGATGACGTCGACCGTGGCGATGGCCTTCTCAAGAGTATCGCGAAGAGCGTCAGCACGCACGAAATCCAGATTATCCGCGGAACTGTGGTATTCAGCGAACTTTCCATGTGGCGTACGCATGAACAACCCGACAGGAAGATTGAAGCCAGGCGAGCAATATTGCCTCTCGTCATAGCCGAATGGAGAGAACTCCTGAATCGCGAATTGATGCCCGCTCTGCTCCAGGACGTACGACCATGCCTTGTCAATCTCGGCGCTTCCGCGGCGACTCTTCTTGTAGGTGACTGAGCCAGCATCACCAGCACAGGTCAAAACAAAGCCGTGCTTGATGCGCCCGACGTGCGACTGATTCAGCGCAAGCCAAGCGATCGAGCCTATCGTTCCTGGGACGAATACGAAGCGGTAAGTATATCGGTGATCCCTGTTGCGCAGATGCTGGGCCAGCGCGGTTGCCACCGCAATGCCGGCCAAATTATCATTGCACAGCGATGGATGACAGACATGGCAAGAGATGAGGACTTCATCCGTGGAACGTCCAAGCAGCCGCAAATCGCCATAGGTCAGATGGCCAGGTTCCAGCGAGGATTCGATGCAAACTTCATAGTCGTCATCGGGTAGAGCAAGCAGCTGGTTGTGCGAAACGCAGAAGCCCCACGTCGGCTTGTAGTAGGAAGTACGATACGGAATCCAGTCGGGCCGGCATGGATCGGAGAATAGGTGAAGCTTCAGTTCAGCCAAGCTCATTCTGAGCTTTACCGGGCCGCTGTAGCCGACCACATGCAGGTTTGACTTGCGGAAGTCAACGACGCGCTCACCGGCGCTGTTCTTGATGTATCCATCACGAATGTTCCATTCGAGTGGAATCGTCCAGTCAAACACCTGAAGTCCGGATGGCACCTCACAGGTCGTCAAAGGAATATGTTTACGAATCAGATCAATCGTTTTTCTGACTCCATCGCCCGTGATGCTGCGGCAGATCGGATACATCTCCGAGATGAATCGATGCATGGCCTGTCCGCCATCATCGGCTGACAGGTCCACCGGCATCTCTGCTTCTTTGAGGCTCGCAAGGCTGGTATCTCTGACTATGTCATGCATCGCTCGCCCCTCGCCTCAACTGAAGACTGCTGCGGGTCAATCGACGAGCCTAAGTTCGGGGATCGGCACCACGAACTGCGCCCCCCAACTGCGTGCAAATGACAATTGACTGACGATCTCCTGCTTCAGATTCCACGGCAGGATCAGGATGTAGTCCGGCTTGGTCACGCTGATCCGTTCCGGCTCGCAAATCGGGATATGTGTACCCGGGAGCAGGCAGCCCTGCTTGTGAGGATTTCGGTCGACCGTATATTCGATCAGGTCCGGACTGATACCGCAGTAATTCAGCAGCGTGTTTCCCTTTGCCGGGGCACCATAGCCGACGACGGTCTTACCCCTCGCCTTGGCATCTTCCAGGAATTCGATCAGCTTGTGCTTCGTACGCAGTGCGCGCTCTTCGAAGGCGCAATAGTGATCGAGGCGCGCGAATCCGGCGGCCACCTCGCGTGTCCTGAGATCATTAACGCGCCTCGAGATCGGATGCGATCCAGTATTGCTGTGTTGCGCGTAGATCCGAAGCGAACCGCCGTGGGTCGGCAATTCCTCGACATCAAACAGTGTCAATCCATGCGCTGCGAAGATCTTCTCGACGGAGATCAGTGAAAAGTACGAAAAGTGTTCGTGGTAAATCGTATCGATCTGGCATTCGTCAACCAGCCGCATCAGATGCGGGAACTCCATCGTAATGATTCCCTGGTCCGCCACGAGGATGCTCATACCCTTTACGAAATCATTCAGATTTGGGACATGGGCGAGGACATTGTTTCCGATCAGAAGATCGGCTCGCAATCCCTCTCTTCGCAATGTGCGGGCGGTGCGTTCGCCAAAAAAGTCAACGCGAGTCGGGATGCCCTTCGCGCGAGCCACCGCCGCGACGTTCTTCGCCGGCTCGATACCGAGGACCGGGATTTCCTTCTCGGCAAAATACTGCAGGAGATATCCGTCATTGCTGGCGATCTCGACCACTTTGCTCTGAGAACCGATCCCAAATCTGTCCACGACCCGCCTTACGTAAGCTTTTGCGTGTTGCAGCCACGACTCGCTGTAGGATGAGAAATAGGCATAGTCGCCGAAGATGTTCTCCGGCGTTTCCCACTCCTCCAACTGGACGAGAAAGCATTCGCCACAGACGTACGCCCGCAACGGGAAGAACTGCTCTTCGCTCTTTAAGTCCTCATTCTTGAGATAGGAATTTGCGAGCGGCGAAAGCCCGAGATCGATGAAGACCTGTTCGAGAGGAGCATTGCAAAATCGGCAGCAACTCGTCCTTGCCGCCGGCACCGAAGGGGCCATCGTGCTGTACGGACGTGCGGCTTCTTGCTTCAACATCGCCTGGCTCCTGCTCCGCAATGCGCGGCGTTCATGGAACCAACGTAGTTCTCACCAATTGAACGCAATTGACGACCGTCAAATCGGATTTCATTTTGTCCGCGCCATCTTGCATCATTGGAAGAGTGCGAACGGCCCCACGACACTCGCATGACGAGCACGCGGCCTATTCACCGGTCCGCAGCGCTTGACTCATTCGCGCTTTCAATTCGATCTGAATTTCGCTGTAGGCCTTCCACCGCTTGTCGCGTTCGGACGTGACCTGTACCGGCACCGGCCAGGTTACACCCAGCGCTGGATCGTCATACGGCAGTCCGCCTTCGGCGCCTGGCGTGTGATAATTGCTTATCAAATAGACGAGCTCGGTGTCGTCGGTGAGCGTCAGGAAACCATGAGCAAAACGCTCGGGCACGTAGAGTCCACGCCCGTTATCAGCCGACAGATTTACTGCGACGTGCTGCAAATAGGTCGGGGACTCCGGCCGCAAATCGACGATCACGTCAACGGCCGCGCCCCTCGTGCACCGAACGTACTTGGTCTCCGTCGCCGGAGGATACTGAAAATGCATCCCGCGCAATGTGCCGCGCTTTGCGTTGAAGCTGACGCTGCCCTGCGCCACCACTGGCTTTAGACCATGAGCCGAGAACTCGTCTGCGCAAAACACGCGTGCAAAATGCCCTCGGCTATCCTGGTGCCGGTCGATGTCCACCGTGTAGGCGCCGGCGAGGATGGTTTCCGAGAATATCATGCTGTGGCGAGCGTTGTGAGTTCAGGCGAACACGAGTTTGCAGACTTGGAACAGGCCCCATAGGAGAGCAACGTTCCACGCCAGGGTACAGACCAGCGCAAACGCCATCGCAAAAGCCGGCCAGTTGAAATGTCGCTTCTCAGCTGTTGCCTTGATAGGTGCATGGGCCACTACAGGGCCGAGTTCGCCCACATTGGACATGATTTCTCATCCCTAGATTGCCTCTTGTGCATCCAGAGTATCTGCCGCCGTCTGCCCGAATCTGACAAATCTCAATAACGTGGCCGCCTTGATGCGGCGTTACTGCAGCGGGAAGCGCAGCAATCGAAGTTGCTCACCCCTTCGCAGGCAGAAGGCGAGCCGTGACTACCCAGGCCAGGGGAATAAGGGCAGCCTTCTTCAAAGCTTGATGTCAGGGATGTCAGCCAATCGCCATAGCGCGATCTCGAACGGAACGTCAGGATAGTGATCCTTCTGGCTCTCGAGCTTCGGCGGGAAACTGAAGGGAGGTAAGTTCAAGTTGAGGTGTCGCCATCCGATGCCGGTCGCCTTGCTTTCGTTCTTGTCATGGCTGGGTGTGTGAGAGATCAACAGCCACGTCGCGCCCGTTCGTCGAAAATTCTTCAGCATCGCCGCCATGTCCGAGAAGGACAAGTGAACCCAACAATCGCGGCACATAATCAAATCGACTGCAGGTAGAGGATCTTTGGTAAGGTCTGCGTGGATAAACCGGACACCGGGACGCGCGTATTTCTGTCCGTTCCGGGCAACGACGCTGCCGACGACGTCGGCCCCGACGTAGTCAACGCCTGCGAGGTCAACTTTTCTCATCCAATTCCAATCACCACATGGTGCATCCAGGAACCGGGAGATTTGAAGCCGACGAAACAACTCGGGAAGATAGGCGCTGACATTTTCCGTGGCAGCAAGCTCTGATCCAACGCCTGAGCCGCTTTCAGCGCTTCCCCACGCCTGCGCAGCGTAGGCCACCTGGAAAACCTGAGCCCTTGGCAGCGTCAGCGAGACTAATTTCTCAACGCCTGGAAGACGAAGTGCAGCGCTCTTCGCTCTCTGTCGTAAGCTCCGTTCGACCATGCAGCCCTCTCCTCGATCTCTCTAGACGCGAGACGCGCAGTCCCCAGGCTCCTCATCTATCCGAAGTCGCCAGTTTGGAGTCTACGATCGTCAATTCCCGAGCGGCAGCCAACCGCCGCCCGGCGCGCTCATCAGCCGCGCGCCGAAGCGAGCAGTACCGCGGGCTGCATCAAGCTCCAGCCTGCTCTCCGGAAATCCGTTCCAGCCCCTTCAGGTCAATGAACCGAATGGTCTTGCGGGTCGGAAGGTCGATCAGCCTCTTCGTTCTGAAGTCTGCAAGGGTGCGGCAAACTGTCTCAAGTGACGTTCCGACGTGATCCGCGAGGTCCGCTCGAGGAAGCTGAAGCCGAAGCGCATCGGGTCGCTTCGGATCAGAAGGAAGATGCGCTCGCATACGCAGCAGGAGCCAAGCTATTCGCGCCACACAATTCTTCTGGCTCATGGTCAGGACGAGGGACAGCGTATCTGCCAGGACCTGATGCGCACCGCACGGTTCGTCCCCGCGGCACACTCCGGAGACTTTCGACCGAAATACGCGACAGTCCGTAACAGCCTCAGCGGTAAATTGCTGACAGGCCGATTGGGTGGGCATGACAACATCGCCAGGCCAATAAAATGCCAGAATTTGGCGATTTCCGTTTTCGAGAAGCCGGACAGCGCGGACTACGCCTTCGACGATCTGAATTTTTTGCGCTTCCTCTTCACCTTCCCAGAAGAGTGCGCGGCCGCGTGGAATAAGAGATGTGGACTTGCGTAGTTCTGGGTTCCGCGTCGCCTTGAAAAGAGATACTTTTGATGAATGGCAATTGTCCGGAAACATCGCTTCGTTAAGCATGTACTTCACCTCAGCCATAAATCCGACAGGCTTCAGTCTAAGTCGCAACGAATTGTTAATACACTCAGTCATATGCGCTAGGTTTTTGCAGGTTCCGGCTAGGCTTAAAAGTCTAGTCCGTTTGTCACCAAAACTATTCGGTGCCGCTTTCCCGCCCATACACGCCCTGAAAGAGCCTAAGGTAGCGGCAAGATGTCTTTGGCGCGTGCATCAGCTATTGTAGCGGAATGCAACTTTTGTGTTTCGCAATGTGTCGAAAGCCCCCTCGGCGAGACGTGGCCCTTAACCGGCCCGACGCGACTCTCTGACGCAGGCAAGGTGCACGTCCGCCTGCCTCTGTTCATCGCCAGCCCTCGCTTTACGAAGTTTGAGGCAGTGCCTTCGAAGGCACGATCAGTCAAAGCCTCGAACTGCGCTGTCGCAGTTGCCTTCGCGGATCGAAATCGGCTGTAGCGGGTTGCCTGGATTTTTGCGGCGCTTTGACGCATCTTTCTCGCGGATGTTGCGCCAACGCCAGGAGCGCCGGCCATCGCAAAATCAGGTGTCGTCCACACACCCGGGGGCAGCACAAGACCCTTGCCTAAAGCGGCTTCGCAACTAACTGACACCGCGCAGACGCGCCTGCCCGCAATGGAGCGATCGCCGTAGCGAGCTTCCGCCGGTTGTTGGCAAACAACCAGACATTCCTGCGCGGATTGCTTCTGCATATGCGACGCGGCTCAGCTGACCGGTCAGCATTCGTGCTCATTTTGACCAAGCCAGCGCCATCACGGCAGCTCGCTTCAGGCGCCTTCAGAAACCGCCACTCCAGGGTGGATTAATTGGTCGGCCTTCGAGGAGGAGGAGGCACAGCCCGCGGACCTGACGTCGAATTCGCGCGCAAGCCGAAGCCATCCGTCGAACTGTACGCCCCGTCGATCACAAATCTCTTGGTCCTGGACCGCGCTGCTAGTCCCGCCCTTGATCCCACAAGTCTTGCGGCCATAAACGCCGCCTCCGTGCGGTTACGGGCACCAAGCGCGCGTAGAAGCGCTGCCGTGTGAATCTTGCTCGTCCCCTCGGCAATACTAAGCTCGCGCGCGATCTCCTTGTTCGACATACCGAAGGCGAGGAGCGGGAGAATCTCGTTCTGCCTGCGGGTCAGCCGCAACGCCTCAAGGTCGAAATTCGCCACCCGAGGAACAGCCGGCACGTCAAGGTCGTCCTCCGCCAGCCATCTGGGCACGTAGATGCGTCCAGACAAAAGATCCTCGATGGCCGAGAGCAACTCTTCATCGGATTGAAGTTTGACTACAAATCCATGAAAGCCGGCCGATAGACAACTCAGCACGTCTGCCCGAGTGTGCGATGTAGACATCACGGCAATTCGTGTCGCCGGGCTGAGATCATGGACTTCCGCCAACGCCCGAAGCGCGCCAGGCGTGAGGCAATTAAAGTCGATCAGAATCAAATCGAACTTCACCTCCGCGTCGAAGTTCTCCAGCTGGGAAGCCTCGACCACACGAGAATGAAACCGGCTCTGAATGACGTCCCGAAGGCCGGTCCGATAGATACTATGTTCGTCTACCAATAAAATTACTGACACTGCTCAATCCTCGAACTCCCCGTACACCGAGGACTTCTCACACTCGCAGCAGAACGATTCCCTCAAAAAAAGCGGACTTAATGATCCGACGTGAAGTCTGAATCGACCCACAGCGCAAGCTAAGCGAACTAATTCCGCAGTGCACAACCATATCTCACCATTGAAAACTGTCAAGCAACCTTAAGTCATTGCCAAGTCAAGGCACTCCTCAGATGCGGCCCAGCGCTGGGATGACTTCGCTCATCGGCGTCCACAGGAGATGGGTGTCCAACTGCTCCGTGTGTTGAAGATGCCGAAGTTCGGATAGTCTTGTGAAAGGGGCCGAGTTGAAAGTTGCTTCATCCAGCTGAATTCGCTGGAAGACGCCTTTCAGTTGCTGCGCGCCGCGACCGGCGTTCCAGCGACAGCGGAAACTCGGCAAGTGCGCCTTGATCTTGTCAAAGGATACGCGATAGCTGCGGCTGTCAGGACCGCTTGGGCCAAATGTCAGCTCGCAACCCGGAAACGTCTCGCTGACGATCGTTGCGATCTCGCGCACGGTGTAATTTTGGCTTTCATCTCCGACATTGAAGGCTTCGCCACACACCGCTTCGGTCGGCGCTTCAAGCGCACACAGAATCGCCTGGCAGATGTCCTCGACGTGAACGAGAGGCCTGCAGGGTGTCCCATCGCTCATGACCCGGATCTTGCGCGTCGTGAATGCAAAGCCGGACAAATTATTCAATACGAGGTCAAAGCGCTGGCGTGGAGACGCCCCGAAGGCCGTCGAGTTGCGCAGGAACACCGGTGAAAATCTGGAGTCGATCATTTCGAGGAGATCTCGTTCGACCAATACCTTGCATCGCGCGTAGGCGGTCTGCGGGTCGCACGACGAGGTTTCGGATTTGATCTCGGCGCCTGCAGCCCCATAGATGCTGCACGACGACGCGTAGACAAACCGCCCAATGCCGGCTTCCTTGCATTTGCGCGCGAATTCGACCGACCCACGATGGTTGATCTCCATCGTGATCTCGGGGTCGTTTTCTCCCAGGGGATCATTCGACAGTTCGGCCAGGTGAACGACCGCGTCATAGCCGATCAGATCAGATCTCGACAACTGCCGCGTATCCCTGGACATCACCATCGGGCGCGTCCTGCCGTCATCGTACAGCCAGCCACGACGATAGAGGCCTGTGTCGATTCCGGTCGCATCGTAACCATGCTCGAGCAGCTTGGGACCGAGTACAGCGCCGATATAGCCATCAGCTCCCGTAAACAAAACGCGCATTTGGCTTCTCCTCAACGATTGGATTGGGCAGCAAACGCCGGCTTGATCGCCGCGACAGGTTCACTCGGAGCTGCCGAGTCCTTGTTCCAAACGCACCAGGGAGGATTTCCCGTATCCCACAATTCCTGCAGGACCGTTTTGTCCCGAAGCGTATCCATATTCTGCCAGTATCCACGGTGGCTGTAGACGGCCAATTGGTCCTGCTCGATCAAACGTGCCAGCGGCTCGTTCTCCCAACTTGTGGCGTCCCCATCAATGACGTCCAGAGCCTGGGGCTCCATGACGAAGAAGCCTCCGTTGATCACCTGGCCGTCCCGCGCATCCTTCTCGCGAAAGCGCGCTGCTCGTGGACGATCGGATGAGAGATTGATTGCCCCGAAACGACCAGGCTGCTGTACCGCGGTCACGGTCGCAAGCGCGCCCTGTTGATGATGAAACCGGATCAATTCGCGAATATCGACGTCACTCACGCCGTCTCCGTAAGTCATGCAGAAGGTCTCGCCTCCCAAATAGTCGCGCACGCGCTTGAGCCGCCCTCCGGTCATCGTCTTCTCCCCGGTGTCGACCAGAGTCACCTTCCAGGGTTCACATTCGTTTCGATGGGTCTCGATGCGATTACGCTGAAGATCGATCGTCAAATCGCCTTGATGAGGAAAGTAGTTCAAGAAATAGTCGCGGATCACCTGACCTTTATAGCCGAGGCAAATGACGAACTCGTTCAGGCCATGATGAGAAAACAACTTCATGATATGCCAGATGATCGGACGGCCGCCGATCTCGACCAACGGCTTTGGGACAACCGAAGTGTGCTCGCTCAATCTCGTGCCATAGCCGCCGGCAAGAATGACAACTTTCATTGGCCTCTCCTGAATCGCGGGGATCGCCCTATACGAATGGTGCGAGCCAACCAAACCGTATGACGCGGCCAGAGCAGCGAGTTGACGACCATCAAATCGGTTGACCGACATCGGAGCTGAAAACGAGAAGAGCGCGAGCGTCGATCGGCTCAGTCCATCAAGACTGCTCCGCCACACCATCTGGCACTCAACGGAAGGGCGCTATCGCGATCGGATCAATCCGCCCAAGCGGCGGGCTACTCGGCGCACGAAGCGCATCTGACCATGAACCAGCGGATCCGGTCCCATTCGTCCATCCGGCCGATCGAGCCCGGCAATAACTGCGTGGTCGGTTGTGGTCAGCTCGAAATTGAACAGATCAATGTTCTCCGCGATGCGAGCTGGCGCCGCCGACTTCGGGATCGCGATGATGCCATTTTCAATATGCCAGCGAAGCACGATTTGCGCTGGAGTGCGCTCACAGCGGTCCGCGATTGCTTGAAGCCTCGGATCGGCGAGGCTGCGGCCCTGCCCCAACGGACTCCACGCCTGCGTCACGATGCCGTAGCCCTCGTGGACGTTCCTTAGCAATCGTTGCTGAAAGGCCGGGTGCAATTCGATCTGATTGATTGCCGGCACGACACCTGTTTCGCCGATAACGCGCTCCAGATTGTCCGCGGTAAAGTTGGAAACGCCGATCGAACGAACACGGCCCTGCCTCTTCAATTCGATGAATGCGCGCCAGGTCTCCACGTAGGCGCCGCGTTGAGGACACGGCCAGTGGATGAGATAGAGATCGATGACATCCAACCCTAGATTGGCAATACTTAGATCAAAAGCGCGCATCGTCTGGTCATAGCCGTGCGCTTCATTGCGGAGCTTCGTGGTAACAAATATCTCGCTCCGAGGTACAGAGGCCCGCTTGAGAGCCTGCCCCACGCCGGCTTCATTTCCATAGTTTGCAGCCGTATCAAACAAACGATAGCCCGCACGGATCGCCGTTCCGACAATCTCGGGCGAGCCCGCGTTATCGATCCGCCAAACACCGAAACCCAATTGCGGGATACTGTGGCCGTCATTGAGCAGCACCCGCGGAACGTCCAGACGACTTCGTTCGTCGAGCACGGCCTCCGGCGAGGAGCCTGCCTGAGACCGCGACGCCATGTTCGGTGTCGACCAAGGCAACATTGCATCAGGATATTGGGCGGGCGCTGTTCGATGGTCTCCGGCGGTCGCATAACTCGATTTGGCGGCTTCGGTGATCGACCAGTGGCGCAGCGTGCGATTGCCATCGCCAATGGCGCGCACCATGACGGCCTTCAACCAGTCGCGGGCAGCAGAGGTGCGGCTCTCAAACAACAGATAGAATGCGACAGCCAATAGCAGGCACAACATGATAAAAGTCGCATCAAGGGCGAGCGATGCAAGCGTAAAGTCGCGACGTTCGCGCGCAGCGACGTTGAGCAGAAGCAGGATTGGATAGTGGATTGCGTACAGCGAAAAGCTGAACTTTGCGAGGTTCCGCCCGAACCCCAGGAATGAGGGCAGCGGTATCTTCAGGCGCTCGATGAAAACGATGAACGCGGCTGTGCCCAGTCCGACGGCGACGACAATCGCTGCCCAGTGCGGCAAGAGACCCTTGACCGACAGTCCGTATGCGCCTGCCAGGATCACGAGGAAGCCGCAGCACCACGCCCAGGCGGGCGTGATCACCGCATAGACCAACACGCCCAGGCACCAGATCGCAAAAAAGAAGAAGAACTTCAGGCCGGTGTGCGTACCCATGGGATCATGGCGCTCCGCTACCACAAACAGACCGAAGATCGCGACAATCAATAGAACGTAGGCTGGCGCCTTGCGAACGGAGATCAGCGCGAAAAACAGCAGGTAGTACCAGAACTCGTTCGACAAGCTCCATAAGGCCGCGTTTCCCGCAAACTCCGAGCAAACGATCGTCTGGAGAAACAAGACATTGCATACTGCCGCAGACGGACCAACGGGCGCGAGAAAGACTCGCGCACTGTCATAGAGGTCCTGATGGGAAGCAACGAAGCCTCCCCATCCAGGCAGTTGCCTTGTCGAAATATACGCGCAGAACGAAATTGTAAGCGCCGGAATCACGACGATGTAGAGCCGCGCCAGCCTTGCGGAGAAATAGTCGATGGCGCTTAGCTTTCCGTGGAGGCATCTTACCAGCGCCGGCCCGCCCACGAGATAGCCGCTCAGGACGAAAAACACCATCACGGCGTCTCCGCCATGTCCGCTCAATGTCCAGAAGACGGAGTAGGCAAGCCGGATTGCCGGATCATAGTCGGGGCCCGGCAGCTGCTCCATAAACATCAGCTGGTAGGAGTGAAATGCCAGAACCTCGACGGCGGCAAGGCCACGCGCGAGATCGAGCCAATCCGAAAGCACAGGAGAAACTCCTGTCTGCGTGCGAAAACCAATCACAGCTTTCTTCCGTCGAGCTCGAGACAAGCGACCTTGGACCGCAGGGCGGCGGCGCTCCGAACGTATCGAGATGACCTGGGGCCGATTTGATGGTTCTCAATACTGCAGGGATCCCAACGTCAGTCGGGCAACGGCGTGCCACGCCGCCCGCACGAGAACTCGGCTCGGCGTGCGCTACGAAAAGTCGAGTGCAATCCAGGAGGACAGAGCTGTGATCCGGAGCTGTGATCCGGAGCTGCTTCCGCTTCTGACCCGTTCGTCTACCGGGCGAAGCCACAATCACGGGCCGCCTTCGAGCGCTTCATCCGCGGTCCCGTAAAAACACGTAGACGTGCAATTCGGCTCATGAGGCGGGACAAATCGACGCAAGCAGTCCGTCGCTCATCGCACTGTATTTCCAAGCAAAACGGCACCATCGCCTGTGATGCCGCGGAAGGCACAGAGTATCACTCTACTTTTATCACATTGAAGACAAATTGCGTTGTCAGCGTTGAATGGGGTGTTCAGCCGCCTGCAAATCAGTCGAGTGCACAAACGGGGTGCAGGTGTATTTCAATGCCAAGATTAGAGCGGCTTCCTGATTGAAGTTTGCTTTGAATTGGTTCATTTTCGGGGAGAGTTTCAATGCGATTCGGCAAGTCCGATTCATGTCCCACTCGCGCGTTGTATCGTGCGCGCGTTCTCCAGTGACATTCGCGTCTCATCAAAAATAGCGTTCGGGCGGTCATCGGCGTGAGAGATCGAGCGCGCTTCCAGCGATACTGGAAGCGGTGTGCTTTGTGACGTCAATCTGCGCCACAACTCAGCAAATGAAAATACGCAGGGGAAAGAATGGCAATTTCGATTTCGGAACTGAGCAGACAAAACACCCAGGGGCAGAGCGACGGCTTCCCGCTTGGCGTGCCTCACAGTTGGAATTGGTACCAGGGCTGGAATTCAGACGGACTGTTGACGCCGCCTGCAGGCTTCACTGCCGTCGAAGGGTGGGGACAAGTCTATCCGGAAGAAGGGGTGTCCACTGCAGCAAATGCAAATGCGGACGTCCAGATCGCTAACTCAAAGACCTATGTCCATATCAAGCAAACGGGCCAGTGGGTATTGGTCCAGGACCAGACCAAGCTCGGGATGACCGGGGGGCATTTCGGCGCCAACTTCGCCGGCAATGCCGCCTATGCGATGCCTGGAACCGCGCTGGCAGGCGGAGGCGTCAGTTTCGATGCTCCTCCGGACGGGTACAACGATCATTTCTGGTACAGGTCGCGGGGAACCTACGTCGCCGGAACGGTCGATGGCGTCTACGTCCAAATGGACATGAGGGTGACCGACCCCAACGCAAAAATGGTAGGCATGGTCGGCGCCGACTGGTGGCGCGACGCAAGCGCCCCTTTCCTTGCGGACCACAGCACCAATCCTGGCGTCGGCGGAACCAATTGGGTTGAGCTCTCGACCCAATGGCAGACAGTTGCCTACACTTCCATGAGCCCCGCGGCAATTCAGGCCAACCCGCCTCCCGGGGCGCTTACATCGTCACAAACTCCGCCAGTCGTGGCGCCCGACACTCTGGCGCCCGCGGCGCCCAAGATTACAGCGTTCACGCCGGACACCGGAACCGTTGGAGATCAGGCGACAGATGCAACCAGAGTGACGCTAACTGGCACCGCGGAGGCCGGGAGCACCGTCAAAGTGCTGGAGGGGACGACCGTGGTTGGCACGGTAAAAGCCGACGCGAAGGGCGCGTGGAGTCTCACCACGGCCCAATTGGCGAGCGGCACTCACAACTTCAACGCGAAGGCAACGGACGCCGCAGGCAACACCAGCTCAGCGTCATCGCTGCTAAGTGTGAAAGTGAATGCGGCCTCGCAGCCGCCGGTCGTATCTCCGCCGGCGGAGACTTCGAAGAACCTGTTGGTCAACGGCTCCTTCGAGACAGCATCTCTGGCTGCCTATGATACCGGCCGGTGGGGAGCCTTCAGCTCCCTTCAAGGCTGGACCGCCACTAGCGGGAGCAAGATCGAGCTCTGGAACAACCTCGAAAACGTGCGCGCCTCCGACGGAGGGAATTTCGGAGAGCTCGACTATGCCGGCGCCCAAGATGGCTTCTACCAGGACGTCAAAACGGTTGCAGGACAGCGATACGATCTGTCTTTTGACGCACGTTCGCGGCCGGGCTTCACGGGTTCGACGACGACCGTACAGATATTGTGGAACGGCTCGGTCATAGCTACCGTTCCCCCGGGGGATTCCTGGAAGAATTACGATTTCTCGGTGGTTGGGACTGGAGGGCAGGATCGCCTCACCTTCCGCGAGACGACGAACCAGGGTAGCGATGGCCTCGGTGCCTTGTATGACAATGTAACCTTGACCGCCGCCACCTCCGCACCCGCAACCTCGCCGCCTGCCTCGCTGCCGGCAGCGGGTACGAACCTGCTGGTGAACGGGTCGTTCGAGTCATCCTCTCTGGCCGTCTATGATACCGGCCATTGGCGGGCCTTCAGCTCTGTCCCCGGCTGGACGGCCATCAGCGGCAGCGCCATCGAACTCTGGAACAACCTCAACGGAGTGCAGGCCAGCGACGGGCAAAACTACGGCGAACTCGACTATAAGGAGGCCCGGGATGGTTTCTACCAGGACGTAAAAACCGTTACCGGACAGAGCTATGACCTGTCCTTTGATGCACGCTCGCGTCCCGGCTTTACAGGCTCGACTTGCTCCATGGAGGTGCTGTGGAATGGCTCGGTCGTTGCCACCGTTCCACCCGGCAATTCGTGGCAGACCTACGATTTCACGGTGGTAGGGACCGGGGGACAAGATCGTCTGACCTTCCGCGAGGTCGGCGGCCAAGGCGGCGATGGCCTCGGAGCGCTCTATGACAACGTCGCCCTGACGGCCAAATCGACGAGCGCGACATCTGCGGCAACTCTCGCCAGTGCGGATCAGTCAATTAGTCTGCTGAAGCAATACACCGCGACGAGTATTACAAGCGCGGGCCCTGACTCGACTTCCGTCATTGGCACATCGAGCAACAATACAACCGACCAGACGCTCGCTTTGCCACAGCACTAGATCCGCTCCAGCATAGCGACGTAAGAGGAGTTGAAGGAGGGCGTCGCTGCGGCGCCCTTCTTTCGTCTGTTCCGGACTGATCTGACCGAGTTCGATCGCGTCAGGCGTCAGTCTCGCCGCGCACTTGGCGCGCGAATGATACCGGGTTGAGCATGATGGGTCAGCCGCAACCGAGGCAAGGTCGTATCGGAATACAATTGATGACCGTCAACTCCGACCTCGGTTCAACTCACATATTGCAAGCCGCGCGCATCAGACTTTGCGCTCTTTATGAATTGCTACGAATGGAGTTCAGTCGTGCAAGCCAGCATTTTCAGCGACGGTCGAACTCTCGCTGGTTTGTCCTTCCAACCGCGTGCGCGCACGGACTTTGGCCTGCACGCCGCCTCTTCGATTCCTATGGTTCGGTGATGCAGTGACGCAATCCAAAGACATCCCGGCCGACCTCGCCTGCCCACTGATAACGATCGCCATTCCAACATTCAACCGGGCGGCTCTGTTAAAGGGATGCGTCGCTGCCGCGCTGGCGCAGAGCTACCCGCATTTTGAAATTGTCGTCTCCAACAACGCTTCTCCGGATGACACCGAGAAAGTGTTGGCCGAATTCGACGACGCAAGGCTGCGCGTTATCAATCAGAGCACAAATATCGGCCTGCTTCCAAACTGGAACGCCTGCCTTGCGGGCGCGAAAGGCGACTACATTCTCTTTGTTGCCGACGACGACAGGATCGCGCCCGTCATGCTGGAGCAATGCGTGCGCCTGATCAGGCAGGAACCGCATCTTTCAACCGTCATCACGCTGAGCGACCTTTTTGCGGCTTCGTTTGGTCGAACGAAGCCTGCTCGCACCAGTCGATCTCACCACACCGGAATTTGGGACGGCACCGAGATCCTGCTGGACTTCCTGACGGACCAGATCACGGTCACGATGTGCAGCGTTCTGATGCAGACCGACCTTTTGCGAGCGCGCGGCGGTCTCCCGCTTGAGCTGCCTCATACCGCCGACATCGCTGCCTGGGCGCCGCTGCTTCTCCTCGGCAAATCCGGTTTCGTGAATGAGGCCTGCGCGACGTTTACCTATCACAACACGTCCGAGACGGCGCGGCTGGGGGCCGAACAGCTTCTCCTTGACGGACGGAAGGTGGCCGACCTCATCGCGCGTACCGCGGCTATCCACGTTGTCGACGCCCAACAACGCAAGACGATCCAGATCGAGGCCAGGCGCTGCTTTGCGCGTCGCGGGCTGATCGCCCTATCCGACTTTCGCGCCAGCGGCGGGGCGATACAGGCCCTGTTAGGTGTCATGTGGCGGTTTCGCCGAGATCTGTACGGCGTTACGCCCAACGCCCTCCTTCGTTTCATGGCCAAGGTCAGTTGCCCTCAACCTCTCGCCATCCGCCTGCGGGCGTTACAGCGTAGCGCTCCTGGACGGCCCGCCTAGCGGTTTCGCCAAAGGCGAGCTCGTTGCCGCCGGTGGCTCATTTTTGAGCCATGCCTTTCTTGACGACTGTCAACTCGTCGGCTGGATCTATGCACACTCTGCGACCGCATGTCTGTTCTATCATTCATTGAGTTCCTGCTGCGCGCCCTGCAGGCTGACAAGGTCCGGCACGATCTCACGGCGCAAGCCGCCGACGTGCACGCAACCCATCGCCCTGGCCCATCTTCAAGATAGTGAGCCCTGCCTCCATGCCCGCTTCTGCCCGCCGTTTCGTCATCGTCTTGATCATCATGGCGATGCGGGCCAGCGTGATGGGGACAAAATTCGCTCTCGCCCTCTTCATCGCTCACTACCTCGATCTATCGTCCCTGGGTCTGTATGGCCTCGCCTCCGGCGCGATCGCAATTGTGCCCGTCATCGTCAACACTGGAATGAATCACCTGTTGATGCGCAACGCCGTCACGGCCTCCGCCGATGAACTGACCGATAGCATGCGGCACCACTGGACCTTCGTGTTTTCGGTCTATGCTGTCTTGCTGGCGTCTGGCGTTGTTATCACTGTCACGTTCGGCACCCCTGCGCTCTGGCTTCTCATCGTCACTGCGATGTTGTTCGAACAGGTCGGCAATGACGTCTTCTACCTGCTTTCGAGCATCCAGAACCACGTATCGGCCAACGCAATCGCTTTCCTCCGCAGCGCCGCATGGATACTTGTTTATATTCCGCTTGCCGCCTGGGATCCGACCCTTAGAACGCTCTCCTACCTCTTTACGTTCTGGCTGGCGGGCGGCTTGCTCTCGCTCGTTCTTTTCGTTTACCTGAGCTGGTCCTGGCCGTGGCGGGCCGCCTTTTCTTTGCCGTTCAGGGCCTCTGTGGTCACAGGCACCCTCCGGAACTCCGTGCTCTTTTACGTCAGCGATCTCAGCTTCATAGCCAGCCAGTATGTCGATCGATATCTGGTCACGCTGTTTCTGGGAATAGAGGCAGCGGGCATCTATTTTCTGTTCTGGACCGTAGCGAATGCTGCTACCGCCTTTCTGGGGTTGGTTCTCGGACAGAAGCAGCGCCCTCTTCTCATCAACGCATATAAGGCCGGAGGACTGCCTGGTCACAGCCAGTTGGCCCGGCATTTCCTCCAAACGACGATCTTGGCCACCGCGGCCCTGAGCATTGCGGTAGCCGCGGCGTTTCAAATTCTCGCGCCTTGGTTGAAGCAGGCTTCACTCGCAGGCCATTGGACCGCATTCTGGCTCATCGTTGCCGGCATCGCGTTCCGATATGTGACGGAGTTCCTGGGCATGGGCCTATTTACGGCACATCGCGATCACATCACGACGCTGACCAACGTCGTGTCGGTATGTGTGCTGATCATCGCACAGATGATACTGCTCCCAATAATTGGCCTGCACGGCGCAGGGGGAGCGATCCTGATCACATTTGCCGGCATGGCACTGTGGCGCTACCAGTTGCTCTTTGGCTTCTCGCTGGCCCCCCCCGACGCGCGGCAGGTTCGCGCCTAGTTCAAGATCGTTCTTCGAAATCGTTCCTGGAGTGCGACGCACTTCATGTCGGCTCGATCGAGCGAGGCCGAGCGACGTTTGATCAACGTCAACGCGACGTAACGGTCGCGTAATCGGTCCGCCTGAACACGCAATCGACCTCGAGCAGCGACACGGGATCCTCCGAATAATACGTGACTGGACGCATCTGGGCCAACGTGAATCCCGCCTCCCTCATGAAGCGGAGCGCTTCGTCGAAGCCCCACGTGCCCTGGTAAAGATGTATGAGAGGCAGCTCCAACTGCACGCCAAGCAGGGACGAGAGGACTTGTTTGCTACCATTCAAGACATTTCGCTCGAAACCCTGCGTATCAATTTTCAGAAACACGCGGCCGCCGGCGAACTCCGCAAAAATGGCATCCAGTGTCTCGATCGGGACCGTTTCCACGCGAACGACATCTGCCTCATAGATGCTATTGCGGCCAATATCCGTCTGGCTGACGATCGAGCTCATCGCCGTGTTCTTGCTGACGTTGATTTCTATTGAGCCGGCGGCGTCGCCAAGCGCCATTCTCCGGCAATCCCAATTGTTGTCCGATGCGCAATTCCGTTGAAGGTGGCTGAAGGTATCAGCCACCGGCTCAAATGAGACGATTCGCCCTTCATAGCCACGCGATCGTATTTCCTGCGCGAACTGCCCTTCATTGGCGCCGACATCCAGGACCACATTGATCGAACGAGATCGTAGAAACTCGACCAGGTCCGGATGATGGCGACGGATTTCATACCCTGTCGACCGAACCATGGATTTCAGTTGCTCTTTCACAGTCATGCCGCTCCCCTGTGACACCGTTCCGCTGCCAGCTCGCTGCGGTTATGGGCCGGGAACTGCCTCGCCAACTTGACCTTTGACAATTCCCTCGGGGCAAAACGTGATTTTTGACTGTGCGAGCGAGTGCCTTGCTAAGCCCAGCGAGTCACCGAACGAGCCACGAGCGAGTACGGTCACGCCATGAAGATATTCAGCATCTGTTGCGTTCGGGACGAAAACGATATCGTTGCGGAGGCACTGGAAGCTGCGCTTCGTTGGAGCGACAGGATACTTGTGTTTGACAATGGTAGTGTCGACGGCACCTGGGAGACGGTCCAAGAAATTTCTCGCAGAACCTCGAAGATCGAGGTCGTTGGCCGCGACGATCGCACATTCACAGACGAACTCCGTGGGGAAATCTTTGAATCTTACAGAAGCATCGCGTCTGCCGGAGATTGGTGGTGCAGGCTCGATTCCGACGAAATCTACATCGATGATCCCATTGGCTTTCTGTCGGGCGTCCCCGACAAATACGGCTTTGTATATTCTGCCTCGTTCAATTTCTATTTCACCGACGTTGATCTTCAAAGGTACCATCAAAATCCGGCGAAGTGGCTGGCCAGACCTGCTTCGCAGCGGCTCAGATTCTATCAGAACAACTGGAGCGAGCCGCGATTTGTTCGCCATCGGAACGACCTCAACTGGAGTGGCTTGGTCTGGCCCGATAACCGCGGCCGAACGTTTCCTTCGCGAATTCGACTGAAGCACTTTCCTTACCGCTCTCCAGGTCAGATATCCCGTCGTCTCGAAATACGCCAAGAGCAACCCGTGCTCTTCAAGCACGAAGCGAACCGGGCTCTCGCGAAGATTGCTCGACCGGATTGGTCTGCCGGACACGCCGAACCGATAGTTTTCGAAGCGGCGTCATGGCAGGATCGAGTGAGGAGGGCATATGAATGCGACCTCGACCGCGGTGATGGCGCCTTCGTCACTCGCAACGATCTGATGCCCCCCCTCCCATCCGCTATCGGCGACCTGCTGAAAGCTGGATTGCAGGCGACGCAGCTTGGACGAGCTCTGCTTTCACCCGTGCTGAAGCACCGCCGGTGTCAACCTGGTCGTCCGTAAGTCGCCCGGACATGATCGCTCCCTACCGGAAGCGGGTGATCCAAGCGGTAGACCGCAGATAGCGATAAAATGCACCGCGGCCGCGGAGATGCTCGAAGCGAGGCGAACGAAACCGGCCTACTTCGATGCTTCGCGTCTTCGGCGGGCGACCAGCAAATCCACTAGGTCATCATCTCCGACATCGACTTCACGCTTCTCGTGACTGGCCATCGCCCCTCTTGCGAGATCCGGGCCAATGATGAGCGCAAAACCAAGCAAGATGCCGCCTATCAAGGCCAGACCGATGAGATGCGGGATCTGTGGAAACACGGGCGCGGTCGGCGTTATCGCTCGTTGGACGACCCGCAGGCTCGACAGCTGACTTTTCTTCGCGACCTCGGAGCTGATCTCTTCCTCCAGGATGCGGTTCGCATAGTGCGCGGCCGCCGCCGATGATGTGGTGAGGGCGCGTTTCAGTCGCCCATATTCGGCTTCCTTCGCGGACAGGGACGCCAGGTCCTTGTTCACATTCTCGAGCTCGGCGCCCAGCTGGCTCAGCAGCATCGTCGACCCATTGAGGTCGGCGTTGACTTTCATGAGCGTAGCCATGTTGTCCTGATAGACCCTCACCAGGAGCAACGGCGGAATTTCGTCAGGCTGATCAGGCTCCTTCGCGACGCTTTCTGCAGCCTTCCGGGGATCCTGCCCTCCGAGCGTCTTCACCATTCGGCTAACGGTCTTCGATTGTGAAACCGGCCTCAGGACCTGCAGTTGATCCACGATGGCCTGTTTTTGCCCTTTTCGTTCTTCGATTGTCGCGCGCGTGGTCGAGATCGACGCTGCCAGATCGTTCGCTCGCTTGAGCAGGAGCTGCCGCTGCTCGTCGACCGAGTAGATCGACGCCTCGACTGAGAATGTTTTCAGGTTGGCCGCCGCTACCTCGGCCTCTTCCTCGAGGCGCTTCGTCTGCTGCTGGAAGAACTCCTGTGCGCCCGGCATTTGGACGTCGGTGCTCTGAATAGCGACCAACGCGTTTGCGAGTTCATTCAGGTAGCTCGCCGCAATCGACGGATCGGCATGTCGGAACGTTATTCGAAGCAGGTCGGATCGCCCTTCTTGTTTCGCAATGACACGATCCCGCAAGCTCAAAATGGCAGATTGGTTGCGCTCGATCGCCGCTCGCGCTTCCGGCTCCATGGCTGCCTGCTCCTCAGGCCGCGGTCTCGATCCCGCCGGCTCCCTGGCAAACGCGTCGCCGAAGTCGATTTCCTTTCCCCACTGCCAGAATTGCGCCAACAGCGTCGGATTTGAGTTCGAGGAAAGGCGATCGTACCCTACTGCACCCGCCGCCTCCAGGATGACGTGATCGATTTTTGCGATGCGCGACAACGACTCCATTCGGCTTTGAAGGTCGACGCCTTCACCCAGCGGGCCGTTATTATTGTTCCCTGATCGCTCCTTGATACCCTGCCCTGCGCGTAGAAGGGTATATGCCTCATAACGCTCGCCCGAGACCGCATAGTACAGGAACGCCGCGCCGGACGTCGCAAGGAGGCACAAATAGATTATCCATTGGCGACGCCAGAAGAGACCGAATGGATTGGAGAACAACATACTTCTGCCGCGTTCCACTGGAGACCCCGCTTGCTCGCTCTGTACCTGAGCCGTTCTATGCGACGCGGTTTGAGCGGTATTGACCACCGTCAAATCGGAGCTGGCCGATCGCCTACACGCTCGCTCTGCCGTGCTCTCCTCGGCGTTTCCTGCGGGTTCCGACATGCCCAGCGAGACACCGGGCATGAGCTGAAGCGATAGACGAAGGTGGAGATACTTCGCCGTGCAGGATCTGACTGTAGACAGAGAACGGGTGCTGCATACCGTTCATCCGTCCATAGCACTCAAGAATCAGTTTTTCTTGATAACTTGCGCCGGGCTCGTGTTCATGAATTTCCTGACGTTCGCTTACCATCTGTCAGGATCGAATCTATTCAACGTCATAAGCAATGCCGTAAGTCTTCTGCTCATTGCTTACTCATTCTATCTCGTGCTTATCGCGGGAAAGGGCAGCACCTTTTATGTGGTTCTTCTGGTTCTCTCATGTGCGTTCGTCGGCGCGAGCTGCCTGGCCAATGTCGGCAGCTTCGAGATAGCCTCCGCCCTGAAGTACCTGTCTCTGTATTCCTTCTTCGTGGCAGGCCGCAGCGTTCCAGGACGCTTTCGACGCGCCGAGAAGCGGTGTCTCTACGCACTCATCATCCTGCCCCTCTTGTTCAAGTTGATTGGCGAGACGAAGGTCTACACCGGGTTCGAATACCCAGACGTGTTCTCTTATTTTCCCAATACGAATACTGCGGCACTGTATTTCTCTGCCGTATTCTTTGCCCTGTCGCCTTGGTTCGGAAACAAGGTGCTGGTCCTGCAATTTGTCAATGCAGCCGTGATGAACAGGGTCGGCCCGGCGTTAGCGACTATTCTTGCCTTCGGCATGTGGTCGATCTTCCCGCTTCGTGCGCGGGTGTTCGTCGCGTTTTTTCTTTTGGCGATTGGCTCCTTGCTCGCGTTTGAGCTTGGCGCGCTGGATCGATTTGTGACGGGACTTAACGCCATGGCCCTGATCATGGACCTTGGACCGAGCACGATCGCGCGAATGCCGGCGAAACAGTTGATAGAACTGACCGGCACGACCGACATGTCCGCTTTCTTCCGCATCACGCATTGGTCGAACATCTGGGCGATATATTCGTCCCAGGGGATCGGGGGAATACTGTTCGGCTATGGCGCAAATCAGACCGGCATGTTGACCGTCCTTCCTCTGCCACCGCACAATGATTACTTGCGGGTGATGGCGGAATACGGACTTCTCAATCTCCTGGTTTTCGTTCCCTTCGTGCTCTCTATTGCGCTTTCTATCCGGCAGCAGGCCGCGAGGATCCTCTTTACCGTACTGCTGATCTACTTCTTCTCCGAGAACCTGCTGGACAATTTCACGTCCATGGTGCTGTTTTTCTCGAATGCAGGCCGATTTACGTCCGGACCGTCAACGGCTACGCGTCGCTCACGTCAACCTGATTTCCTGCTCCGTTGAAGATGGAAAATCGGGGCGCCCCGTGAACTTTGGCATAACGCAACTGACAAACGGGCGCGCATGGAATTTGCCGATACTGCTCTAAGAGACGCCAACCTCAGGACACTCCGTGTGGACTTCTTGAATTCGGATCTGATCAAGCAGAACACCGCCGGGCAGAGCGAAGGGTTTCCCGTTGGCGTGCCACCAAGCTACAGCTGGTACCGGGGCTGGAATTTCGGCGGGCAGTTGTCGCCGCCCGCAGACTTCACCGCCGTCGAAGGATGGGGCCAGGTTTATCAGGAGGTGGGAGCGCCCGATTACTTCAATCCGCATGCGAGCGTCGAAATCGCCGACGCAAGGACTTACGTCCACGTCAAACAAACGAGTGAGTGGTTGTTGGTCCAGGATCAGTCCAAGCTTCAGTTGACCGGCGGCCATTTCGTCCCTGACTTCGCTGGAAATGTCGCAATCCGAATGAAGGTGATACCGCTCTCCGGTGCACATACCGCCTTCGATCCCCCTCCGCCTGGGTACAACAACCACTTCTGGTACGGATCGCGAGGGACATACGCTGCTGGAACGGTCGATGCCGTCTACGTGCAGATGAACATGCGGGTATCGGATCCAGATCTGAGACTGGTCGCCATGGTCGGCGCCGACTGGTGGCGGGATGCAACCGCTCCATACCTCGACGATCACAGCAATAATCCCGGCATTGGCGGCACCAACTGGGTTCGGCTCTCGACCGAGTGGAAAACCCTCGGATATTATTCCATGACCACGGAACAATTTCAGGCAGATCCCCCTCCGTCCCTGTTTCGATCCGGTTCTTCGTTTGCCTCTTCCGCCACGGCAGCGCCCGCCCCACCCAAGTTTACCTCGCCCGATCCGGACGCGGGCGTTGTCGGCAATGTCACGGCCTCCGGAACTCTCGAATTGACGGGCACGGCGGAAGCTGGGACCACAGTAGCAATATTTGACGGGGCCAAGCAGATCGGCGCGGCGATGACGAACGCTGGCGGCGCATGGAGCTTCACGACGCCGAGATTGTCGAAGACAGATTATTACTTCACCGCGCGGGCAACCGACGTCGCGGGAAACACCAGCTCGGCGTCACCGCTGTTGAACATCAAGGTCGATGCCACTCCCGTGCCGTCGCCGGCCGGCGACAAGCCCTTGATAAGAAGGACGCTCGATGCGTTGGGCGAAGGTGCCGAGCGGCTCGATCTTAAACACAATGACGGAAATGCCCGGAAGACGCCCATAGAGAAGGGCGATCACTTCTCAGCCGGCGTGGGTCCGCAACATCAACCTGACCAACCGACCCATCCTGGCGCCGCCCTCTCCGACTCGCTTGTTTTACTGCCCATATTCTTCTGCGCAATGATGACGCTGCGCCGAAGCAGCTCGCGCAATCGAGTTGCGTCCAGGTTTCCCGCGCCGGCTGCCCGGCACGACGTTCTGCGCGGCGCTAAGTGATTGCAGGGTCAGGCCGCTCTTTCCGCGACGGTTTCTTGAGATTCGTCAAGTCAGCCGCCGAGTGGCCGAGTACCAGATGCTCGGAGGCCCGTACCTAAGCGTAAAGGCTTATTGCCATGCTGCCTTCAGCTCATGAGCGCGTTCTTCTCTCGCCGCACAGTGTGATACGCCCATTCACGCGGCTTAGATCCCTCTCGATCGCAGCTTCTCTCGCTCTGGTCGCCGTCGGCTACAATCCGGCTCCGGCGAACGAGTTCCGAACGCCATCGAGCGAAGTTGCGGTCCCCACGCCGTCGCTGGACTTCGTAGCGCAGAACACTCCCGGCTACAGCGAAGGCTTTCCGGCTGGCGTACCCAAGACGTATTCCTGGTGCAACGGCATGACCAAGCCTCCCGGAAACGGTGAGCCGCCGTCCGATTTCACGGCCGTGACGGCACTGAGCTCGATCTATCCGAAATTCGGCGAACCGGAATACTCGAATCCGGACGCAAAGATCGTCATTGCAAACGCAAAGACCTACGTACGCACGCGTGCGACAAAGGAGTGGACTGTCGTACAAGATCAAAGCGAAGACGAGATCGCGGGAGCGCATTTCGCGACAAACGCTTCCAGAAATACCGCAAGCGAGATGAAGATCGAGCCCCGGGACGGCGTCATCAATATTAGCAGTCCCCCGCCGGCCCGTAACGGCACGTTTTGGATCGTAAAGCGTGGCGCCTATACGGCCGGCGCAGTCGACACAGTGTACGTGCAAATCGACATGAAGACGACCGATCCGAAAATGAAGCTGGTCGCCAACGTCGGAGCAGAATGGTGGCGCGCTCCAGACGCAGCCTACACGCGGGGAGTCACGAACAGCCAGGGAGCAGGCAACAGCAATTGGGTTGAACTGTCCACCGACTGGTCCACCCTGGTCTTCTATTCCGGAAGCACGGCGCAGTTTGTCGCAGATCCGCCTCCGCCGTTTGCCGAATCGGCCTTGGCGACGAAGCCTCCTCGTACACAACGCGCGGCAAATACCCCGTCCCCTTGTATGCGCACCCTGGCACCCAGGTAGAACGGCTCCCACTACCGGACTTTCCTGCATGGCGCTGCTGCGAACGTCGTTAACGCGGCGGAGGCGCTCGCAAACTATCGAATTGTTAGCCGGAGGCCGCGGGCATCGTAAGCCGCTCGAAGCCCCCTCGGGAAGCTGGAAATCCAAACTGCGTAAGCTGATTTGACGTTCGCCCAGCCACCCTGGTGTCGTTCATGCGACCAAATATGCCAGCTGCAACTTTATGACGCTCGAAATTGTCACCGGCAATCGAGTACGGATGAGCGCACTGGGCGCAGAACGCTGTCCAAGCCTTGCCGAAAGGCTTGGCACGGTGGTCGGAGGCAGCGCTTACAACAACAGTGTGAGCGTCCGCTTTGACGGAAACAAATCGTCAGTCACGCTGCATCAGAGCTACCTAGAAGTTATCTCGCCGCACGACCGAGAACCGGGCTCTACTGGCAATCCGCCGTCCAGCATATCCGACACCAACAAATAGCTACGGCTGCACGAGAAGCGCATGGCGCTCCAGGCTCGGCTTTCTCCAGCAAACTAACGATCATGCTGAACCGACTCCTTTCGCTCCTTGATGTTCGTCCGCTATTCGAAGCGACGCAATCCCTGACTGGAATCGGCGTCGGCCGTATGGGCGCTGTGCTGCACGCCCATCGCCCAAAATGAGTGTTTCGGACCAGCGTGCTTCTTGAGATTCGTCAACTTCACCTGCTGAGCGAAACCTAGCCTACCGTCTCGAGGGTCTCCCATATGAAGATCCGCTCCCGAACGCTGACTGCGCACAGACACAATTAGCTTCACGGTCTGCGGCTCACCGCTTGGAATGAAAACGCATCGATTTTGATCAGGCATATTTCAGTAACGAGGCTAGCCGTGCCATCAGCAATTTATGGACCCAATGATCGGCTCCTGGAATTTCATGGTCGTGGCGACCTGTTGCAGCGACCATTTCAGATCGTCATTGTGGCGGGCGACGTCCTCTCCATCCTTGCAAGCTATCTTCTCACTGGCTTCTTCTACCACCGCTTCGTCGGGGCCTCTCCAGATCAGGAGGCTCCAATCGGAGCAGGAATGATCGTGGCGACGGTCTTCGTTGCCATCTCGTGCTTCCAGGGCGTCTACGAAGGCAATCGCCTACTTAATGGAATTTGGCAGGCCCGCAGGACTGTTCTGATCTGGGCGCTTTCGTTGACGATCCTGGCAATCGTCGCTTTCCTTTTGAAGTCGTCCGCCAATCTGTCTCGCGGAACCATCATGCTGTTTGCGTTTACCGGCTTGCTCAGCGTGGCCGCGCATCGGATATTTTGGCGCGTCGGCATGACATCAACTTTCGCGAAAGAACATCTTATCAATCGCCGGATCATGCTCCTCAGCCTCTCCCCCCCGGATTTTACTTCGCACCCGTTCAAGGACCTGGGCAAGAACGGCTTTCGTGTCGTACGGAATTTCATATTTGACGTGACCAGCAACGATCGGCCAGGGCTGGAACGGCAACTTCTGGCCGCAGTTCAAGAGTCACGCGCCGCGCGCGTGGACGAATTTCTAATTGCCATTAATTATGATCAATTGCCGATGCTGCCGGTCCTCTGCCAATTCCTCAGACAGACCCCGCTACCGGTCCGCCTGCTTCCCGATCCCACCATAGCCGATCTTGTATCGCGAGCCCTCGTCCCCGCCGGCGCAACAGTCGCCATTGAGATCCAGCGGATGCCGCTTTCGCTGTTCGAGCGGGCGCAGAAACGCTGCCTCGATCTCGGCGTTGCGGCCGTCGCATTGCTGTTGCTTGCGCCCTTTCTGATTGGGGCAGCAGTATTGGTCAAATTGGACTCCCCTGGCCGCGTCATCTTTCGACAAGCTCGTCGAGGCTTCAATGGCAGGCAATTTAACATCTTGAAATTTCGCAGCATGACAACGCTGGACAACGGCGATTGCATTCAGCAGGCAACCCGGGACGACGCGCGCGTAACCCGGGTCGGGAAGATTCTGCGCAAAGCAAGCGTCGATGAGCTGCCTCAGCTCTGGAATGTACTCCGCGGCGACATGTCGCTGGTCGGCCCACGCCCGCACGCGCTCGCCCATGACAATTACTATGACAAAATAATCGGTAACTATGCTTATCGTCACCACGTGAAACCGGGCCTCACTGGCTGGGCCCAGATTCATGGGCTACGCGGAGAGACACCCACCATCGATTTAATGGAAAAGCGTGTCGAGTATGATGTGTGGTACATTAGCAATTGGAGCATTTGGCTCGACATTCGAATCCTGGTCCGGACTGCAATTGTGCTGGCCCGGCAAGATGCCTACTGAAGAAGACGCCAGAATGCTTTCGGTCGTAGAAAGAACTTGTGCAGTTTGACCGCCGAGAAATTGTCGATCAGGTCTGTCCGTCCTTCAACGACATCACGTGCGAGCGCAGTCCAGGAGCATGATCATCGATCTTCTAACGATCCTCTTTATTATCGGTGGACTCGCACTCCTCTGGTCGAATTCGCGATCCAACCGCGACGTCATCGTCACACGGGACCCACGGGAACCTGAAGATTACGATCCGCCGCGAAGCAAGCGGCGTCCATTTTAATTGACTTATCCATTTGATAACATGGCGGTCCAGGTGGGGGGAGCTCCACACCGCGTGAATTGTCGATTTTGAGGAACTTTATCGCATCTCAAGCACTGTACCCTTATGGTGAAACTATTGGCTGGGCGAGAACATAGCTCTCGATACCCTTCCTGTGGCGACAGAGGATCGCCCTGATCGAATAGGAACTTAATTAATACGCCACAACTTGATCCATCGGATCGTTTATGCGTTTTGCATAGCCTTAGAAGGTGAGTGTTTGCCCTCAATACTTCTAATTGATGCCCAGGGTGTTTATCGGCACGGCATGAAGCAACTCATCGAGCATGGGATTGCGGATTGTCGTGTGCGCGAGACGTCGAAGATTCAGTATTCGGATCTGGTTGAGCCCGTTGATCTGGTCATCATCGACTCAAAGAGTCTAGACGAACGGTCTACCGAAATTCTCGAGGATGCCCACGACCGGAATCCGAAGATGCGCTACGCGTTCATGTCAGCATCCAGGAATCGCGCCGACGTTCTGAACTGTTTGTCCGCAGGGTTTCATGGATACCTGCATAAGCTTCAGCCCGACGGCGAATTGATATCCGGGATTTCTGACCTGCTTTCGGGGCGAATCTATGTGCCGTCTTGGCTTGCGCATGATCAGGAGAGGGGATCCGGCTTCGGCTCCTTGGCTGCGCCTAGCCTTGAGCTCGAAGCTGTGAGGCTCTCTCGCAGGCAGACCGAGATACTCCCCCTGCTAGCGAAAGGAATGTCGAATAAGGAAATCGCTCGCGTGCTCGACATCGCCGAAGGGACTGCCAAAGCCCATACGACTGCTGTCCTACGCGCGCTCGGCGCCCACAATCGCACCGAAGCAGCCTTCCTAGCAGCTAGACTGGTCGGGGCGAGGGCCGGCTCGAGGAAGCCGCCAAGTGGACGTTTCGTTTCGCTGGGAGATCGAGCCCAACAGATGCCCCGGACAAAGCTTCGTTAGATTTGATCGGCCATTGCGATGAGCCAAGATCTTCTTTCCTCATCGCTTCGAATGTTCGGATTGGATTGGCTTTCGGCCGCACTAACTGCCGGGAATTGAGTTCATGAGTGTGTGCAGCAGCTGCTGAAACTTTGGAGGCGGCCCGGTCCATGCCCTCGGGCCCGATAAGGAAAGAAGCTTTGAAGAAGGCCAGGAGCTTCCCTGCGCACCTCGACCTCTTGGTGTGATCTGATCGACGCACCGGCCATCAAATTGAACAGGAGGCCCAGCTTTTGAGCTTTGCAGACGGACGCTCTCGTGTCGGTTGCGTCGCTCGGCTGATAGGTTCGTGCAATCTCTCCCCGTCATTCAGCCAACTGACTCCGTTTGCAGCCACCGCTTATCACGTCTGGTATTGAGAGAGGCGGCAGTCGCGGCAACCTAGCGCTGGAAGCTTCTATTCGGTGCGGGAGTGGACCTCGCGCCCTCCATGCACCGGCCCTTGGCGATCGACGCCGATGTCGACCACGAGTACCGCGTCGCCCCCGAGAAGCGGGACGCGTGGAGCGATTTGACGCCCTAGCCCACCTTACAACTTGATCATAGCCAAATTCGGCATCGTCTCGCTCCCTTGGCTTCCTTTCCACGAAGGATGGCTTCCACCAGGCGATCGGCGTAATGCGTGAGTGCCTCCGAGCAACCTGCGCCGACAGAGGCGACGGAGATCTATCGCCACGCCACTTCGGCCCGGCCCTTCCGGAGAAATCACCGTGGTTGACCAGCACTCCGGGATCCAGTTCGCCATGTTTGATGGTGACAAGCGAGTGCTCTGCGAAGTTGACTGGGGTCCTCTGGTCGACCGCGCAACAGTCGATGGCGCCGATGAGTCGGACAATCTCGCGACCTATCATCGGCATCGCGAGGCGATTCAGGCCATAGCTGGCTAGAATTATGATGCGGGACAAGAGAGGCCGATTGTCACGACCTACCAACTCACACCGCTCCCCCAGACCCGTAAATTCTCAACCTTATGGCCGCTTACTTGCAGACACGACTTCGCGTTCTCGCGGCACATTTTGCCCGAGCTTTGCCACCCTCGTTAAGCCAAGAGGACGCAGGGAAGGCCGGGTGCTTGCTGGCACTCGCGCTACCGCGCGAATGGTGCGTAGAAACAACTCACAGCAGCATACAGGTGTATGCCAATCACTCGGCCTTCCCTGCGCCGTAAGCACACAGGCATAGACGCAGACCCGCCTGCTTGAACCGGCGGTGTCCTCGGCTGTTGCTGAGCCAGGGATTACTTGCCGGAGGCGGCGGCATTCCAAATTTGCTGTACATTCGGCAATCCGGCGGCTTTGAGTGTTGTCAGACGTCAAGTTCAGCTCCCGAAAGTCTCTAAAGTGCGGCCGCAATTTGGGGGACGAACGGTTGGAGTGGGCTGGCCATACGCGCGCTTGGACGCTTGAGACTGGCAGCAAAGTGTGGCTGAGGACCAGCGCTAAGCGTCGTACTTTTCCACCCAAGGGTATTGAATTGCCTATCGTGCTGGGAGATGAAATGGTTATCAGAAGCACGGTGGTGAGCTCCTCGCCTACACGAATTGTCATTGAACTGGACAGCGGTCACCTCAGGTGCCTCGCGCCCGGAATGTCAGGCTTGTCACCCCGTGGATTCCCCGGCTCTGAATGGATCGTGCAGTTGCGCGTGTAATCGATCGTAGATCGGACTGTTCGCGCCTTACAAGCAGCGGGTGCACTGCCGCGACCCGTAAATTCCCAAGTACTTCAAAAAGAAAGCCCCGCCGACCTGAGGGGTGGCGGGAGTTTGAAGACAAGCTTTTGGCAATCGGCGGGCACCGATTGCAGGAATCGCTTTTAGCATGGCCGGCCCGCCAGCGTGAACCTTCACCCCGTAGAAGAGGCCGCTCACTGAGGTCGGAAACGGGTGAGCTGCTGCCGGTTCGATGGACACCGGGTTAAGCTAACCCCACCTTGCGCTCGAACTCAACCGGGCTGAGATAGCCGACGGGCGAGCACTGCCCTTCAGAATGTCTCGCCGGAGACAAATCTCTCGTTTCGTTCCTATCGATCGTACGTAAAGGGCAGCCGGAGTCCTCGCATCAATAACTGCGCCGGTGCGGCGAACTCCTCAAACCGCCATGGTCAAGCGACCCCGCGCCGAACGTCCATAATTCGATGGGGAGTTGAGGGAGCCGAAATGCGAATTCGCGACCGCCAATGCTCCGCCCGTGTCGCCGCTGCGTGCGGGTTAGAATGCGGCGGATCGACATCGCCGCCCGAAGGACTCGAATACACGGACGGGCCAATTTGAGCTCAGTTATACGGGGGTTGTATGAAAATCGAGCGCAGGCATCAAAATCCTTCCATGAACCGGAGAGAAGAGCCTGATTCTACTAATGAAAGCGCCTTGGAGCGGGTGAAGGGAATCGAACCCTCGTATTCAGCTTGGAAGGCTGCTGCTCTACCATTGAGCTACACCCGCGTTGGGCGATCACCTAACACGGCCCGGCGGCGGTCTCAACTGCCCCTGGCAGGACTTTCCCGCCTCGCGGGCGGGCTTGTTCCCGGCCCTTGGGCATCGCTTGGCCCACCTCTTAACGGCGAGACGATTTCGTCCTATATTGGGTCTCCCGAAACCAACGAAAGGAGGTGATCCAGTGTCTTGTCTCAAGCGCTGTCACCTCGCTGGGATCGCCCGCTAAGCTCTGAACAAGGCTTGGCATCGGGGCGCTCTCAGCCCTGGACCAGCGAGCAAGAAATCGGGCGCGACGGGGCCTCCCCGCCGCGCCTTTTTCGTGGGCGGGTGCCGCTCAGGCGGGCGGTTCACCCGCGAGCACATCGCGAATCTTCTGCGACAACTCCGACTTCCGGTACGGCTTCTGAAGCAGCGCCACGCCGGGATCGAGATGTCCTTCGTGGACGATGGTGTTGTCGGTGTAGCCTGACGTGTAGAGCACCTTCACGCCCGGCCGGCGGAGCCTGATAGCTTCGGCCAGTTCCCGCCCGTTCATGCCGCCGGGCATGATGATGTCCGTGAACAGGAGGTCGAAACTGGCGCCCTGGTCGACCAGCGCGAGTGCGGCGGCGCCGTCGCCGGCCACCAGCGTGCGATAGCCAAGACTGCCGAGCTGGGCGATGACGTAGCCCTGCACCAACGGGTCGTCCTCGACCACGAGTATCGTCTCGTGCCCGCGCGCCGCCGCGGGCGGCTGAACCGGTGCCGTCCTGGTTGGCGCCTCGCCCTTCGATTGCGGCAGGAACAATTGCATCACCGTGCCGCGCCCCTCCTCGCTCTCGATCGCGACGGTGCCGCCGGTCTGCCGGGCAAAGCCGTAGACCATGCTCAGCCCGAGCCCGGTGCCGCGGCCGACCCCCTTGGTGGTGAAGAACGGCTCGAACACGCGCTCGCGGATGTCGGCGGGAATGCCGTGACCGGTGTCGGCCACCGCGATCATCACGAAGGCACCGCGCATGACATCGCCGTCGCCGCTACGCATGCCGTCGAGCTCCCGGTTCGCGGTCTCGAGCGTAAGCCTGCCGCCACCCGGCATCGCGTCACGCGCGTTGACGGCGAGATTGACGATCGCCGAGGAGAGCTGCGAGGGATCCGCCATCGCGGACCA
This sequence comes from Bradyrhizobium sp. GW821-FHT12B03, assembly GCF_058807535.1. NCBI lineage: Bacteria > Pseudomonadati > Pseudomonadota > Alphaproteobacteria > Hyphomicrobiales > Nitrobacteraceae > Bradyrhizobium > Bradyrhizobium sp. GW821-FHT12B03. Next base: position 79,734 of record NZ_JBXAQU010000010.1, read on the forward strand.
GGCGTCGTCGGCGAGCCGGGTCACGATCTCGATATGCTCGCCCAGGATCGGCCGGAGCAGCTTCGCCGTCTCGACCACGAGGGCGTTGACGTCGATCTCGCGCGGCTCCAGCGGCTGGCGGCGCGCGAAGGTCAGGAGCTGCGAGGTGATCTCGGCGCCGCGCGCGGCCGCATCGTCGATCAGCTGCGCGATCGCGGCGAACTGGGGCTTGTCCGCAAGCTCCTCCTGGATGATCTCGATGGTGCCGGTGATGACCGTCAGCACGTTGTTGAAGTCGTGCGCGACGCCGCCGGTGAGCTGGCCGATCGCGTCCATCTTCTGGGACTGGCGGAGCCGCTCCTCGGTCTCGTGCTGCTCGGTCAGGTCGGTGGCCGAGCCGCGATATCCCATGAAGCGGCCGTCAGCGGCGAACACCGGCTGGCCGTTGACGCTGAAATAGCGCACCCGTCCAGCCGCGTCACGGCCGCGATACTCGAACTTCCGGAACGGCTCGTGGCGATCCAGCAGCGCAATGTGCTCGCGCCATTTCTCCGGCTCGGACTCGCGGTCGAATGCGGCATCGAAGCGTCGCCGGCCCATCGTGGCTTCCCGATTCATGCCGAAGGCGTCGAACCGTTCCGAGACATAGGTGAAGACGTGATCCGGCCCAGTCTCCCAGAACCAGTCGGACGCGGTCTCGGCATAGTCGCGGAAGCGCTGCTCGCTCGCGCGCGCGTCGTCTTCGGCGCGCCGGCGGATCTTCAGGTCGCGCTCGAGATTCGCATTGGCCTCGCGCAGCTCGCCATAGGCCCGCTCGAGATTGCCGCACATGGCGTTGAAGGCGTCGATCACCTTGTCGAGTTCGTCCGGATCGTAGGGCGGCCGGCGCTCCAGGTGCAAAGGCGGCGGCGGTCGCGCCAGGCTGTATCTGCTGACGAAGTCGGCGATGGCGACGAGGTGCCGCGTCACCAGCAGGTGGAACATGTAGATGATGAACAGCGAGACGAGAAACGTCTTCGCCGCCTGGCTGGCCAGGATGACCAGGGCCCGGTTCAGCAATTGATGATAGACCTCGCTCAGCGTCGCCTCGACATGGAGCACGCCGATCGGGCGCGCGGTGCCCTGCACGGTGGTGGTCAGCGGATAGTCGCGCGTCACGATTGAACGGGTGTTCGGCTCGCCGACCGCGACACGGATCGGATTGGGACGATCGGCGATCTCGCGCACTTCGGCGGCACGGATGTCGGGCAGCCGCAGGATTCCGTCGAGCTGGAGCTTGAGCTGGTTCTGGTCGAGATTCCACAGGCTCTCGCCAAGGCTGCCGGTGGTGCTGCGGCCGATCTCGTCGAGCCGCGTCTCGATGACGCCGATCTCGCGGTCGTAGTCGAGATAGAGCTGAAGCGCGGTCAGCATCAGCGTGACGATCGAGGAGAACAGCAGCACGGCGGCCAGCAGGCGAGGCCCGACACCGCTACGCGACCAGTTGAAAATCCGCGACAGCAGCGCCCCCAACATCGCCGGCGCAAGCGGAGCGCCGATCCCGCTCAAATCCGGCTTCGCGGCTGCCGGGGCAACGGCACGGCTGCGCTTGGAATCCTCGTCGCCTGCATTGCCCATGCACCACGTCCCCGGAATGGTGGCATCCTGCTCCGGCCGGCCGGTCGCGGCCGCAAGCAATTCGATCGTTGAGACTTTCCCTTCACGCGATCTGCGTGGCGATTCCTGCCGGCCCATGGGCGGCTTGAGGTCGGCGGGGTCATATCTTGCGCCCAGCAGCAGGATTCTCGCGTAAACTATCACTTCGCGTGCTAGAATGACATCGGTTAAAGTCCGGAGTCGCTTGCCCGGCGGGCGAGCGATCGCAGTTGCAGCCGGCGCGCAGGCGCCACTCCCGGTAGATCGCGCAGGCCTCCGAATCCGGTGGTAGCAATGCACGACCAAGGAGACGCGTGATGTGGCGGATCGCCGTCACTTGCCTGTCGCTGCTCGCAGCCGGTCCAACGCATGCGCAGGAGCTGATCCGGCTGGCGCGCATCGCCGACATCCCCGATCAATATGTCGGCGGCGAGATGCTGCGGGCCGTCTACGCCAGGCTCAACATCAAGCTCGAATTCGAGGACGTCCCCGGCAAGCGGGCACTCGCGCTGTCGAGCGCGGGCGAGGTCGACGGCGAGGTCCAGCGCATCGGAACGCTCTCGCGCGACTACCCGACGCTGGTCCAGGTCACGCCGCCGATCAACTACATCGAGCCTGCGGTATTCACGACGAAACTGCGTTTCGACGTCGCCGGCTGGAGTTCGATCAGGGACTACAGCATCGGCATCGTCCGCGGCGTCGGCTCCTCGGAGGCCGGTACCCACGACATGGCCCGCGTCACGGCGACCACCAGCCTCGAGAGCATGGTCAAGATGCTCGACGCCGACCGCTTCGACGTGATGGTCACCGACCTCTTCAGCGGGCTCGTCGCGGTACGGAAGCTCAACCTGCAGGCCAGGATCTTCCCGCTCTCCCCGCCGCTCGGGCGCATCCACATCTATCACTATCTGCACGAACGTCACCGCGATCTGGTGCCGAAGGTCGGCAAGGTGATCGCGCAGATGGAGGCGAGCGGCGAACTGGCCACGCTGCGGGAGGCGCTTATCAAGCAGGTCCTGAGCGCGCCCTGACGCGGCGGCTCAGGTCGTGCGAAGCCGTTCGCGCAGCGCGACGGCGGCGATCAGCACGCCGACGCACCAGGCGACGACCGCCCGGTGGGGCTCCTCGCCGAGGAGCACGGTGAAGATGCTGGTGAGCAGGCACGGCGCGATCGCCTTGCTGTTCCGGCTCGCCAGCGAGAGCAGGAACGGCATCGCGGCGATCGACATTTGCAAGGCGCTCATCAAGACGCTCATCCGGGAAAACCGGTCTCGCGCGAGGCTTCAGAAGCCGCAGACATTGAGCGCGCGCGGGCGTTTGCCGCGGCGGCTCTCGACGATGCGTTCGCCGCCGTTCTCGGCCGAACTGCCGTAATAGCGGTGATGACCGCTCTGGTCGTGCAGATCGGCAGGCTCCGATTGTGCCGTCCGCCGCGCGTCGCAGATGATCTTGATGGTGTGACCCGACATTGCCGCCTCCGATGGCCTTCCGTGTTCTTGTGGCCATCAGTCGCCTCGGCTTTGGGCAGCGTTCACCCCACTCAGCCGCAATCGGGTTTCAGGACGGTTTCGTCGCGGCCTGCACGACGCAATATTTTGTGGTCGGGGATTGTCGGCGCGCACCGGAGTGATACGTCCTCTGGACGCGCGCAGCAACAAAACGAGGTGACGATGCTATACGCCATTCTGGCCTATCATGTGGAAGACGAGCTTTTGTCCTGGACGCCGGAGCAGGACGCGGCGGTCGTGGCCAAGGTCATCGAGGTTCAGGCGCCCTTGAGGGCAAGCGGACATTTCGGGCCGGCCGCCCGCCTGGATGAGACCCGAAAGGCCCGCACCCTGCGTGGCCCCGGCGCGGGCGTGGTGCTGGACGGCCCGTTTGCCGAGACCAAGGAGCAGCTTCTGGGCTTCCACCTCGTCGAATACGACACCGATGAGGAGGCTATCGCGGCGGCGCGGAAGCTGCGCCAGGTCAATCCGTCGGCGGTCTACGAAATCCGCCCGGTCAAGCTTTACGTGCCGGCCGATGGGTTCGGCGCGACGTAGAAGCGCTGGATCAGGAGGCCGCCGAAGGCGATGAACCACACGAAGGGCGCGATGTGCGGGGCAAACGCCGCCACGATCGTGCCCGGGATGAACACGAGCAGCGGAAACAGCGAGGCCATGATTTCCTGGCGCCAGCTTCCCAGGATCAGCCACCAAAGCCAGGCATTGAGGCCGGCGATCGCAGTCAGGTGCAGGCCGTAGAGCGCGGCGACTGCGCTGCTCATGGCGTAATTGGTGTAGAGGCCATTGGTCACCGGCAGCAGCACGATCGAGAGCAGGAAGAACAGATTGAGGATCACCGCGCCACGGCTGCCGACCGGCTGGCGCGCCAGCCGGCGGTGATGGCTGATCCAGAACACGCCGGCGATGATGAAGCTGAGCGCAAAGCCCGCGAGCTTGCCCGAATACACCCGGGCGAGATCGCTCCAGTCCGGTGCGCTGGTGAACACCGCGGCCTTGGGCAGGTCGTAGGCCAGCAGCGTCATGGCAACACCAAAAATGGTGTTGCTGAGCGACTCCAGCCGCCGCATCTCGAACTGTTCGGCCTTGAGCTCGGTCATGCCGGGTGCACGCATCTCGGACTGGAACCTGGGTCGCCTTTTCCCTAGGTGTTAAATCCGGTTCCGTCCAGCCGCATTGCGATTCGCCAGGAGATCGCCGACTCTCGTGGTTTCACCGGGGCGATTCGTGGCAACATATCTGGACACGCTCAATGCGGAGCAGCGCCGCGCCGTCGAGCATGGCGTGGCCGAGGGCGCGACCGTGGGCGCCCCCCTGCTCGTCATTGCCGGCGCGGGCTCCGGCAAGACCAACACGCTGGCCCACCGCGTCGCCCATCTGATCGTTGCGGGTGCCGATCCGCGCCGCATCCTGCTGATGACGTTCTCCCGGCGCGCGGCGGCCGAGATGGCCGGCCGGGTCGAGCGCATCGCCAGAAAGGTGCTCGGGGAGAACAATGCTGCGATCATGCGCGATGCGCTCAGCTGGGCCGGCACTTTCCATGGCATCGGCGCGCGGCTGCTGCGTGAATATGCCGAGCGGATCGGCGTCGATCCCGCCTTCACGATCCACGACCGCGAGGATTCCGCGGACCTGATGAATCTGGTCCGGCACGAGCGCGGCCTGTCGAAGACCGAGAGCCGCTTTCCCGCCAAGGGCACATGCCTGTCGATCTACTCCCGCTGCGTCAATGCCGAGATGGAGATCGAGAAGGTGCTCGGGGCGCACTATCCCTGGTGCGCGGGCTGGGCAGCCGAGCTGAAAGGCCTGTTCGCGGCCTATGTCGAGGCCAAGCAGGCCCAGCACGTGCTCGATTACGATGACCTGCTGCTCTACTGGTCGCAGATGATGAGCGACGCACTGATCGCCGAAGAGATCGGCGGCCGGTTCGACCACGTGCTGGTCGACGAATACCAGGACACCAACCGCCTTCAATCCTCGATCCTCTTGGCACTGAAGCCCGACGGACGCGGCCTCACCGTCGTCGGCGACGACGCGCAGTCGATCTATTCGTTCCGCGCCGCCACCGTGCGCAACATCCTGGATTTTCCGCAGAGCTTCTCGCCGCGCGCCGAGATGATCACGCTCGACCGCAATTACCGCTCGACGCAACCCGTGCTGGCGGCGGCCAACGGCGTCATTGGCCTTGCACGCGAGCGCTTCACCAAGAATCTCTGGACCGACCGCAGCTCCGCGCAAAAGCCGCAGCTCGTCACCGTGCACGACGAGGCCGACCAAGCCCGCTACATCGTCGAAGCGGTGCTGGCCAACCGCGAGCAAGGCGCGCTGCTCAAGCACCAGGCGGTGCTGTTCCGGACGTCCTCGCATTCGGGTCCGCTGGAGATCGAGTTGACCCGCCGCAACATCCCTTTCGTGAAATTCGGCGGGCTGAAATTCCTCGATGCCGCGCATGTCAAGGACGTGCTGGCATTGCTGCGCTTCGCCGAAAATCCGCGCGACCGCGTCGCCGGTTTTCGCATCCTGCATCTATTGCCGGGCGTCGGCCCCGCGACCGCGCAGCGCGTGCTCGACCAGATGGCGGAGAGCATGGATCCGCTGCACGCCCTCGGTCAGCTGCCGGTGCCGGCGCGCACCGGTGCCGACTGGACCGACTTCGTCCGCACCGTCGAGAACCTGCGCTATTCGGAATGGCCGGCGGACCTGGAACGCGTGCGGCTCTGGTACGAACCGCATCTGGATCGCATCCACGAAGATTCCGAGACGCGCCGCGCCGATCTGATGCAGCTCGAACAGATCGCGAGCGGCTATGCCTCGCGCGAAAAATTCCTGACCGAGCTCACGCTCGATCCGCCGGATGCGACCAGCGACAAATCCGGCCCGCCGCTACGCGACGAGGATTATCTGATCCTCTCCACCATCCACTCCGCCAAGGGCCAGGAGTGGAAGTCGGTATTCGTGCTCAACGTGGTCGACGGCTGCATGCCGTCCGATCTCGGCGCCGGCACCTCTGCCGAGCTCGAAGAGGAACGCCGGCTGCTGTACGTCGCGATGACGCGCGCCAAGGACGATCTCCACCTCGTCGTGCCGCAGCGCTTCTTCACCCATGGCCAGCAAGCCAAGGGCGATCGCCACGTCTACGCCTCGCGCACCCGCTTCATCCCGGAATCCCTCGTCCATCTGTTCGAGCGCACCGCCTGGCCGAAAGCCGCCGCCGGCGCGGCACGCACCGCGGCGCAGGGGCCCAAGATCGACATCGGCGCAAGAATGCGGGGGATGTGGCGGTAGACGCAAGAGGCCGACAGCGACGGCTGTCAGGATAGCTGGAACAACAGAGGTCCGCCATGAAGGCCGTCGTCGTCGAGCAATACGCGCCCATCGATCAGATCGAGCTGAAGGACGTTCCGCCCCCGCCCATCCAGCCCGGACAGTTGCGCATCCGGGTCGAGGCCGCAGGGATCGGCTTTGTCGATGGCTTGAAAATCCAGGGCCTCTATCAGACCAAGGATCCTCTGCCCTTCATTCCCGGGACCGAGTTCGCAGGGATCGTGGACGAAGCTCCCGGCAGGCCCGGGGGCTACCAGCCCGGTATGCGGGTGATGGGCATGACACGCTCCGGCGCGCTGGCCGAAGAGATCGTCGTCCAGCCCGAAGCGCTGTATCCCTTGCCGGATGGCGTTGCGGCCGAAGTCGCTGCCTCGTTTCGTGCCAATTACCTGACCGCGCTCTATGCGCTCAGTGCACGCGCCTCGCTCTGCGCAGGCGAGCAGCTTCTGGTGCTGGGCGCCGCCGGCGGCACGGGAATCGCGGCAGTCCAGATCGGCAAGCTGCTCGGCGCGCGCGTCATCGCAGCGGCCTCGACACCGGACAAGCGTGCGTTCGCGCAGGCGCACGGCGCCGACGCCATGATCGACTACACGCAGGCCGGCTGGCGTGACACGCTGAAGGAATTGACTGGAGGGCACGGTGCCGACGTGATCTTCGACCCCGTCGGCGGCGACATCTCGGTACAGGCCTTTCGCTCCATCGCCTGGCGCGGGCGCCATCTCGTGGTCGGGTTTGCCGCCGGCGCAATCCCCGCGCTGCCCTTCAATCTGCCACTGTTGAAAGGTGGCGCCCTGCTCGGTGTGGACCTTGCGCAGATTCCAGTACGCGAACCCGAGACGCAGAAGCGTTTGATGTCGGAACTGACGGGCTGGCTGGCCGAGGGCAAGCTGAAGCCCGTGGTCGGCCAGATCTTCGCGCTGGGCGATTTCCGCGAAGCGTTCAGGACCATGCAGACGCGCGGAGCGCTCGGCAAGATGGTCGTGCGCATCTCGAAATAGGGCCGACGATCGACACCAGTGCGCAGATGCCCGTGATGCGGCAGCAACTACGCATTCAGCCGGTCGAACTGGACCTTGCCGGCCTTCAGCACCAGCGGAATGTGCTCGCCCTGGCCGAGCAGGCAAGCGACATCGCGCAGCGGGTTGCCGTCGACCACCAGCAGGTCGGCGAGAGCGTTGGGCGCGATCCGGCCGAGCTTGCCCTCCATGCCGAGCACCTCGGCACCAACCACCGTGGCGCTGGCGATGACCGCCTGGGGCCCCAGAATTTCGGCGCGGATGCGGAATTCGTCGCTCTGCAGACGCTGCGACGGCCCGAGCAGGTCGCTGCCGAAGCCCATCTTCACGCCCGCATCGCGGTAGATCGCGAGCGAGCGCAGGCCGGCGTCGCGGACATCGGCGATCTTGGCGACGCTCTCCGGCGGCAGACCGTATTGGGCGCCCTCGCTAGCCAGCGCCTCGTAGGTGACGAGCGTCGGCACCACATAGGCGCCCTTCTCGGCCATCAGGCGCGCGGTCGGCTCATCCACGAGATTGCCATGCTCGATCGTGCGCACGCCGCAGCGAACCGCGCGCGCGATGGCGGCGGCGGTGTAGGCGTGGGCGAGCACATAGGTCTGTCGGCCGCGCGCCTCCTCGACGATGGCGCGGATCTCGTCCTCGGAATAACCAAACGCGCCAACCGGATCGGTCGGCGAGGCCACGCCGCCGGAGGCCATGATCTTGATCTGGTCGGCCCCCATCTGGAGCTCTTCGCGCGCAGCCTTCCTCACACCGTCGACGCCGTCGGCAACACGCGCCAGCGCGCCGACCCGCACGCAGCACGGACATGGTGCGTCGCTGGCGAGGTAGTCCGAGCGTGCCCTCATGTCGCCGTGGCCGCCGGTCTGGCTGAGCGCGCGGCCGGAGACGAACAGCCGCGGTCCATCGGTGAGGCCGGTCTCGATCGCCTGCTTCAGCGCATGGCCCGCGCCGCCGGCATCGCGGACCGTGGTGAAGCCACGCCGCAGCATGCCGCGCAACAACAGCGTCGAGCGCAGCGTCACCAGCACATTGGGCATGTGCACCTGCTGCGCCAGGTTGAGCTCGACGGCCACCGCATGGACATGCAGGTCGATCAGGCCGGGCATCAGCGTCTTGCCCTTCAGATCGATGGTCCGGTCGGCCGTGACCTGGAGCGGCCGGTCGGAGACCTCCTTGATCAAATTGTCTTCCACCAGCACGTGATGTCCCTCCAGGACGTCCGGCTGGAGCGGATCGAGCAGAGCGGCGTTCTTGAAGAGGATGCTGGCCATCGCGGCGTCCTGTCAGAAGTGATCCGGCGCGAGCAGCGCCGGCAATGTGAGCTGGGCAAAGGGAAGGCATGCGGCGACATCGTCCTCGCCGTACCAGCCCGCTTCATGCAGCAGATTGAGCGAGCCGAGCGTCCGGCCGCGCCAGCGCACGGGCATGTTGAGCACGCTCTCGCAGCCGAGCGAGGCGATCAGCTCGTGGTCGGAGAACACCATGCGCAAATCGTCCTGCGTACGGCCGATATAGGCATCGCCGCGGTCGAGCACGGCTTCGGTCCACGGCCCCGGCGCGAGGCGCTTGCGTCCGCCGGTCGGATACGGCCCGGGGAGATTGGAATAGATTCGCGCCGCTTCACCGCTGTCGCCGTCATAGGTCAGGATCGTGAACAGCTTGTGCCCGATCGCCGACTTCACGGCTTCGTCCAGCGCCGCGAACAGCGCATCCGGCTGATCAGCCCTGCCCTGCGCCGCCGCGACGGCACCGAGCAGCGGATCGGCCTGGCGTCTGGCCCGCGTCATGCAACTTCTCCCGCCGCAATTTCCTCCAGCGAGCGGCCGCGGGTCGGCACCCCCATCAGCACGACGGTCACCGCCCCGAGCAGCAGCACCGTGGTGGTGACGCCGAACACGCCGGCGAAGCCGAAATTGGGATAGAGATAGCCGACCAGGATCGGCGAGACGATCGCCCCGATGCGGCCGATCGCGGAGGCGAGCCCCGCACCGGTGGTCCTGACCGGCGTCGGAAACACCTCGGCCGTATAGGCGTAGACGCCCGCGTAGGTGCCGTTCATGAAGAAGGACAGGAAAATTCCCGCCGCCATGATCTGGTGGTCGCTCTGCGCGAAGGCGAGCCCGAGTGCGCTGGCACCGCCGAGCACCATGTAGGTCGCGATCGTCGCCTGCCGGCCGATGCGCTCGTTGAAATACGCGGCGCTGAAATAGCCGGGGATCTGCGCGCAATAGATCGCGATCGAATAGGCGAAGCTCTTGGTGATGCTCATGCCGTTCTGGACCAGCAGGCCCGGGATCCAGACGAAGAAGGAATAATAGCTGAAGGTGATCGCCAGCCACATGATCCAGGTCATGATGGTGATGCGCGCCTGGCGGCCCGCCAGCAGCGCCGCGAAATTGGCGAGCAGCGTTCCGGTCGCGCCCTGCGGCGCGACGGCTTCGACGACCGGCTGCGGCAGGACACGGCCCTCGCGCGCAAAGCCGGCCTCGATCCTGTCCAGCACGGCTTCGGCTTCCTTCTCCCTGCCCCGGCTTTCGAGCCAGCGCGGCGATTCCGGCAGCGCCCGGCGCCACCACAACAGCATGACGACCGGCACCGCCGTGATGACCAGCACGATGCGCCAGCCGTTCTCATAGGCGGGAACGATGAAGTAGCCGAGCAGCGCCGCGGCGACGAAGCCGAAGGAGAAGAAGCCGGCGAGCGCGCCGGTAAAGCTGCCGCGGAAGCGCCGCGCCACGAACTCCGCAAGATAAGGCGCGATGATCGCACTCTCCGCGCCGGTACCCATGCCAGCGACGACGCGGGCGGCGAAGAAGGACGGCCATGCATCGACCATCGCGCTCGCGATGGACGCGGCGCAATAGAGCGCAAGCGCCGACATCATCACCGCGCGGCGGCCGATCAGGTCGCCCAGCGTGCCCGCCAGCAACGCGCCGAACAGGAAGCCGATATAGGTGCTGCTGCCGAGCACACCGATCTGCACGCTCGACAAATTCCACGCCGTGCGCAGCACCGGCAGGATGAAGGCCAGCACCGCCGCGTCCATCGCGTCGAACATGTAGCCGAGCCCACCCATCAGCAGCAGATGCTTGTGGAAGCGTGCGAACGGAAGGCGCTCGATGCGCGCCGATATCATCGACATGAAAGTCCCTCAGTCTTGGCGGCCCGGCGCTCCGCGTGTCCCTTTGGGAACCATAGACAAAGTGACATTATCGTCATAATTTATAATCATGATCTAATATATCACTGTGGTGAATGTTCGTGTCGTTTCGCACGCTCGACCTCAATCTCCTGAAAGTCTTCGAGGCGCTGATGACCGAGGGCAGCGTCACGCGCGCCGCGAGTGCGCTGACGATGACCCAGCCCGCGGTCAGCAACGCGCTGGCGCGGCTGCGTGACGCGCTTGGCGATCCCTTGTTCGTGCGATCCGGCACCGGAATCCGTCCCACCCAGCGCGCGGTGGTGCTGTGGGAGCCGATCGGCGAAGCGCTGGAAAGCGTGCGGGGCGCGCTCGACGAGCAGGTATTCGATCCCGCCCGCGCGCAGACCGAGTTCAGCCTGTCGATGTCGGACTACGTCTCCTCGCTCGTGATGCCGAACCTTCTCGGCCATCTCGGCAAGATCGCGCCCAAGGCGCGCGTCCACACCGTGCCCAACACCGTCATCGAGATCGCCGACCAGCTCGAGGACAACAGGGTCGATTGCGTGCTCAGCGTCTATGTCAACGAGGCGCAGCAGCCGGCCGCCATTCGCTCGCGCTCGCTGTGGACCGTCGACTACGCCTGCTTCATGCGGCGCGGCCATCCGCTCGCCGCCCAGAAGCGGCTGAGCACCCGGACGTTCCTGAACGCGGGCCACGTCGATGTCAGCCTCGCGGGCAAGACCATGCCGTCCTACGACCTCTTCCTCGCCTCGCGCGGGCTGTCGCGCAATCTGGTCGCGACCGTCAATCACTACAGCGCCGCCTACGAGGTCGTGCGCCAGTCCGACCTGATCGCCGTGCTGCCGAGCGACCTGCGCTCGCAATCAAGGCAGGCGCCGTTGCTGCACGCCATGCCGCTTCCGCTTCGGGCGCCGCCGCGCATCGTCAGCCTGTTCTGGCACCAGCGCAACGACACCGTGCCGGCGCAGCGCTGGCTGCGCGAGACCCTGGTCGAGATGTTCGCCAGATCCGATTGAGCCCGCCGGCCGGTGAAAAACCGGAAACCATGCCTTTCCAGCAGCGGCATTGCCGAAGCGGCCTCCGCGCCCTAGCTGCACAGCAGACAAATTTCCTCGCACATGACGGGCGCCGCTCGCGCCCGATAGAGCCCTGACCGATGACCGCACCGCTTCAATTCGGACTGGATACCTTTGGCGACGTCACAAAGGATGCCTCCGGCGCCATGCTTTCCCATGCCCAGGTGATCCGCAACGTCGTCGACGAGGCGGTGCTGGCCGACGAGCTCGGCCTCGACTTCATCGGGCTCGGCGAGCATCACCGCGCCGATTTCGCGATCTCCTCGCCCGAGACCGTGCTCGCCGCGATCGCATCGCGCACCCGGCGCATCCATCTCGGCTCGGCCGTGACGGTGCTGAGCTCGGACGATCCGATCCGCGTGTTCCAGCGCTTTGCCACGCTCGATGCGCTCTCGAACGGGCGCGCCGAGGTGATCCTCGGCCGCGGCTCGTTCACCGAATCCTTTCCGCTGTTCGGCTTCGACCTGCGCGCTTACGAGGCGCTGTTCGAGGAGAAGCTCGACCTGTTCGCAGCGCTCCTGTCGCAGAAGCCGGTAACCTGGCAGGGCAAGCAGCGCCCGCCGCTGAAGGACCAACTCGTCTATCCCCCTGTCGAGAACGGCCGGCTCAAGACCTGGATCGGCGTCGGCGGCAGCCCGCAATCGGTGGTGCGCGCGGCGCATTACGACTTGCCTTTGATGCTCGCCATCATCGGCGGCGATCCCGCGCGCTTTGCGCCTTACGTCGATCTCTATCACCGCGCCTTCAAGGAATTCGGCCGACCTGCGCAGCCGATCGGCGTGCACTCGCCCGGCTACGTCGCCGAGACCGATGAAGAGGCGCGCGAGCAGCTGTGGCCGGACTACAAGGCCATGCGCGACCGCATCGGCAAGGAGCGCGGCTGGCCGCCGATGGGCCGCGACGAATTCGTCAACGAAGCCGAGCACGGTTCGCTCTATGCCGGCTCGCCGGAGACCGTCGCGCGCAAGATCGCCAAGACCGCGAAGGCGCTCGGGATCTCGCGCTTCCAGTTGAAATATTCGGCGGGTCCCCTGCCGCACGAGAAGCTGATGAAGAGCATCGAGCTCTATGGGCGGAAGGTGGTGCCGATGGTGCGGGAGATGATGGGGTGAGAGGCTCGCGTTCGCCTCAGTCCGTCTTCGCCCTACGGGCTTCGCCGGACACCACGTTTCGCCCTTCAGGCATCACGTGGCTGCGCCACGCGTAGCCCGAAGGGCGAAGCGTGGTGGGGGAGGCAGGACTCGAACCTGCGAAGCCATGAGGCGGCTGATTTACAGTCAGCTCCCTTTGCCACTCGGGACACTCCCCCGCTCGACGGCAGCACAATCGGGCCGGACCTTACCGGCGACCGAAGACGGCCATGGAACGTGAAGGCCGCTGACAGCCCAGAGAGGGGGCAGCGGCCGGGCGCGTTTATGGGCGATGCGATGGGGCAAAGTCAACCGAGGCGAACAGCTAAAATCGCCCCTCGTCGCACCCAAATTGCCATATTCCGGGACCCGTGACACAAGCGAGCCCATGAAGGATCGAAAATTCACCCCAAGGGGGCCTCGCGGCGGGGCTAAGCCCTTCAATAGGCCCGGAAAATCGGCCGGTCGGCCGGCCTGGCGCGACCGCGATTCGCACCCCGACGGGCCGGTCATCCTCTATGGCTGGCACACCGTGACCATGGCGCTCGCCAACCCTCAGCGCCAGATCCGCAAACTGACGCTGACCGAGAACGCCGCAAGGCGCCTTGCGGACGAAAACATCGAGACCCGCGTCGCCCCCGAGATCGTCCGGCCCCAGGAGATCGACCGGCTGCTGTCGCCCGACGCCGTGCACCAGGGCCTGCTGGCGGAGGCCGATGCCCTGCCCTCGCCCGACATCGAGACGTTGGAGCCCGAAGGCATGGTGCTGGTGCTCGACCAGATCACCGATCCGCACAATGTCGGCGCCATCCTGCGCTCCGCGGCGGCGTTCGCAGTGAAGGCGATCGTCACCACTGCGCGCCACAGCCCGGAAGCGACCGGCGTGCTCGCCAAGGCCGCCTCCGGCGCGCTCGAACTGGTGCCCATGGTGACGGTGCAAAATCTCGCCCGCGCGCTGACCGCGCTGAACGAACGTGGCTTCCAGACCGTCGGCCTCGACAGCGAAGGCAGCGAGGACCTCTCGGACGTCGCGTTGCGCGAGCCGCTCGCACTGGTGCTGGGGGCGGAAGGAAAAGGCCTGCGGCAATTGACGCGCGAGACATGCAGCGTCGTGGCGCGGCTCGACATGCCCGGCGAGATCAAGAGCCTCAACGTCTCCAATGCCGCCGTGCTCTCGCTCTATGTCGGCGCGAGCCGGCTCGGACTGATGAAGCGGTAAAGCGTTTTCGAACGAAGCGGATACCGGTTCGCGTAAAGAAAACGCGTCAAAATAAGACTCCTAGCAAAGCAAAGCGCCCGTCCGCTTCGTGCGGACGGGCGCTTCACACAATTGTCGACCGATCAGAGATCAGTAGTAGCGGCGCAGCACGCGATGGCCGCCATAGTACGGCGCGGGCGCGTGGCGGTGGGCGTAGCCATAGCGCGGACCGTGACCGTAGTGCACGCGCGGCAGATAGCCATAGCGCGGGCCGTAGCCGTAGCGATACGGACGATAGTGCGGGCGGTGATAGGGATAGGTGGCGGCGCGATAGCCATAGTTGGCGGGCGCGACGACGGCGTCCTCACGATAGGTCGGATACGGTGCGAAGGCGCCCGGGCCGGTATAGGTCGGGCCCTGGTTGACGTAGTAATACTGCGTGGTCGGTTCGGCGAGACGCTCATAGGCGCCATAGCCATAACCACCACAACCGGTGTTGCAGCCGGAATAGACCGGCGCAACCGGCTGGCACGGATTGAAGCCGCAGGCCGCGGCCGGCGCGGCCCCGACGAACATCACGGCAGCCGCCGCGACCAGTCCCGAAATCATCTGACGCATTACTCTCTCCTGTTGATTTCCGTATCTCGGATTTTTGACGTTTCTTAACCCGGCGGCTTGCCGGGCACCTCGGCACGCGGCCGCGACCGACGATGCTGCGGATTCACATTGATATCAGGCGCCAGGATCACTGGCGGCGGATCGACTGGCACATCCATCTGCGGCGACAGCGGCGCCGATTGCGCGCCCCAGCTCTGGTGATAGCTCTCGGCCGGCTTCGGCAATTTGCGGTTCGCCGGCGGCTCGACCTCGAGCCGGCCGTAGCCGGGCCGAAGTCCCAGTGTCGGATAATAATGGCCGACGTCGTCGGGCTGCCGCTCGGCGACATAGCGTCCGCCGTAGATTGTCGGCTGCACCTGGACGTTCTTGCCGAGGCCCCAGACACCCTCGACGACGGTATAGGACGCGTCGATACCATTGATGATGATCGGCACGCCGGGCCGGCCGGGCACGACGATGTCGAAGCCGCCGCCGGCAAACGCCGTCGCGGGCAGTCCGATCAGAAAGGCTGCGAGCGCCAGAGCGCGCATGGTGGGATCCCGGTTGTCAGGAACACAACCTAACCGATCGCGGCGCAGAGAGGGTTAAGGCCTGCTCACCAAATGCCGGTAAGCCTAACGCGCAAGAGGCGCGGGCCGCTCAAATGCCGCAAGCTGCACTAGTGAAGCGTTAACGGGGAGTGCACGCACTGGAACATGTTCCGCGCGCTCACATCCGTTTGACCCATGCGCGATACAATCAACCTGTTTCATCGGAACATCCGTCGCCGCCAGCGTTTAGCCCCCGTCAAATCAGACGGGAGACAAATAATGACGAACATGAAACTCCTCGGCGCCGCCGCGATCGCAGCATCCGCACTCGCAACGCCCGCCATGGCGCAAGCCGTGGTCAACAATCCGGCGCGCTGCTCGGCGCAATTTCCCAACGCCAATTGCCAGAACCTCGGCCCGGGCAATCCGCATACCGACAGCGGCTATCGCCATCGCCGCGTGAGCTACCGCCAGACCAATGGCGACTGGAACAACGACTGGAACAGGAGCCGCACCGGCTTCTGGCCGACCGACGTCGCAGCCGGTGTCGCGGGCGCCGCCATCGGCACCGCAGGTGCGATCGCAACTGCTCCGTTCCGGGCCATGGACAACAGTTACGCCTACGACAATTCGTGGGACAATCGTGGCTGGGACACCCGCACCTACGCCCAGCGTAACGGCTTCGTCTGTACGCCCGGCACATGGTTCAAGGGTGAAGACGGCCGCCGGCATATCTGCCAGTAAGCCAGCTTAAGCCACCTGCGAGGGATCAGGCGGCTTTCGGGCCGCCTGTTTTCGTGCCTGCGATCGACGCGCGGGTTCTGGCACTTTCCACCCAAGTCTGATATTGCGACGCGCGAGCGGGCGGACGGCTCCGGCACATGCCGAGCCCTGCCCCGCATCTCCAGCGTCGCCGGCTTAGCTCAGCGGTAGAGCAGCGGTTTTGTAAACCGAAGGTCGGGGGTTCAATCCCCTCAGCCGGCACCAGCGCTCGATGCGGAGCCCTCAGTTTGAATTCTTCTGGGCGCTGCTCTGCGGGAAATGCTGAGCGCCCGTAATCTCCACCCAGGCGTGTTTCGACTGCTCGAAAACCGATCTGATTGGTGCCGGATAGTTTGGATTCGCGAAGGCCCCGACGGCGACGCCGATCATCGCAGGCAGATTGTCGGCTTTCCAAAAGACGTTGAACCGCATTCGGGACAAAGATGGTTGGGGACCTTGCCGCCGCTTGCGGCTGTCCGGACGTATTCCTTCGACGTGCCTGAGATCGTGACGGCCTCTGTCGGATAGAACGCACCGACACCGAACGGCGCGCCTATCCGTCGCTGGCAGTCAACGCAATGGCAGGCGACGACGAGGCTTGACGGCCCCGGAAGCGACAACGCAAGACCGCCGCAATGACATCGTGCATCGATCATTGAAATTCCTATGCTTGCCCTCACTCCCTCCCCACCTCGAACGCCAGCAGCACATTGCCGGCGACGCCGCTCCATTGGCCGTAGCCGGAATTGGTGTAGAGCATGCCGCCGGCGATGACCGGTCCGGGGCCGTCGATCGCGCCGCCATGGGCGGGGACGCCGTTTACGGCCGTATAATCTCGCGCCGTATCGAACTCCCACAGCAGCTTGCCGTCGGCCGTCGCGTAGGCGCGCAGGAAGCCGCTGACGCTGCCGGAGAACACGACGCCGGGGATCAGGCTCACCGCCGCCGACAGCGCGGGGCTGCATTGGAGGCGATCGCCGCAGGCGACGGGAGATACTTCCATCGCAATTTTCCCGCTCGCGAGATCGAGGCCGAACAGGCCGCCGCCTTGGGTGGAATCGAGCTGCCGCGTGCCATCGCGCAGGAAACGGACGTCGGAGTTCGCGACATAGATGCGGTCCTGGTCGGCGGCCGAGCCCCATTCGCTGCCGCCGAGCGCACCGCCCTTCCCGATCCGCGTCTGCCACAGGATCTTGCCGTCGTCGTCAGGATCGAGCGCGTGCACGACGCCGGATTTCTGCGCGATGGCAAGAACGCGCCTGCCGTCGCGCAGGGTCACGAGGATCGGCGACTGGCCGAAATCGTGATCCGGCCCGTGATCCTCGGGACAATTGGACTTGTCGGCAGTGTAGCACGCCACGACGAAGGCGTCCTTCGGCGTGGCCTGCTGCTTCCAGAGCAGCTTCCCTGTCCCGAGCTCGAAAGCGAGGATCGAATCGGCGGTTGCGGCCGGCGGATTCGAATAGGAATTGCTGGTCGCGACATAGACGGCGTTGCGCTTCGGATCGATCGTCGGTGCCGACCACACCGCGGCGCCGGACGGGCCGAACAGCTGCGTACCCCTGACATTCTTGCCGGTCGGGTGCGGTATCTCGGGAATCGTGTAGGCCTGCCACACCGGCTTGCCGGTCACGGCCTCCAGCGCCACCACGCTGCCGCGGAAGGTGCAGCACTCGTAACCGGCTTGCGAGCCTGCGGCTTCCTCGAGCGACGACACCGGCACATACAGCACGCCGGAATGCAGCGTCGGCGCGCCGGTAATGCGGGCGGCCGGATGCTCCTCGACCTTCGTTTTCCAGATCAGCGCGCCGGTCAGCGCGTTCACCGCATAGGCATTGGCACGCAAGTCGCCGAAGAAGATCGCGAACTGATCGGTGCCGGGAAGCGGCGCGAAGCTGATCGCTGCGCGCACCGCGGCATCGGTCGGCAGCGTCCACAGCGTGCAGCCGCTTCGCGCGTCGAGCGCGTGCACCTTGCGGTCGGTGCCGCCGATGAACAGCAGTCCGCCCACGATCGTCGGCGGCGCAAACGACACCGAGGCGCCCGGAAAGGCATAAGCCCATTTCAGCCGCAGGCGCGGCACCTCTTCCGCGGTCAGACCGGCCATGTCGGCCGGCTGGAAGCGGCTGTTGCCGGCATCGACGCCCCACCCGTTCCAGCGCGGACCATCGAGCGGCTCGGGAAAGCCGCTGACCCGCCGCGTACAGCGCCCTTCCGCGTCGGCCGCGCGGTCGCCGGCCGCGGCCTTGCCGGTGACGAAGGCAGCAATCGCGCGGCGCTCGTCGTCGCTGCGCTCCCTCGCCATCGCCGCCATGCTGCCGGAGGTCAGCGTCCCCAGCACATGATCGAACGACATCGCCTGCATGGCGCTGCGGCCCGGCACACGGCTCTGGGCATCGCCGCCATCGTGACATTGCGCGCAGTGGCTTGCGTAGAGCGCGCCGCCGCCCTGCTGCGCCAGTGCCGGCGCGCAGCACCCGATCAGCATGGCGACGACCACAACAATCGGTCTCATGGCGTGCTCCGGCATCGTCACTGCAACGCAAGACGGCTCTATACAACCCAAAGTGTAGCGCGACGGCGATCACCGAGGCAATGGACGTTCCGCCTGCCTCCGTCACATCCCCGTGGCAATGCGAGCGCGATCGGGGAGCTCATCGAGCCGCCAGAGCCCGAGACTCTTGTCGTGCCAGCCGCCACCGCCCTCCTCGCAGCGCTCGTTGATCAGTTCGCGCGGCGCCGGCCAGTTGAACGGCGCCGTCTGCATGTTCAGCGCGCGCCAGTCGCCGTCCTCGCAATCGCGATTTTCATCCCATTCGGGAAAGGTCGTGAGCAGCACGAAGCGCGCGCCGCTCGCACCAAAGTTCGTCACGGCGCGAGCGATGTTGTCGAAACTCAGATGAACCAGGCAGTCACGGCACAGGACCAAGTCGGCGGGCGGCAGCGCGTCGCGCGTGATGTCCGCGACGCGGAAACGACCGGCCAGCTCGCCCCGCGCCGCGCGCGCGCGATTGGCCTCGATCAGGGACGGCACGATATCGATGCCGGTGTAGTCGAGATCGAGCGTCATGCGGCCGATCCAGCCGGCATCGCCGCAGGGCGCATCGAGCAGCGAGCGCACACCGAGCCGTTGCAGCAGTGCCGGAAGCGCGTCCCGGATCGCGGCCGTGGCGGGATCCTCCGAGCCGAGGCCCGAGACCGAGGTGGCCGCGCCCCACAGGTTCGTCCGCTCGATCCGCTCGAACCGTGCGGCGAGATCGAGGCCCGCGAAACTGTCGCGGTCGGCAACGAAGCGTTCGTGGGCGAGCACGGGGGGACGATTGGGGATCATAGTGCGGGACTCGCGTCAAGATTCCGTCGCAAGCACACTATACAGGCGACGTGTCTCCTCCGAAATCTCCGTCGTGCGAGTTCGCAGATGATTACTCGACGAACGGCGTTGTCCGGCATCGCCGCGCTGCTGACGTCCGTCCCCGCACATGGTGCTCCAGGCGAACAGTTCAGCGTCGCCTCCGGCAATGACAGCCTGCCCGTATCACGTTACGCCGCGACGGTGGCCGGGAAGCGGCCTGCCGTGATCGTGCTGCATGGATCCCGCGGCATCGAGCTTGGGCTCCGCGCCTACGAGCGATATGCCGATGCGCTGTCCGCCAAGGGCATCGACGTCTATTTTCTCCGCTACATGACGCCGACCGATACGGCCGCTCTGACGTCGAAGTCCAGCACGCATGAGAGCCGCGATGCCTATGACACGACGCGGTTTGACGGTTGGGCCGATACGGTCTCCACCACCGTGACGGCAATCCTGGGCCGATCCGACAGTTCTGGGCGCATCGGCCTGCTCGGCTTCTCGCTGGGCGGCTACATCGCCGCCGACACCGCCGCGCGGGACATGCGAATTGCCGCACTCGCGGTACTCTATGGCGGCATGCCCGACGCTATGGCCGCGAATATCAAGCACCTGCCGCCCCTGATCGCATTGCATGGCGAGGCAGACAGGAACGTGCCGGTCGCGAAGGGACGGCGGTTGGTCGCGCTCGGCAAGTCGGTCGGCGCCGAGGCTGAGTTCGTGCCCTATCCAGGCAAGCCTCACGGCTTTGATTTCTCCGACACCGACCCAATGACATTCGATGCGATCGATCGCGTCACACGGTTCTTCCAGACGAAGCTCGCCGCCTGACCCTGCGGGCTCAAGCCGGCTTCTGCCATTCCATGATGTGGAAGTATGGCACCCGGCGATGAAGGGCATTCCTATCGGGATCGCAGCGGCAGCCATAGTCGCCGTCCTCGCCCTGCTCCATGATCCAGGCAGCCGCGGACGCGGCCCAGCCGTCGCTGGCGTCTTCATCCATGGCGGCCTTCACAGGTCGGTGCAGAGGCATGGCACCGCGGGGACGGCTACTGACCACAGCGAAGTTCAACATGAGGTAGCATGCAGCCCGCATGCGCTCCACCACGGCCCGAGAGAAAGCCAAGATCGCCGCCGGCGCGGTCGCGGCCGTCGTCGTGACGGCCATGCTGTACGCAATCACAATGGGATTTCTGCTGGCGCGCTAGATGCGGCCGGCGCGGCGGATGGGGCCGCCGCACAGACTTAGGCGGCGCGCACGGTGCGGAGGAATTTTCCGACTTCGTCCTTCAACCGGTTGCTGTCGGTCGCCAGCATCTTTGTGGTCGAGAGCACCTGCGAGGAGGCCGAGCCGGTCTCGGCCGCACCGCGCTGCACGTCGGTGATGTTCGAGGAGACCTGCTGGGTGCCGTGGGCGGCCTGCTGCACGTTGCGCGAGATCTCCTGGGTCGCGGCGCCCTGCTCCTCCACCGCCGCGGCGATGGTCGACGACACTTCCGAGAGCCGCTCGATCGTCGCGGAGATGTCGCGGATCGCGTTCACGGATTCCTGGGTCGCGGTCTGGATGCCGGAAATCTGCAGGCTGATCTCGCCGGTCGCCTTCGCGGTCTGCTCGGCCAGCGTCTTCACTTCGGAGGCAACGACCGCGAAGCCGCGGCCGGCTTCGCCGGCGCGTGCCGGCACTCTTACTGAAAAATACTCTCTGGAGTCCCTCCGTAAGCTTGGCGCAAGCTTCAGCCGCTTTTGCAGGCGCCTGCTCCAGTATCGCGGCGCGGAACCAAGCGCATGCATCGCTCGTTATTTCCCCATGCGGATCAGGTTCGACAATCGACACATATTCCTGCTGGGAGCGGTGACGCTGTGCTGCGCCGTCGTGACCGGCACGCTTGCGCTGTTCGACCCCGACCTTGGACCGGTGCCGGAGAGGCAGGTCGCCGACAGCAGACCGGTCGATGCCGCAGCCCAGGCAGCGGTCCGGGTGGTCGGCGCGCCTTTCGTACCCAACGTCAATCCGCGCGAGCGATAGCGCTCACGTCGGGGATGTGCCTTCGCCCGCTCCGGGCTGGACATGGGCACGTGCCAATTCCTCGACGAACGCGATCACCTCCGCCCGCTTGTCGGGCGGCAGCGACAGGAACGCGCGGATGAGCCTCAAGCCCTCCGCTTCGATCGACGGTTCTTTTCCGGCATCCATCCGCCCACTGTCGGGCTCCCGGGAAAAATATGCAATCCCTTGCAGGATACCTTCTTGATTCGCCCCGCGAGCTTTGGTGGAATGGCTCCAGCAGGGGTGGCCCATGAAGTGGATCAGGGAGCGCGACGCACTGATCGCGCAGACACTGGCCTTCGTCCAATCGGTAACCGGCAAGAAGGATGACCTCCATCCGCCGGAGCCCTCGTCTGCGGCATTCACGGTGACCACGGAGATCGTAACGATCGAGGCTGTTGCGGTCGAAACCGGGCCACCACCGGCGATATCTCCGCCCAAACCTCAGGCCCGCCCCCTCCAGGTGCCGCCGCCCCGCATTGCTGGCGATTTCCGCACCGAGATGCAGGCCCGGATCGCGAATTTTCGCAAGCATCAGGAGCGGTTCGAGCGCGAGCGCGAGGAGTATTGCGCGGCGACCCTGACGAAACTCCGCGCCGCCATCCGCGACGCCTCTCCCCGCCCACCGGCGGAAAAGTGAGGCGGCTAGCGCCTCACAACCAGGACCACACCAGCCAGAGATTGGCCGCGCAAGCGCCGAACAGCGCCAGCGTCAACGGCAGGAGCATGTGCCCGCAGGAGGTTTTCAGGTCGCTCGTCATGGCCGAAAACATCCGCTGATTCCGGCCGGAGAGTCCCAGGGATTCTTTTTTTAGGGATTCAGGACTCGTTTACGACTCAGGGACCGGGGGCCCCGATCACGGCCCCGTGATCACTCGCCGGCCGGAACCCCTCGCCCGTGAAGTCGTTAACGCGCTTTCCAGGAGCGGGAAGAATGCCCTACGCCTTGTTCTGCAACGACGCCCAAATCAGCAAGGCCTATCCTGATGAGTCCGATGTCTGGAAATTGGCGCAACGGAGCGGCCTCGTCGTGGATGTCAGCACCGACGACGAGCGCGCCGGGCCGCGCCGGGTGCTCGACAATGACTACGAGATCAAGCCCTGTCGGGCAGCCCAAGGCGAGGACCCCGCCCGGAACAAGGCTGAGGCGGAGCGCCAGTCGAGGATGGAGCTTCAGCTGAATTCGTGAGGTTCGGGCCGAAAGCCGTGGGCTCAGGGCGTCGCGGTCGCCAGCGAGGCCTGCTCGCCGGCCAGCACCACGCAGGCCTTGCGGCGGTGCAGCCCGCGGATTGCGCCGGTGACCTTCAGCACCTTGCCGGACGGACAGGAGGCATCCTTGACGAAGGCCACCTCATAGGGTGCCAGCATCAGAGGCTCGGATTTGAGGATTGTTTGAGCAGCGCACGGCAGCGAGATGAAGCACGAGAGCACTGCCGCCGACACCAAGATACGCATGTCCGTCGTCCCACCAGCCCGGTAATTCTCATATAACGCGTTCCGGAGCACGAGTTCCGTAAGCGGCAAAAATTATTTTTGCTTTACCCCTGCCCCATGACACGCGTGAGAAGGCGCGCGCCGAAACGTTTGCTTGCAAATGACGCGCCAGATGGTTCACGCAAAGCAAACAACGGGGGCTGGCAAGCAAGGGGCCGGCAAACAAGAAGCCGGAAAACGAAAGGCCGGCGGGAGCCGGCCTTGTCAGATCTGGGATTGCCGCTGGCGGATCAGTAGCGCGAGGCTGACGGACCGCCCCAGCCGAAGCGGTAGTTCACGCCGACCTTGACGGTATGCTCGTCCTCCCGGCCCCGGACGCCCACGATATCGGCCGGGCCGGAGGTGAACGTCGTGCTGCCAAAATTGTAGTACTGGTACTCGGCCTTGGCCGACCAGCTCGGCGCGAACATGTATTCGAGACCGGCGCCGACGGTATAGCCGTCCTTGTTGTTGCCGGTGGCGGTGAAGGTCTGCGGCACGCCGGCGACGTTGACGCCCAGGCCGCCATTGCGCCAGGCGTAACCGCCCTTGGCGTAGACCAGTGCCGGACCCCAAGTGTAGCCGATGCGGCCGGTCACCGACCCGAGCTGGTCGGTGTTGGACGTCACCTGCGTACCCAGCGGGAACGTGACACCGTTGTTGTTGGTCGGCAGCCAGGAATACTGGGCCTCGACGCCCACGACCCAATTGGGCGCGAACTGGTAATCGAAGCCGCCCTGCACGCCGCCCAGGAAGCGGGCGTCGCTCGACTGGAAGCTGCTGTCGCCGGCAAACGCGCCGCCGACATGGCCGCCGATATAGAAGCCGGTCCAGTTGTAGATCACCTGCGGCGGCGTGTAGGCCGGCGCCTTGGTGTAGGTGCGCGGCTGCATGTCAGCCGCTGCCGCTGGCGCGGCCAGCGCGAGCAGAGCGGCCGCTGCGCCCAGCAAGATCGTCTTCATGATCATCCCCGTTCTTTCAAATTCGACACTCAGGAAACAACGTGGCGTGAATTAGGTTGCTTCGCGGTGATGCCGGAACGTTGATCGTTCGTTACTGTGACGGGGTGGCAACAAGGCGATTTTGTTCCGTCACGTGGCCTTGCACCGACTGTTTTGGTCGCAGCGCAAAGCCTGCCGTAACGATTTGTCGCAAGGCAGACCATCCCCGTTCAAAGCTCGCCAAAATGTGATCCAGCGGCTCCGGCGGGCTCTGTCCTAGCATCAGGCGATGAAGGCGGGCTTTGCGCTACCGCGTCATCTTTTCGAGTTCCGGAAAGGGTGCGTAAACCGCGCCGGAGCAGAGCTCGCCGGCGCGATCGACGACGCGATCGGCCCGCCCGTTGACGAAGACGACGGCGCGCTCGCGCATGCCCTTGTAGCTGCCGTCGGTCTCGCGCGGGGTGAAGCGCAGGCAGCTCACGTAGAACTGCCGGCCGCCGAGCTCGCGCAGCACCGGCTCGGCCATGCCGGCCTCGCGCACACCGACGGGATTGTTCAGATAGGCCCGCATCAACGCCAGCGTGTCGCTGCGGAAATTGTCGGGGAACGGCTGCGGCCCTCCGGCCTGCGCCCCGCCCAGCACGGTCGGACGGTCACCGTCGTTGCCGAAACACGCCGCGAGCGCCAGCGGCAATGCCAGGATCGCAGCCAGGCTCACCGCACGTTTCGCCAATCGCCCCACAGGTCACGCTCTCCGCTCGTCCAGACTCAGGAGACGTTCTAGCCGCAAGGCTGCAGCAAGGGAATTCGCTTGCGCAACGCACCGGCCCGCCGCCGGTGCCTTGCGCTTTCGCGCAAGACGCCGGGACGACGGGCCGGGCCTGAATTCCGCACGCGGCAGCAGGGCAATGCCAGGGATGCCGCCGCGCGGGATCAGTCGTTAGCTGCGCTTATCGGTCGTCGCCGGCTTGGTCACGTCAGGCTGCGCCTTCAGCGACTTCTTCGCCGACAGGTGCTTGTGGTGATGACGATGCGTGCGCACGGTCTTGTGCTCGTCGGGCGTGACCGCGGCGTTCGCATTCATCGCCTTCGACTTGCCGTCGACCTTGGCGTCCGCCTTGACGTCGGAAGCCTTGGTGTCGGAAGCCTTGGTGTCGGCCTTGGCGCCGGCGTCCGGTTTCGCGACAGTGTTCGTCGCCTTGGTCTGGCTCTGGTCCGCCTTGATCACCGGAGCGGTCGTGGTGGTCTTGCCGGCCTCAGCCGCGAAGGCCGGGGCTGCGATCACGGAAGCTGCGAGCAAGGCGGCGGAAATGGTCTTCAACATGGCAGGTCTCCTCTTGGAAGGATCTCGAGGCGGCGCCCTCTCGCCCACCCTTCGATCGTAGGTGGGAGCCTAGGCCTCGCGCGCTGAACCCAGTCTGAAGCCGGTTGCAGGCTTCCGTTCATCTGGATGACAAGTTTGTCATCTGCGGCATGGCGAATAGGCTGGGCAGCCGGGAATGTTTTTGTCCGGCGGGTGTTCCGGTCTTCAGGCAATCGTGTAGGATCGCCACGTTCCATACGGGAGAACTTAGATGCGCAAACTCTCTACGCTTCTTGTGCGGGGACTCGTCGCCATGACGCTGGCGGCCGGGCCAGCTCTGACCAGCGCCTATGCCGCGGGCAGCGACGAGCCCTCACCGCCGAAATCGGACTCCTCGACCAAGAAGGGCAAGAAGAAGAGCTCCTCCGTCAGCGATCCGAAGTTTCTCGCTGCCTATCGCACCGCCTACACCACGATCTACGACAACCACGACTATACCGGCGCGATCGGCCAGCTGAAGTCGCTCAAGCGCGACGACGTCGCCGACGTCGCCAACCTGATCGGCTACTCCTATCGCAAGCTCGGCGACTACCAGTCGTCGAAGGCCTATTACGAGCTGGCGCTGAAGGACGATCCGAACCACGTCCGCACCTGGCAGTACTACGGCCTCTGGCAGCTGGAGCAGGGCAACCGCGAGCAGGCGCAGTATCATCTGAACAAGATCGCCTCGCTCGCCGGTACCGACAGCTCCGAGTATCGCTCGCTTGCATCGGCGCTCGACAAGCCGACCGGAGCGACGCTCGTCTACTAAGCCATCTCGTTTCCGAACGATGCGAACCAGCACAACCTTAGGGTTGTGCCGGTTCGGCCTTCTCGGCTAGCCTCGCACCAATCCTCCGCTTGCAAGTTGGTGCGCAATGGACAATTGGCTGCGATCCGCGATCGACTACATCAGTTCATGGATCGAATTCCAGCAGACCACGATCCAGCAGCCCGGCGTCATCGTCGCCTTCGCCCACCGCGGCGAAGTCGTCGCCGAGCACGCATTCGGCCTTGCCAATCTCGACACCGGCGAGAAGCTCACCCCGCGCCACCGCTGCCGCATCGCCTCGCACTCGAAAAGCTTCACCTCCGCCGGCATCATGAAGCTGCGCGAGCAGCGCAAGCTCCGGCTCGACGACGCGGTCGGCCAATATGTCGGCGGCCTGCATCCGCGCGTCGCCGAGACGACCATCGCGCAGTTGCTCTCGCACAGCGCAGGGCTGACGCGCGACGGCGCCGACTCCGGCCAGTTCATCGACCGCCGCCCGTATCTTGATGCCAAGGAGTTGCTCGCGGAGCTGAAGCTGCCGACCGTGATCGAGCCCGGCACGCGCTTCAAATATTCCAACCACGGCTTTGGCCTGCTCGGTCTCGTGGTCGAAGCCGTGACGAAGGAGCCCTACTCCGTCTGGATCAAGCGCGAGATCATCGAGTCCTCCGGCCTTCGCGAGACCGAGCCGGACGCACCGCTTCCCAAGGGCGCGTTATTCGCGCGCGGCCACACGCGAAGAGTGCCACTGGGCGAGCGTTGCGTGATCCCCGGCGACAACCCCACACACGCGATGGCGTCCGCCACGGGCTTCGCCGCCACCGCCGGCGACACTGCCCGCTTCTTTGCGCAGCTCGCGCCCAATGCCAGAAAGAGCGTGTTGTCGGTCGCCAGCCGCCGCGAGATGACGCGACATCACTGGCGTATCCCGCAGAGTTTCGAGGCCTATTACGGCTTGGGTATCGGCGCCGGCAAGCTCGACGGCTGGGACTGGTTCGGTCACGGCGGCCACTTTCAGGGTTATATCTCGCGGACCTGCGCCCTCCCCGCTTGCGAGCTCGCCATCAGCATCATCAGCAACTCCATCGACGGCGCCGCGCCGTTCTGGATGGACGGCGCGATGCAGATCCTGCGCACCTTCAACACCCGCGGCGCACCCGACCGTCGCGTGCGCGACTGGACCGGCCGCTGGTGGACGATCTGGGGCGCGACGGACCTCGTACCGCTGGGCAACCGCGTGCTCGTCGCCAATCCGCAGCTCAACAACCCGTTCATGGATGCCGGCGAGATCGAGGTGACCGGTCGCGACACCGGCAAGCTCGCCTCGGCAGCCGGCCATTCGAGCCATGGCGAGATGGTGCGCCGCGTCCGCGACGCACGCGGCAAGGTCAGCGATATCTGGATTGCGGGGGCCAATGTGAAGCCGGCGAGCGTCATCGCGCGCGAGATTGCGCGTCGCTATCCACCCCGCAAGCGCCGGCCTACTCCCTGATCAACCGCTCGACCTCGCTCCGCAATGCCTGCCGCGAGCCGTCGCGCGAATAGAACATGTGGCCGCCGGGAAAGACGGTGAATTTCACCCGCTGGGTCGCGAACGCCGGCAACTGGTCGAGCACGCGCTTCGATCCGAAATAGGGCGTGGCGAGATCGAACAGGCCATGCGCGACGAGCACGTTCAGCTTGGCATCCGTCGCGAGGATCTGGCGCAGCTCGGACACCGATTGCGGCGGGTTGATGCCGCGGCCGAAATCCCAATGGCCTTCGACGGCGCCGTTCAGGACCTCATAGGAGCCATCGGGCCGCCAGTTGAGCTTGCGCGTCAACACGTCGACCGCGGCGCTGGTCAGCGGCGCCTGGAGCGCATCACCGGAGGGATCGCCGAACCGCGAGTTGCTGGAATCCGGATAGGGATCGAAGCCGCGCACGGAAGCATCGTAGCGTCCCGTCACCTTGCCGTTCTTGCGGTCGAGTTCGCGGCGGAATTCACCGACGTCGAAACGGCCGGCAAGCCGGCGACTCACGGCTTGGTCGATGCCGGTGAGCTCGGCGACCTTGTCGGCCAGGCGATTGGTGGCCTCCTTGTCGGCCTCGCCCTTGACGAGGTCGGTCAGGAATTCGCCGCGTGCATAGGCTTCCACATCGGCGAGATCGGCGCGCTTCACCGGACCTCTGGCTTCGCGCGCCACCGCGACATAGCTCGGCAGCGTCGCGACATATTGCAGCAGACTGGTGCCGGTGAACTCGCGGAAGTCGAGCAGCGGCGACACCAGGATCAATCCTCTGACACCGACGCCGTGCTGCAGCTGCAACTGACGCACCACCTTCGGTCCACGGATGCCACCGTAACTTTCGCCCGCGACGTATTTCGGCGAGATCAGCCGACCATGCTTCTCGAGCCAGCGGCGGATCACGAGCGCAATCGAATTGACGTCGCCGTCGACGGAGTAGAACGACTTGCGCGCATCTTCGCCGGTCGCAACGAACCGGCTGTAGCCGGTGCTGACGGGATCGATGAAGACGAGATCGGTGAAGTCGAGCCAGGTCTCCGCGTTCGGCTTCACCTCGGGCGAGGCCGAGGGCGACAGCGCTTCGCCATCGAGCGGCAGCCGCCACGGACCGGCGGCGCCGAACTGGAGCCATGCCGAGGACGCGCCGGGTCCGCCGTTGAACAGGAACGTCACGGGACGCGTGGCGCGGTCGGCACCGTCGAGTTCATAGGAGCTATAGGCGATATCGGCCAGCGGCTCGCCCTTGCCATCGAACACGCGGATCGAGCCGGCGGTCGCGGCGAAGTTGAGGGTTCGGCCCGGCAGCTCGAGCGTCTGTTTCGTAGTCGAATCCGCCGGGAGACGGTGCGGCTCGGCGGCCAGCGGCGAAGCCTGCGGCGCACCTTGCGCGGCGCTGCCGCGCCCGCCCTTCTGTCCGGCCGGCGCCGCCGTCTCGGAGCGTGGCTGCTCGGAGCGCGGCTGCGGCGGATCATCCGCAAGCGCCGCCCCTGCGAGCGCGACGACCGACACCGCCAGCACCAGGCCTATGCGGCGCAGCGCCGACCAACGCATGACCATGACCACTCTCCCTGTCCAGCTTGCGCCCCGGTGACGGTCGAGGGTCCTAGCCGACAATTGCGACGCTTTGGGGGATCAGGGGCGCGAAAACCCTAAAAGCCGATCCCGAGCATCAACACGAATTCGCGACGACACCAGAGGCCGCTGCACGCGGCCTCCACAGGTATTGCCGCAACACGGGTCGGCGGATAGCGCACAATCGCCAGCCGGCCGGCATGCAAGGCATGATACTTCGATGCGAAGGGCTTGGCCACGCGCCGCTCGATCCCTTGATCGGCGGCAGCGGGCGCTATCGCCATGACTGACGCCGCGACGGCCGCAGCAAACGCCAGCGAATGAAACCGGTTCATGTCCTGCTCCTTCCGTCACACCGACACCGGCCAGCTAACGCCGGTGGCCGCCGATCGTTTCAGAACCCGACGCCGATCATGGTACTATGACCGCCGCCACCACCGCTCACAATGCTCGGACGTGCGATGGCCTGCTGGCGGGCACGGGGTGCATCGTTTTCGGGCCTCGCACGCTTGGCCGGTTCGCGCTCGGCCTCGCGGCTCGATGGCTTGCGGCGCGGCTTATCTTCATCGTCGTTCTTGCGCGAGGCGGTCGCAGCCGGCGCCGGCTTGTCGTTGGCGACACAGACGTCACCCTTCAGGGTTTCGTCGCTCTTGCACTGGATCGGGCAAACGCGCGTGGCGTGCTTGGTGAGCTCTCCGACAAGATTCTGCGTCACGCTGATCTTGTCGGCCTCGATCGGCTGGCCACCGATCGCGTAATAACGGCCAAGCGCGGCCTTGGTCGGATCAGTCAACTTGCCGTCGGGCTTGCCGATCAGGCAGCCGAGCCGGATCAGTTCGGCCTGCGCCGAGGCGACGAGCTGCGGCGAGTTGGGCTGGGTTGCCGCACGCTTCGCGGCTTCGGCATTGAAGCGGTCGATCGCGGCAACCACGACCGGCCCGAGCCGGTCGCAGGTTACCGCCCTGGAGAATGCCTTCAAGTCGTCGACGCCGGTGCCTTCGCTGCCCTTGGCGATGATCGCATCCAGCTTGCCTTGCTGGTCCTTGCAGGCCGCTTCCTTCGCCGCGGCGAGCTCGACCTTCCTGCGCGCATCCTCGGCTTCCTGCGCCTGCTTCTCGGCAGCCGTCTTTGCGGCCGATGCCTCCGCGGACGCCTTGTCGCGCTCGGCCTGTTCGGCCTTCTGTCTCGCGTCCTGCGCCTTGCGCTCGGCCTCCGCGGCTTTCGCCTGCCGCTCGGCTTCGGCCGCGGCCGCGCGCCGCTCGTCCTCCTGGCGCTTCTTCTCGGCCGCAGCCGCTGCTGCGGCGGCCTTGGCCTTCTCGGCGGCTTCGGCCTCGCGGGCCCGCCGCTCGTCCTCCTCGCGCTTCTTCTGGGCGGCAAGCTCGGCCTTCTCCGCCTCCGCTTTGCGCTTGACTTCCTCGGCCGCCAGCCGCGCCGCCTCGCGTTCGGCACGCGCCTTGTCCTCGCGCTCCTGTATGGCCTGCTTCAGCACGTCGATGCGCTGCTGCGCCGCGACCGCCAGCGGCGAGTCAGGGAAACGCTTGATGAATTTCTGAAGCACCGCCGGATCGGTCGAGTCCTTGACCTTGTCCCATTCGATCGCCTCCTTCGTCGGCGTTTCGCGGCTCGGAGCGGGCGGTTGCGGCAGCGCCGCAAGATTGATGTTGGGCTGCGCACCCTGCGGCTGACCGCTCAGCGCCTCGATCTGCGCGCGGGCCAGATCCGCGTAAAAGCCGGTCGGGTGCGTGGCGAGAAAGACCTCCCACGCCCGCCGCGTGCCGATTTTCTGCACCAACTCGTAATCCGCCCTGATATCACCGACCGGCGCCTGCTGCAGAACGGCCGGTGCCGGCACCAGCGAGATGGTCCCGCCGCCGAGCGCACCATAGACGAACGGCTCCTGCCGGTTGGTCGTCGCCTTCAACACTTCGTCTCGGACGCGACCAAAGGCCAGGCGGACATCAAGACCGGGCACGGGAAGGTTCTTCAATACCGACGTCGTGAACGGACTGTGCTCCCCATCTCCGTCGTCAGCCGTCGAGCCGGCCTTCGCCGCGTAGGCAATCAGCGTGTCGGTGCTGGTGGGTTCGACCTTGCCCAGACCGCTGCTGACTGCGCGTGACACCATGTTTCTGCGCTCGCGTCTCATCAGGGAGACGAACGGGTTGTCGCGGCAGGCATCGAGAATGATCAGGCGCAGCCGTTTCGCGCCGTCCGCAGATGACACCAGCCGCTCCAGCGGGATCGCCTCGTCGTCGGCATCGCGATCGCTGGCAAGCCGGGCGTCGACCGGGATCAGGTAGTTGGTGCCTCCGATCTCGAGACCATGGCCCGCATAATAGACCACTGCTATGTCGGCCTGATCAGCGGTCGCCTCGAACTTGCGAATGGCGCGCTTGAGCTCGAGATTGCCGACATTGATCAGCGTCTCGACGGTGTCGAACCCGGCGTCCCTGAACATCTGGGCCACCGCGGTGGCGTCACGCGACGGGTTCGGCAACCGCGGAACGGTCTGGTATGCGGAATTTCCGACGACGAGGGCCACGCGCTTGTCAGCCACAGCGGAATCGATCGCGAGCGCCATCAAGAGGATGACTGCTGCAATCGTTGCCGCCGTTCGGACGACGCCCCTAATCATTTCCGTTCCCGTGCTGCGATCTCGCAGCCGCACAATCGCTTCGACAGATGATCGGTGTAGTTTCAATCAAGTATGACTATGAGCTTAGGAATACCCCATTTGGGTCTCCCAGTTCAACGACCGGCCGGCATCCGTCACGCTTTTCCGTCACGCCGGATCGCGTCGGCACATCTTGCTCACCGATTGGTCGGCGACAATGTGATCGACCTCACGTTGAGACCCTCACCCGACTGGGCGATGTGGCGCTTTTAGCACATGCGGCGAAATCTTAGCCGTTGAGGTTGTGAGTACGGAATTGAATGCTTCCGCACCGGAGACCTGTCTCATATTGTTTCTGACAATTACGATTCATTACGATTTAAGACTTTGGGGGTTGGGAATGGGAATTTGGCTCTTCACCCGGCGTAACGCACTGGCAGGCTGCCTTGCCTTGGCTCCAATCGTGACTGGCTCCGGCGCTTTCGCACAATGTACGCCCGCGACCACCGGCCCGGCTCCCCTGGCGGACTTCCTTGCCACCGCAGGCGTTGCAGGAGGCGCGGCCGCCGGTGCGTTTGCCGGCGCCCTGGGCAATCTGAGCACTGCGTTCTTGACCCAGCAGGGCAGCGCATTCGTTTCGGCGCCGGGCGACCCCAAGCCTGACCAGCCCGGCGGCGGTGTCTGGGTCCGCGGCGTCGGCGGTGAGGTCAAGAACAACTTCTCGTCCTCGTTCAACTCCGGCATCAGTGTCGGGGGCGTACCGACCGCAAGCGCGACCGCGACTGGTTGCACCGGCTCGGTCAAGCAGTCCTTCGCGGGTGTGCAGGTAGGCCAGGACATCTCGCGCCTCAACTGGAACGGCTGGAACGTTCACATTGGGACGACCGCTGGCTATCTGGGAGCTCACGCGACGGCCAGCACCGGCGCCAAGAGCGACTTCGAGGTCCCCTTCCTCGGTGCATATGTGGTTGCGACGAAGGGCCGCTTCTTTGCCGACCTCATGGTTCGCAAGGAATTCTACACTGCCAACCTGACCGACGTTTCGGTCGGCCTCCTCGGCCAGCAGATCGGCGCACACGGTATCTCCGTAGCGGCCTCCGCCGGCTACAATTTCGCGCTGGCCAACAATTGGTTCATCGAGCCTTCGGCCGGCTTCATCTGGTCGAAGACGGACGTCGATCCGTTCAACGTTGCCGGCGGCGGCTTCGTTTCGACGTTCACGACATCAGCTATCGAGAGCGAAATCGGCCGCCTGACGGTGCGAGCCGGAACGACGATCAACTCGGGCAATATCATCTGGCAGCCGTTCGCTTCGGCGAGCGTCTTCCATGAGTTTGCTGGCAACGTGAACACCGCTGCGACCTCGCTTACGAACGCTGCGTTCGTCGGTCCTTTGCCGGCGACGATCACGGGCTCGAACACCACGACGCGCGTCGGCACCTACGGTCAATACTCGCTGGGCCTTGCCGGTCAGATCGCGAACACGGGCTTTCTTGGTTTCGTCCGCGCCGATTACCGCAATGGACAGAACATCGACGGTTGGACCGGCAACGCCGGCATCCGCTATCAGTTTTCGCCCGAGACGATCGCAAGCGTGATGCCGCTGAAGGCGCCCGTGAAAGCCCTCCCCCCCGCGGTCGTCCAGACCGACTGGACCGGCTTCTACGTCGGTGGTTACCTTGGCGTCGGCTATGGTCGCACCGACATCGGCTTCCCGGCCGGCAATCCGGGGACTTCGGGAACCAATCCCCACGTGTTTGGCGGTATCGGTGGCCTGCAGGCAGGCTACAACCGGCAATTCGCCAACAAGTGGGTCGTCGGCATCGAAGGCGATATTGGTGCGGCGAACATTCACGGCAGCCGGGTCGCTGGTTCGGATTCGGGTCTTGCCCCCAACGGCGCCCCCATCGGCTTCAGCCCAGCATTCTTCCAGGCGAAGGACACGACGAACTGGCAGGGCACCATCACGGGCCGCGTGGGTTATGCTTGGGGCCGCACCCTGTTCTACGGGAAGGGCGGTGTCGCGTTCGAGGATAGCTCCACGACGATGACCTGTATCCTCGGACCGTCGGGGACTGTCGGAGCCCGGGAATGCCGAAATCCGGCATCGGTGATCACCGGCGGATTCGCCACCCCCTATTACACCCGGGTGGGCGGCGTGATCGGCTATGGCACCGAGTTCGACCTCGGCAAGAACTGGTCAGCCAAGGCCGAGTACGACTATCTGTTCTTCGGCCGTCATTCGGCCACGGCCAACGACGGTACGGTCGTCACCGACAAGGCCTGGATCAGCCAGGTCAAGATCGGCGTGAACTACCGTTTTGCGCCGACCACGATCGTCGCGAAATACTGATCATTAAGACGTCCTGAACTCCAACGCGAAAATGGGCGGCCCCCGAGGGGCTGCCCATTTGCTTTGGGGCCTTCCGGTCCTCGACAATGTCATGCAAGGTCGATAGACGACCGGATACCGTTGAGCAGCCGTGGACGCGTCCAGAGTATGACCAAGCCAGCGCGATACGACCGGATCGCCTTCGTCGCCAGCCTGAGCAGCGAGGCGCAGGCCGCCTTCGGCCAGCTCACCAGGGACTATGGCAATTGCGCCCCGCAGGACGCCGACGTCGTCGTCGCGCTCGGCGGCGACGGGTTGATGCTCCAGACGCTGCACCAGAACATGCACTCGGGAAAGCCGATCTACGGCATGCACCGCGGCACGGTCGGCTTCCTGATGAACGAATACTCGACGCACGATCTGCGCGCACGGCTCGAGGCGGCGCATGAATCCGAGATCAACCCGCTCTTGATGCGGGCGACCGACGTCAACGACCGTGTCCATTTGCATCACGCCATCAACGAGGTCGCGCTGTTCCGGCAGACCTACCAGGCGGCGCGCTTGCGGATCCTGATCGACGAGCGCGAGCGCATGCCCGAGCTGATCGCCGACGGCATCATGGTGGCGACGCCGGCCGGCTCCACCGCCTACAATCTGTCCGCCCAGGGGCCGATCCTGCCGATCAACGCCGCACTGCTGGCGTTGACCCCGATCAGCGCCTTCCGCCCGCGCCGCTGGCGCGGTGCGCTGCTGCCCAACACAGCCTATGTCGTGATCGAGGTGCTGGAGGGCGACAAGCGCCCCGTCGCCGCGGTCGCCGACCATGATGAGGTGCGCGACGTCCGCCGCGTCGAGGTCCTCTCCGACAAGACCATCTCGATGCGGATGCTGTTCGACCCCGGCCACAGCCTGGAAGAGCGCATCCTGCGCGAGCAGTTCGGGTACTGAGCCCCCTGCCCGGCGGCTCGACCGGCGCTTGGGACGCCTGGTCGCAACCCTTCGTTAACCCCCGCCACGATATGGTTAACGAAGATTGACCGCTTCAGCCCGGGCGCCATGTTCCGCATCGACTTCAACAAGCTGCGCTTTCTCGTCTGCGACGACAATCCGCACATGCGCCGTATCCTGCGGACGCTGCTGCATTCGTTCGGCGCGCGCGAAGTCTACGAGGCCGAAGACGGCGCCACCGCGCTGGAAATGTACAGCCATTACGTGCCCGACATCGTCATCACCGACTGGGCGATGCCGATCTTCGACGGGCTCGAGCTCGCGCAGATGATCCGGCAGCCGGAATCCAAGGGCAATCCCTACGCGCCGATCATCATGCTGACCGGTCATTCCGAGAAGCGCCGCGTCACGGTCGCGCGCGATGCCGGCGTCACCGAGTTCCTGGCCAAGCCGATCTCGGCCAAGGGTCTCTATCAGCGCATCCTCAACGTGGTCGCCAATCCCCGGCCCTTCATCAAGACCAAGACCTATTTCGGCCCGGACCGGCGCCGCAACACCAACTCCGCCTATATGGGCCCCGAGCGCCGCGTCGGCGAAAAGCACGAGGTGCTCCAGCAGCCCTCGTTGCTCGACAAGGCCCGCTCCTCCATCTAGCGCAGCGTCTCACGCGAGGCAGGTATCATGGCGAAGAACAGTGCAAGGGACATCGAGGTCACGGCCTTCGCCACGCACCAATTGATCACGCAGCCCAATCCGCTGCGCAAGGTTCTGCGCCGTGTCGAGGAAAAGGACATGGACGATCCGGTCAGCCGCGCCGAGCAGGCGCTTGCGGGCCTCGCCGGCGAGTTCAAGGACTGGATGACGACCGAGGTCAATCGGCTGTCCGCAGCCTACGTCGCCATCCGCAATGACGGTTTCACCAAGGACAGGCGCGACGAGCTGTTTCGCGCCGCGCACGACATCAAGGGTGACGCTGCGACGTTCGGCTATCCGGCCGCGGCGGGAATCGCCGAGAGCCTGTGCCGCGTCATCGAGCATGCGCCCGATCTCGAACGGGTGCCGGCCGAGCTGTTCACGCACCACATCAACGCCATTCTCGCCATCTTGCACGAGAACACCAAGCTCGACAGCATCAGCGTCTCCGCCGAGCTCAGCCGCCGCCTGCGCAAGGTCGCCGACGACTATCTCGCCGACGTCAATCGCGACCGCCCCGAGCATCTCGAGGTGATCCTGGCGCCGAGCATCGCGCCGGCGGAGTAAGGGCTCTCTTCTCTCGTCATTGCCAGCACAGATATACAAGGGTGGGCAAAGCGACTTGTCCGCCGTAGCTCGAAGAGCGAAGGCGGAAGCGTGCCCACCAATCGACCTTGATATGCGGATGGATGGGTGGGCACGGCGCGACGCGCCTTTGCCCGCCCTACGGCATCTCGCTAGGCCGCAATCAGATCGTCATATACCGGATCGACCGCATCATCCGCGACCAGTTCGTCGCAGAACAGCCGCGCCTCTTCGCGCGCGGACTCGGTGGCGAAGCGGCGAAGCAGGACCATCAGCGGTTCGGCGGCGCCGCGGTCGGTCTCGCAATGGGTGAGCACGCGTTCGACCATGCGCCGGCGCAGCCGCACCGCCCCGTCGTCGCTGTCGACGAAGCCCTGCTCGTGGCAGGCATCGAGCGCCACCTGGAACGCCGCAAACGTCGCCTCGGGAAGGCCGGCGCGGCGCAGCAGCGCGTGCTGACTGTTGCCGCCGCGGTCGTGCAGCAGCGCGGTGACGCGTGCCAGCGGCAGATCGGCGAGTTCAGCCAGCGCTGCGTCGAACAAATCGAGATTGCTGGACAATAGCGCGCGCAGGATCAGGCCCGCGGTCAGCTGGCCAGTGACGCGCAAATGATGCACCAGGCCCTGCATGTCCTCGCCGCGCGAGCGCGCCGCGATGTTCATGGTGGAACGGTCGCGCGCCTCGGTGGTGATGCGGTCGGCGCGATCGGCACTCAGCCAGTTTCGCGCCACGACGAATTGCGCCAGCGTCTCCGAGAGCTTTGCCACCAGCGCCGCGCGCGTTGCGGCCGGCAGATCCTCCAGCACCAGCATCGCCTCGCGGATCGCGGCAAGATGGCCGTGACGCTCGACGATACGGTCCCAGGAAAACGGTGCAAGCTCGGCATGGGGATTTTCGATCAGCTCGAGCGCTGCCGCCGCGCAGCCGACTTCGGCGATGGCGGCGCAGACCGAGGTCGGCAGCGCGATCCGGCGCGCGACCGCGCACTGCACCTCGTCATTGCCGGTCGCGACGATGTCGACGAGATCGGCGTCGATCAGGAGCGGAGAATGTTCGAGCACGGGCAGCGCGACCGTCGGCTGGTCCGCCGACAGCGCCCGCACGATCGAGGCCGGAGCATCCGTACTGCGCGCAAAGGCCTCGGCCATCGCCTGCCGCACCAGCGGCGAGGGATCGTCGAGCAGCATCAGCAGCGCGCCTTCGGCCGCGACGCGATCGTCATGGGAAAGGTCTGAGATCAGCCAGGCCCGGGCGAGCGCCCGTGTCGCCTCGGCCCGCTCGCCTGCGGGCGCGGTCCTGATCCAATTGATGAACTGCCGAACAATCATGCTGCTTCCGGCTACACAACAAACGAAAATGGTGACGGCTCGTCACCTGCAACACAAAATAAACCACGACGCTTAACAAAGCGTTCACCATAACTGGCTGGTTTTATTGACGTTTTGTTAAGGACGAAAATCGCGACCGCTTCCGTGCCCCGGACGCAGTGCAGCGCCTCATCGGTGATGCACCGCAGAGCCGGAGCCCATAATTCAGACGGCGGAGCTTGTTACGTGGGTCCCGGCTCTGCGCAGCAGCGCTTGCGCGCCGCAGCGCGTCCGGGACACGAGAGCCGAGATTAGCTCGAGAACGTGCCGCTACGATCGCTGAAGAGATCGAGCGGCTGCGGCGGCCGCACGTCGGGCGATGCCGACGCGACCGAGGTGAGCGAGGCGTTGTTGCCCCACAGTTTCTGCACCGTGGTCGAGACCGGCTGCGTCACATCACCAGGCTGGTAGATCGAGCGGAAAGCCGGCGCGACCGGCGTGTTGTCAGCCACCGTCGACGACGATGTCGCGCCGACCGGCGTCACGGCATTCGTACTGGGAAACGTCTGGAGATAAGCGGCGTTGTCGACCATTGGCGCGGTCGGCTGCACGCCGTTGGCGCTCGCCACCTGTGTGGTCGACGGCGCGCCGCCATACATCGCCATCGCGCTACGCGTCGTCTTCGAGTTTGCCGCGCTCGCATAGCGCGCGTCCAGCACCGAATAGACTTCGGAAACGCTGCGGGCCCGGCCGTCCTTGGCATAGAAGATCGAACGGTTCGCGGACGCCGCATTGGGGAACAGCCGCGCGCCGACCGCTTGAGGATTGTCCTCGGCATTGGCGATCAGTTTCGCGGCCCCGCCGACGCCCATGAAATGCGCCATATAGAGCTCGCTGTCGCTGGGCCTGCGGCCGAGCAGACCAGTGAGCTTGAAGCTGTTCGACTGCGTCAGCGCCGCCGCCATGCTCGAGGCGGCCTCCGGGTCGTCGCGCAGCTTCATGATCGACCGCTTCATCACGGGATCGTCGACGGTGTAGGTGCCCGACGAGGTCTTGGTGATGGCGTCGGAATAGTTGCCATAGCCGAGCTGGGTCCCCGCCTCCTTCACCGTCCCGAGCCAGGTCTGGTCGATGAACTGGTAGAGCCCGTGTGCGGACGAGGTGGTGGCACCGGCGGTCGGATTGAAATCCGATTCCATCTTGGCGGTGGTCAGCATGTATTGGAAGCTGACGCCGGTGACGTTCGAGGCCTGCTTGATCGCACCGGCGACGCGCGCCCGCGACGGATCGAGAACCGCCGTC
Source organism: Bradyrhizobium sp. GW821-FHT12B03 (assembly GCF_058807535.1). Taxonomy (NCBI): domain Bacteria; kingdom Pseudomonadati; phylum Pseudomonadota; class Alphaproteobacteria; order Hyphomicrobiales; family Nitrobacteraceae; genus Bradyrhizobium; species Bradyrhizobium sp. GW821-FHT12B03. The sequence continues at coordinate 118,461 of NZ_JBXAQU010000010.1, forward strand.
TGCGTGGCACTGGAATTGTCGACCGACATGATGGAGTGCCCGCCCCGCGCGGCGTTGAGCGGCGCCGGCAATTCGGACGCCCTGTCGTTTCAACGTGGGACAGTTATGGTTAATGCGGGGTTAATTTGGCTGCCGGCCCCATTCCCGAGTCATTCCGGGGCACGCCGAAGGTGCGAACCCGAGGCCTACTTCTTATAGACGTCGTGCGGATCGAACAGCCTGTCCGCATCGACAAAGACCAGCTTCGCTCCCGCGCCCTCGGCCTCGACCTTGCGGTAAAAGCAGGACCGGCGGCCGGTGTGGCAGGCCGCGCCGATCTGCTCGACGCGGATCCAGACCGCGTCCTGGTCGCAATCGGTACGCATCTCGACCACGCGTTGGGTTTGACCTGATGTCTCACCTTTTCGCCACAAGGCATTGCGCGAGCGGCTGAAGTACCAGGCCTCGCCGGTCGCAATGGTTTTGCGCAGTGCCTCGTCGTTCATGTGGGCGACCATGAGCACGTCGCCGGTGGCGACGTCGGTCGCGACGCAGGTCACGAGGCCGCTTGCGTCGAACTTGGGCAGGAAGGCGAGGCCTTCCTCGATCTCATGGGAGTGAGCGGACACAACGACCTCGCCGGGCTTGCTCGCGAGGTCAGCGCTGCAGGCCTCGCACCAGGGACAGGAAACGGGCCTGCTCCGCCGGATTGTCGCGGAACATGCCGGTGAAGCGGCTGGTGAACGTGGAGGCACCATGCTTGGCGACGCCCCGCACCGACATGCAGGTATGCTCGGCCTCGATCAGCACCGCGACGCCGCGCGGCTTGAGGACCTCGTCGATGGCGGCGGCGATCTGCGCCGTCAGATGCTCCTGGGTCTGGAGCCTGCGGGCGAAGATGTCGGTCAGGCGGGCGAGCTTCGACAGGCCGACGACGCGCTCTACCGGCGTGTAGGCGATGTGCGCCTTGCCGTAGAACGGCATCATGTGATGCTCGCACTGCGAGGTGAACTCGATGTCGCGCACCAAGACGAAGTCGTCATAGCCGGCGGTCTCGCCAAAGGTGCGGTCGAGCACCTCGGCGGGACACTGGTGGTAGCCCTGATAGAGCTCGTCGAACGCCTCGACCACGCGGCGCGGCGTGTCCAAGAGACCTTCGCGCTCGGTGTTCTCACCGATATAGGCCAGCAGCGTCTTCACCGCCTGTTCGGCCTCGGCGCGTGCGGGGCGCGGCTGGTCGGCGCGGACGGCGGCCGCGAGGAATTCGGCAGGGTCAAGCTCGGCCGGACGGCTCTCGGGCTGCTTGTCAGCGGGCTTGTTGGGGCGGATGGATTTGATTGCAGCGTCCATATCGACTCCGTTCGACGGCCTTGCGGCCGGAGTGTCACCGGCAGACGGGGCGGCAAGCCGCCGGACGCCTGAAGAGTACAGTTTTGGTGAAAAAAGTCGCAGGCTTGAATATCGGCCGCGTGGTCCTGGATCGCCGCTGCCGGGCCGCTGGACTGTTTTTCCACCCGTTCCGACCCTATATAGGACCCTGGACGGCGCCCGCCAAGGCCGATCCGGTGCGGAAGTGTTGGACTCCATCACATGCTGAACGACATCTATAACAAGCGGATCATCGAACTGGCCGGGAATATTCCGCGCCTCGGGCGGCTGTCGGACCCCGATGCCACCGCGACCGCCCACTCCAAACTGTGCGGCTCGACCGTCAAGGTCGATCTCAAGATGGAGGGAGACAAGGTCACCGACTTCGCCCATGACGTGAAGGCCTGCGCGCTGGGACAGGCCTCTTCATCCATCATGGCAAGTCACGTGGTCGGCTCGACTGCGAGCGAACTCCGTGAGTTACGCGAAACCGTTCGCAAGATGCTCAAGGAGAACGGCGCGCCTCCTCAAGGCAAATGGGAAGAGATCAAATTCCTCGAGCCGGTCCGCGACTACAAGGCGCGCCATGCCTCGACGCTCCTGACCTTCGATGCGGTGGTCGATGCCATCGGCCAGATCGAGGCGAAGGCCAGGCAGCCCGCTGCAGCGCAGGGCTGAAGCCCTTACTTCTGCGACGCCGCGACCGGCGTCGCCACGCCCCCCGTCGGAACCACGGCTTCCGCCGTCTTGGTCGACTTGGCCGGCTGCTCCGGTTCAGCGCCAAATCTGGCCTGCGTCTTCGGTGCCAGCTCCGCCATGGCCGGCGCTGTGACGTCCACATGTGGCAGCACATCGGCCACCAGATCGGTCGTCACGAGATTGGTGAGCTTCAGCTCGCCGGCGTCCAGCTCGTGCAGATCTTCCCACGGCGGCACGCTGAGCGCGAGCGACAGCAGATCGCCGGCGCCGCCCATGTCGAAGGTATATTTGGCGAGCCGGCCGATGTCGCGCTCCACGATCATCAGATCCTGCGCGCTGTAGCTCGCCGCCTTGGCGTCGTCGGCACGATCGCCCATCCAGATCTGGTGGACCCGGACATGGGCGGCGTCCGGCACGTAGCGCTTCTTGCCGGCCAGCAGCAGGAACACGCACATGGATTCGCAATAGGCCTCGGGCGCGACCGCCGGACGGGCCGACTGCCCGTCGCGGCTCTGAACGCTGATGCCGACCGTGGTCAAAAGCCCGAGATTGCGGAAGCGGCGGCCGAGGGTGATCGCGTCATTGACGGAACCGCCGCTGGAGTCGAGCACCACGGTGGCGCCGCCGAGCTGGCGACCGCGAGCAAACTCCTCGAAATCCCTGGGCGTATCCGCGGTGATGATGCCGACCGCGCTGACCCAGCCGCGGCAGTTCGGCTCGCAAGCGATCCAGTTGAACTTCATCGGCAGCTTGCGCTCTTCGAGCACGTTCCCGGCTCGGGCGGGCGAGCCGAAGGTCGCGACGGCGCCAGCCAACACGACCCCACAAACAGCGGTGCCCACCAGCAACCAGCCGCGAAGATTGAGCGACTTCAGAAGTTTCAAACTGGTCCCTTCCCCAAGCCCCAAGCTTTAAGCCTAAGCCGATTCAGGCAAGCCCCGTTTTAGCGTTCCAACGAGTCTACACATGGACGTCACAAAAATGGTATCCGGGGGAATACAGATCGTCCATAGGTACTTGCTGCACTGCTCCCAAAAAGCACGCAAAATATGGCGCGCAAACAACAGCTTGCTGTTCCCTGCGCCGGAACCGCGCAACACCTCGCCCAACATCGCAGCAAAGCGCACATGAAGCATTCAGCCTGCGAGCATTGTTCCAGTCCCGTCGCGGGCGCGCTCCGGCTCCCGCGCAATTTCGGCCGCGCACTGATCTGGCTCTACCGCCATACCCTCTCGCCGCTGGTCGGTTACAATTGCCGGCACCTGCCGACCTGCTCCGTCTATGGCGACGAGGCAATCGAACGTTTCGGGCTCTGGGCCGGCGGCTGGATGACGCTCGCGCGCCTGATCCGCTGCAACCCGTTCGGCACGTCAGGGATCGACAACGTCCCCCTCGCCGCGCCGCAAAACGCGCGCTGGTATTTGCCCTGGCGCTACGCGCGCTGGCGCGGGGTGAATGCGTCCTAGCCCCATTGCGTTGCTTTGCGCTTTGCTGTGCTGGGGGAACCGGAAGTTCCCGTTCGCGTTGATGTGATGCTCCCGCGGGAGGAAACAACAATGCGCTGGAAAATCAGCCCTCATTTTCACTTCGGGCTTGGGCCTCATCACAAGACTGGTCCGAGGGGCCACGATCCCAGAACCATCGACATGATCGTCATCATCGCTCTGCTGACGCTGGTCATCGGTTCCGGCTGGTATTTGGCGGCAAGCTTCGCCACACCGCAGAGCACGACGGCGTTCATCGTGCCGAGCCAGAGCGTGCACTGGTAGGCTGGACGCTAGAGGTCGAGCACCAGCCGATCCGCGTCCGATCCGGCGACGCACACCATGAGATAGCGCTCGCGCTCATACGGCGACAGGATGCGGTCGCGGTGCACGGGCTTGCCCTCGGTCCAACCGACCTTGCAGGCGCCGCAGATGCCGCCGCAGCACGACGTCGGTATGTCGATGCCCCCTTCCTGTAATGCGGCCAGCATGGTCTGGCCGGCGCGGACCTCGATCTCGGCGCCCGAGCGCGCCAGCGACAACGTGAAGGGCTTTGCGTCGGGATCGACGACCGGCGGCGGCGCGATGAAGCGCTCGATATGGACATTGGCCGCGGGCCAGGTTGCGGTCACCTGCTCGAAATCGTCGGTCATGCCCTCCGGCCCGCAACAGGCGACCAGCGTGTCCGCCCCGCGCTCTCCAATGAGCACCGCGAGATCGGGACGCCCGGTCCGGGACGTGCAATGCACGACGACACGGCCCGCCTCGATCAGCGCGCCGAGATGCGCAGCGAGCGGCACCTCCTCGCGCACGATCAGATGCAGCACGAAATCCGCCTCGCCAGTTCGCGAAAGATGCCGCGCCATCGACAGGAACGGCGTCACGCCGATGCCGCCAGCGATGAACACATGGCGCGCAATGCCTGCACCGGGATCGAGGCCGCCGCGCGGCAGCGAGACGCCGATCACGTCACCGATTCCAACCTCGTCATGAAGCGCGCGCGAACCGCCGCGCCCATCCGCCTCACGCTTGACCGCAATGAGGTAGCGCGCATTGTCGGCGGGCTCGTTGCATAGCGAATAGGTGCGGACGAGGCCGTTCGGCAGGTGCAGATCGATATGCGCGCCGGGCTTGAAGGGCGGCAGCTCCCAACGGTCGGGATCGGCCAGCGTGAACAGTTTTATGCCTGCTCCCGCGTCCTCGATGCCGGTGACAATCGTCTTGATCGTCGTAATGGGACGCGCCTTCATGCCGCGTTCCGCACGGGATCGCCGACCTTGACGATGCCGCCTTGCAGGATCCTGCAGTTCAGGCCGGAGCGGTTGATCAGGGGATCGAAGATCGTCTTGCCGGTGATCTCCTCGATATGCCGGCACGGCACCGACAGCCGGGTTGCCTCCAGCAGGGTTTCCCCGAGCCAGAAGCGGCGGCCGACCAGATGGTTCAGCGGTACGCCTTCGACCGTGACGTTGCGCCGATGCTCTTCGGGACCGAGCTCGATGCCGGCATCGCGCTTGAGGGCGACCAGCGTCTCGAGCTCGAACAGGGTGACCTGCCGACCCTCTTCCGGCTTGTGCGAGTAAAAACCCTCTTCGTTGCCGATCATGTAGCGGTCGCCCTCGATGCCTTTGCCCGCGATAAGGGTGATCGCGTCAACTGCGCGCATTGGCAGGAACGCGCGCGGGGTAAGATGGAGAAAGCGCACCACGCCGGCCCAGCCGAGCTGTGCAGTCTTCTGCGCCGGGCCGGCGCCGATGGTGTCGAGCATGACAAAATCCTTGTGAGAAGCGATGGCACACCGCAAGAGGCGGCGCGCCGCGGGATCAGGTCAGTTCCTTGTTCGCCATTTCCGGCGCGAAATTGGTCGCAGTTGCCGTGATGGCCGCGCAGGCGATCAGCAGCAGCGAGACCGGCCAGGTGGCGCCGCCGCTCCACGCCATCAGAGACGCCGCGATCAGCGGCGTCAACCCGCCGCTGATCGCCGCGCCGACCTGAAATCCCAGCGAGGCGCCGCTGTAGCGCAGCCGCGCGGAAAACAGCTCGGAGTACCAGGGCGCGCCGATGCCGAACATCACCATCTGGCCGAAGGTGATCGCGACCACGATGGTGCAGATGACGATGGCGGGATCGCGGGTGTCGAGCAGCCAGAACAGCGGGAAGGCAAACAGCGCCGAGAACAGGCAGCTCGCATAGAACATCCTCTTGCGGCCGACGATATCGGACAGCCAGCCGAACAAGGGAATGGCGAGCAGCGCGACCAGCGATGCGGCAAACGCACCGTTCAGCACCACCGCGCGCGACAGGCCGAGATTGGCCGTGGCGTAGGACATCACGAACACACCGCCGATGCTGGCATAGGCGATCTCCGAGATCTTCAGTCCGACCGCGGTGAAGAACGGCCGGCGATGGTGCTTGAAGATCTCGACCAGCGGCATCTTCGCGACGTCCTTCTTGGCCTGGACCTGACGGAAGGCCGCGGTCTCCTCCATGTTGAGGCGGATGTAGAGGCCGACGCCGACCAGGAGAATCGAGATCAGGAAGGGAATGCGCCAGCCGTAAGTCATGAAGTCGCTTTCAGGCAGGCTCGCCACCAGCGCAAACATCCCGATTGCGGCGAGATTGCCGATGGGATTGCCGACCTGCACCATGCTGCCGAGCAGGCCGCGGCGGTGCGTCGGGCAGTTCTCCACCACCATCAGCACCGCCCCGCCCCATTCACCGCCGAGGCCGATGCCCTGGAGGAAACGAAGGCCGATCAGGAGCAGCGGCGCGGCGATGCCGATCTGCTGGTAGGTCGGAAGCAGGCCGATCAGGAAGGTGCCGATGCCCATCACCATGATCGTGATCGCGAGCATCGCCTTGCGGCCGACCCGATCGCCGTAATGGCCGAAGATCGCAGCGCCGAGCGGTCGTGCCAGAAATCCGACCGCATAGGTGCCGAAGGCGGCGATGGTGGCGAGCGCGGGATTGCCGGCGGCGAAGAAGACTTTGTTGAACACCAGCGCGGTCGCCGTGCCGTAGATGAGGAAGTCGTACCATTCGACCGCGGTGCCGATCACGCTCGACCACACGATCCGTCGCAAGCTCGCCGCCTCGTCCGGCGCTACGTTCAGGGTTACGTCGTCTGCTACGGTCATCGATCTCTCCAAAAGGTACCGGCGCCTGGGAAAAGCAGTTGGTTCGGTCCGCGGAGCCCATCGGCTGTCGCGACGGTAAAATCGATCATGTTTACTGACGGAAATCAACGTCACCAAACACGGCAAATGCCGCAGCGAGCGGCAGAACGCACAGAATGCTCGATTTTTCGGCTGTATTATGCGGTATACCAGGGTATCTGCTCACAATATCCGCGACCATGCTCGAAATTTCTGCGGATCAGTTTTCCTTTGGAATACACGCTCACGCGTTCGGAACAGGCCACGCGCGCCGGCGGGCTGGCAGTCGGACGGCATCTGATGCAAAAGAAGCATCAGCAGTTCGGGAGACTCATGCGTGCTTGACGTCAGCAAAGCGACAGCGGTCGGGGCCAACATCCGCCAGGCGCGGATTGCCAAGGGCCTCACGCTGGATCAGCTTGCCAGGCAGAGCGATCTCACGCGCGGCTACATTTCGCTGGTCGAACGCAATCTCAAGATCCCTTCGCTCGCCGCGCTGCTGCGGATGGCCGCCGCCCTCGAGGTCAATGTCGCGACGTTCTTCGACCCGAACGCCGAGCCCACGCCGCGCTACACGCTGTTCCGCCGCGAAGGCGGCAATGTCCCGCTGTTCCAGGACACGTTTGGCGTGGTGCCGCTGGCAACCGGCCGCACCCGCAAGATGATGGAGCCGTTCCTCCTCAGCCCGCCGCACAAATCGGCGACGCGCGCCTCGCATGCCGGCGAGGAGTTGCTGTTCGTCGTCAACGGGAAAATTGCAATCAAGCTGGACGGCGAAGAACTCGTCCTCGGTAAGGGCGACTGCCTGTATTTTTCAGGCGAGACGCCGCACGAGGTGAGGAGCCTCGGCCGGCAGAAGGCGGAGGTTCTGGTCGTCGTCGCCCAGAACGCGACGACATAACGCCGGATTTGCGCAAATAGCCTAGCGGAACCAGAAGAAACGCCCCTGCGGCGGCACTGGCTCGGGCGGACGCGGCCGCTTCGGGCGCGGCGGTTTTGGCGCCGGTTCGGCGGACGAGGTGGTTTCCGCAGCAGGCGCCACTTCGCTCCCCGGCACCTTCACCGACAGCAGCAGGTTGGATTCATGCGTGCGCCAGCGATACCCGACGCCGAAATCGATCGGCTGGGCGCGCGTGAACAATTCGGCGTAACGCTCCTGGTAGCGGCCGGGGAATTCGCCGATCGGTCCGAGATAGCGGCCGAACGGGAAGAACCGCCACTGCCGCGCATTGTAGTTCGCGAGCGGAATGCCGGAATCGTCCTGGATGATGGTGGCGCTGTTGGCGAGCAGCCAGTCGCGCGCGACGGTGAAGTTGCCGGAATGCAGCAGATAGGACGCGCTCTTGATCAGGCTGTTGCCGGGGCCGAGCGTCTCGCAGAACTTCAGGAATCCGGCCGCGCGCGCGCCGGAATTGGAGAGATCGGTCGAGAAATAATACAGCGTGCGCGCTTCGCCATCGGGGCCCGCGAAGGTGATGCGAACGCCGCGCGTCGCATTCGGTCCCGGATTGTCGTTGCCCGCATGTATTCCGCCCTTGTCGTCGAGTGCGATCATCTCGACATTGCGGATGGTCTTGCCGGAGCGCGCAAGGAAGACATAGAGGATCGGCAGGGTGCCGTTGACCTGGTTGGTGTGCAGGTCGACCTTCATCTGCTTGGTGATGAAGAAGGAGAAGCTCAGGATCGAGCCGAGCGAGCGCTCGACATTGTAGAGCGCGGCCCCGACCGATCCGCGCGGCAGCCGCGTCAGGTCGGGCACGGCGCCGACCGGCTCCAGCGCACCGAGCACGTAGGTGCTGGCCTTGGAATAGAAGGCGTTGGCGTAGAGGAAATCCGGACCGCTGAACAAGTAGAACATGGTCGGCCTTGGCGCAGCCAGATTGACGTCGGACCAGGTGCGAATCTTCGAGAGCTGCCGCTGCTCGAGCTGGGAGAAGGCCCCGTCGAAGAATTTTGCGTGGCGCTGCCAGCCCGGATCCTTCGTGAGCGGCGCCAAGGGCGAGTCTGCCGAAGGCTGCATGCCCGCAAGGAAGCGGGCGGTATCGTCGAAGGTTGCGTCGGCGGCGTGCGCGGACGAAATGGCTGCAGCCAGCAGGGCAAGACCGACGGCCGCAATTCTCAGGGGTCGAAACATGTCTATTCGCGATGGTGTGACGTGCCAGCGGCGACCGGCCGCCTGCGGAAAACAGCATAAATCAACAGACCCGAGAGCATGACGAGCATTCCCGAGAGCGACTGCACCGGCCGCTCGGTCAACAGGTAGTACATCATGAACGCGGTCACGAGCAGGAAAACGAGCGGCGTGAAGGGGTATCCCCAGGCACGATAGGGCCGCGGCAGGTCGGGATCGGTAATGCGCAGCTTGATGACGCCGGCAACCGTGAAGAACGAGCAGAACAGCAGCGCGAACTGGATGAAGTCGAGCACCGCCTCGAAGCTGCGCGTGAACAGCAGCAGGGTTGCGACCGCGAGCTGAAACAGGATGGCATAGGCCGGTGCGCCGCGCGTCGACTTGCGCGAGAACGCCCGCAGCGCCGGAATGTCCTCCCCCATCGTCATCATCACGCGCGGACCGATCCACATCATCGCGCTGATCGAGGAGATCAGGCCGACGCAGATCATGGCGCCAACGATCCGGCCGCCGAGGCTGCCGAAGATGGCGCTCCCGGCAACGCTGGCGACGTCGAGCTGGCCGGCGAGCGCGCCGACCGGCGTGGAATAGAGAAACACTGCGTTCAGCGCGACGTACAGGACGAGAACGATCAGCGTGCCCGCGAGCAGCGCCCGCGGCAGGTTCTGCTGCGGCATGTTCATCTCGCCGATGATGTAGGTCGCCGCATTCCAGCCCGAGAACGAGTACATCACGAAGACGAGGCCGATCGCGAAGGGCGCGCTGACGATGTGTGTGAGGTCGCCCGGCTGCGGCGTGAAGGCGATCGGCTGCGGCACGCCGACGATGAAGCCGGCGACCAGGAAGGCGACGATCAGCACGACCTTCAGGATGGTCGAGATCAGCTGGAAGGTCGAGGAGTGCCTGACGCCGGTCAGCTGGACGAGCGAGACCAGCCACACCACGCCGATGGCGAGCGGGATCGGCGGCAGGTCCGGGACGACCGATTTGGCATATTCGCCGAAGGCCATCGCGGCGAGCGCGACCGGCGCGGCAAAGCCGACCGTCGCCGAGACCCATCCGGCGAGAAACCCGAAGGCGGGATGGTAGGCGCGACCGAGGAAATTGTACTCGCCGCTCGAGCGCGGAAACATCGCCCCGAGCTCGCTGTAGGAGAACACTCCGCACAACGCGACGATGCCGCCGACGCTCCACAGCAGCAGGATCGAGAAGCCGGACGGGATGTCCTTGACCTGAAAGCCGAGGCTGGTGAAGACGCCGACCCCGATCATGTCGGCAACGACGATGGCGGTCGCGACCAGAACGGAGACGCCGGCCCCGCTCCCGGTCAGCCGGCCAGTCCAGGGCGCCGGTCCCGCATCTGATGCCGTCATCGGGGTCCTTAACCTCAGGCGTCACGCCTCGTGGAAAGCATCGTGCAGTTTGGTCCAGTCAATTCAAGCAGGGTTAACAAGGGTTAAATGAGGCAACGGAAATAGGTATCAAAGCACCTTTTATGCATGGTCCTGGGCAATAAAGCTCCGCAAACACCGGAGAATCCCGTTCCCCTCCCCCACAATCACGACACGATTGCGTGGTCCTTTTGAGCGTTCCGGATGTGGGGAAGTTTCTCCGGACACTTAACGTCGCCTAAACGCCAATCGGCTCAATTGTCTGGAAATCGCCGATGGACGTGACTTTGGGGTCATGGGTGGATGGTCGGGGCCGTTCCGAAATTGAGAGCTGACATGCCTGCAGACCGGACGACGTCCGGTGCACGCGGTCGTGCGCTCCGGATCGGCCTGATCTCAGCCTTGGTGCCGCTGTTGCTCGCGCAGGTTCAATGCGGCAAGGCGCCCAATCCAGCAGCGCTCGCGGCGAACTCGCAGGCCAACGTCCAGGTGGTCGCCAAAACCAATCCGCAAGCCACCAATCCACAAGTTGCGAGCGGCGACACGTTCGAGGATCGCTTCCCTGCCCCTCAGTTCAGGGAGCGCTTCCCCTCGGCGAGCGAGGGTTTCCTGCAACGGCAGATGTCGGACTTCTCGCCCAAGCGCGCCGTGCAGCCGCAGCCGGAGCAAGCGCCCTACAAGGTGGCTTCGCTCGCACCGCAGGTGCCCTACCAGCGTCCGCCCCGCGAAGACCTGACGACGCTCGTCAGCATGAAGTCCTCGGCCTTCCCCTATTTCGGCAACAACCCGGCTTCCGACGCGCCCTTCCTCAACATCTCCAAGGGCGACCGCCGCGGCCACCGCAGCTATTCGGGACGTGTCTACTGGCAGGACGAGACCTATAGCGACAACCGCGTGCTGATGCACGTCCCCGAGCATTTCGACGTGCGCAAGCCGGGCGTGATCGTGGTGTTCTTCCACGGCAATGGCGCGACGCTGGAGCGCGACGTGCGCGACCGGCAGCTGGTGCCACGGCAGGTTACCGATTCCGGCGCGAACGCCATCCTGCTTGCGCCGCAGATGGCAGTCGATGCCGCCGATTCCAGCGCCGGTAAGTTCTGGCAGGCGGGCGGCTTCAAGCGCTTCATGGATGAATCGGCGAGCCACCTAGCCCGCCTCACCGGCGATCCCAACAGCGCGCGCGCCTTCGCCAACATGCCGATCGTCATCGTCGGCTATAGCGGCGGCTTCCTGCCGACGGCCTGGAGCCTCGAAGTCGGCGGCATCAGCGACCGCGTCCGCGGCGTCGTGCTGCTCGACGCCGTCTATGGCGAAATGGACAAGTTCGCCTCCTGGATCGCGAGCCACCGCTCCGGCTTCTTCGTCAGCTCCTACACCCACTACACCGCACGGCGTGACCGTGAGCTGATGAGCATGCTCAGACAGAAGGGCATCAGCGTCTCCGAGGACATGGACGGGCCCCTGCGTCCCGGCAGCGTGGTGTTCGTGGAGACCGGCGACGGCATCACCCATCGCGACTACGTGAACCGCGCGTGGACGCAATATCCGCTCAAGGACGTGCTGGTGAAGATGTCGGCGACGCCGGCGCTGGCGCTGACTCGGGTGGCGGCGACCACTCCACCGGCATCGAACCGATAATCCGGATATTGCGCCAGCCGGTATTTCAGTGTGCCGCCTGCAATTCTCTCAAAATCTGATGTTGATGGCCGACATCCCCGGGCGCCAACGGATTGTTTCCGCTGGCAACGGCCATAGTTTGCCGGCCAAGTTGGATTTGGAATTTTCTGCGGGGACAGGTCGTGCGTCAGGGACTGTACAAGGTCGACTTCCACACGGTTCACGGCACCGGATGCGGCGTCGTCTATGTGACGGACGGCAAGATGCGCGGCGGCAATTCCGCCTTCGCGTTCATGGGCACCTATACGGGCGAAGGCGACGCGATCAAGGTCAAGATCTCGACCCAGCGCTACAACGACGACCCCTCCTTCAAGGGACTGTTCGGCGTCGACCGGGTCACGCTGACGCTCACCGGCCGGGAGGACGGCGACGCGGCGGAGTTCGAAGGCAGCGCGCTGCAAGTGCCGGGCGTTGCCTTCAGGGCGGTGCTGAGCCGGATCAGCGACTAGGCGTCCGGCATCCTGGCCTTACGTCTTGGGCAGCTTCGGAATGCTCTCGGCAAAACCGTTGAAGCAGGCCAGCCGCTCGTCCTCTTCCTTGAAGAAACGGCAATCGGCGTAGCCCTTGGCCTTTGCCGGCTTCGGCTTCGGCGCCGGCGGGATGACCCCATCGTAGCAATTGAGGCGGTCCTTGGTGCCGTCGTCGATGTCGAGACAGGCCTGGAGCCGCACCGCGATCGATTGCGGCTTGCCCTTCGGCGCTGCGACCGGCTTGGCTGCGGCCTCCTTGGTCCCCGATTTGGTCCCCTTCGGCTTGACCTGCACCAGCGGCTTGTCCCCGACCATCGGTGGCTTGTCGGTCTGCGCAAACGCGGAGGCTGAATAGAGCACCGCGGCAACCGCCAGAATCATCCTCATTTCAGTCAACTCTCTTTGGTCCCCATGACCGGCCTTCTAGCGCTCTCCCGCGCGGTTTGCCAAGGACCTTGCACGCACGAATACGCTCCCGTCAGGCCACAGCGGCGGCGGCCGGCCGGGGCCGGGTCAGGATCACCAGGACCAGCGCCAGCACGACGAAGCCGACCGCCACGAAGCCCAGCGGATGCAGGAGTTCGCGGGCGAACAGCAATCCGCCGATGGCGGAGCCGACCGCCTGGCCGATATAGAGGACGGAAGTGTTGAGCGCGACGGTTGCCGACGCCAGCGGCGGCGCGGCCGCGACCAGCCGCACCTGCTGCATCGAATTGGTCGAGGCAAAGCCGAGGCCCCAGATCGCGACCGCGCCCGCCATCAGGACCAGCGTCCCCGCGCCGAGCGCCCAGCCCGTGATGCCCGCAAGCAGCAGGCAGGTGAACAGCAGCGAGGTGCGATAGGGCCCCCAGGTGTCGACGATGCGGGTCGCGATCACGACGCCGAGGAAACCGCAGAGTCCGTAGATGCCGAACACCATGCCGATTGCATCTGGCCCCGCCCCGGTCAGCTTCTTGAGCAATGGGCCCATGAAGGTGAACACCACGAACTGTCCGGACATTTGCAGCATGGTGATCGCCAGCAGCAGCACAACCGTCCTGCTGCGCCCGATCGCGCTCCAGGTCTTCAGGTCCACCGGGGTGCCCTTCAGTCCAGCAGGCAGGCGCAGCAGCAACAACAGGAAGTTGATGCAGCCAAGCGCGCCGATCCCGCCATAGGCCGCGCGCCAGCCGTAGCGGCTGGCAATGAACGTGATCAACGGTAGCCCGACAGCTGCTGCCAGCGACCAGCCGAGAAAGAGATAGGCGATCGTGCTGCCGCGCCGCTCCACCGGCACGATCAGTGCCGCCGTGCCGGCCGCCTGCGGCGTGTAGAGCGCGCCGACCGCGAGCATCACGAGGCGGATGACGAGAAGGCTCATATAGTCGGGCGCAAACGCCGAAGCGAGATTGCCCAGTGCCAGCACCGCCAGCGTCGTCACAAGCAGCGTCCGCCGTTCGATGCGGCTGGTCAGCCAGGCCGTCAGCGGCGAGCCGATGCACAGTATGATCGCGCCGAAGGTGATCAGGAGCCCGGCCGCGTGGATGCTGATGCCGAGCCCCGACGACAATTCCGGCAGCATCCCCGCCGGCGCCAGCACCGAGCAGCCGGTGACGAGATTGCCAAGCATCAGGGCAGTTGGCGCGAAACGGCCGGCGGCGGGGGATTTTTGCATGCAATTGCATGTAGAGCGGCTTGCCACCGATTAAAGGGCGCCGGTCGAATTAGTTGGCAAGGCCCCGCTTTTGCACGCCACTTTCTTGGAAATGCCGGATTGCGCAGGCCGAATCGCCTGATATATCGCTCGTTCCCGCTTACCTGCGCTCGTTCGCAGGAGTGAGCCTCAGGAGAAAAGCAATGACCGAACAGCCCAAATCCGAATCCGGCTTCCAATACAGCCTGAGCAATCTGAAGCCCGTGACCCCCGCGCCCAAAGTCACCCTCACCTTCCCCGACGGCGCCCGGCGCGAATACGACAAAAGCATCACCGGCCTCGATATCGCCAAGGGCATCTCGCCGTCGCTGGCCAAGCGCACGGTTGCGATGGCGCTCGACGGCGAGCTCACCGATCTCAACGATCCGATCGAAGCCGATGCCAAGATCGAGCTCGTCAACCGCGACGATCCGCGCGCCCTCGAGCTGATCCGCCACGACTGCGCGCACGTGCTGGCGGAAGCCGTGCAGACGCTGTGGCCGGGCACGCAAGTCACCATCGGCCCGGTGATCGAGAACGGCTTCTATTACGACTTCTTCCGCAACGAGCCGTTCACGCCGGAAGACTTTGCCGCGATCGAGAAGAAGATGCGCGAGCTCGTCGCGCGCGACAAACCCTTCACGAAAGAGGTTTGGGACCGCGAAAAGACCAAGCAGGTGTTCCGCGACAAGGGCGAGGCCTTCAAGGTCGAGCTGGTCGATGCCATTCCCGGCAACGAGCCGATCAAGATCTACTACCAGGGCGACTGGTTCGACCTGTGCCGCGGCCCACACATGACCTCGACCGGCAAGGTCGGCAACGCCTTCAAATTGATGAAGGTGGCCGGCGCCTATTGGCGCGGCGATTCCAACAACCCGATGCTGACCCGCATCTACGGCACGGCGTTCGCCAAGCAGGAGGACCTCGACGCTTACCTGAAGCAGATCGAGGAAGCCGAAAAGCGCGACCATCGCAAGCTCGGGCGCGAGCTCGACCTCTTCCATTTCCAGGAGGAAGGTCCGGGCGTGGTGTTCTGGCATCCGAAGGGCTGGACCATCTTCCAGCAGCTGATCGCCTATATGCGGCGACGCCTGACCGGCGACTACAGCGAGGTCAACGCACCGCAGATCCTCGACAAGGTCTTGTGGGAGACCTCCGGCCATTGGGGCTGGTACCGCGAAAACATGTTCGCAGCGCAGTCCGCCGGCGACGAGGCCGAGGACAAGCGCTGGTTCGCGCTCAAGCCGATGAACTGTCCCGGCCATGTCCAGATCTTCAAGCATGGCCTGAAAAGCTACCGCGACCTGCCGTTGCGCCTCGCCGAGTTCGGCGTGGTGCATCGCTATGAGCCGTCCGGTGCCATGCACGGATTGATGCGCGTGCGCGGCTTCACCCAGGACGACGCGCACATCTTCTGCACCGAGGACCAGCTCGCCGACGAGTGCCTGAAGATCAACGACCTGATCCTGTCGACCTACGCGGATTTCGGCTTCACCGGCGATCTCACCGTGAAGCTGTCGACCCGGCCTGAAAAGCGCGTCGGCACCGATGCGATGTGGGATCACGCCGAGCGGGTGATGGCGACCGTGCTGCGCGAGATCCAGTCGCAGAACAATCACATCAAGACCGAGATCAACCCGGGCGAAGGCGCCTTCTACGGCCCGAAGTTCGAATATGTGCTGCGCGACGCCATCGGCCGCGACTGGCAGTGCGGCACCACGCAGGTCGACTTCAACCTGCCGGAGCGGTTCGGTGCGTTCTACATCGACCACGACGGCGGCAAGAAGCCGCCTGTGATGGTGCATCGCGCGATCTGCGGCTCGATGGAGCGTTATATCGGCATCCTGATCGAGCACTATGCCGGCAACTTCCCGCTCTGGCTCTCGCCCGTGCAGGCCGTGGTCACGACGATCACTTCCGAGGGCGACGAGTACGCCAAGCAGGTGCTGGAGCAGGCGCGGCGCGCCGGGCTGCGGGCCGAGATCGACCTGCGCAACGAAAAGATCAACTACAAGGTCCGCGAGCACTCGCTGGCCAAGATCCCGGCACTGCTCGTGGTCGGCAAGAAGGAGGCCGAGACCCATTCGGTCTCCGTCCGCCGGCTCGGCAGCGACGGCCAGAAGGTGATGACGACCGCGGAGGCGATCGCCGCCCTCGTCGAGGAAGCGACCCCGCCGGACGTGAAGCGGGCACGCGACGCGGCCTGATCGCGATCAGGCCGCCCGATCCTGCCCGACTTTGATGAGGGACTCTGCGGGAATGCCGAGTCCCTCATGCAGCCGTCTGATCATGCTCAGCGTCAATTCGCGCCTACGGTTGAGCACTTCGTGAACCCGGTTTCGGCTGCCGATGAAGGGAATCAGATCTTTCGGCTGCAAGCCGCTCTGCTCCATATGATATTTGATCGCCTCGACCGGATCCGGAAGATCGAGCCGATAGTGCTTACGCTCCCACGCCTCCACCAGCGTCACGAGCACATCCAGCCGATCGCCCTCAGGCGAGTTCCGGCGCGCACTCATCAACGTCTCGATCTCCTTGAGGACGCTGCGATAATCCCGGTTGGACTTGATTGGCGCGATTTCCATCATCGACCTTCTAAACGGTTTGAGCATCGATTGCGTCGTACTGCCGATGTGTTCCGACAAAACGGATATAGACCACGCGATATGGATAGTTGATCCAGACCACGACGCGATATTTGTTGCCGGCGACGTTGAAGACGACGCGGCCGTCCCTGAGGATACTAGCGGTTCGGATGTCTCGCTTGACGTCCGCGGGCTTCGCCCAATCGGCCTGTTTCACCTGCCGAAACCAGGCCATCAGGGGCTCGCGTGCGTCAGAGACCTCGCCAGCCCGATCGAGAAACGCCTTGATCGTGCTGAGCGCTATGATCCTCATCCAATTCATCTTAGCATAGTCCCAACTTGGGACCATAGCTTTCTGGCCTGCTACCAGCAGATCTCATAATACCTCTAAAATCCCTTCCATTCGTCTTCTGCCAGGCTTATGTCCGGCAACAACAGCAAGCCATAAGGACGCCCCGTGCCTGACGCCATCGAACTCCTGAAGACCCGCCGCTCGGTCAAGCCGCGCGAGATGACCGGGCCCGGTCCCTCCCCGGCCGAGCTCGAGACGATCCTGACCATCGGCGCGCGCGTGCCCGACCACGGCAAGCTCGCGCCATGGCGCTTCATCATTTTCGAGGGCGATGCGCGCGCGCGCGCCGGCGAGGTGATCGCCAAGGTCTTTGCCCGCAAGAATCCCGGCGCGCCTGCGGCCGACGTCGAGACCGAGCGCAAGCGCCTCACCGATGCGCCGCTGGTGATCGGCATCGTCAGCTTCACCAAGCCGCATCCCAAGGTGCCGGCGTTCGAGCAGGAATTGTCGGCAGGCGCCAGCGCCATGAACATCGTCACGGCCGCGACCGCGCTCGGCTACGGCGCCTGCTGGCTGACCGGCTGGTTCTCGTTCGATCGCGACGTGCTCGACGGCCTCGGCCTCAAGCCGGACGAAAAGCTCGCCGGCTTCATCCATATCGGCACGCCCACCAAGCCGAGCGAGGACCGTCCGCGACCGTTCCTTTCGGAAATCGTGACGCGATTTTAACCGAAGGCGTGTTGACGCCTCTGGCGTCTTGCGGCTTTGTTCCCGACTGGGGAGGAAGCCCGGATGAAGCGTCGTGAATTTCTGGTCGGGGCCGCGCTGCTCGCCGGCAGCATGGCGCGCAGCCGCGCGGCCGACATCCCCGCCCCGTCGCCCGACGGGCTCGACCGCATCGCCGCATATTTCGACAACGAGGTGGCAAGCGGCCGGTTGCCGGGCGCCGTGATCGTGGTCCAGCAGCACGGCAAGCCAGTCTATCAGAAGACCTTCGGCGTGCGCGACACCAGGACCGGCCTCGCCATGACGCCGGACACGATCTTCGCCATCCACTCGATGACCAAGCCGATCACCTGCCTCGGCGCGATGATGCTGATCGACGAGGGCAAGCTCGCGCTCACTGATCCCGTGTCGAAATACGTCCCGCTCTTTGCCGACACCAAGGTGGGCGTGGAGCCGGAAGGCACCTCGACGGTGAAGCTCGAGCCGCCGCTCCGCCCCGTCAACATCGAGGATCTGCTGCGGCACACCTCGGGCATCAGCTACGACTATATCGGCGCCCCCTGGGTGATGCAGGTTTATCAGGCCGCCAACATTTTCGAAGGGCCCTTCGACAACAGACAATTCGCCGACCGCATCGCCAGGTTGCCGCTCACGCGCCAGCCCGGGACGCTGTGGCGCTACGGCCATTCCACCGACGTGCTCGGCGCCGTCATCGAGATCATCTCGGGGCAGACGTTGTACGAATTCCTCAAGCAGCGCATTCTCGATCCGCTCGGAATGAGCAGCACCAAATTCGTGCTGAAGACTCCGGAGGAGCGCGCGCGGATGGCACGACCGCTGCCGAGCGACCCGATCCTGCTCGCCGGCGAGCGCGACCGCCTCGCCCATCCCGAATGGGAGTCCGGCGGCGGCGGGCTGCTGTCGACCATCATCGACTATCAACGCTTCTCCCAGATGCTGCTCAACGGCGGCGAGTTCGAGGGTAAGCGTTACCTCAGCCCTGCCGCGTTCAAGGACATGACGACCGATCACATCGGGCCCGGCTCGGGTGTGGGGCGCGACTATTTCTATTTCCCGGGCGACGGTTTTGGCTATGGCTACGGCATCGGCGTGCGCACCGATCCCGGCAACGCCAAGCCGCCCCCGCCCGGCTCCCTCGGCGAGTTGAAATGGGACTCAGGCAGCGGCACCTATTTCGGCGTCGATCCCAAGCTCGACATGGTCTACCTCTTGATGCAGCAGACCCAGAACGAGCGCAGCCGCATCACCCCCGCCTTCAAGGCGCTGGTCTACGACTGCTTCCCACCCGCGCTACGCCGCCCGTGAGGCGCGCTGGCCGAAATCGGCGAGCAGTTTGGCGATCTCGGCGGCAGGCCGGGCCGCGCTGAACAGAAAGCCCTGAACCTCGTTGCAGCCTTCCGCGCGCAGCCAGTCGAGCTGATCCTCGGTCTCGACGCCCTCCGCGGTCGTGGTGATGTTGAGGCTGCGGCCAAGGCCGGAGATCGCGCGCACGATCGCGACGCAATCGGGGCGCTGCGCCAGATCCTTGACGAAGGAGCGGTCGATCTTGATCTTGTCGAACGGGAAACTGCGCAGATAGCTGAGGCTGGAATAGCCGGTGCCGAAATCGTCCATGGAGATGCTGACGCCGAGCTCGCGCAATTGATGCAGGATCGCGAGATTGGCATCGGTCTCGGCCAGGAAGATCGACTCGGTGATCTCCAGCTCGAGCCGCTTCGGTGACAGGCCTGATTGCGCCAGCGCGGAGATGACGACCTGGACCAGATTGCGGCTGCGGAATTGCGCCGGCGACAGATTGACCGCGACCTTGACGTCGACAGGCCATTTCACCGCCTCGGCACAGGCTTCGCGCAGCACCCACTCGCCGAGCTGGGTGATCAGGCCGATGTCCTCGGCGACCGGAATGAACTCCGCCGGCGAGATCATGCCCTTGTCGGGATGACGCCAGCGCAGCAGCGATTCGAAGCCGGAGATACGGTCGGAGGCGATCGACACCAGCGGCTGGTAGTGCAGCTCGAACTCGCCATTGGCAAAGGCGCGGCGCAGATCGAGCTCCATGTCGCGGCGCTTCTGCGCCTGGAGGTCCATTTCGCGCTCGAAGAAATGATGCACGCCGCCGCCGTCCGACTTCGCCCGGTACAACGCCATGTCGGCATTGCGCATCAACTCCTCCGACGTCACGCCATCGCCCGGCGACAGCGCAATGCCGATGCTGGCGCCGATCACCATCTCCTGGCCGTCGATCTCGTAGGGCGTCTTCAGCATGTCGATCAGCAAGGCTGCGCAGGCGCTGGCCTCGTTCGGCGAGACGTCGGCCGCCAGGATCACCGCGAACTCGTCGCCACCTAGCCGGGCCGCGAGATTGGCGCCGCGGACCGCGGTGGTCAGACGTTCGGCCACCTGCGTCAACAGGCGGTCGCCCACCGGATGTCCGAAGGAATCGTTGATGTTCTTGAACAGGTCGAGATCGATGTAGAGCACACCGACCCGCTTGCCTGCGGCCTGGTCGAGCGCCTGCTTCAGGCGTTCCTGGAAATATTCGCGGTTCGGCAGGTCGGTGAGCCCGTCATGATGCGCCATGTGAGCGACGCGCGCCTCGGCCTTGCGCCGCTCGGTGATATCGACCACCGCGACGAGGTAGCCGTCGCGATCGTCGAAGGCGACACGGCGGCCGAAGGTGAGCACCTCGATCTCGCTGCCGTCGGCGCGCAGGTGTCGCCAGTTGCGCGAGGAATGATAGGCGTCGCCGACGCGATCGAGCGCCTCGGCGTGACTGTCCCACTCGTCCTCGGGCCAGATCTCGTGCAGCTTCATGCGCAGGAAGGTGGCGCGGCTGTAGCCGTAATGCTGGACTGCGGCATCGTTGACGCCAAGGAACTGCTTGCTCTCGGCGTCGAACACCCACATCGGCATCGGGTTGTTGTCGAACAGCAGGCGAAACGAGGCGTCGCGCCGCTTCAACGCGGTGACGTCGGAGATCGTCAGCGAGAGCACGTCGGCGAAGGCGGTGGCGCTCAGCCGCAGATGTCGGCCATCATGCTCGATCTCGAGCTGCTCGCCGCGGCCGCCGGAGACGGCCTTGAGCAGGAATTCCATGATGTCGGGCGAAGCCAGCAGGGTGTCGCCCTCGCCGATCCGCCGCCACAGCAGGCCCGCGCCTTCGGTCTTCAGCAGCAGTCCGGCGCTCTTGTTGTGATGCACGATCTGGAGATCGAACGGCTTGCCGCCGGCGTCGCGCAGAGCCACCAGCGAGATCACCGCATCGTCGGTTGCTGAGAAGATCGCATCCAGCAGATTGTATTGCGCGCCGCGCTCGTTGATGTAGGCACCGACCAGCGTGACACCCCAGCGCGAGGCGGTCGGCAACGCCAGCACATCGTAGGTCCGGACCATGCCGTCGCGGACGCAATGCGCGCTTCCCTGGTGCGGCCGTCCGTTCGCAAGCGCGCTTGTCGCTGCCTCCGACAGCGCCGTGGCGCAGTCGGGCGAGAGCTCGGCGACGGGGATGTCCCAGCGCTCCTCGCCGAGCCATTTCTGCACGTAGCGTCCGCTGCGCGACAGTTCGAGCGTACCGTCGTTCTTCAGCAGCGCGATATGATCGGCAAGCCGGCCGAGGCTGCCGAGCATCACGTCCTCGTAGCGCGGCAGCCGTTCGCCCGGTTTCAACGCGGCGCGCCATTTGCGCTGAAGCACCGGGATGTCGTCAAACATTTCGGCGGCCGGTTTTCCCGGCATCTTCTTCGCGGCACTCATTGCAGTCCCCAACGCACTTTCCGAGCGGCATCCAATGCAGCTGCACTTAACGGCGTGTAAAGAGCGCGTGGTCGCGGGTTCCATTCGGCGATTATGACAGATTTAAGTCAGGTGTTGGTTAGGGCGCGTTAGAGACTATGACGGTTTTGTTTTGCGGGCTGCGCTGCGCCACTCTTCGGTGTCGTCCCGGCCTAGTACGCAATTGCATCAACACCGTCATTGCGAGCGCCGCGAAGCAATCCAGAATCCCTCCGCGGAAAGACTCTGGATTGCTTCGCGGCGCTCGCAATGACGGAGCAAGGAGCGTCGACATCGCTTCTGCAGCTCGCACTTCAGCACGCAGACACACCTTCGCATCCTCGCGGCGCATTTCGCCCGAGCTTTGCTTGATCGCCTCACCCTCAACTGAAAGAGGGCGCAGGGAAGGCCGGGAGCCGGTTGGCTCCCATCGACCGCCATGCCAAGAGCAGATTGCGTATGCTTCATGCACAGCGGGTAACAGGGCAACCGGAGCATCCCGGCCTTCCCTGCGCAGTGGTTTTACGGCTTATGTCGTGCTCTCCCCGGGGAGCGTTGCACTATTGCCCCCGTCGCCGTTGCAGATGACTGATGCGAGGGCCCGGTTGGGCCGCACGCATCACCGCAAGACTTGGCGCACAGACCCCGGGCGCCAGGACCACACGATTTTGCCGTACGCAGATCACACCGGTCGTGTGCGCGAGGTGTTTCGCTCACGGCTCTCCGCCCTGCGAAATCCTTCGCGCCGATGTGGCCTGCGTCCACCGCCGCCCGGCCCGCGTTCGTGACGATCGCGATACGCCCCTCTTCCTTGGGCCGGAGTGCGCGCACTATCCGCCAATTCCGAATTTCGGTAAAGTGGAATATTTTTGCGGACGCAGATTGACGGGCATATTGGGTGTTTTGCCCGACAGGCAACACAAGAGCTTGTAGCCCGGATGACGATTCACTTCGGCCGAGCCCAGCTTGCCAGGCCATGTCGGAGAGGAAGGCCCATCGCCGCACGGACCAGATGCGAGACGGCCCGCCCGGATCAGGTGAACGGGATACGGCGAAACGCGCCGGGGGATACGCCAAATGTCCGACGCATCGCGCGCGACAAGCCTGATCCTGATTCAAAACCCGTGCGCCACGCGACCTCACCGATCGAAAGCGACGTCTCCACCAGCATGCGACGTGCGCTCTCGACGCGTTGACGATTTCGATACTCGCCAATCGACAAGCCGGTGTGCCGCCGGAACAGCCGCGTCGCATGGCGGCGCGACAGCCCGAATGCGGCAGCGATATCGTCAATCGGCACGTCCTGGTCAAGCCGTTCGTCGATGGTCGCACGCATCTCGGCAACGACGACGCCACCATGGTCATCGCCGGTTGCGCTGGAGAGCAGTTCGCCCTGCTCGACCCGATTCAGCATCGCAACCAGCAGCGCGGTCGCCAGATGGTCCAGCGCCTGCTTCGGCGCGGCATCGCTCTGGCCCGTGCAGCACAAACGCAGCAGCGTCCGGATAAAGGGAGTCGTCGCGAACATCGCAGGCTTCTTTGCATGCCGCTGAAGATCAACCGAAGGCGCGAACTGCGCGAGCGCTGGTTCGGTGAGATAAAGAACGACGTGATTGCTGAGGCGACGAATCGCCTGCGATTCGTGGGCCTGCATTTTGGGCACCACGATGAACCGTTCCTCGCTGAGATACATCACCGAGCGGCGCGTTTCGTCCCGAAACGCGATCGTCCCACTCGTCGGCATCAAGATCATCGCGCAGTCGTGCCAGTGCCACTGCGTCCGGTATTGCACGCCGCCTCCTGCGACGACGGCGCGATGCTCGCCCGCGTCGAGGAGGCGCGATGGCGGCACCGAACGTAGAATTTGTTCAAATGATCGAAGCATGGATCTGTCACCTTAGCACATCCAGGACGTCCGCCGAAATCCTGATGGCCCATCCGGTCATCTGATTTGGCCCGATCGGGTGCGCCAGATGCTGCCCGAGCCCGCATTCTGGTGGCATGACACACCAGCACATCCGCGATCGGCGCTACCCTGACCGGGCCTTCCTGGTCAACGTGTTCAGCAACGGACCCGGAGGCGGCAACCCGGCACCCGTCGTTGTTGACGCTCGCGGGCTCGATGGCGAAGCGATGCGGCGGATCGCGGCAACGCACGGCCACGAGAGCGCCTTCGTTCTGCCCGGACGGGGCAGTTCCGACTACCATTTTCGCTTCTTCGTCCCGAACCACGAAATGGAGATGTGCGGGCATGCGACGCTGGGAGCGATCTGGCTGCTCGATCAACTTGGTCGGCTGGCGCTGAAGGACGTCTCGATCATGACGCTTTCCGGACCGGTCGAGGCGCGCGTCGACGGCGGGCAGGCACGCATCAGTCAGCCCAAGGGATGGTGCAACACTGTCGAAGATGTCGGCGCGGTGCTGGACGTTCTCGGACTGCAGCCCTCCGACCTGTTCGACTATCCAGTCCAGAACGCCGCAACCAGCCGCGTAAAAACACTTGTCCCGCTTCGCTCGGTCGAGATCCTCCACGGCCTTCGACCGGACTTCTCACGGGTTGCGAGCGTGTGTGACCAGATTGGCTCGACAGGGCTCTACCCTTTCGCACTGGTCGACGCGACAGCATCGATCTTCTCCGCCAGACAGTTTCCGCGCTCGTCCGGTTATCCGGAGGATGCGGCGACCGGGATCGCCGCAACGGCGCTGGCATGGAGCGCTTGGGAATTGGGCCTGATTTCGCAGCATCGCGTCGTCGTCCGGCAGGGTGAGGCGATGGGACGGCCCTCGCAGATCACGATCGAACGCGAGGGCGACCGCTGCTGGCTGTCCGGCGACGCCGAGCTGATTGGGGAGATGCCGCTATGAACCGCCGCTTGTTTCTCGCATTTCTTGCCGCGACGGCGGCCAGCAAGAGCTTCGCGCAACACAACGCGACGTCCTGGCCGACAAAGCCGATCCGATTGATCGTGCCCTACGCGGCAGGCGGACCGACCGATGTCGCAGCGCGAATCCTGGCAGAAACCATTTCCCAACAATTGCCCAGGCAGGTGCTGATCGAGAACATCACGGGCGCGGGCACGACGGTCGGCACGGCGAGAGCGGCTGGCGCCAAGGACGGGCACACTTTCCTGATCGCGACCGTCGCACACGCAGTGAACGCCGTGCTCTACACCAATCTGCCTTTCGACCCGGTCCAGGACTTCCGCAGTGTGGCCCTCATCGGAACAGTCCCGCAGATCGTTCTGGTCAAGAAGGATTTCCCCGCAACCTCGCTCGCTGATCTCATAGCGGCTGCGCGCGCCAAACCGGGAGCCCTGACCTACGGCTCGGCCGGCATCGGCTCAGCCCAGCATCTTGCTGCGGAACTGCTCGCGAGCTTGGCGAAGATCAACATGGTTCACGTCCCCTACCGCGGCAGCGGGCCGGCCGTCACCGATCTCATGGGTGGCCAGATCGATCTGGTGATTGATAGTGCAGCGACGGGGCTCTCCCATATCAAGGGCGGCGCATTGCGCGCGCTTGCGGTGACGACGAAGGAGCGACTTTCCGCCTTGCCGGATCTGCCAACCGCAGCTGAAACGCTGCCCGGCTACGAAGCCTACACGTGGAATGCGATCCTTGCGCCAGCGGGCACCGCGCCCGAGATCATCGCCGCGATGAATGGGATGACCAACACCGCTCTGTCCAACCCGGCCCTGGTCAAGCGGTTCGACGAACTCGGCATTGCCATCGCAAAGGGCACGACGCCCGAGGCGACGGACGCCTTCATTGCCGCGGAGATGGCAAAATGGCAGCCAGTTCTTCGCAGCGCCGGTATCGCGCCGGCTGCACCTTGATCCGTCCGGACCCCAGAACGAGTGCACGCAGCCGAAGCCTCTAGTCCTCGCTGGACGCCGCGGAGCGGTTGCGCAGATGAGCCTGCGACAGCAGGAAGAACAATGCGCGCTCGCCATGATATTTGGCGGCCGGCCGCGTGCGCTCGAACCCGTCGGCAAATATCTTGCCGGACTGGTCGCACACCTGCCACCGCCAACCAAACCGCTTGCGCCTGGTAAGGATCACTTCGAACATGCCGACAGGCTTGGCCCCCTGCTCCTCGCCGGTCTCGCAGGTCAACCCACCTGCTCCGGCCTCCCCCATTGGGCGGATGCCCGACATATAACCCAGCAGGATGGAAAGAGAATAAAATTGATTATCGGAAATACGTATCTTCCACCGGCCGTGACGAAGGCGCGGCGCGTCCGGAATAAGCTGATGCTCCCGGTGTTAACCGGCCTTCCGACGCAGCTTGATAGCGCTGACAGTGGTATGCAAATCGGAACACAAGACGACAACGCCCGGTAAGCGAACGCTCACCGGGCGTCTGATGACAATCTCTAGCGACCGACTCGCGCCTGGAGATGAGCGGGATAGCGATCACCTTGCACCGCGACCTTGGCCAGCACCTCTGCAATGGCCGCGAGATCGGCTTGGGACAACGTTACCACCGCCGCGCCGAGATTTTCCTCGAGCCGCTGCAGCTTGGTGGTACCGGGAATCGGCACGATCCACGGCTTCTGCGCCAGCAGCCAGGCCAATGCGATCTGCGCCGGCGTCACTTTTTTCGCGGCAGCGATCTGCCCGAGCAGCTCGACCAGTGTCTGATTGGATTTGCGTGCGCTGGATGAGAAGCGCGGTACGATGTTGCGGAAATCGCTCGCCTCGAACGTCGTGCTCTCGGTGATCGCACCGGTCAGAAAACCCTTGCCGAGCGGACTGAACGGAACGAAGCCGATGCCGAGCTCTTCCAGCGTCGGCAGGATCTCCTGCTCCGGCTCGCGCCACCACAGCGAATATTCGCTTTGCAATGCGGTCACGGGCTGGACCGCGTGAGCGCGGCGGATGGTTGGCGCGCTCGCCTCCGACATGCCGAAATGCAGCACCTTGCCGTCGCGGATCAGGTCCTTCACCGCGCCTGCGGTGTCCTCGACCGGCACGTCGGGATCGACACGGTGCTGATAGAACAGATCGATGCGGTCGGTCTTGAGCCGCTTCAGGGCGGCCTCCGCCACCGCCTTGACGTTGGCGGGCGTGCTGTCGAGGCCGGCTTCGACCTTGCCGCCCTTGAAGCCGAACTTGGTGGCGATCACGACCTTGTCGCGGAACGGCGCCAGCGCTTCGCCCAGCAGCTCCTCATTGGCGAATGGACCGTAGGCCTCGGCGGTGTCGAAGAAGGTCACGCCACGCGCGAAGGCGGTTCTGATCAGTGTGATCGCCTGTGACGTCTCGGTGGCCGGACCATAACCGTAGCTCAACCCCATGCAGCCGAGGCCGAGGGCCGAGACCTCCAGACCACTCTTGCCCAGTTTGCGTGTCTGCATCGCCGTTCTCCTTCAAAATCACGTCGGCTGCGAATTTAAGCCGCATGCCAGCCTGCGATTAGATGATAAAAGCGGCATGTACTCATGATCCGGATTCATGAATGGCCCGCAGCAACGTCAACGACCTCCTCGCCTTCCTCGCGGTCGCCCGCGAGCGCAGCTTTACCCGCGCCGCCGCCCAGCTCGGCGTATCGCAATCCGCGCTCAGCCACACCGTGCGCGCGCTGGAGGAACGGCTGGGCTTAAGGCTGCTCACCCGCACCACCCGCAGCGTCGCGCCGACGGAGGCCGGCGAGCGGCTGCTGCGCAATATCGGGCCGCGCTTTGCGGAGATCGACACGGAGCTGTCGGCGCTGACTGCGCTGCGCGCGACGCCGGCCGGCACCGTCCGCATCACCGCCGGCGAACATTCGGCGCAGACTATCCTGTGGCCGGCGCTCGCCAAGCTGTTGCCACGCTACCCTGATATCAAGGTCGAGCTCGTCGTCGACTACGGCCTGACCGACATCGTCGCCGAGCGCTACGACGCCGGCGTACGGCTCGGCGAGCAGGTTGCCAAGGACATGATCGCGGTGCGGATCGGGCCGGAGATGCGCATGGCCGTGGTCGGCGCGCCCGCCTATTTCGCCGCGCGGGGCAAGCCGAAGCAGCCGCAGGAGCTCACCGAGCACAATTGCATCAACCTTCGCCTGCCGACCTATGGCGGCATCTATGCCTGGGAGTTCGAGAAGCGCGGCCGCGCCATGAAGGTGCGCGTCGACGGCCAGCTGGTGCTCAACACCGGCCTGCTCCGGATGAATGCGGTGCTGGCGGGGCTTGGTCTTGCCTATGTCCCGGAAGATCTCGTGAAGCGCGAGATCGCCGACGGCCAGCTGATCCGCGTGCTCGCCGACTGGTGCGCGCCGTTTGCCGGCTATCACCTCTATTACCCGAGCCGGCGGCAGCCGACGCCGGCGTTTGCCGTGCTGGTGGAGGCGCTGAGGTATCGGAAGTGAGGGGCGCAGCCGCAGCGGGATTGGCGCTCTCGTGCCCCGGACGCAGCGCAACGCTCCTTCAGCGGTGCGCTGCCGAGCCGGGGCCCATGGAGCGGCACATCATTCTGTGAGAGATGGGTCCCGGCTCTGCGGAGCGGCATTGCATGCCGCACCGCGTCCGGGACACGAGGCTACCGCGCGACGACCTCGACTTCGCCGTCGACGCCGTTCACGACGTTGAAGCCGCGCTCGTAGACCTTGCCCTCGTTCTTGGCGATGGCGCGGTATTCGCCTTCGGAGAGCACGACGCGCGGGAAGGCGCCGATCGATTCCTTGATCACGTCGCCGCCGGGGGTCAGCACCGACCAGGCGGTGTTGGCGAGCGCCTCGCCGCCCCTGTCGCTGACCAGCTTGAGGGTGATCACGGCGGCGCGGTGGGTGATGGTGACGTCGGTGAGCTTGCCGGCCTGGACGCGGATGTCCGAGCGCACCACCGAATTGGCGTCGCCATAATTGGAGATGATGTAGTAGGTGCCCTCCGGAATCAGCACGACGTCGCCGGCGGCGACGTTCGGCACCAGCGAGGCGCGCTCACCGGCTTCGAACTGGCTGCCCTTGTAGATCGCGAACGAGATCTGGTTCTGCGGGATGCGGCTGGTGCCGACGCGGCCCTCGATGCGCAGGCCGCCGGCCGGCAGCACGAAGGATTCGCGGTCGGTCTCGGCCTTCAGGCTGACCGTGCGCACCGCGCTGACCAGGCCAAAGGCGACGTGCACGACGTAATTGCCGGGCGGCAGCACGATGTTGGGCGTGGCGTTACGGTCCTCGCGGATCAGCTTGAAGGTGCCGTTCTCGTCAGGACGGTCGGCAAACACCCGCCAGACCAGGCCGCTGGTGATCGCGGGGGAGTCCTTGCCGTATTTGGCGGTCAGCGACAGCACGCCCTGTCCGGGCACGGCCGCGTTGAGCGGCGGAGCCGACGGCACGGTCGCGACCGCAGGCGGCGGCATGCTGGGCGTCGCCGGCTGCATCAGGGTCGGCGGCAGGCTCGGCGGTCCCGCGCCCGGGCCGGAAGGAGGCGCCAGATTGATCGCCCCCCCGGGGTCGGGCACCGAGGCGGGCGGGACCGGCGGCGGACGATCGGAGAAAAGCTGCGCCTGCGCAGCACTTTGGCCGAGGGTAACCAAGCACGCAGCAAGGATCAGCGCCGGCAGCAGCCTGCCGCTGCGCCGCCATCCGATGATGCCGTCACCCCCGCGTGTCATGTCTCCTGCTTTTCACCGAAAACGCGGCAAATTCAAGCCTCCGATACCCCAGGAAATACGGCCCCGATACGGTTCTATGGAACCCGGATGACGCCTGCGTGATTAGACCCGAGGCAACCCGCCCCCGCCATACTCCTGCCCAGCGCCCTTTCCAAAGCGGCATAAACCATGCTTCGCCCCGGATATGGCGGAGCGCGAGTGCGGTGCCTAGTCTGGTGACGTGGGCTGGCCCCGGCGTAGGAGAGTTTTGGTGCTGGACATCTTGAAGGGCCGCAGTGCGAACGGCTCGAACGGCGAAAAGGTCGGCCTCGGCAGCATCCGCCGGCCGGTCATCGGCCTCGCACTCGGCGGCGGTGCGGCGCGCGGCTTTGCCCATATCGGAATCCTGAGAACCCTCATTGCCAACGGCATCGTGCCCGACGTTGTGGTCGGCACCTCGATCGGCGCCGTGGTCGGCGGCCTCCATGCGGCCGGCCGGCTCGACACGCTGGAAGAATGGGGCCGCAGCCTGCAAGGCATGCGCAACATCCTCGGCTATCTCGACATCCGCCTCAACGGCTCGGGCCTGCTCGGCGGCGAGAAGCTGGCCACCCGGCTCGAGGAGGCGATCGGGCAGATCCTGATCGAGGACCTGCCCATCAAGTTCGCCAGCGTGGCCACCGAGGTCCGCACCGGCCACGAGATCTGGCTGACGCGCGGCCGCGTGGTCGACGCGATGCGCGCCTCCTATGCCCTGCCCGGCATCTTCGCACCGATCCTGATCGGTGACCGCTGGCTGGTCGACGGCGCGCTGGTGAATCCGGTGCCGGTCTCGGCCGCCCGCGCGCTCGGCGCCGAAATCGTCATTGCCGCAAATCTTTCCAGCGACATCTTCACCCATTCCACGACGATCTATTCGCACGGCGCGATGCCCGCGCCGGTCGAGGCTGTGCCCGAGGAGACCACGACCGCCAAGCGGCGCTTCCCGCGGCTGTTCTCGGCGGAGAAGACCATGAAGCGCGAGTTCTTCGGCAGCGTCGGACGCCCCGGCATCTCCTCTGTGATGGTCGATGCCTTCAACATCATGCAGGACCGCATCACCCGCGCCCGCCTCGCCGGCGATCCGCCGGATCTGCTGATCTCGCCGCGGGTCGGCCATTTCGGCTGGTTCGACTTCCACCGTTCCGAGGATCTGATCGCGCATGGCACGCGCGCCGCCGAGCGCGCGCTGGAGTCGATCCAGGAGGCGATCCACGTGCTGGCGCCGCCGCCCGAGGGCGCGGCGCCCAAAGCCAGCGAGTGATGCCGGTCAGGCCGTCTTGATGTAGTCGCGCAGGGCTTCCTGCTCGGACTCGTATTCCTGGACGCGGCGCTTGACGATGTCGCCGATCGAGATCAGCCCGACCACCTTGCCGTTGTCGGTTACCGGCAGATGGCGGAACTTGCCTGTCGTCATCATCTCCATGAGCTCGGCGACCGTGTCGGTCTCCTTGCAGGTCACGACCTTGCGGGTCATGACCTGGGAGACCGGCTCCTCCAGCGCGCCGGCGCCGCGCTCGCCGATCACGCGCACGATGTCGCGCTCGGAGAGGATGCCTTCGAGCCGGCTCTGGTTCATCACCAGCACCGCGCCGATCTTCTTCTCGCCGAGCAGCTTGACCGCGACGGCCAGCTTGGCGTCGGGCTCGACGCTCATGATCTGGTGGCCCTTGGTGTTGAGAATGGAACGTACCGTCATTGTCGCCTCCCTGAATCGGAGCCGTCCGCCTTTTGGCGGTCCGGACTTGTTCTTCGAGTCTTCAACTAACAGTTTAGGCGCCGGTTTCACGCTTCAGGCGCTTGTCGAAGCATCGCCGCTAGCGGCTTGCAGCTTCGGAACATTCTTCACCGAATGATGGATGAATTCGGGCCGCGCCGCAAGCGCCGCTTCAAATACGGTCTGAAACGTCCTGTGATGACGCATCCGCAGCATCGTTTCGCACGCGCGGCACCGGATCGAACAGCGCGAACAGCAGCAGGCCGGCGAAGAAGCCGCCGATATGGGCCTGCCAGGCGACGCTCGTGGTCTCGGCATCGATCCCGATCGCGCCAACGCCGAAAATGATGTTGACGCCGAACCACACCGCGAGGAAGCCGACCACCCGCCCGTCGCGCAGCGCGCGCGACAGCGGCAGGGCCGGAACCCTTGCGGCGGTATCGGCGTCCGAACGGCTGAACGACAGGAAGCTGCCGCGGACGAAGGCGAAGCGGATCGCGGCCGCCATCGCGCCCGACACCGAGGCCGAGGCGCCGATCATCGGCGCCACCGCGTGCTCATGGGTGACGAGATGGGCGAGCGCGCCGGCCGCCGCCGTCACTGCGAGAAACAGGAAGAACCTGACGGCGCCAAAGCGCCGCGCCAGCGCGCTGCCGAACGGCAGCAGCCACAGCACGTTGAAGCCGAGATGGGTCAGATTGGCGTGCAGCAGCGAATAGGTGACGAAGCTCCAGACCTTGGCGCCCGCCCCGCCCGGGATCTGCAAATTGAGCAGCGAGGAATCGTAGCGCTTCGGGATGAAGCCGAAGACGTCGATGGTCCAGTTCTCCAGCTCCGGCGGCAGCAGCACCCGCAGATGGATCAGCGCCAGCAGGACGATATAGGCCGTCAGCGCGAACGGCAGCGTCAGGATCGGCTCGCGCGGAGCCTCCTCAGTGACGGCCGGCACGTCGGGCAGAGATCCGTGCGGCGGAGAATCTTGCGGGGAATCCAAGGCAGCTTCGCTTTCAGGCGCGATCGGAGCGATCCGCTTGGAGATAGTCGCCTTTACCGGCCCTGCGCAAGTGCACAAAAGGAAAAGGCAGCGGTAAACACTCGGTCATTCCAATTGTCGGCCGGCTGAGCCCCGGCTCTGCAGCGCACCGCTAAAGAAGCGCTGCGCTGCGTCCGGGGCACTGGAGAGAGTGCCTGAAAAAAGGAAAAGGCAGGGCCCTGGGAAGCCCTGCCTGTCCGTGTCGGCCTTCCGGTGCCGAGAGGAATAAGGAGTATCCCCACCCCTCCCCGCGGCCCGTGACCAAACTGTTTGACGCCTGTGTACAGGCCTCGCCGAGAACCTGGAGAAAAGCGGCGAAGCTTGCGACCGCGGTCACCCTAGCAGGGCTGCGGGACACGCAAAGCGCATAGTTAATTTAACGTTAACGACGCAAAGGCAGCCCTGGGGGTGCCGAAAACGCCCTCGCGGCATGGACGCTGCAAAGCCCGTCCTGCACAACAACACAGGGATCGCGGGTGCACTGAAGCGGGACAGGTCTGTCCCGCAAGGTTGCGCCCCGGGGTTAGCGTTCAGTCATGAAACATCCGTCGAGCCGCGCGTTCTTCGCGTATTGGGACAAGAAGCGCGGCACTGCGCGGGCCCCCGACAGGGCCGACATCGATCCGGCCGCCGTCCGCGAACTGCTCGGCGACATCTTCGTGCTGTCCTGCGAACAAAATCTCGGCTTCCCGTTCCGCGTCGCCGGCACCCGCGTCTGCGCGCTCGCAGGCCTCGATCTCAAGGACCAGAGCTTTACGGCGTTGTTCAACGAGGCGAGCCGCGGCGAGATCGAGGAGATCACGACTGTGGTCGCCGACGAGACGTTGGGGGCGATCGCCGGCGTCACCGCCGCGCGCGAGGACGGCAGCAAGGCGCATCTCGAATTGCTGCTGCTGCCCTTCAACGCCCGCCCGCATACGCCCGTCAGCGTCACCGGCGTGCTCGCGCCGTTCGACGACGAATGCGGCGCGCTCGGCACCTTCACCCTCACCTCCTGGCGCTACCTGCACCAGCCGGAAAAACTGCTGCCACGCGCGATCCGCAAATTGCAGATCGCACGCGGACTGATGGTCTATGAGGGGCTCAGATAGTCTCGTGTCCCGGACGCGCTGCAGCGTGCAACGCTGCTGCGCAGAGCCGGGACCCAACAGAAGGCGACACAGTACGACGCCGCGACATGGGCCCCGGCTCTGCAGCGCATCACTGAAGAAGTGCTGCGCTGCGTCCGGGGCACGAGCCATCATTCGTACAATGCAGCCGCGCTCACGGCATCGCCAGATGCCAGGCACCGTTCAGAAAACCGTCGCCGGTGACGTCGCCGGGCTTGGTGTCCTTGGCGAAAGTGTAGAGCGGCTTGCCCTTGTAGGCCCATTGCCTGGAGCCGTCGTCGCGCGTGATGATGGTGTAGCCGTCGCCGGCGGCATCGCTGGCCTCGGCCTTCAGCACCGGCCAGTTCGTCGCGCAGGGACCGTTGCAGGCCGACTTGCCCTCCGCATCCTTGTCGAACGTGTAGAGCGTCATGCCCTTGGCATCGGTGAGCACGTTGCCCTTGTCGGTCTTGCCGGCCTTGGTCGGCGGCGCGGCGAACGCGGCGGGAATGATGGCGAGCGACACGGCGAGCGTGAGCGCGAGGCGGATCGGGGATGTCGTCATGGTCTCTCCTGTCATGCAATTGGCTTGCATGTGTAGGACGCCGCGCGAGCCGTCGTATTCCTCCGAGCGCGGCAAACAAATTTTTCGCTGCACGCATCCTTGCGCCGGAATAAACTGGAATGCGTGAGACGGAACGACGGATCGACATGAGCAAGCCGCACTGGCGTCCCGCGCGCGCCTCCGATCTGCCCGCGATCGGCGCGATCGCAGCGCGCATCCATCCCGATCTGCCGGAACGCCCCGACGTGTTCGCGGAGAAAATGCGGCTCTATCCTGACGGCTGTCTCGTGCTTGCCGCGGGCGATGAGATCGCCGGCTACGGGCTCGCGCACCCGTGGAAGCAATACCGGATTCCACCGCTCGATGCGTTTCTCG
Source organism: Bradyrhizobium sp. GW821-FHT12B03 (assembly GCF_058807535.1). Lineage (NCBI taxonomy): Bacteria > Pseudomonadati > Pseudomonadota > Alphaproteobacteria > Hyphomicrobiales > Nitrobacteraceae > Bradyrhizobium > Bradyrhizobium sp. GW821-FHT12B03. The sequence continues at coordinate 152,277 of NZ_JBXAQU010000010.1, forward strand.
AACGATTGCACGATGATGCGGACTGCCTTTACGTGCACGATGTCGCCGTGCTGCCCGACTTTCGCGGCGGCGTGGCGCGCGACTATGTTTCGACGATCGAGGCACTGGCACGTGCTTCGCACATCACAACGCTCGCGCTGGTCTCGGTCTACGCCACGCGGCCGCTGTGGGAACGTCTCGGCTTCCGGCCCGTCACGGCGGATGCGCGATTGCGCGTGAAGCTCGCATCCTATGGCGACAACGCGACCTATATGCTGCGCGACCTCGCTGCGACGTAACGTCCCGCCCCCACCCGCGGCTCACGCGGGCGTGAAGCCGCCCCCTCGAACCGGCTTCAATCAGCCCCCGTCGAAGGTACGTGCGGGCCGTTCCGGTCTCGCCGAACCGAGACTGGAGAATTTCCATGAAACTCACATTGTCGAAAGTTGCCTTGATTGCCTTCGTTGCGACGACCGCGTTCACCGCGACCAGTGCCAACGCGGCGCCGTATCGGACCTATGGCTGCGATTCCGCCTTCTTCGAAGGCTGTGGCATCGTGGTCGAGACACCGAACGTGGGCCGAACCCGCACCAGCGTCATCCCTCTCGACACTTCCCCCACCTACATGAAGCAGACCGATCCCCGCTACAGCTCGGCCATGCGTGATGCCGGCGGCGGTGGTGGCGGCGGAGGCGGAGGCGGAGGTGGTGGTGGCGGCGGTGGCCGCTGAGCCCACCCGACGATACGATGATGCCGCCGGTGCAATCCGGCGGCAGCATCGCCGTCCTTCCTGACCAGTTCAGCCGCGGTGCTTTTTCTTCTTCGGCTTCTTTCCCGGCGCGCCCGTTATGGGCCACGGCGTGACCGACGGCTCCGCGCGGGCCTGCTTGTTCTTGTGCTTCTTCTTTCCGAACGGAGGCGCATCGTCGAACTTCGGCTTGCGTTCGCCGTGCCCCTTGTCCCGCGGCTTGAATTCACGGGCCTCGCGCGGCCGATCGTCGCGACGTTCACGATGACCGCCCTCGTCCCTCTCGCGCCTGGGCGCAGGCGACCGCTCTTCCGAAGGCGCTTGCCGCTGCGGTGCATCCGCCATCGGTTCGAGGCGGATATTGTCTTCCTTGTCCGGACGCTTGATCTTGGCTGCGAAGGCGTCCGCGACCCGCTCGGAGATTTCGAACTCGGTCGTCGTGTCCATGATCCTGATGGCGCCGATGTCGCCCTTGTCGATGCCGCCGCGACGGCAGATCATCGGCAACAGCCAGCGCGCTTCCGCATTCTTTCGTCGTCCGATGTTGGCGCGGAACCAGACGCTGCCATCCGCCATGCCGTGCTTCGACGACGATTTTCCCGATTTGGGCCGAGGCCTTTCGGGACGATCCTCTCCGCCCCTGTCCTGCAATTTGTCGCGACCACGATCATCGCGCGGCCGGCCAGCCCGCTCGCCGGGATCGATGATGTCCTCGGGCGACGGCAGCCGCGCGCGATAAAGCCGTGCCAGCGCTGCGGCGATGTCCTCGGCGGACCGCTCGGCGAGCAGCGCCTGCGCCAGCGCCAGATCGTCGGGCGTGGTCTCTTCGGTGAACAGCACGTCCTTCATGCGCTCGTGATCGAGCTTGCGGATCTCGTCCGCCTGAGGCGCAGTCCCCCAGACCGCATCGATCCCTGAGAGATTGAGCAGCAGCTCCGCGCGCCGCCGGCGTGCCGGCACCACCAGCAGGACGCTCGTGCCCTTTCGGCCCGCACGTCCGGTACGGCCCGAGCGATGCTGCATGACCTCGGCGTCGTTGGGCAGGTCGGCATGGATGACGAGATCGAGGCTCGGCAGGTCGATGCCGCGGGCGGCGACGTCGGTCGCGACGCAAACGCGCGCGCGTCCGTCCCGGAGCGACTGGAGTGCCGTGGTTCGCTCGTTCTGCGTCAATTCGCCTGACAAAGCGACCACGGAGAAGCCGCGCTCCAGCAGCGCCGCCTGCAAATGCCTGACGTTATCGCGCGTGCTGCAGAACACCAGCGCGCTTGGCGCCTCGTAGAAGCGCAGCACGTTGACGACCGCATGTTCGACGTCACCGGCGGCGACCCGGATGGCGCGGTACTCGATGTCGGCGTGACCGCCTTCATCGCCGGCGACCTCGATCCGGAACGCCTGCTGCTGATATTGCTTGGCCAGCGCCACGATGCCGCGCGGGAACGTCGCCGAGAACAGCAACGTGCGGCGCGTCTCCGGCGTGGTCTTGAGGATGAATTCCATGTCCTCGCGAAAGCCGAGATTGAGCATCTCGTCGGCCTCGTCGAGGACGACCACCTTCAATTCCGAAATGTCGAGACGGCCGCGGCGCAAATGATCGCACAACCGGCCGGGCGTGCCGACGACGACGTGAGCGCCGGCCGCAAGCTCGCGCTGCTCGCGCCGCGGATCCATGCCGCCGACGCAGGAGACCACGCGCGCGTCCGCGTACTGGTAAATCCAGGCCAGTTCGCGCTGAACCTGCAAGGCGAGCTCACGGGTCGGCGCCACGATCAGGGCGAGCGGTGCGCCTGCGCGTTCAAATCGCTCGGCGTCACCAAGCAGCTCCTTGGCCATGGCGAGGCCATAGGCCAGGGTCTTGCCGGAGCCGGTCTGGGCCGAAACCAGGAGGTCGCGGTCCGCGGCCTCCTCCGTGAGCACGGCGAGCTGGACGGGGGTCGGACGATCGTAGTTGCGCTCGGCCAAAGCTCGGGCGAGCGGCGGACTCATGGTCGGGAATGACACGGGATAAACCTTGGTTGGTCCAGGCGCGGAACGTCGAGCCGCGCGACCTGAAGCTGCGTAGGCGGCAAATGGTCCGGCCGCACGCGTGGTGATTTGATTTGCACGCTCTTTACGCCAAGCGCGGGCAAATCACCATGCCTATGACGCATGGCTTTGGCGCCATCGAGAATAAGCTTACCGGCCGCCCGACCCACTACATCCAGCGTTTTCGGGCCGTTTTGCTGCATATAGCGAAATTTTGAACCGAAGCGGCAGATTTTCGCGGCCACCTCGCTTAAATTATGCGCGACTGGACGTGCCTGGACTGCGCGCATGACCTCTTCCGTCAAACGCACCTGCGGCGACTGCACGCTCTGCTGCAAGGTGATGGCCATCGAGGCCTTGGCCAAGCCGGCCGGCAGCTGGTGCCGGCATTGCAAACCCGGCCGCGGCTGCAGGGTCTACGCCGAGCGGCCAGCCGAATGCGAGGACTTCGCCTGCCTGTGGCTCGTCAATGATCTCCTCGACGAGTGCTGGAAGCCGAGCCGGTCGAAGCTGGTCCTGACCACCTCGGAGGACGGCATCGAAGTCCGATGCGACCCGGGCTTTCCCGACGCCTGGCGCAAGCAGCCCTACGCCGACGACATCCGCGCCTGGGCCGTCGAAGGCGAGATCAGCGACATGACGGTGGTCGTGATCGTCGGCCAGCGCGTGGTCCTCGTCACGCCGGAGCGAGAGTTCGATCTTGGCATCGTGCAACCGGACGAGCGGATCGTGCGGGAGCTGGAGGGCAGCAAGGTCGTGGGTGCAATGGTGGTGAAGGAGAGCGATTGATTGAATGCAAGTCTTGTCGCGTCGGCCATTCGATCCCAAATCGTGCCTTACGAGACAGATTTGGGGGAAACATGACCGACAGCATTTCGCTTGCCGACAAGCTGGCGAGCTTTCAGGATTTCTGGTCGCCGCGCACGATCACGACCTTCAACGATTGCGACGTGATGGTGGTGAAGGTGAAGGGCGAGTTCACCTGGCACAAGCATGACGACACCGACGATTTCTTTCTGGTCCTGAAGGGCCATCTGGATATCGAGTTGCGGGATCGCACCGTAACGCTCGGTCCGGGCGAACTCTATGTCGTACCCAAAGGAGTCGAGCATCGCCCGGTGGCGCGCGAAGAGGTTCACCTCATGCTGATCGAGCCGACCGGCACGCCGAACACCGGCGACAAGGCCACCGCCGCGGCGCGCAAGCTGGCATAGATCAGATCTCCGCGTAAACCTCCAAGAGATTGCCGTCGGGGTCGCGGAAGAACAGCGTCCGATGTCCAAAGGACTGGTTCGTCGGCGGCGACAGCAGTTCAACACCCTGCCGAAGCAGCTCGTCGGCACACTGGTCGACCTCGGCCGCGGACACCTTGAAGGCCAATTGCAGCGAGGCGCTGCCCGCAGGCGTCGGCGCATCCGCCGCGGTGCGGCTCGGTCTTGCCAGGGCCAGCGTGTTGCCGCCCAGGCCGTACTCGATCCAGTTCGGCGAAAGCTCGCGCAGCAGCGGAAAGGCCAGAACGTCCTCGTAGAAGCGGCGCATCGCGGTCATGTCGCGCACGAAGATGACGGTGTAGTCGATCGCGCGGATGGCGCTGAAGGGAGAATTCCGGTTCGGTTCGGTTCCTTGTTCGTTTGTCATCTCGTCCTTCATTCCAAACTCCAGCTCGTAGCCCGCATGGAGCGAAGCGGAATGCGGGACCGGCGGCCCGGGATTGCGCTGCGCTCCATCCGGGCTACGGTCTCACTCCACCAGTTCCGGCCACGGCACGATCGTCGACTTCACCGTCTTCATCGCCATCGCATCCCTCACCGCCTGCGCGACGCCCGCTTCCGTGAACGGGTAGATCGTCTGCATCTTCAGCCAGGGATATTTGTCACGCGTGCGATAGAGCATGTCGACACCGAGCGGCAGATCGTTGCCGGTGAAGCCCCAGGATCCCAGCACGTTGAGGTCCTTGGTGCAGATGCGGTGCCAGGACGTGTCGATCGAACCGGCGTCGGTGAACTGGCCCATCTCGACATAGGTGCCGCCGTCGCGCAGCATCTCGATGCCCTCAGGCCCGGCGGTCGGATGCCCCGAGCAGTCCATCACGAGATCGGCGCCAAAACCGCCGACGATCTCGCGCACGCGCGCGATGCGCTCTTGCGGCGATTTCAGCTCCTCGATGTCGACCGTCGCCTCCGCGCCGAATTCGCGCGCGAGCTTGAGCCGCGGCTCCTCCGGCGCGCCGACGCAGACGACGCGCCCGGCTCCCATCTCCTTTGCGGCTGCGACCGCGAGAATGCCGATCGGGCCCGAGCCCTGGATCACCACCGTATCGCCCCAGGAAAAACCGCCGGCGCGGCTGGCGCGGTTGAAGGCGCGGATGCAGGAGGTCAGCGGCTCCGACAGCGCGCCGAGCCGCAGCGACATGTCGTCGGGCAGCTTGTAGATCTTGGTGCCCGGCAGCATGTCGAGATCGACATAGACATATTCGGCCCAGCCGCCCCACATGTGCGGCGCCTTGTCGAAGCCGAGATAGCGGCCGTAATAGACCGGCGTCAGGCATTTGTTCGCTACTTGCGGATAATGGATGCAGTAATAGCAACGCCCGCACGGCATCAGCGGCGGGATCATTACTTTGGAGCCGACCTTCAGCGGCTTGCTCATGAAGTCCTCGGTGAATTCATCGCCGCATTCGACGATGACGCCGCCGAGCTCGTGGCCGAGCGTGAACGGCCAGGGCAGCGGCTTCGGCCAGTGGCCCTTCAGGATGTGCAGATCAGTGCCGCAGACCCCGCAGGCGCCGACCTTGATCAGCGCCGCCTTGCGGCCGACCTTCGGCCACGGCACGGTGCGGATGACGGGCTCCGAGCCCGGCCCGGCGTGGGTGCAGACGCGGATCTGGTCCATCGATGTGTCCTCGCTGCCCGTCTGTTATGATTGATGGTGCGGGCTGAGGCGAAGCGTATGTGAGATGCGCGGTCGTGCCAAGCGGACAGTCTCGTAGCCCGCATGGAGCGCAGCGCAATGCGGGGACAGTGGTCCCGGATTGCGCTTCGCTCCATCCGGGCTACGACGCCGCCACAAGCTCAACCGTCATCCTGAGGTGCGAGCCCTGCGATGCGTCAGCATCGCGAGGGGAGCCTCGAAGGATGGGCCGAGGGCGCCTGCGGCTCATCCTTCGAGGCTCGCTTTGCTCGCACCTCCAGCGACAACCGCTTCGCGGTTGCGCGGGGATGACGGCGGTGGTTGTGGCGGCAGTGCATGGCTGGTGCTCAAGCACACCCAAGTGTCTTGAGCCTTCACCAGCCAGCGTGTACGGACGGATGAAGTCCCCACCCAGGTGCCCCTTGACCCCCCTTCCCCAAAATCCCGTCGCCGCCTCAGGCTCGTTCGCGGCGATGAAGTCCGTGCCGTACCGACTCCAGTTCATCGCCTACGTGTTGGCGATGATGGCCGACAATATCGAGCATGTGATCAGCTATTGGGTGGTGTTCCAGAAATTCCATTCGCCGACGCTGGGTGGTTTTGCCGTGCTGTCGCACTGGCTGCCGTTCCTGCTGTTCTCGGTTGCGGTGGGCGGGCTTGCCGACCGGTTCGATCCGCGCCGCATCATCCAATGCGGCATGCTGCTGTTCATCGTGGCCTCCGCCGGATGGGGCTTCTTCTTCATCACCGACACGATCCAGATGTGGCACGCGATGCTGCTGCTGGTGATCCACGGCTGCGCGGGCGTCTTGTGGCAGACTCCGAACCAGCTGCTGCTCTACGACCTCGTCGGCCCCGCCGATCTTCCGAGCGCGGTGCGGCTCAACGCGATGGCGCGCTATCTCGGCATCCTGGTCGGGCCTGCGGTCGGCGGCATCATCATGCTGACGCTCGGCACCTCGCACGGCATCATCTTCAACACGCTGTTCTACCTGCCGATGCTGCTCTGGCTGTTCTGGGCGCCGGTGCGCGACAAGAGCATTGCCGTGCGGCGCTTCGCCGTGCGCGGCTTTGCCGACATTCTGCTGACCATCCGCGCCATCGGCACCCAGCCGGTGCTCACCGCGATGACGTGGCTCGCCGGCCTCACCTCCTTCATGATCGGCAACGCCTACCACGCCCAGATGCCTGGCTTTGCCGGCGATCTCGGCCATGGCGATCCCGGCGTGTCCTACAGCGTGCTGCTCGCGGCCGACGCCGCCGGTGCGCTGCTTGCCGGCATCGCGCTGGAATCCTGGGGCCGGCTGAAGGGCACGCCGCGCACCGCGATCACGCTTGCGATGCTCTGGAGCGTGGCACTGCTCGGCTTCGCCGCGGTGCATATCTATCCGGTCGCGATCGTGCTGCTGTTCTTTGCGGGCTTCTTCGAGCTGTCGTTCAACACCATGGCGCAGGCGCTGGTGCAGCTGAACGCGCCGCACGACATCCGCGGACGGGTCGTCGGGCTCTACAACATGGCGGGCCTCGGCATGCGCGCCTTCAGCGGCATCACGGTCGGCGTGTTCGGCGCGGCGATCGGCATTCACTGGTCGCTCGGGTTGTCGGCTGCCGTGCTGCTGGGGCTGTTGTGTCTTCTCTATCAGCGCGCGGCGAGGAAGGCGGCCGGTTGACTCCGGCCTCTCCCCACCGCACGCTCGGCGCAGGATTTGGGGAGATGGGGCGTTGCACAATCGCTGGGGCATTCTTGCGATCCTGTTCGTCGTGCGCCTCACCATCGCGTTCCAGTTCCAGAGCGTGGCCGCGGTGGCGCCGCTGCTGCAACAGAGCTTTGGCGTCGGGCTCGCCGATATCGGCATCCTGATCGGGCTCTATTTCACACCGGGCGTCGTGCTGGCGCTGCCGGGCGGCGCGATCGGCCGGGCCCTCGGCGACAAGCCGACGACGATCGCCGCGCTGTTGCTGATGACGGCCGGCAGCCTCGTCATGGCCACCGCCGACATCTGGGGCTGGCAGATGGCGGGCCGGCTCGCCTCCGGCGCCGGCGGCGTGCTGCTGACGGTGCAGCTCACCAAGATGGGCACCGACTGGTTCGCGGGTAAGGAGATCGCGACCGCGATGGCGATCTTCGTCAATTCCTGGCCGGCCGGCGTCGCGATCTCGCTGCTGGTGCTGCCGGCGATCGGCACCGCCTATGGCGCGGGCGCCGTATTCCTGGCCGCAGGCGCACTGACGGCAGTCGGCATTCTGCTGATCATGCTCTACCGGCCGCCACCGGGCGCGACAGCGAGCGCTGCCGGCTCCGGCCGGCTCGATCCGTTCGCGCTGATGGCGGTGATCGTCGCCGGCGCGATCTGGGGCCTCTATAATGTCGGCTTCGCCATGATCTTCTCGTTCGGCCCCACGCTGCTGGTCGAGCGCGGCTGGAGCATCGCAGCGGCAGGCTCGGCGATCAGCGTCGTGATGTGGCTGTCGGTGATCTCGGTGCCGGCGGGCGGCTATCTCGCTGACCGCTTCAAGCGGCCCTTCATGTTGGCGATCGCTGCCAGCCTCGCGGTCGCCCTCCTGCTGGCCTGGCTGCCGCGAACGGACGCCATCATCACCGTCCTCGTCCTGATCGGCCTGATCGGCGGCCATCCGGCCGGGCCGATCATGAGCCTGGCCGCCCGTGTGCTCGCGCCGGAAACCAGGGCGATCGGGATGGGCGTGTTCTACACGCTCTTCTATGCCGCGATGATGCTGGGTCCGGCGGTCGCCGGGCGGCTTGCCAAATCGGCCGGAACCGCCGCGGTCGCGCTCGACCTCGGTGCCCTGACCGTGCTCGCCTGCCCGCCCTTGATGTGGCTTTTCGAGCGCATTGTTTCCGTCCGTTATCGACGCGCCGCATCCTAACGCGGCATTAACCCTATGCACCTTAGGGTCGTCCCGGACTCCGCCAGGCGGGGGGTCGGGTTGTGAAAATGGCGTTGGCGAATAAAAAATTTCTTCCGGCCGCCGAGGAACGTCGGCGTTTCCAGCGGGTCAAGGTGCACCTGCTCGGCCGCTACATGCTGCCGGACCGCCGGGAATTCCCCTGCCAGGTGATCAACATGTCACCGGGGGGCCTCGCCTTGCTTGCTCCCGGCATCGGCAATGTCGGCGACCGCGTGGTCGCCTATCTCGACCATATCGGCCGCGTCGAGGGCAAGATCACCCGCATCATCGACAATGGCTTTGCCATGACGATCGGGGCGACGCCCAGGAAGCGCGACAAGCTCGCCGCACAGCTGACCTGGCTCGCCAACCGCGACATCCTCAACCTGCCGGAGGACCGCCGCCACGACCGTATCGTGCCGCGCAACCCGATCGCGGTGCTGACGCTCGAGGACGGCACCAAGATGACCTGCCGCATCATCGACCTCTCACTGTCAGGCGCGGCCATTGCCGCCGAGAACCGCCCGCCGCTGAAATCGACGGTTCTGCTCGGCCGCGTGCAGGGCCGCGTGGTCCGAAACCTCGAAGACGGCTTCGCGCTGGAGTTCGTCCACGCGCAACCGATCGAGACACTCGAAGAGAGCGTTACCGCGCGGTAAAGCGAGAGCGCGCGAAAACCACTGTATTTCCAGCCCAAAAGGCGGCCTCCGCGATGCGGAGGCCGCCTTTTTCGTGCCCGGCAGCGCGCTTGCACGGGTTAACGCGCGGCCTCCGCGCGCATGGAAAGGCCGGTTCCGCCAGCGTTTCCGCGTTAATCGATAAAACTTGAATCAATTGCAGTCATTTCAAATTTTATGAGAATTCGATTCAAGTATAGATCGAATTCGCCGCGCATTTTACTTGCATTCGTCTCGACTTGACTTGGTCGACTTAGCGGCAACTCAAAAGCTCCATGCGAAATGTGGTCCCAACAAGAAACGGGGGCCGCAATGTTGGACTTCAGGGGACAGGGGAAGAGGCTGGCGATCGCCGCCATGCTCTTCGGGATCAGCGCGACAGTGCAGGCCGGTGAGAACCGTCTGCTCTACGCAAGCCTCGGCGACACCACGCGCGCGCCGATCGGCTGGGTCGAGTTCTGTGCGGACAATGCCGCGCAGTGCCAGGGCGGGTCGACGCAGCCGCGCGACATCGTGATGTCGCAGGCCGCATGGCGCGACCTCGTCAAGGTCAATCGCTGGGTCAACGAGACCGTCAAGCCTTTGACCGACCAGGAGCACTGGGGCGTGATCGAGAAGTGGTCGCTGCCGTCAGACGGCTACGGCGACTGTGAAGACTACGTGTTGTTGAAGCGCAAGATGCTGATCGATGCCGGATGGCCCCGCGAGGCCCTGCTCATCACCGTCGTGCGCGACAAGAAGGGCGAAGGGCACGCGGTGCTGACGGTGAAGACCGACAAGGGCGAGTTCGTTCTCGACAATCAGAACGAGAACGTCGTTGCCTGGACGGAGACCGGCTACCGCTTCGTCAAGCGCCAGTCGCAGAGCGATCCCAACGTCTGGGTCTCGCTGGGCGATACCAAGCCGGCGGTCTCCACCGCCAGCGCAAGAGATTAGCAGGAACGAGACAACAGGTTACGCGACCCGGTCACATCCCCACCCCTCCCCGTCCCAGACCGGTTCGCGCGCGGCCAGGCTTCCCCCAAAGCCTGGCCGCAACTTTTTTGAGTGCGCGTTCACGCGCCGAGCACGTCGGCCAGCCGCATCTCATCGGCGGCGGGATCCTTCAGGAACAGCTCGGCCTCGATCTCCGTCAGGTGCGACAGCATCAAGGCCCGCGCGCGCGACTTGTCGCGCTTGCGGATTGCGGTGACGATCTCGGCGTGGTGGTCGGTGCCGCAGGCCGGCGTATCGTGGCGGCGATAGAGCAGGATGATCAGCGAGGAGCGCGCGATCAGCTCCTTCAGGAAGCCGAGATAGATGCTGTGACCGCTCATCTCGGCGACGAGCTTGTGAAATTCGCCGGAGAGCCGAACCGAGGCGCGCGCGTCGCCGCGCAGCTCCGCCTCGCGCTCTTCGGTGAGATGACGCTGGAGACGATCGAGCCAGGCCGGCGAGACCGCGTCGATCGCGTGGTCGACGATGGTGGGCTCGATCAGCCGGCGCGCCTCGAACACTTCCCGCGCGTCGGCAGGCGTCGGCCGCGCGACGAAGGCGCCGCGATTCTTCTCGATGTTGACGATGCCCTCATGCGCGAGCTGCTGGAGCGCGGTGCGGACCAGCGTGCGGCTCGCCCCGTAGATCTCGCCGATCTCGTCCTCGCCGAGCTTGGTGCCCGGCAGCAGACGATGCTCGAGGATCGCAGCGGTCACGCCCTCCCGGATACGGCTGACGCGATCGCTCGCATCTGGCGCATCGGATTTTGGGCGGGTCTTGGCGGCCATCAGTTCGAGGGTTGGGTTTGAGGGCTCGATCGGCGACGTTCGGCCTCGAATGTTAGTCGACCAGCTGTATCCAATCACAGGCGAAACTTTATACAATCCGCGCACATTTTGTGTGCATATTACTGCCCACCCGGCGAGCCGCGCCGCTGCGCCGGATTCGATCTAACGACCTGACTCCACTGCACAGTTTCCAAATTCGGCAGTCTCCGGGCGGTTGGCACGGACCTTGCGGAGAAAGCCGGAGCATCGCCCTTCCAGCGGACACGCCATGGCCACTCCCGCCGCTCTCGAACTGGTCGCCGTCACCAAGCGCTACGACACGACGCTGGCGGTGGACAACGTCAACCTCAAGATCCCGGCCGGCACCTATTGCTGCCTGCTTGGCCCCTCCGGCTGCGGCAAGACCTCGACCCTGCGCATGGTCGCTGGCCATGAGGCCGTCAGTGAGGGCGATATCATCCTGGGCGCGCAGAACGTCACAGATCTCGAGCCGGCCAAGCGCGGTACGGCGATGATGTTCCAGTCCTACGCGCTGTTTCCGCATCTGACGGTGCTCGACAACGTGGCATTCGCCTTGAAGATGCGCGGCGTCGACCGCGCGACGCGGCACAAGCGCGCCGGCGAACTGCTCGAGCTGGTGGCGATGAGCCCCTATGCGGCGCGGCTGCCGGCCCAGCTTTCCGGCGGGCAACAGCAGCGTGTCGCGCTCGCCCGCGCGCTGATCACCGAGCCGCAGATCCTGCTGCTCGACGAGCCGCTCTCCGCGCTCGATCCGTTCCTGCGGGTCCGGATGCGGGGCGAATTGAAACGGCTGCAGCGCGAGCTCGGCATCAGCTTCATCCAGGTCACCCACGGCCAGGAAGAGGCGATGGCGCTCGCCGACCACATCGTGGTGATGAACCACGGCAGGATCGAGCAGCAGGGCACCGCCCGCGACATCTTCCACCATCCCCGCACCGAATTCGTGGCGCGCTTCATCGGCGGCCACAACGTCCTCAGCGACGCCGGCAAGCTCATCGCCGTGCGCGCCGATCAGCTCGGCATCGTGCCGTTCACTGACGGCGCGTTCGGCGCGCCGGCGCTGCTGACCCAGACCGAGTACCAGGGCTCCTACATTGCCGTCTCGCTCACGCTCGACGACGGCACCGCCCTGTTCTCCCACCTCCCCGAGGCCGCCTTCGACGTTCACCCGTTCCGACCGGGCGATCGCGTGCTGGCCACCTGGGATCCCGCCAAGGCGCAGCGCCTGCAATAGCGCCGTCATCCAGAAAATGCGCAACACAGAGGAGTGAGCGATATGACCGAGACGACCAAGACAACCGGCGTCAGCCGCCGTACGCTATTGAAGGGCACCGCCGGTCTCGCCGGCCTTGCCGCCGGCTCCGGCGCCATCACCGGCTTTCCCTATGTGAAGTCGGCCGAGACCAAGGTGCTGCGCTATCTCGGCACCGCCGTGAACGAGGGCGACGACATCTCCAAGCAGTGCCTCAAGGACACCGGCATCAAGATCGAATACATCACCGCGACCACCGACGACGTCACCAAGCGCGTGATGACCCAGCCGAATTCCTTCGACGTGCTGGACACTGAATATTTCTCGCTGAAGAAGCTGGTGCCGTCCGGCAACATCCTTGCCCTCGATGCCAGGAAGATCAAGGAATTCGGCAACATCACGCCCGTCTTCACCAAGGGCGAGACGCCCGGCGGCAAGAAGATCGGCAACCAGGGCACCGCGCCCTGGAAGGTGCTCTATCTCGAAGGCAAGGACTCCAAGAAGTTCGCGACATCCGCGACCGAGTTCGTCACGCTGATCCCGACCGTCTACAACGCCGACACGCTCGGCATCCGTCCCGACCTCATCAAGCGCCCGATCAGCTCGTGGTCCGAACTGCTCAACCCCGAGTTCAAAGGCAAGGCCTCGATCCTCAACATCCCCTCGATCGGCATCATGGACGCCGCGATGGTCGTGGAAGCCTCCGGCAAGTACAAATATGCCGACAAGGGCAACATGACCAAGGAAGAGATCGATCTCACCATGAAGGTGATGACCGAGGCGAAGAAGGCCGGCCAGTTCCGCGCCTTCTGGAAGGACTTCAACGAGAGCGTCAACCTGATGGCCTCGGGCGAGACCGTGATCCAGTCGATGTGGTCGCCGGCCGTGACCAAAGTGCGTTCGATGGGCATCGCCTGCACCTTCCAGCCGCTCAAGGAAGGCTATCGCTCCTGGGCCTCGGGCTTCTGCGTCTCCAAGGGCGTGTCGGGTGCCAAGCTCGAATGGGCCTACGAGTTCGTCAACTGGTTTCTATCAGGCTATGCCGGCGCTTACCTCAATCGCCAGGGCTACTACTCCGCCGTGCTCTCCACCGCGAAGGCGCACATGGAGCCCTACGAGTGGGCCTACTGGATGGAAGGCAAGCCGGCCGAGAAGGACATCAAGGCGCCCGACGGCTCGCTGCTCGAGAAGGCCGGCGCGGTGCGCGACGGCGGCTCCTACGAGGACCGCATGGGCGGCGTCGCCTGCTGGAACGCGGTGATGGACGAGAACGACTACATGGTCCGCAAGTGGAACGAGTTCATCGCGGCGTAATTTGATGGACACGTCAGAGGACATCCTGCAACAGGCATCCCCGGGATTGATCCCGGGGTCGGGCACAGCGCGCGCCGCAAAGCCGACGCGCCTGTCGCCGTCCTTCGTCTCCTGGCTCCAGGCCGGGCCGATGATGCTGGTGTTTCTCGCCTTCTTCCTGATCCCGCTGGTGTTCGTCGTCATCGTCTCGTTCTGGGACTACAACGAATACCAGTTGCTGCCGGCCTTCTCGGGCCGCGGCTACACCGACACGTTCGAAGGCTGCATCGCGCAGCTCCCCGATCTCTGCACGATCGGCCGAACCTATGTCATGACGCTGAAGCTGTGCTTCATGGTCTGGGCCATCACGCTGTTCATCGGCTTCTGGGTCGCCTACTTCCTCGCCTTCCACGTCAAGTCGAAGACCTGGCAGATGGGATTGTCGCTGCTCTGCACGATTCCGTTCTGGACCTCCAACGTGATCCGCATGATCGCCTGGATCCCGCTGCTCGGCCGCAACGGCCTCGTCAATTCCGGCCTGGTCAAGACAGGACTGATCAACCAGCCGCTGGAATGGCTGCTGTTCTCCGAATTCTCCGTGGTGCTGGCACTCGTCCACCTCTTCACCTTCTTCATGGTGGTGCCGATCTTCAATTCGATGGTGCGTATCGACAAGTCGCTGATCGAGGCCGCCTATGACGCCGGCGCCACCGGCTTCCAGACGCTCGTGAACGTCGTTATTCCGCTCGCCAAGCCCGGCATCGTGATCGGCTCGATCTTCGTCATCACCATCGTGATGGGCGATTTCATCACCATCGGCGTGATGGGCGGCCAGCAGATCGCCGCCGCCGGCAAGATCATCGAGACGCGGGTCAACGCGCTGCAATTCCCGGCTGCCGCGGCCAACGCCGTGATCCTGCTCGCCATCACCTTCCTGATCATCACCATGATGTCGCGCATCGTCGACATCAAGAAGGAGCTCTAGCGCATGAAGGAAGGACGCCCGCGCTCTTTCTACGTGCTCGCGATCTTCTTCGCGGCCTATGTGCTGTTTCTCTACGGCCCGATGATCGCGATCTACGTGCTGTCGTTCCAGGGGCCGCAGGGCGGCCTCACCTTTCCGATGAACGGCGTGTCGACCTTCTGGATCGCCAAGCTGTTCCAGGGCACCGGCATCGTCGATCTCGGCGCGGCCTTCCGCCGATCGCTGCTGCTCGGGATCATCGTGATGGTCGTCACCGTCGTGCTGTCGGTCGCCGCCGGCATGGCGTTCCGCCGCAAGTTTAGGGCGCAGAGCATCCTGTTTTATTCGGCGATCGCGAGCCTCATCGTGCCCTCGATCATCACCTCGCTCGGCATCTCGCTGGAATTCCGCATCATCGACGATCTGATCAAGGCGCATTGGAACGAGAATTTCGAGACATCGATGGGCCTGCTCACCTCCGGACTCGGCGCGCATCTGACCTGGACGCTGCCGTTCGGGCTTCTCATCATGTTCGCGATCTTCAACCGCTTCGACCCCAGGCTCGAGGAAGCCGCGCGCGATCTCGGCGCGACGCCGTGGCAGGCCTTCCGTCATGTCGTGCTGCCGATCATCCTGCCCTCGGTGATCGGTATCGGCCTGTTCGGCTTCACCCTGTCCTGGGACGAACTCGCGCGCTCCAGCCAGGCGATCGGAGCGGTGAATACATTGCCGCTCGATCTCCAGGGCCTCACCACGACCGTGACGAACCCCGACATCTATGCGCTCGGCACCGTGATCTCGGCCGTCTCGTTCACGGTGATCACGCTTGCGCTCGGCACCATCCACGTGCTGAACAAGCGCCAGGCGGCCAAAGGCTCGGACGCCGGCAAAGGGCTTGTCTGAAAAGGGGCTTGTCTGATCTGATGCGACTTCACGTCGTCAACCCCAACACCACGGCGTCGATGACGGCGAAGATCGCCGCTGCGGCGCGCAGCGTCGCTTTGCCCGACACATTGATCGACGCGCGCCAGCCGACCATGGGCCCGGTCTCGATCGAGGGCTTTTACGACGAGGCCTTCGCCGTCCCCGGCATGCTCGGCTGCATCCGCGAGGCCGACCGCGACGGCGCGGACGCGCACATCATCGCCTGTTTCGACGACACCGGCCTCGACGCCGCCCGCGCGGTGGCAAGAGCACCGGTGATCGGGATTGGCGAGGCTGGATTCCACATGGCGAGCCTGATCGCGGCGCGCTTTGCCGTGGTGACGACGCTCGGTGTCTCCATCGTGCCGATCGAGCACAATCTGACGAAGTACGGCCTCGCCGGACGCTGCGCCCGCGTTCGCGCCGCCGAGGTCCCGGTGCTCGCACTCGAAGAGCGCAACACCGACGCGCTCGCAAGAATCTCCGCGGAGATCACCGCCGCGATCCGCGACGACCGGGCGGAGGCCGTCGTGCTCGGCTGCGCCGGCATGGCCGATCTCGCCAATGAGCTCGCCGCCACGCATGGCCTGCCCGTGGTCGACGGCGTCGCCGCCGCGGTGACGCTGGCGGAATCGCTGGTCCGGCTGGGCCTGAAGACCTCCCGGCTCGGCCCCTATGCTGCGCCACGGTCGAAGACCTATTTGGGTCCGTTTTCACCGTTTCAGCCGTGACTTTCGCAATCCCGCCCTAAAGCCAGGGCGCAAAGCCCGGCTTGGGCCGCTTTTTTGGCCTTCAGCCTCTTTTTGGTCCCATTTGTTGCCGAACTGTTACGTTTTCGGGACGTCCCGGCGGCACCTTGCCGCCGGTCTTCGCCACTCACCAAGTTTCAATTTGGGTTTTGTCAGCGATGATCGATCTCGCACAGGACACACCGTCCAACCCTCTGCTTCGCCTCGGCGCCCAGCCCATCGCGCTGACCGCCGCCGCCCTTCTCCTGCTGATCGCCGGCGTGGCCTCGATCGCGATCTGGCGCGCCTATACCGGCGCTGCGCCAGAGGCCGACCGGGTGGTCGCCTCGCGGCAGCTCCAGGCCCGTACGGCCCAAGCCTCCGAGCAGCTGGTCGAGAAGACCAAGGGACTGGAGGCGACCCAGCAGGAATCGATCGACCAGCTCCAGGTCGTGCAGGACCAGCTCCAGACCGTGAAGCGGCTGCTTGCGGCCCAACAGGCCGATACCAAGCGCCTGTCGGAGCAGGTGGCAAGCCTGAACGAGTCCATCGACGGCTTGCGCCAGTCCTTTGCCAGTGCGCGGGCCACCGAGGCCGAGACGCCGTCGGTTAGCCGCAGGAAGCCGGCGCGCCACCGCGTCCATGCCAGCGCGCGCAAGCGCTCGCGCGGCTAACCGGGCCCGCGACTTTAATTTTTTGACTTGTGAACTGGATCACATTCGCCCGTATGATTCCGCGCCATGCTCTCCGTTACCGGATGGCGTGAGCCGATTTCAATATCCGGGGCTGGCAAGGTCGTTGACGGTATACTGCGTCAACGGCCTTGTTTTTTAGCGGGCGCGAAGGTCGTCCCGCCTCATTCACAGACGTCGACGCGACGGTATCGCCATCCCGCAGGCGTCATCACGCGCTTGCGCACGACGTAGCAACCACCATAACCGCCATCATCGTAGCCGGTACCATAATAGTAGGGACCGCCGTAGGGGTAGCCGTAGCCGTAATAGCCACCGTAGTAGCCGGCACCGGCGATTCCTGCGCCGATGGCGACGCCGGGCCAAAAGCCGCCGCCATGCCAATGGCCGTGCCCGCCATGGCCCCAGCCACCACCACCGTGGCCCCAGCCGCCGCCATGTCCACCCGCCAAGGCCGCCTGCGGCGACGAGAGCCCGATAGCCGCGACGGCCAGGGCCGCCATGATCATCTTCCGTAACATTTACTCGATCCTCCGCGTGGACACGCTCCACGCTTCAATGCAGGACCAAGCTAATGCGATCAGAGCATTCCTGACAGGCACGCTGTCTCACTTCCGCGCGAGCGTCAGCAGCCGCGGCAGATGCTCTTCAGCTTCTTGTCGAGCATCCGGTTCTCGGTATTGACGGTGGCGTCGGCCGAAGCGCCTGCGCCGGTGCCGGTGGTGACGCCAGGCGCCGCGTTGGCGCCGGATGATTGGGCCGTCCCCAGGCTGTTGGTCCCGGGCGGCGGCGACGGAGCGTTGGCGACACCTCCGGTCGATCCCGCCGCACCGCCGGTCGCCTGCGCGAACGATACGGCCGGCATCGCCGCCAGACTGAAGATCACGACCAAGGTCTTGATTGAGATGGTTGCAGGCGATCTAGCCATCGGAAATGCTCCTTTAGCTTGTCAACGGCCCGGGCCGGGACCCGTTCCGGAACCAATGCCGTCACATCAGCTTGAACTGAGGAGGCAGCCACGATCATGCGCAAACTGATCGCGTTCGACGAGGACACGTTCAACAAGCTGAAGCAATTGGGGCGCGACAGGATGGCAACGTTTCAGGAGCTGGCGGACGAAGCCTTCGCCGACCTGTTGAAGAAGCACGGCATCCCGATCGATCTCAGGGCTGCTCTGCGCAAGAGCGCCAGGCTCAGCGGTGAAGCGGACAAGCCGGCCGCGCGTTCCAAAGCCAGAAAGGCCACATCACGATGACCGATCGAGATCCTTTTGCAGAGGGCGAACGCGCCGCGCGCGAGAACATCCCGGCCGAGGCCAATCCTTACCTCAACGGCAGCGACGAGCATGCGCTCTGGGCCGCCGGCCACGAGAAGATCGCGGGCGCCATCGAAGCGCGCGAGTCCGAGGGAAGCTGACGCCTCGCTTGCTAGGCGGCCGTCGCCATTTTCTCGGTCTGGTCCTCGACCATGGTCACGAACATGTGGGACTCTTCGCCGGCGCCGCCGATCTGGACCCGGCGAGCCGAGATCACACGTCGGCCGCGCGCGGGATTGTCGATGGTGTCGATGATCGGTTCGAGCTGCTGCTTCTGCGCGAGAAGCTGCCGATCGCGCCGCTCGATCAGTTCGGCCGCTTCCGCCGAGAACAATTCCCGCGCGGTCTTGCCGATGATCTCGCCGCGCGACATGCCGATCATCTTCTCGGCGGCCTTGTTGACGAAGACGTAGCGCAGATTGCGCGCGTCCTTGGCGATGATGCCTTCCGCCACGTTCTCGATGATGGTGGCGAGGAATCGCTCCATCCGCTCCAGAATGCGCTCGCGCTGGCGCTGTTCGGTGACGTCCTCCTGCACCGAGACCCAGCCGCCGCCGTCCATCGGACGCTCGTAGATCTTGATGATGCGGCCGTCGTTCAAGGTGATCTCATTGGCCGCCGGTTCGCGCCGGGCGATCCGGTCGAGAACCGCCGCGAGATATTTTTCGATGTCGCCGTTGAACAGTCCGCTCTTGACCCGGTGCTGGAGGATTTCCTCGAGCGTCGATCCCGCCTGGATCGTCTCGGGCAGATCGTAGATCCGCCGGTAGTTGGCATTCATCGCGACCACGTTCGCCTTGCCGTCGAGCATGATCAGGCCCTGCGGCATGCTGTTGATCGCGGCCGAGAGCTGCCACTTCTTGGCCTGGTACTTGTCGTTGAACTTGTCGCGCTCGGTCATCGCCGCGTCGCGCGCCTGCGCGGTGCCGAGCTCGAGCTCCTCGAGCTCGAAGATGCGCGCCACCGCATCGCGGAAGTGCTGCACGGCGCGCGCAAGATGCCCGATCTCGTCGTGACGGCCCAGATGCGGCACCTTGCTCTTGACGTCGCCGTCAGCGATCCGGTCGGTCGCCTGCGTGATCTCGGCGAGTGCCCCGACCACCGAGCTCCGCATCACGACGACGTTCAACCCCGCCAGAAGGAGGGCCGCAAGCCCGAGCGCGAACAGATAGGCGGCGGCGTAGCGATTTTCGTTGGCGAGCTCGTCCGCCTGGCGGGCACGCTCCCTGTAGATGCGTTCGAGCGCCTCGAGATCCACGTTGAGCTTGTTGCGCAGCGTCCGGTTGGCATCATTGTCGCCCAATTCGCGCGCCGCGGCGGAACTGATCTCGATACCGCGTCGCATCAGCTCCTGGCGGAACTCGATGAACTGCGCGATGCGCTGTCGGAAACTGGCGAACTGCGCCGCATCGTCCGAGCTGACGGTCCGCTCCATGTTCTTCACGACGTCGGCGAGCTCGCGGTTGCGGCGCACCAGCCCGTCGGCGAACTGCTTCATCGCGCTGCGATCGCCTGACATGTAGATGCCGCGCGATTCCATCACGATGGCGTAGATCAGCGCGTTGATGCGCCCGACGCTGATCGCCGCCTCCGCGGAAGACGCATGCATGTGACGATAGGTCGTCTGCAGGCGCACCGTCTGGATCGACATCACGAGCAGAAAGGTGGTCACGATCGCCAGAAAACCGGCGATGCTGTAGACCTTCTCCGCGACGCTCAGCGTATCGGCACCGCGCGCAAAACGAATAAACTTCTTCAAAAATCGGGTTCCGGCGTCGAGCCGGGATCCCAGTGCCGCAGCGTCCATGGCACCGCCCCCTTGGTTGAGAAGGCTCCACGGTACCCCTGTAGCGCTAGCGGAGGCTTAAAGTTCGGGCCGGTATTTTTACGGTGCGGAACCGCAGCCGAGCGAACCCGGGGGCGGCATCGGCCTCTCAGCCGATCCGCTTCAGCCCCTTGTTGAAGCGCGGGCCGTTGGCGACGTAGAACCTCGCCGCGCTCCCCATCCGCTGGACCTGGGCGTCGTCGAGCGTGCGCATCACGCGCGCGGGCGAGCCGATGATCAGGGAGCGTTCGGGGAATTCCTTGCCCTCGGTGATGACCGAGCCGGCGCCGACGATGCTGTTGCGGCCGATCTTCGCGCCATTCATCACGATCGAGCCCATGCCGACCAGCGCGCCCTCCCCGATGGTGCAGCCGTGCAGGATGACGTTGTGGCCGACGGTGCAGTTGTTGCCGATGACAAGCGGAAAGCCGAGATCGGTATGGCAGGTCGAACCGTCCTGCACGTTGGCGCCCTCGCCGATCTCGATCCACTCATTGTCGCCGCGCAGCACCGCGCCGAACCAGACGCTCGCGCCGGGCTTCAGGCGCACCCGGCCGATCACGGTCGCGGTCTCCGCGATGAAATAGTTGCCGTCGGCGGGAAGATCGGGCGCCTGCCCGTCGAGCTCGTAGATCGCCATGGAGGTCTCCTGTCGCGTCAGCCCCAGCCATAGCGAAACGGCGGCGAAGAGGCAAAGGACCGCCGCACCGGGCAACCCTGCAAGACGGGCCTCAGCCCAGAACGCCGGTCGCGCGCAGCGTCATCAGGAAGAAGGTGCCGCTCATCATGCTCCAGAAGCCGGCGATGACGGTCGCCATCATGACGAATTCGAGGCGGCGGCTCTCCACGCGCAAGCCGCGCAGCGTGTTGCGCATGATGATGAAGGGCGCCGCGAACACCAGGAACGGCACCGCCGCGAAGGTCTTCGGCGCCACGCCGTCCTGCAGCAGGCCAAAGCCGGCGGGCCGCTGCGCGACCGCCTGGTAGCCGCTCACGAGCGCGCCAGCGAGCGCGAAACCGATGCAGATCGAGAAGAAGGTATTGAGAGCTTCAGGTGTCATCGGAACGGTCCGCCCTTACGCAACGCCGGAGCCTTCGTGTGACAAATAGTGCTGGTTAACGCTACATTATCCTTAAGCGAAGGTTAACGGGGCCGCCCGGTCCACGCAGGGCCCCCTCCCGTTCCCGATGGCCTGGAACCCTCCGCGAATTCGCCGCCGCATGGCATATTCCCCGCTGATTCGTCGGCCATCGGCCGATCTCGGGCCCATGCGCGCTAGTCATGACGGTGTTTTCGGCAGCCTCCCCTCGGTCTCCCCGGTCGCGCACCCGGGCGCATGTCGTCCCGATCGTGCTCGGCGGCATTGCTGCGCTGGGCGCGGTCGGGCTGGTCGCCTATCTGCTGTGGCCGACCTGGGGGACGGGCGGCGCGAACGCCCCGGACAAGCTGCCGGTGAGCGTCGGTGGCACGCTGTTCAACCTGCCGACGACGGCGATCCGGATGAAGATCCAGCGGCACTCCGGGCCGCAGGAGCGCATCGATCTCGACTTCCTCTATCCCTCGCTGGAACCGCCCGGCGCGCCGAAGCACGTCACCGCCGACACGGTGGATGCGACCATGCAGCCGATCGACCGCATCTTCCTGTCGATCGCGGCCCATCATGATGCGCTCTCGCCCGAACAGCGAACGGCCACGATCTATCTGCGCTATCTCGACCAGGCCGCAACCAGCCCAGAGGACGGGCTGACGATGCGGATGTTCCGCAGCGACACGCCCTATGGCAGCGAGGACCTCTATTCCGCAGCAAGCCCCGCGCTGACCGCGCGCTGCACGCGCGATGCGGCCACGCCCGGCATGTGCCTGTCCGAGCGCCGCGTCGGCGGCGCCGACCTCACCTTCCGCTTCCCGCGCAGCTGGCTGTTGCAATGGCGCGATGTGGCGGAGGCGATGGACAAGCTGACGGCGCAGCTGCGCGGACCGAAGGGCTGAGCGGGGCCCGCTCTCTCTCCGCACCAACAATCTCGAAAACAACCCCATGCACAGTAGCCAAGCGTCTGCCGTGGCTTGGTAATTCCTCTATTTCGTCTTTTTCGAATTTTAGCTTGACCCGTCGGGCAAAACAGGGGCATGATGCCAGCATGGCAGGGTTCGCGATACGGCGCGAGATTTTACGGCGGTGACCGCCTGCGCCCACGTGCACTAGGCTTTCTCACGGCGCGCATAACACGTTTGGCGACCTTTGCCGCGTCTTCCTCAATCTCGTGCTCCCAAAATCGCAAGACGGTCCATCCTTCGGCCTTCAACGCCGCTACAACCCTCTCATCACGAGCTTTGTTTTTCTCAAGCTTGGTAAGCCAGAAAAGGCTATTGGTCCTCGGCTTGACGCTGTGCTCAGGGCATCCATGCCAGAAGCACCCGTCGCAGAATACGGCCACACGGGACCGACTGAACACGATATCCGGACGCCCAATCAACCTTGCGTGCAACCGGTAGCGAAGTCCGGCCGACCAAAGCGCCTGCCTGAGAACCATTTCGGGTTTGGTGTCCCTGCCGCGTATCTGCGACATGCAGTGGCTTCTTTGCCGCGGTGTCAAAACATCCATCGTCCGGCTCCATTTACCGCCTGGTCAGATCGAATCCGACCTGGTAGCCTGGCCTCGCTTCAAATCGCTGGGGATAGAATGACCAGGACACTTGACATTTTCAGCGGCGGGGGCGGCAGCAGCTATGGTGCACGCAACGCCGGAGCCGAAATTGTCTGCGGTATTGATCTTTGTGAAGTGGCCACCGCCACATATGGGGAGAATTTTCCAGAAGCCACCACCATCACAAAGGCACTGGAAAACATCAATCCCCGAAAGCTGCACGACTCCATCGGGGACATCGACCTGCTTCTGGCCTCACCGGAATGTACCAACCACACCTGCGCCAAAGGCTCCGCGCCGCGGTCGGAGAAGAGCCGTGCCACCGCCATGCAGGCGCTTCGCTTTGCCAGGGAGTTCAAGCCGCGCTGGCTCATCCTCGAAAACGTCGTCCATATGCGCCCCTGGTCACGCTACGACGAACTCAAAGAGGCGCTGGAGGATCTTGGCTACAACCTGACCGAATTTGTTCTGGATGCCTCCGACTTCGGGGTGGCGCAGAGCCGTCGACGGCTGTTCGTCGTCTGCGACCTCGAAGGGCCCGTGGCCACGATCAAGCAGCCTCGCCGGAAGCGCAGGACCGTCAGCGACATCCTGGACCCCCAGGGCATCTGGGGGACCAGCGAGCTTTTCAGCCCAAAACGGGCCAAACCGACTCTGGAAAGGGCGGAAAGGGGCTTTGCCGAGCTTGGCAGACGTGCCAGCTTCCTCCTTGTCTACTACGGAACCGACGGCTGCGGCGGCTGGCAGAGGCTGGACCGTCCGCTGCGCACCATTACCACCGTTGACCGTTTCGCCCTGGTGGAGCCTGGCGATCACGGGCACCAGATGCGCATGCTTCAGGTTCCGGAACTGCGGCGCGCGATGGGGTTCAAGACCGACTATGTCATGAACCACGGCTCGCGCCGCGAGAAGATCAAAATTCTCGGCAACGGCGTCTGTCCGCCGGTGATGGAGGCGATTGTCGAGACCATAACTTCAGGGTGACCATGGCCGGTGCGGTCCGAAAAAGAGGTGACAGCGACAAGCTTGTCTTCAGGGTGCGCCCGCGCCTCCTCACGTTGCTTGGCGATCAGCTCATCAAGGACGCCAACCTAGCCGTCTTCGAGCTTGTAAAAAATGCATATGATGCTGATGCAACTGTATGCGCTGTCACGCTCGAACATCCCACCGAACCCTCAAAGGCACGGATCATCGTCGAGGACGACGGCAGCGGGATGGACGAAGATACCCTACGCGATGTGTGGATGATGATCGCGACAGACTTCCGTGCGTTGCAGCGCAAGGAGGACAGGCGCACGAAAAAATTTCACCGCTTTCCACTCGGAGAAAAGGGCCTCGGCCGGTTGTCGGCACACAAGCTCGGACGTTCCATCCGCCTTATCACGCGGCGGCGTGGGGGCGAGGAACTGGTTCTCAACTTTGATTGGGACGCAATTGAAAGCGCAGCCGATCTGGAAAGCGCTGGCGTCGAACTGCAAGATCGGAAGCCGGAAACCTTTAAAGGCAACCAGCACGGCACATGCTTCGAAATAACGCGGCTCAGAGAGACCTGGAGCCGAGGCCAGGCACGACGTCTCCACCGCGCCGTCAACAGCCTTTGCTCGCCCTTCAAGGGACCCGAAGATTTTGAAGTTATGCTCTCGATCCCCGACCATGAGGAGTGGCTCAGAAATCTCTTCACGGCCGAGGATGCCAACAAGTGCGCCCTCTATCACGTGAGAGGATCGTTCGAGGCAAAGTCTGGAAAGTTTGACTATACGTTCACGCCGCCGCCTGGATATTCAAAGCAGCTTACAAAACACACTGAGAAGGGCGTCGAAGTCACGCTACAGAAAGAAAGCGAAGGTGACGGCGAACGTAAGCGACGGGTATATGTCCCGCTTGATCTGTCTGGTCACAAGATCGGCAAGGTGACTTTCGATTTCTGGCTTTTCGACCGTGACCCTGCGGTTCTCCGCGATGTAACGGACGATGTGAAGGGCCTTAAAGACTATCTGGATGAGAACGGCGGTATACGCATTTATCGTGACGGAATCCGCGTATACGACTTTGGCGAGCCTGGCAACGACTGGCTCAATCTCGACATCCGCCGCGTCAACACACCGACCGCACGCACCAGCAACAATCAAATTCTGGGCGCTCTGCGGCTTGAAGCGACCGAGAGCGGCGATCTGCGGGAAAAGACCAATCGCGAGGGATTCATCGAGAATGAGGCTTTCGAGGACTTCCGGTCGGCGGTGATCAGCGTCCTTACGCAGGTCGAAGCCGAGAAAAGCAAGGATCAGCGCAAACTGCGCGAGGTCCTCGGCAAGGGTACCGGCAAACGTGTTTTCGAGAAGCTCGCCGAGGTGCGCGAGGTGCTGGAGCGCAAAGGTGTTCTCGCGGAAGTCGAGCCGAAGCTGAAAGCCGCCGAGAAAGAGATGGAAATCTACCGCGACCAGCTTCTTCATGCAGCCGTGCCTGGTCTCACCATCGGCATGATGCTTCACGGCGCTGAAAAAATACTCGATGAACTGAGGGCGGCAACAAACCGCGGAGCCGATCCCGAACGGATCAAAGAGCTTGTCGATCGTCTCTATCGTGCGATGCGGCCGGTCACGAACCTGCTTAAGAACCCCAATCCAGGCAAAACGTCAGCCAGCATCCTTATCAAGGAAGCGATCTTTAGCGCGGAGATTAGACTTAAGCGCCATCATATCACGCTCGTCAACGGCGTGGAAAACGGCTGTCCAGACTTCCAGGTGAAAGGCTCCAAACAGATGCTGATTGCGTCGATCACCAACCTGATCGACAACAGCATCCATTGGCTGGAGACTAGAAACCCAAAACAGAAGTATCTCTATATCGGCACAACAAAGGATATAGAGGAAGGTCCGGCGATCATCGTCGGAGATAACGGCCCTGGGTTCGGCAAAGATGATCCTGAAGACCTTGTCGCGCCCTTCTTTACGCGCCGTGCAGGCGGCATGGGCCTGGGACTGTATATTGTCAGTGAGGTTATGCGCGTAAGCAACGGACGCATTGTTTTTCCCAGCGAGGGCGACATCGATCTTCCCGACCAGATTGATGGAGCGGTTGTCGCCCTTCAATTTTTGGAAACATCATGATCGATCAACTTGCTTCGCCATCGGTCTGCGTAATTGACGACGAACCGGATGATTACAACAGCATCCTGAACGCGTTGAACGCCCTTTATATTAGTGCCGTCTGGATTCAGGGGGCGAGCCTCGATCACCTTCCGCCGCAGCCATTCACACGGCTTCAGCTCGTGTTTCTCGACTTGCACCTCACTAACAGTCTTGGGAAGGATGCAGCATCCCATACCGCGAACGTTTTCATTAAGACCGTATCTACCAATACCGCGCCGGTGGTCGTCGTTATCTGGAGCAAATACGCCGACGATAAAGTTGCCGAAAATAGTGTGCCTCCCGATGACCAGGAGACCGAAAGTGAATTGTTTAAGCGCACCCTGCTCGAAGCGGAGCCCAAGTTCAAAAACCGCCTTGTATTCCTTGAAATGGACAAACCCAAAAAGGAAGAAAGGACCGGAGACTGGACTGAACGCCTACGGCAACAGGTCGCGGATACGCTTGGTGGTCAACCGGCTATAGGACTACTGTGGACGTGGGATGGTCTGGTCAAAGACGCGAATGCAGCATTGATGGCAAGCCTAACGGATCTGGCCGAGGAGTCGGCAGGTGACACAAATCCTGAATTGACCGACGCCCACATGAAGGAGGTGCTGCAACGGTTGACAGAGGCGCAGAGTGAGGGAGAGCTTACGCCGGACAATGCTCCAGCTAACGTTGTGGCGATCCTCTCCCAGTTGCTCGCAGACCAACTCGAGCATGCGCACGGCGAACCCGTGCTGGCTGAGCACGGTGTTTGGCTGGCCCAGCCGCCAAGCAGCAACACAAAGGCAAGCGTCGCGCCAAAAATGAACAGTTTTCTTTTGACAACTGAGCATTCCGCCAACGCGATACCATTTGGACCTGGTACGGTCTACGCAGTGTCAGACATCGACAGCTTCCTGTCCGTGTTCGGGGTAACTCGCGACCACCTGGAACAGCTGCTTTGCTCCGCAAAAAGAGCCACGAATGCGCCGGTGGTTGATACCTGGTACGGCGCGGTCCGACCCATCATGCTTGAAATTTCTCCTGTTTGTGACGTTGCGCAGCGCAAGCGCTACAATGCTCATCTTGTTGGCGGTCTTGTCGTGCCAAAGCTGAGCCTTCCCCGAACAAAGACCAGCGGTGAAGCTGTTACATTGCTGCCTCCTGCCACGCAGACCTTAGCATTGAGATGGCCCCTACAAGGATTTTCGGCCGATGAGGTCAAGCTTGTGTTTCATCATGCCTTGAAAACAACATTGAACGCATCAGCCCAGCTCCGTTGGTTTTCTCCCTGGTTCAGATTGCGGGAGCTTCCAACAAGCGCCGTTCGTAGCCCGCATATGTCGTATGGCTCACGCGTAGGATACGTCTCGTTGGCCTGAACTCGTCAACAAGCTTGGCAAGATCGGAGCTGGCGCCATACCTCTAGTGGAATGCACCGATGGCGGCCGTTGCCGAACCTCTCTTGCAGCAGAAATTCGCGGAACTGCAAGCGCACGTCCGCGAGGCGTGGAACGGGCGCGAACGGGAAGCCGTCATCGAGATTGTCCGCTCTGCCGACTACGCGGCGTATATTATTCACTGTTCATCGGAAGGCCCCGATTCTCTGGATGAAGAGGCCTTGGATGAGCTGCGGCTGATCCTCAATGGCGTTGCGCCCGCGCTTGCCACCTTCCTGCCACTGATGAAGGGAGGTAAGGGGCTGCCCTTCAATCCGTCCGCGCCTCAAACCGCCCGCTGGATTGACTCGATGCTCTTTGAGTTCGGCACGCTTGCCCGCTTGCAGCGCTTTGCCGCCATGGAGCGTTACGGCTTGTCACGAAGCGAAATGATCGATGCGGCAACCATACGGATGGAGATGCAGGCTGGTGTCGGGGAACTCATGGACCGTTACGCCGCACGCTGGCTCACACACGAAACTAAGCGCCGCGTTGCCCGCATGCAGGGACCACTACTCGACAGGAAGTACATCGAAGATCTTCTGGACGCGACTTCCAGCGTGCATGACGGTTGGTTCATCAGTTACGAAGGTCATCCTGACCTCCTAGAGGCTCACCGGAAATTCGCGATGATTGAGGTACTTGGCTGCATCGAAGCCGAAGCCCTACCTCACGAAGCCATGATCGGTGGCCGACCATTCGCGGAATGGCGTGGGATCTGTGTGGCGGCGCTCGGTCGGGTGTCCAATCACGTCGCATACGCTTCGCGTCTCAAGACGCGGTTTCCCGCGCTGTCGATCCGGAACCTGCTGACGGTGCCTGTGCTACAGAAAGATGCCCGCGCGGTGTGGATCGAAGCCGGAGAACGTCCAAAACATGCGAACGCCACTATCTCGCACTTGGCTCTCGATGCACAGTCAATCGGACCCTGGCAGCATCATCATGAGATACCAGCTCCTTTCTATGTCGATATTGGCGATGGCTGGTTTCTCCTTCCCCTGTTTGGCGGGCTCCTCAATCCTGTCTGCGGCCTAGTCCGGACGTTGCGCCTGAGACATACCCGCGATTGGGACAAAGCGGTCGATGGGCGCGAGAAGTATTTTCGTAGAGACATCATGGATCAATTCCGCGAACCGCGGTTCTACGTACCCGATCATGGCATGACGCTCCGCCGCAGTGACGGCAGCCATATCACAGACGTGGATGCAGCTATTCTCGATCGCGAGACCGGCTCGCTTGCGTTGATTCAGCTGAAATGGCCGGATGTATACGGCATGTCTCCGAAGGAACGCGAAAGCCGGAGGCTAAATCTTCTCAAGGCGAATGATTGGGTTGAGCGCACCGCCGACTGGATCGCGGGCCGGAATGCAAGACAGGTCGCGAAGGCGTTGGGAATGGGGAATAAAGCTTCTGAATCGAAGCAACCTATCCTTATGGTTGTCCCACGCTACGCGTTGCGTTTCACGTTGAATGACAAACTTGATGAGCGCGCTGCCTGGGTCGCATGGCCCGAAGTTGCGCGCATGCGGATCGACGAGAATCAAGCCGCCGATCCTCTGTCGGAGTTGGAGCGCCAGTTCAACGGCGGTGGATCTTTGGTGTCCTATGATCGCCCCGAGGATGTCACCTATAAGGTCCGCGGATTAGATGTTTGCGTGTCAGTGCTATGAGGCGCGACCGCTTCGCGGCGCGGCCCGAAGCCGATCGGCATTGAAGCATCAAGGCACCTCGCCGCGAGCTTCAGGCGGCCGCGCCTGCGCGGGCCGGCAAAGCGCCGCGCTCGTCAAGTATCCGTGCGAACCGGTCGACATCGTCGACGGTGTTGAACAGGCCGAAGGACACGCGGATGCCGTCGCGCTCCGGAGACACGCGCACATTCCGGCTGGCCAGATAATCGGCCCACGCATCCGCGGGCAAATCCAGCACGTAGATGTGCGGCGAGCGATCGGCACGCTCGCGCGGACCCACGAGACGGATGCCGAGATCATCGATGCGCTCGATCAGGCGGTCGCCGAGATCGTAGAGATGCGCCTCGATGGCGGATAGACCGACGCTCTCGATCAGCGCGAGCGAGGCGTCGAGCGCGTGGATATCCGGCAGGTTGAGGTTGCCGATCTCGAACCGGCCGGCGCCCGCCTTCGGCGTCATGTTGTCGGCCCGCGCGATGTAGTCGCCCGGCGGATGCGCCAGGCTGGACATGGCGAGATAGGCCGGCTGGAGCTCGTCGAGACCCTGCCGGCAATAGAGGATGCCGAGGCCCTGCGGCACCAGCAGCCCCTTGTGGCAGCCCGCCCCGATCAGGCTTGCTCCGCTCTTCGCAGCGTCGAGCGGGACGACACCGATCGACTGCATCGCGTCGACGACGAAGTAGAGCCCGTTCTGCGCGCAGAGCGCGCCGATGCCGTCGATATCAAAACGGTGTCCTGCGTGAAAGGTGACATGCGAGAGCGAGATTGCGCGCGTGCGCGCATCGATATGGGGCGCGAACATCTCGGCCCGTGCCGTCGCGCCCGTCAGCGGCACGAAGCGGACCTCAACTCCCTTGCGTCGAAGATTGAGGAAAGCATACGCGTTGTTGGGATGGTCCCCTTCGACGAGGAGCACATTGTCGCCCGCCGCCAGCGGCAACGAGTTGGCGGCAATGTTCATACCCTCGGAAGTGTTCTTGGTGAACGCGATCTCGCCCGGCGCCGCGTTGAGGAGCTTTGCCACCCGGGCACGAACCTGTTCGACACGGTCGAGCCAGACCGGCTTGGGGCCCGCCAGCTCACTGCCTTCCCGATAAAACCCGAGCAGCGCCTCGCGAACGCTGGTTGCGAGCGGCGTCTGGTGGGCGGAATCGAGATAGAGCAGGCGCTCGGTCACGGGAAACTGGCTGCGGACCGCAGCAACGTCGTAGTGGCGGCTCATGACGAATGGCTCTCCTGGCGTTTTTGTCTTTGTCGAGGACGGAGACGCCCGGGCAGGACCACCCGGGCGTTTCACGCCGGCTGCGCGCCGGATCAGTCGACAAAGGACGGAATGGGGTGGGCGTTGGCCAGATCCCTCAGCCTGCGAAGACGCGCGGGATCGACGGGAGCGCTTGGGCCGGCGCGCAAGATCTCCGCGACCTCGTGGCCGAGTTTCCTCGCCTCGGCCGGATCGAAGCCGCGGATCGTCAGCGCGACGCTGCCGAACCGGAACGCGGTGCGTGGTTCGCCTGATGGCCCCGGCGCGCGCATGGCGTTGCCGATGACCCCGTAAGCACCGAGTCCCGCAACCAATTGCGGCTGCGTCCAGCTCTCACCGGTGTAGGCCATGATCATGTGCGAGTCCGTGCCCCCGGTGTAAAGCGCGATGCCGCCCTCCTCCAGGCCCGCGGCGAAAGCCTTTGCATTCGCGACGACGTCACGCATGAGCTGCGCGAAGGCCGGACGGGTAATCATCTCCATCTGCACGGCCCGCGCCGCGATCATGTTCGAGGCTGCCGGGCCTTGCAGGCCGGGATAGATCGCGGCGTCGATGACGGCGCCGAAGCGCTCCCTGGCGAAGACGAAGGCGCCGTTGCGCGGCCCGCACAAGGTCTTCTGCGTCGAGCTCGTGGACACGTCGGAGAACGGAACGGGATTGGCATGGAGGCCGGCCGCGATCAGCCCCGCGACATGGGCAATGTCGGTGAAGAGAAGCGCCCCGACCTCGTCGGCGATGGACTTCAGTGCGGCGAAGTCGATCTCGCGCGGATACGAAGACGGGCCGGCGAGCAGGACATGCGGCTTCGTCCTGCGCGCGAGGTCGCGGGCCTGGTCCAAGTCGACCGCGCCGGTGCTGGTCACACCGAAGGAAACCACCTCGCGGTTCGCGCCCGTGATGTGACGCATCGCGCCGTGGCTGACATGGCCGCCGGCCAGTTCGTCGAAGGTGAGCAGCCGCGCGCCTTCGGGAGGCAGGATCGCGCGCAGGACGGCGACATTGGCGATGGTCGAGGACAGCGCCTGCACGTTGACGTATTCGGCGCCGAAGATCGCCTTCGCCCTGGTGATCGCGAGGTTCTCGATCGCGTCGAGTTCTTCGCAATTGGCGACGCTGCGACGACCGGGCAGCCCCATCGGGGCGCGGTTGACGAGATGAGTCCCCTCGATCTGGCGCAGGCCGAGCGGCGCATAGGAGGCGGACGCGATCATGTTGAGGGACAGCGCCTCCCTCTTGCGATCCTGATCGATCAGCGCGACGACGTCGGCGCCGACCTGGTGGGCATCGGCGCCAAAGAAGCTGTGCCAGTTGACGTCGGCCGGCTGGGCTGAAGCGGTGCCCGTCGAAAGTGACATGTGTCATCCTTTTTTCTAAGTGATCGGAATGCCGCGCTCGTTCTGCGAGGCGGCCGCGCCTTCGTCAGTGACGAAGCACGCGGGAGAGAAAGGTCTTGGTTCGCTCGTGCGTCGGCCGGTCGAATATCTGCGCGGGCGTGCCGATCTCCAGGATGCGTCCGTGATCGATGTAGACGACGCGGTCGGCGACCTCGCGGGCGAAGCCCATCTCGTGGGTCACGATCATCATCGTCATGCCTTCGCGGGCGAGCTCGCGCATGACGTCGAGCACCTCGCCGACCATCTCGGGATCGAGCGCCGAGGTCGGCTCATCGAACAGCATGATGTGCGGTTCCATTGCCAGCGACCGGGCGATTGCGACGCGCTGCTGCTGACCGCCGGAGAGCTGGGCCGGAAGCTTGTGGGCGTGATCGCGCAAGCCCACCCGGTCGAGCAGGCGCAACGCGTTCGCCCTCGCCTCGTCCGGCTTGCGGCCGCGAACACGGATCGGCGCAATTGCGACGTTGTCGATCGCGCTCATATGCGGGAACAGATTGAACTGCTGGAACACCATGCCGACGCCCTTGCGGATCCTCGCCAGTTCCTTCTCGCCGCCGATCGCACGATCGGCCTCCGTCGGCATGTTGAAGCCGTCCACGGTCAGGCGCCCGCTCTGGTACATCTCCAGACCGTTGACACAGCGGATCAAGGTCGACTTCCCCGAGCCGCTCGCGCCGATGATGACGACGACTTCGCCGCGTCCGACGTCGAGATCGACATCCTTCAGGACATGAAACGCCCCAAAGGATTTGTTGAGGTGGCCGATACTGACGATAACGTCGCGTGATGCCGTGGCTTCCGGAATCTGGATGGCGTTCATCGTGATCCCCTTGCGAGATGGGCTTCGAGGCGGCGCGAGGCGTAGGTGATCGCCCCGCCGATGGCGAGATAGACGGCGAACAGGAAGACGTAGATCTCGTAGGTCCGGCCGCTGTTCTGCGGATCGGCCAGAATCATTTGCCCGGCGCGCAGGAAATCGGTCAGACCGATGATGAAGACCAGCGTTGCGCCGTTGAAGATGTCGAGGATCTGTCCGACCAGCGAGGGAACGACGACCCGCAGCGCCTGCGGCAGGACGATGTCGACATTGAGCGTCCAGCTGCTCATCGCGAGCGAGCGTGCCGCCTCGATCTGGCCCCTTGGCACCGCCTGAAGTCCGCTGCGGACATATTCGGCGACATAGGCCGCGAAGAACAGGGCGAAGCCGGCCATGCCGCGCAGCAGCCCCGGCACGGACGTATCCGGCGCCAGCAGCGGCACGATGATCCAGATCCAGTAGACGACGAGGATCAACGGCACCGACCGCATCGTCTCGATATAGGCGGTCGAAATCACGCGCAGGCTGGTGATCCGGCTTTGCCGGCCGAGCGCAAGCAGGATTCCGAAAGGCAGGGTCAGGATCGAGACAGCGATCGTCAGGACGACGCTGAGCAACAGTCCGCCCCAGACCTCGAAGCCTGGCGGCGAGAGCACGACGAAGATTGCGACGACGCCCGCAAGAAGTGCTGACAGCACGATGCGTTGGTCCAAAGCCGCATGATGGGTACCGCCCCATGCCGCGATGCCGAGCACAGCGCTGGTGGCAGCCAGCATGCCCGAATGCACGTCAATGGCGACCGCGAGCGTGACGCCAATCAACGTCACGACCAATGCGACGACCGTGATCGCGGCTCGCCCCGGTCGGACCGAAAGGCCGAGGCCCGCGCCGAACATCATGCAGAGGGTCGCGACGGAGAACCATGCCCGCCACAGCTGGTCGGCGGGATAGATGCCGGTCATCAGCACCTTGAAGCTGCCGCCGACGACCTGCCAACGCGCGTCGACCAGCGCCCAATAGCCAAGGGCATAGACCGCCCAGGCCAGCACCGGGATGATGACAAGCGAAAGCGCGGCATCGAACGGCTTGGCGAAGAGATTGCGATGGACCCACCGCAGCGCGACCGTGGTCATCGTGTCCTCCGTCCGTTCACGCGCGCGTTGACGCCGTTGACGCAGGCGCTGATGATCCAGCTCAGCGCGAGGTAGGTCAGCATCACGATCACGACGCCTTCGAGGTTTCGCCCGGTCTGGTTCGAGACGGTGCCGTAGACGTTGAACAGATCAGGGAAGCCGATCGCGATCCCGAGCGAGGTATCCTTCGTCAGGCTGATGTACCGGTTGGCGAGGGACGGCAGGACGATCCGGAAGACCTGCGGCAGGATGATGTCGCGCAGCGTGTGAGACCGTGACAAGCCGAGCGAGGCAGACGCTTCCCATTGCCCCTTCGGCAGGGCCTCGATCGCGCCGCGGACGATCTCGGCGACATAGGCGGAGCTGTTGACGACGATCGCGATGAGAAGCGCCGTCATTTCGGGTGAAATGGCAAAGCCTCCGCGCGCGCCGAAGCGAGTGGCGACCGGCAGATCGAGACCAAGAGGGAAGCCGACCAAGGCGGATGCAATGAGCGTCGAGATCGCCGCTGCCAACAGGGTCAACCGGAGTCGCAGCCCGCGCAAAGCCGCGCAGGCGACGAGCAAGGCGAAGGCGGTGGCGAGCAATCCCCAGGACGCAGCGCCGGCGCGCTCGGAGATCGCAAGGCCAGGAAAGAACACACCCGAACGACTGGCAAGGAGGCCGCCGAACCAGTTCGAAGCGGCGTTGGCGGGTGGAAACCGCAGCACCACCGCAAAATACCAGAACACGATCTGGATCAGCAGCGGCGTGTTGCGTATGGCTTCGACCCATCCAAAGCAGAGGTTGCGCACCAGCCAGTTCGTCGAGAGCCGGCCGATGCCGACCAGCGTCCCGAACATCGTGCACAGGACGATCGCCGAGAGCGCGACCTTCAGCGAATTCCACAGGCCTGCCAGCAGCGCCTGGAGATTGCTGTGTGAGGGCGAGAAGAGCTCGAGAACCGGCCAGTTGCCCTCGCGTGACAGGACGAAGCCTTCACTGAGACTGAAATTCGCGACATTGCCGAGATAGCCGAACGAGAACTGGATGCCCTTGCGGGCGAGCGCCTCCCGGACCGCGAGGCCGAGCCAGATGACGAGTCCGGCCGCCACGGTCACGATCGCAGCCTGCAACAGCCATTTGGACGCGATCAGCAGGCCGCGACGCGCCGGCGGGATGCTGTGATATTCGGCGATCTCTGTGCTCACGACGCCCTCCCGAGATCGAGGCGAGCCTGTCAGGCTCGCCCCATGTGCTCAGTTCCACGGAGGCGAGTACTCGGCGCCGCCCTTGGTCCACATCGCGTTGGGCGTGCCGGCACGATCGATGAAGTACGGCGTCTTGGGCCCAAGGTTACGGTCGTAGATCTCGCCGTAATTGCCGACCGACTTGATCATGCTGGCGACGAAATCGTCGGCGACACCAAAGTCCTTGCCAAACCCGTCCTTCGCGCCGAGGAATTTCTGCACGAACGCGCTCTCGTCCTTCATCCTGTCGGCAAGATTGGCTGAGGTGATGTCCCATTCTTCCGCCTGGAACAACGCGAAGGTCGCCCAGCGCAGCAGATTGCGCCATCTGGAATCGTTGGCGATGACGAAGCCGGCGAACGGCGACTTGTTCAGCGTCTCGGGCAGGATCGTGTAATCGTCCGGCTTGCCGGAGTTGCCGCGCCAGGCCGCAAGAGCGGATTTGTCCGTCGACATCGCATTGCAGCGATCACTCTGGAGCGCGCCAAACAGCTTCTCGAGATTCTCGAAGGTGAGAACCTTCGTGGTCTTGAAGCCGCGCTGGCGAACGAAGGCGGCGAGCGTGGCTTCGGTGCCGGAGCCCTGCGTCGTGCAGATCGTCGCGCCGTCCAGCTCCGCGACGGATTTCACACCGGACGCCGCCTTCACCATCATGCCGGTGCCGTCGTAGAAATTGATCGGCAGGAAGTCGATTCCGATCGCAGATTCGCGCACGGGCTTGACGGTCGTATGTGCAAAGACGACG
Source organism: Bradyrhizobium sp. GW821-FHT12B03 (assembly GCF_058807535.1). NCBI lineage: Bacteria > Pseudomonadati > Pseudomonadota > Alphaproteobacteria > Hyphomicrobiales > Nitrobacteraceae > Bradyrhizobium > Bradyrhizobium sp. GW821-FHT12B03. The sequence continues at coordinate 187,768 of NZ_JBXAQU010000010.1, forward strand.
TCAGCCTGTCCGGTCTGCAAGGCGTTGAAGCGGCTCTTGTCGGTGACGATGACGAAGTTGACCTTGCCGGCGTCGCCGAGAACCGCCGCTGCCATGGCGCGGCAGAAATCGGCGTCGAGACCTTCGATCTTGCCGGTCTTGGTGTTGAGGTAGCCGAAGCCAGGAGCCGTGTTGTCGGTGCCGCAATTCAGGACGCCGCGCTGCTTGACGTTGTCGAGGACGGTGGCGGATACGCCTGATGTCCACAGCGACGCTGCGGCGAGTGCAGCGACCAGAAATTTGGAACGAGCCATCCGAGAACCCCTCTGTTGTCGTCACTCATGTCAGCCGGGCCTGGGATCTGCTCTTCTTGTGAAAGGCCGGGACTGCTCTGGACATGAAGGCTACAGGGGCAAAACAATTCTGGTCTACTTAATTAATTTTGCGATATACATTAGACAATATGCATGATTGTTGTCTGGGCACTTGTTGGAGCTAACGGATGGATTTCGCCCGACTCCGCACCCTTCGTGAGCTTTCGCTGCGAAAAACAATGGCAGCGGTGGCCGAAGCCCTGCTGATCTCTCCGTCGGCCGTTTCGCAGCAAATCGCGCAGCTCGAGGACGAGACCGGAGTCGAATTGGTCGAACGCAGGGGCCGCGGCGTGCGGCTGACGCCGGCAGGACAGCGACTGGTGGATCACGCCGGGAGGGTCATCGGCATCCTGGAGGAAGCGAAGACCGACCTTGCGGAGCTGAAGAAGACCGTCGCCGGCGAGTTGCGCGTCTCGGCGTTTCCCTCCGTCGCCGCGTCGCTCATCCCGCCGACGATCCGCGCGATGTCGGCGCGCTTCCCGGATCTGGCGACGATCTTCGAGGAGCTGGAGCCCGACGACAGTCTCGCCGCCCTGCGCGCCTGGCAGACGGATGTCGCGATTGTCGACGACCTCACCACGTCGGCGAGCCTGTCGGAGACGCAGGTCGAGATGCTGCATCTTCTCGACGACCATCTCCACGTCCTGCTGCCGCGCGATCATCCGCTCGCCGAACGGCCTCACCTCACCTTGCCCGAGCTTGCGACGGAGCGATGGGTTCTCGACACGACGTCCGCCACCTATTCGGACGTGATCGTCGGTGCCTGCCGCAATGCCGGCTTCGATCCCATCGTCAATGCCCGCTGCCACAGCTTTGAAGTGGTCCGGGCCATGGTCGAGGCGGGCTGCTCGGTCTCGATCAATCCGGGGCTACGCGGGCGCGATCATATCGGCACGCTGCGCCTCAAGGAGATCCGGCCGATCATCACACGGCGGATATTCGTGGCGTTTCGCACCGGTGAAAGACGCAATCCGGCGATCGCCGAATTCGTCGGCGAGCTTCGCGCGGTGGCGGCGTCGATGACGGCCCGGCGGTGAGAAGCTGATCTTCGTCATTGCGAGCGAAGCGAAGCAATCCAGAGTCGCTCCGCGGAGTCGCTGCGCTCCCTCGCCCCGCAAGCGGGGCGAGGTGAAAAGCAACAACTATTCCTGATCGACGAGATCGTCCTCGAGGATCGCCATCTGGAACTGGAACGAGCGATCGTCGTCCTCGTCGTCGACGAACAGCACGCCGATGAATTCCTCGCCGATATAGACCTCGGCGGAATCGTCCTTCTTCGGCCGCGGCACGACGCGGATCTTGGGATTGCCGAATACGCGCTTCAGATACGCGTCGAGCTTCCTTACTTCCTTGACGTCCACGGCAAGTCTCCAATCGAAATCTGGGTTGGCGGGGTTTTAGGACGAGACGCGACGAACCGCCAGCATCAATTGCCAAAGAATTTGGGGACGAGAAGGGCCGGAGAATCCGGCCCTCTCAAAAGCTCAGAGCCCCGTATCAAAGCCCCATATCAAAGCCCCATGGCGTTGATCATCTGATCCATGGTGCGCGACGGCTCGGCGCAGCCGGCTTCGCCGACGATCTTGGCGGGCACGCCCGCGACAGTGACGTTGTGCGGCACCGGCTTCACCACGACCGAGCCCGCAGCGATACGCGCGCAATGGCCGATCTCGATATTGCCGAGGATTTTTGCGCCGGCGCCGATCAGCACGCCGTGGCGAATCTTGGGATGACGGTCCTCGTTCTCCTTGCCGGTGCCGCCGAGCGTGACGCCGTGCAGGATCGAGACGTCGTCCTCGATGACAGCGGTCTCGCCGCAGACGAAGCCGGTGGCATGGTCGAGGAAGATACCGCGGCCGATGCGCGCGGCGGGATTGATGTCGGTCTGGAACACCGCTGAGGCGCGGCTCTGGAGATAATATGCAAAATCCTTGCGGCCCTTCAGCCAGAGCCAGTGCGCGAGGCGATGGGTCTGGATGGCGTGAAAGCCCTTGAAGTAGAGCAAGGGATCGATGAAGCGCGAGGTCGCGGGATCGCGGTCGTAGACGGCAACAAGATCGGCGCGGAAGGCGTTGCCGAGATCGGGATCCTCGCGCAGCGCCTCCATGTAAGCCTGGCGCACAAGGTCGCCCGACAGCGCGGAGTGATCGAGCCGCTCGGCGACGCGGTGGATCACCGAATCTTCCAGACGGCTGTGATGCAGCACCGCCGAATAGATGAAGGTCGCCAGCTCCGGCTCGCGACGGACGATGTCCTCCGCTTCGCCCCGGATCCGGTCCCAGATCGGATCGAGCGATGCGAGCTTTCCTCCCGGATTGACCTGATGCACTGCCATGGATTTTCTCTCTGGGATCTGCTCTTTCGAATGAGCGCGTTTTGCGGGTTCTATAGCACAGTCTAGGCGACAAAGTCCTGACGGGCTTGCCTGAGAGTGAACAGCACCTTGCCCCACGAAAACACGCCAACGCGTTGAAACACAATGGTTTCTTCTGGCGCCCCCGGACGGCAAGGTTGGCTCAAAATGGTCAGGGTTTTGGCAAATTCAAGCCGGACAGCGTCAAACTATTGGTGAATTCTCTCCCGACCCTTATTGCAGGCATGGTCGCTAGCGACGACGGAGCGGATTTGACCACCACCACCGACCATTTGCGCGCGCGCGCCGCTGATACCTTCTGGCTGCGGCTCGCAGCTCTGGCCTTGCCCGTTCTCTTGCCCCTCCTGATGATCGCGCCGGCGGTCTGGAACGGCTATCCGCTGTTGCAATGGGATACCGGCGGCTATCTGGCGCGCTGGTACGAGGGCTATCTCGTCCCGAGCCGGTCCACCGTGTTCGGCCTCTATCTGCACTATGGCGAAAGCTTCGGCTTCTGGATCAACCTCGCGGTCCAGTCGCTGGCGACGCTGTGGCTGCTCCAGCTGACCTTGCGCGTGCTCTCGATGATGCAGACGTTCCGCTTCGTCGCGATCAGCCTGCTGCTGATCCTGTCGACCGCGCTGCCCTGGCTCGCCAGCATGCTGCTCACCGACATTTTTGCGGGGCTGTCGGTGTTGTCGCTGTTCCTGCTGGTCGTCGGTGGACAGCGAACGTCAACGCTCGAAAAAGCCGCGCTGTTCGTCTTCACCGCCTTCGCCGCCGCGACCCACAGCGCCACGCTCGGCGTGCTGCTCGGGCTCTGCGTCGCCGGCTGGATGATGCGGCCGTTCCTCGGTGCGCGCCTGCCGTTGGCCGGATTGACGCAGGCGAGCCTGACCATCGTCGTGGGCGGAGCGATGCTGGTGTCGGCGAACCATGCGCTGTCGGGCAAATGGGCCTGGACGCCCGGCGGCTACGGCGTCGCCTTCGGACGCATGATGCAGGACGGCATCGTCGCGCGTTATCTGAGCGACCATTGCCCGCGCGAAAAACTCAAGCTCTGCCCCTATCGCCACGAATTGCCGGCGACCGCCGACGAATTCCTGTGGGGCAACAGCATGTTCAACACGCTCGGCCGGTTCGAGGGCATGAACGACGAGATGAGCACCATCGTCGTGCAATCGCTCGCCGACTATCCGGCCTGGCAGGCCGGCGCGGCGTTGCGGGCGATGGGCCAGCAATTGCTGCATGTGGCGACCGGCGAAGGCACCAATGGCTGGATTCCCCACACCCGCGGCATCATCGAGCGCTACATCCCTGCGCAGGCGGCGCCGATGCGCGCGGCGCGCCAGCAGAACTGGGGCCTCGATTTCAAATACGTCAACTGGCTGCACGTTCCCGTCGCGCTGGTCTCGATGCTGGGACTGGTCGCGCTGCTCGCGCGCGCGCTCGCGAACCGCCGGCTGGACGATCTGACGCTGCTGGCGGCAACCGTGACGCTGGCGCTGCTCGGCAACGCCTTCATCTGCGCGGTGATCTCCGGTCCGCACGACCGCTACGGCGCGCGGATGGTGTGGGTTGCGACCTTCGTGGTGCTGATGGCGGTGGGGCGGAGGTTCGGCGACGAGACTCAGCCCCGCCGCGACAGGAAATCCAGCACGCCTGTCTTGTAGACCTTGTCGCCGACGGCGCGCATGTGATCGCGGCCGGGAATATCGAGCACTTCAGAGCCAGGAATGATGGCGCCGAGCGCGCTGGCGGAGCCCGCGACGTCGTCGGTCGAGCCGACCGCAATCAGCACGGGCACGTCGATGCGCGCGGCCTGCTCCTTCGTCATGAGCTCGCGCGTGCCGCGCAGGCACGCCGCAAGCGCCTTACGGTCCGAACGGGTCTGATCGGCAAACGCGCGGAAGGTGCGGCCGACGGGATCGGTGACGTCGTCGAGCGCAGGCGCTTCCAGCGCCTTGGCGACGTTCTCGCCGGGCCCGGTGCCCTCGATCAGGCCACCGATGCCGATGCCGCCGAGGATCGCCGAGCGCAGGCGCTGCGGCTCGTTGAGGCCGAGCCAGGCCGTCATCCGCCCGCCCATCGAATAGCCCATGATGTCGGCCTGCGGGATGGCGAGATGATCCATCAGCGCGAGCACGTCGCCGGCCATGGTGGGAATGGAATATTGCGCGGGCTCGTAGAGCTTTGCGCTTTCGCCATGGCCGCGATTGTCGAGCGCGATGACGCGGCGGCCGTTCTTGCGCAGCTCCGAGACCCAGGTCGGATAGACCCAGTTCACGTTCTTGCTGGAGGCAAAACCGTGCACCAGGATGATCGGGTCGCCCTCGCCTTCGTCGAGATAGGCAATTTCAACAGCGCCGTTGTGAAAGCTCGGCATCATCAGTTCCGCAAGTCGTTGTGGGGGGAGGATTGATCTTAGGCCGTGGCGGCCGTGTTCGCCAGAGCGGCTTCGGCAGCGACCTGCGCCCGGCGCAGCCTCCGCGCTCGTCTGCGATCGCACCAGGCTTGAGTCAGACGCTCGGTGGTGGCCTTGATCGAGGATAGCAGGCCGAACAGCGTCAGTGCCGCCCCGAACAGCCAGAGCGCCAGATCGAACATGCCGCCGACGAGCAGCAGCGCGCCGCGGCCCAGAAGCTTCATGATCGCGCGGGTCTTGCCGCCTTGCGCTTCCGCAAGCCGCGCCGCGCGGGCGACGTCCTTGGGGCCCTCGGCAATACGCAGCGTATCCATGGCGCCGCGCGTGCCGGTCTTCTCGGCCACGCGCGTGACGTCCTTGCCGAGCCGGACCAGCGCACCGGCCTTCTCGGCGCGGAACGCGGCCTTGATCGCGCTCACCGTCTCGCCCGGCCGCAGCACGGAGCCCGACGCAACCGCGTTCTGGAGCCTCGGCGTATCGACGATCTCGCGCGCGGACCGGCCGGCCCAGGCGGCAAGCCCCTCGCCCAGCCGTCCGACTTTCCGCGCATCCTTGACCAGCGACAGGCCGGCACGTACCGGTGCCGCGCCGCCGACCGACACATAGGTCACGGCCGTCACCGCGAGGCCCGCGGCGGCAAGGCCCAGCACCAGGCGGTCGGTGTCCTCGCCCATGGCGAGATGCTTGCCTTCCCGGACCACGTCCCTGATGTCACCGATCACGAAGAGATCGCCGGCGACCGTCCCCGACAGGCTCGCGACATCGTCGGCGCTGCCGGTGACGAGCCCGGTGGCGAAGCGCTTGGCAAAATGCGAGGTGGAGTTTTCGTCCTTGACCGCATCACCCACGCGGGCGAGGAGGTCGTCGGGCAGCGCGATGTTGCGGTCACGCGCCAGCGCAACAAAACTGTCGGCGAGATCGGCATCATCAGCGGCGAGCGCGGCCTCGATATTGTCCTGAACCAGTCGGTCGTTTTGCCGCAGAACGGCGTCGAGCTTCAGCTCGGACAGCACGGCCGGATCATCCTGGGCGGCGAGAATCGCGCCGGCCTCGCGGGCGTGCGGCGCTACCTGCGCGAGCAGGAAACCGCATGCGGCAATACCGGTCAACGCTGTGCTGATTCGCAGCCACTTCATGCCAAGAGCCCGGACGTTTCCTAGATCGTTTGCCTGGATCGTTTGCGCCTGATGGTTGGTCTTTTGCCGCAATTGCACGCGTTCAAGACATAGTATGCCAAAATTGCGACACAACGTCCCCGACGAAAGAAGGGCTTCTCTCAGGCCGCAAGATTGTGTCGAATTTGCATGAGCAAATGAGCATGGGGCAATGCGGACCTTTCGGTTCCACTGGACTAGCAATCACCCGTACCCCCCAGTATGGTCCGCCGCGTCTCAAAAGATACCGCGTCAGCGTTGATTGTGTCTGCCGCCACTGCCACTCCAGGATGAGTTACGATGTCCGACCATGTCGTCCCGCACTTCCATAACGATGCCGGTGTTCCCGTCATCGAGATCGGCTCGCAAGAGTTCATGTGCGTGGGCGCCAACCCTCCGTTCGACCATCCGCACGTCTTCCTCGACCTCGGCAACGACAACGAGATCATCTGCCCCTACTGCTCGACGCTGTACCGCTTCGCGGCCGACCTGAAGGCCGGCGAAGCCCGTCCGCCGGAATGCGTCCTGAAGGACAAGGTGGCCTGACCGCGTCCACCGGTCAGGGGTGGCGCTCTCCCGAACGATTGTCATTGCCGGTGCCGGCATCGGTGGACTGACGGCCGCGCTTGCGCTGGCCGCCCGCGGCTTCCGCATCGTCGTGCTGGAAAAGGCCGAGCAGCTCGAAGAAGTCGGCGCCGGCCTGCAACTCTCCCCCAACGCGAGCCGCGTGCTGGTCGCGCTCGGCCTCGCCGACCGGCTCAAGCTGCGTGCCGTCGTCCCGGAGGCGGTCTCGATCATGAGCGCGCGCGCCGGCGGCGAACTCCTGCGCATGCCGCTCGGCGAAGCCGCCTCCGCGCGGGCCGGCGCGCCCTATTGGGTGGTGCACCGTGCGGATCTGCAATCCGCCCTCGCCGGCGCGGTCGCCGACCATCCCGACATCGACCTGAAGCTGGGTGCGACCTTCGAGGACGTCGCGCCTCACGCCAAGGGACTGACGGTGGTCCATCGCAGCGGCACGATCCGCCGCAGCGATCTTGCCAGCGCACTGATCGGCGCCGACGGCATCTGGTCGACGGTTCGCCAGCATCTGTTTCCCGAGGTGCAGCCGCGCTTCTCCGGGCTGATCGCTTGGCGCGGCACGCTCGACGCCACGCAGCTGCCGAAGGATTTTACCGCGCGCCGGGTCCAGCTGTGGATGGGTCCGAACGCCCATCTCGTCGTCTATCCGATCGCAGGCGGACGCCAGATCAACGTGGTCGCGGTGCTGCCGGGCACCTGGAACAGGCCGGGCTGGAGCACATCGGGCGATCCGCGCGAGGTGATGGATGCCTTCGCCGCGCCGCGCTGGCCCTCGCAAGCGCGGATGATGCTCGCCGCGGTCGACAGCTGGCGGAAATGGGCGCTGTTCGGCGTGCCGGACGGCTGCCCCTGGAGCCAAGGCCCGGTCGCGCTGCTCGGCGACGCCGTGCACGCGATGCTGCCGTTCGCCGCGCAAGGCGCCGGCATGGCGATCGAGGATGCCGCCGTGCTCGCGCAGCACCTCAGCCCCGAGGTCGCCGAGAACGCCGCGGGCATTAGCGCTGCGCTGAGGCAATATGGCCAGATGCGCCAGGCCCGCGTGCGCCGGGTGCAGCGAACCGCGCGGCAGCAGGGCCGGATCTATCATCTCGGCGGGCCGCTCGCCGTCGCGCGCGATCTTGCGATCCGCACCCTCGGTCCGGAACGCATGCTGGCGCGGCAGGACTGGATCTACGGCTGGCGGGCTTAGGGCATGGCCGTCAGTTGACGGCGCCACGCGACTTCAGCTTGGACGGCTTGGCGGGGCTCGCCGGCGCCGGTGCTACCGTCGGCTGAGCTGGCGGCGCCGCCGCCTCCATGTCGCTCTCGCGGCACCTGTTCCTCCGCCAGGTCTCCTCAACCAGCTTCTGCTGTCCCCGCGCGGCAATGTATTCGTTGCGATAGGCGAGTTCTGCGACCACGACGCCGCCCGTCCCGGTCTCGGCCTTCGCCATCAGCCGCTCGAGCTCCTCGATGCGCTTGACGAGGTTTCTGCGCTCGGGCGCGAGTTGCTTGCAATCCCAGAGGTCATAGCGGGCGGGATCGACGAAGGCCGGGCTGATGGTGTCGCTGACGCTCGCGCAGCCGGCGAGCGCCACACAGAGCGCGAACAGCGGAAGCAGCGCGCGCGCGGGGCGGCAGCGGGAGAGAAACGAGACAGGCATGCCGGATGAATAGTCCCCGTGGATTGAGAATGCCTAAAGCAGCAACAGATGTCCGGATTGAGGCTTTGCCTTGTGCGGCCGGCTCGCTTAAGGAAGAACCGTCCACCCGGCCCGCGAAGTACCAATTCCAGACGGCCGGAGCTGGACTTAAGTGTTTGATCTCGTTGGATCAAGCGGGCATGGCGGAATTGGTAGACGCAAGGGACTTAAAATCCCTCGGTGCGCAAGCGCTGTGCCGGTTCGACCCCGGCTGCCCGCACCACGAGAGCTGACGGCGCCGGGCGCGGGCGGCAGGGTCTGCAGGCGTCTCACGCCCGTCACGCACACCGCTACGCGCAATCATTCGTTTACCAGCGCGCCGTCCCGCTGGCAGGACCCGCCAGCCGTCACCAACCTTTACTCCACCTTAGATCGTCTTCCTCTAAAGCGAATGAGGTCTGCGTCCGTCGCCGCGGATCTCGGGGAAACGCGGGGCTTGGGGCGACCGGCTTCGATGGTGAGAGCTCTCATGGACGCGCGCGAGAATTGGTCCCGGTCCGGGATTGCCGGGGCGTTCGGACGCTACCTGCATGGGCGCGAGATCTACCTCTTCCTGATCGCTTTCCTGTCGGTGTTCTACGTGTCCAACGGGCCGGTTCAGCTGGGCCATTACGACCTCGGCTGGCACATCGCCGCCGGCGACCTGATCAGGGAACGCGGCGCGGTCCCGTTTCAGGATCCATGGGCTTTCACCCTGGCAGACAAGCGATGGTATAATCTGTCGTGGCTGTGGGACGTGATTGCCAGCGTGCTGTACCAGCACGCCGGCTTCGCGGGGATCGTCCTGATGGTCGTCGCCTGCGGCGCGATCATCGTCGCATATCTCACGTTCTCAGGCTTGAGCAGCGGCGCATCGCCCGCGGCCGTCTGCATCACCGTCTTCACCGCATGCCTGCTCTATCCCTGCTACGAGGCGGCGCCCAACACGTACCTGGCGGCGTCGCCCAATATCGCGACCATGCTGTTCGCGGTCATCTTCTACGGGGAATGCCTGCGGCGGCGCAGATGGTACCTGTTGCCGGTGATCATGGTCCTCTGGGTCAACCTGCATGGCGGCTTCATGCTCGCCTTTCCCATCATCGGCGTCTTCGGCGGGATAGCCTTGCTGCGGCGGGACTGGGCGAACTTCGGGCATGACTGCCTCGCGGGTGTGGGATGTTTCGCCGCGATCTTCGTCAATCCGCTGGGATGGCACATCTACGACGGCGTGATGGCGACGCTGGGTCACTTCATCCAGGCCAATATCGGCGAATGGCGCCCCTATTTCCACAACATGGAGATACCGGGAAGCATTCCCGGCATCGCCTATGCATTGACGTTCATTGCGCTTGAGCTGCGCTACCGAAACTCAAAGCCCATTCCATTGGAGCCGCGCGTGCTCGCATGGCTGTTCCTGTTGCTCGGCCTCTATCAGTTCAGGTACGCCGCGTTCTTCTTCATCTTCTCGACGGTCCCGATGGCGCTTCACGTCGACCGGCTGTTGCCCCGACGCCTTGCGAGTTTCGACATAAGGCTCGCAATGCTGGCAGCCGGACTCGTGGGTGTCCTGGTGCTGCCGCTTGCTTTCATGCAGGTGAGACCGGCCCTCGCGCTGCCGGACATGCTCTCGGACGAGGATGCCGGCTATCTGCGGACGCATTTCACGCATTCGCGCGTGCTGAACCATTGGAACGCGGGCGGGCTCCTGATCTTCCGGACGCACGGCTCGGTGCCGCTGTTCGTCGACGGCCGGGCGGCGACCGCCTATCCGGACGAGCTGCTCCGCGACTATCTCAAGCTGGTTCGCTGGGAGATCGACGAGACCGCCTGGGATACGGTGATCAGGAAATATCGGATCGATGCGGTGCTCTGGGTCAGGGGCCATGAGCAGCTGAGGCAATTCCTCGTCGGCCGAAGGGGCTGGAGAGAGGACTACACAGGAGCGTATATGAGCCTCTACACCGCGCAGCCGGCCTCCTCGCTCGAGGGCCCCAACGCGGCCGCGTCAAGGTAGGATTACGTCCGCTGCGCCTCGTGCAGCTGTGCCAGGTGACCTGACGGCCGGCGCGGCAGCAGAAGCCAGAAACAGATTAGCGCGATCGTGAGCTGGCCATATCCGCCCATGAACGCGGTCACCGCGGCTGATGCCAGGGTCGGGATGGCGACCGCGACCGTCAGCACGGCCACCATCATCAGCGCAGGCAGGTCAATGACGAGAACGGCCGCGTAGAGCGCCACCTGGAAGAAGGTGTACTCCTTCGGTCTGGGCGTGCAGAGATAGAGCGCGTACATCGCAAGCACGGTGATGCGCATCGCGGCGCCGGGATGATCCACGAGCCAGTCGTCGAGTGCCTGAAGCAGCGAGAGCTTGCCGGCCCGGCCCTGCGACCCGACCATGTGCCACACGGAGACCGCGAACGGCGCGAGCACGAGCGTGACCGCGATGAACCCATAGAGGCTGACCACGACCAGCTTGCTGTCGGCAAGCCCGATGCGGCCTGCAAGCGTCATCGCAACGAGGAGCAGCGACGGATTGACCTCGTTCACGGGCGAATGCTGTCCGGGGATCTGGCCGAGGATCGCACCCAGCCAGCTCCGAAACAGATCCGGGTAGAACACCAGCGAAGCCAGGATCGGCAGGGCGAACATGCCCGCCGCGACCGCGATCAGGGCGAGCTTGCGAGGTCTTGGTTGCGGCAGGAAATAGAGCGCGGCAAGCACCGGGACAAACACCAGCTTGAACGCGGTGACGAGGCCGAGCAAGGCCGCGCCGGCGAGTTGCGGCAAGAGGCTCGCGCCGCCTCCGTCCTCCGACTGCGCGGGACGCAGCAATAATGCCAGCGAGGCGGCCGTCAGCAAGCCGCTCAGGATCTCGAAATTGCCGGTCGCAATGACCCAATCGAAGCCGAGGAAACCGCCGAGCGCGAACGCGCTCCGCAGCACGACGTCCCGCACGCGTCGGCGGATCTTGCCGAGACCCGGCAGCAGCAGCGCGCAGATGACCGCAAGGACAAGATAGATCGGCTTGTAATAGGCAACGAGAAACCCGCCGGCGCAGAGCGGCCGAAAGGCATCGAGAGTGACGGGAAGATAGGGGTAGGACAGCTTGGTGTCCTTCAGGTTCTTGACGAAATAGGGGTCGAGCCCCGCAAGGTGCGCATCCACTGCCACGCAGTTCACCCGCATGTCCCAGCCGAACGTCTCGTCCGCGCCGAGATCGACGGCGACGGATGTGGCGACGAGCACCACGGCAGCGACCAGGATGATGCGGGTCGGCCAGCTGCTTCCCGACGCGTTCGCGGCAAGGGGCCCGGCATCTGCGGACGAGGCGATGCTCGTCATGGCTGCGTGCCATCCGGCTCGAGGCGCATCGGTTCGGCGCGAAAATCGAGCAGCAGGATCCAGAAGCATGTCAGCGCGACAATGAGCAGGCTGAAGCCGCCCTCGATCGTATGCCCCGTCATCGAGATCAGACCGGGCACGAGGAGAGCGACGGAGAGAACGGCGGCGAGGGCCAGGGCCGGAAGATCGGCGACGAGGATCGCGGCATAGAGCGCGAGTTCGAAGAAGGCATATTCCTTGAGCCGCGGCGAGCTGACATAAAGCGCAAACATCGCGAGCACCGTGACGCGCGCGGCCGCGCTGGGGTGGTCCATCAGCCAGCGATCCAGCCGCGTCAGAAACGATCCCCCTCCCCGCACCGCTCCGCTCCCGACCGCGCGCAGGACGGACAGGACGAACGGCACCAGCACGAGCGCGGACACGCCGAGCGCATAGGTCGCGAACATCGCCGGCTTGCTGTCACCAAGGCCGGCATGGTCCATGAGGCTGCGCGCCAGCAGCAGCAGCGACGGATTGAGCTCCACGAGATCGACGGAATGCTGATTGGGGATCTGCCCCGCAATCGCAAGCAGCCAGCTCGAGAACAGGTCGGCGTAGAACACCCGCGAGACCAGGATCGGCAAGGCGAAGCCGAACACCGCCATCGCGATCAGCGCCAGCTTGCGGCCGCGCGGCAACGGCAGGAAATAGAGCGCGGCGAGCAAGGGACAGAACACCAGCTTGAATGACGTCACGAGGCCGAGCAGCGCGGCGCCGGCAAGGCGAAGGGAGAAGCTGCGGTCGTCCTGTGCGCCAGATGCCGGCGGGCGCAGCAGGAGCTTCAGCGCGGCCGCGGTCAGCACGCCGCCCAGGATCGCGAAATTCCCCGACGCGGCGACCCATTCGAAGCCGACGAACGCGCCGAACGCGCAGAGCATCCTCAGCGCGACATCGCGCAGGCTCGGGCGCGGCCGGCCGAGACCAGGCAGGAGCAGGCCGCAGAGCACGGCGAGGACGAGATAAACGCTCCTGTAGTGATCGACCAGAAAGCCGCCCGCACACAGGGGGCGAAAGACGTCGAGCGTCACCGGCAGATAGGGGTAGGAAAACCTGGTGCCCTTCAGGTTCTTGACGAAGTAGGGATCAAGCCCGCCGGCATGGGCATCGACCGCGGCGCAATTGACGCGAACGTCCCAGCCATAGTTCAGGTCGAGCGTGGCGTCGCTGACGAGATTGCCGAGCACCAGCAGCGCGGTCAGCGCGATCAGGCAGGCAAGCCAGATGTTCCGCCTCGCGGTCATGTCCACCGAAGGACCGAACCATCGTGCTGCACCGGTCACGTCGGACACCGCGAAATACCTGTCTTACCGGGTTCCCCGGGCGCCTGCCCGGCGCCCCGCCGGGCCACAATGGACAGGATGAGTTGCGGATTCATCTCCCCGATGCGCCGTCCGCGATCTTATGGTGAATATCTGGTTGCCGCCCCGCGGCCGGACGGCAGCCGAACCGGTCGCCCGCCATCGTGGCCGCCCCAACAGCTAGGCGCCGCCTACCGCGACGCGCGGGCGGCCAGCGCGAAGGCTGCGTCCAGCAGCTGCTCGTGCGGCACGACACGGTTGATCAATCCGATGTCGTGAGCTCGCAGCGGGGAAAAAGGATCGCCGGTCAGGCCGCCGGAGCGACGGCTACCTCACCAACTCGTGTCCGCCACCGCCCCGCCTGACAGCCATCCCGAAACATGGGTTGTGCGACGCAGCATGGGGGATAGATAAGCCCTTGAATTTCAGAGGTGAGCTTCTTGTCCGACGTCAATGCCGACGATTGGGTGTCCTCCGGACACCGACCCATGGGTTTTCCCGAATTCGTCATCGTCATCGCGTCCATCATGGCGCTGAATCCGCTCGCGATGGACATGATGCTGCCGGCGCTCCCCAACATCGGGGTGGCCTTCAAGATTCCCGTCGCCAATCATCTCCAGCTCGTGCTGTCGACCTTCCTGATCGGCTTCGGCGCGGGCCAGTTCGTCATGGGACCGTTGTCGGACCGCTTCGGCCGCCGCCCGGTGCTGCTCGGCGGCATGGCCGTCTATGCGGTGGCGAGCGTGCTGGCGGTGGCCGCGCCCTCGTTCGAGACGCTGCTGCTGGCGCGCGCGTTGCAGGGCTTCGGCACCTCGGCGACGCGCGTGATCGCGACCTCGATCGTGCGCGACTGCTATGTCGGCCGCCGCATGGCGAGCGTGATGTCGCTGGCGATGATGATCTTCATCGCGGTGCCCGTGATCGCGCCGTCGTTCGGACAGGCTGTGCTGCTGGTGACGCAATGGCGCGGCATCTTCGTCGTGCTGATGCTGTACGGGCTGCTCGCGCTGGCGTGGTCGGTGCTGCGGCTGCCCGAGACCCTACCGGTCTCGGAGCGCAGGTCGCTGGCGCCGCGCGACGTGCTCGCGGCCTATTGGCAGACCGTGAGCAATCGCCAGACCATCGGCTACGCACTCGCCGCCGGCAGCGTCATGGGCGCGCTGTTTGCCTACGTGTTCTCGGCGCAGCAGGTGTTCACCGGCATCTATCATCTCGGCCATTATTTTCCGCTCGCTTTCGCCGCGATCGCGGCCGGCACGGCCGTCGCCGGCTTCCTCAATTCCCAGCTGGTCGGGCGGCTCGGCATGCGCGTGATCTCGCATGGCGCGCTGACGCTCTATGCCGTGGTCGCCAGCGTCATGCTGGTCACCGAAATCCTGAACGTGCTGCCGCTTGCGCTGTTCATGGCGCTGTCGGCCCTCATGATGTTCTCGTTCGGCATGATGGTCGCCAACTTCACCGCGCTCGCCATGGAGCCGCAGGGCCATATCGCCGGCACCGCCTCCTCGCTCTACGGCTCGATCACGACGCTGATCGGCATCGCGGTCGGCATGGCGATCGGGCAGAGCTTTGACGGCACGCTGCTGCCGTTCTCGGTCGGCTTCTTCCTGTCGACGCTGGCTGCGCTCGCGATCGTGCTGGTGGTGGAGAAGGGCCGGCTGTTCAAGCCGCATCATCGCCCCATCACCTAAAGGAACTTCCTGATGGCCTCGATGTTGTACTGCAGCAATTCGAGAGGCCGCTGCCATGGAACCGGAACGTCGCGAAAATCCCACCCCGAATCGGCCTGATACGGGGCGTTCCGAACCCGATTCCGAGCAGGCTGAGTTCACCGCCCCGTTCGTGAGCGAAGGCCTCGAGCGGGTGCGCGACAGCCATTGCTGAGCGCGACGCCTATTCCGTCGGACGCCTGCTGGCACTGAAATCGTCTGCAGCGCTCTCGGGCGCCGTGCCGCTTCCGCGCGGCGGCACCATCAGCACGACCACCTCCCGCGTGAGACCGGGCCGGCCGAACAGCGCGGCCCGCACGGTGAACTCACGCCTGACGAAATGTCCGGCGCGGGAGGACACCCACTCCATCCACTGGTTGCAATAGTCCTGGCCCCGGAAACAGAGCGCGGCCCAGCCGTGGTCCGGCGTCATCTCGCGCGGCAAGCCCGAAGCGTATTCATACTCGAACGGCCGTGCATAATGCGGATGGTCGGGGCTGTAGAACGCCGTCGCAAAGGCCAGCGCACCATCGCCACTCACGGCGCGCAGCGGCTCGCCGGTCAGTTTGCGCCACTCGCGCGTCAATTCGCTGCCCGCCTGCGCGTAGAGATTCCGGGCCTCTTCGTAGCCGTGATTGTTGCGATGGACGGCATGGATCGGGGCCGCGACCAGGACGGCGGCGAGCGCGACCCCGGTCACGATCACCGTGACATTGACGGTGTAGAAGCGCTCGATCGGGTAGCGCGTGCCGCAGACCACGAGAACGACGAACAGGAACAGGCCCTGCAACGCCCACAGCGACGGCAGATCCGTCCCCATCACCAGCGACGTCAGGACCGGCAGCACGATCGTGCCGACCGCAACATGGAAGAGAAGCCGCAGGCCGGGACTCATCGCCGCGAAGTCCGCGGGAAACTGCTTCAGCCGCGTGCCGGCGATGAGTATCCAGAGCACGGCCGACGCGCTGATCGCCGCCACCAGCCCCAGCAGGAAATTCTTCACCTCACCGAGCGAGCTCGCGACGTTGCCGTTGGCGTGGTTCATCGCATAGGTGAAGGTCGAGGCCCCCGTCGTCGCCAGCCAGTAGAGATGCGGCGACAGCGCCGCGAGTCCGACGACGACCGAGATCCAGGGCGAAGCGGAGGTGAAATAGGCGCGCCGCGCCGGATGCGTCAGCGCGGCAAGAACGAAGCTCGCGACGAGAAAGATCGAATAATACTTGCCGACCATGGCGAGCGCCGTGGTGCATCCCACTGCGATCGCCCACAGCGAAGCGCGCGTCTCGAATGCACGCAGGAAGCACCAGGTGGCCAGCGGCCAGGTCGCGAGCAGCACCGCATTGGCGTTGAAGCGCTGGGCGTGGAATTGATAGGCCGGCGTCAACATCAAGAGCAGCAGCACCAGGATGCGCTTGTGCCCGGTCACGAACTGCCGCGATATCCGGTCAACGAAGAACAGCGCAAGCCCGGCATTGGCCATCGCCATCAGTTGCAGCGACCCGTCGCTGAGCGGAAAGACTGAGGTCCACGCCGCCGTAACCCACCCCATCAGCGGCGGGTGCTTGTCATAGCCCCAAGCGAAATTCCGTCCCAGCGTCCAGGCCTCGAGCGTATCAGGATGCAGGCCGCCGCCGGCATAGGCGATGGCCAGATAGAGCGTCCAGATCGCAACGAAACAGGCGATGAGAAGCGGCACGGCCCAGCCAGCTTCGACGCCGTCGAGCCAGCGCAGGAAAGGCCGGCGCCATCGCGCCGGCGCGCGATCGGACCGTTCGGCCATCGCCTGGAGTGCAAAATCAATCGGCACGGGAATCAAATGGGACAAGGAAAGTGATGCGTGAAGTCCACACATCTAGTTCAGATCGGAAACAAATAGCAACGACTGGAAACTGGAAGAGTTAAGAGCTCCACGGCCTTCTCGAGCTGACGCCACGCCGACAAATGACAACGGCGCCGCTGACAGCGGCGCCGCGATGACCGGGACGAAGGTGCGGGTGCACCTTCTCCTGCCTGGTCTTGCCTTACTCGGTCTTGTCGATGTTCCAGAACACCGGGGTTGCCGGGCCGTCGAGCACGCCGGTCAGCGACTTCCGCCACGCGCTCGGTACCTGATACTGGCCGAGCGGCATGTAGAGCACCTGGTCATAGGCCTCCTTCTGGATCTCGGTCGCGATCTTCTTCTGATCATCGAGCGTCGCCGCGCGGACGAAGTCATCCTTGAGCTTCTCGATCTTGGCATCTTCCGCCCAGCCGAACCAGCCGCCCTTCGTGCCCTGCCCGCCGACAGCGACGTTGGAGATCGGGTTGGACGCGTCGGCGCTGACCCAGTTCGTGATGAACATGTTCCAGCCGCCTTCCTTCGGCGGCTTCTGGCTGGCGCGCCGGCTCACCACCGTTTGCCAGTCGGTCGACTGCATGTCGACCTTGAAGCCGGCTTCGCGCAGTTGCTGGGCCACCACGATCGGTTGCGCCTTCAGCGTCAGCACGTCGCCCGGCGCCATCAGCACGACGGGCGTCCCGTCGTAACCGGACTCGGCGAGCGCCTTCCTGGCCGCAGCAATGTCGCCGCCCTTGGCGAGGGTCTCGCCGCCAACCTCGGTCGCAAACGGCGTGTCGCAGATGAAGATCGCGGCGCAAGTCTTGTAGTACTTGGGATTGCCGATCAGCGCATCGAGCACGTCCTTCTGCTTCATCGCCAAAAGTGCTGCGCGGCGGACCTTGACGTTATCGAATGGCGGATGAAGGAAGTTCATCCGTGCGCCGGTCTGGAATCCGAACTTGTTGAGGATCTGGGTCTTGAGCTCCTTGTCGGCTTCGATGGCGGGCAACATTTCGATGGCGGGATTTTCCATGAAATCGATGTCACCGGACTGAAGCGCGTTCAACGCCGTCTGCGCGTCCGGCATCGTAATCCATTCGACGCGATCGACCTTCACCACCTTGCCGCCGGCGGTCCAGCTTGCCGGCTCCTTGCGCGGCACGTAGTCGGTGTTCTTGACGTAGATCGACTTCACGCCTGGCTGGAACTCGCTCTGCACGAACTTGAACGGGCCGGAGCCGATCTGCTCGGGGATCTGCTTGTCCACCGGCGTCTCGGCGAGACGCTTCGGCATCATGAAAGCGACCCGCGAGGACGGCTTGCCGATCGATTCCAGCACGAGCGCGTACGGCTCCTTCAGCTTCAGCGTGATGGTCCTGGGATCGGTCGCCTCGATGCTCGCGGTGAACAGCATCATCTGCTGCCCCATGCCGTCGACAGCGGCCCAGCGCTTGAGGGAGGCAACGCAATCTTCCGCGGTGACCGGCGTACCGTCATGCCATTTCAGGCCATCGCGCAGCGTGAAGGTGTAGGTCAGCTTGTCGTCGGAGATCTTCCAGTCCGCCATCTGCGGCTGGATCTTGAAGTTCGCATCCGTCGCGATCAGCGTGTCGAAGACCATGTAGCCATGATCGCGGGAGATATAGGCACTGGTGAAGATCGGATCGAGGACGCGCAGATCCGAATGCATCACGGCGCTGACGGTCTTGCCTGCGGCAAGAGCCGGCGGGGCCAGTGCCGAAAGCGCCGCGATTGAAAGCGCAAATGTGGAGGCGAACGATCGGCGCCCCCGACGCACGAATTGGAACATTGACGTTCTCCTGGCGAGCGAGCGGTTGGCGAGCGGCGCCGCCGATGACAGCGGCGCCGCGTATTGGTCGGGATGGAATGGTTTCAGATACCCTTCGCCCTACTCCGTCTTGTCGACGTTCCAGAAGATCGGCGTGGCCGGGCCGTCGAGCACGCCGGTGAGCGACTTCCGCCACGCGCTCGGCGCCTGGTACTGGCCGAGCGGAATGTAGATCACCTGGTCGTAGGCTTCCTTCTGGATCTCGGTCGCGATCTTCTTCTGGTCGTCGAGCGAGGCGGCGCGGACGAAATCGTCCTTGAGCTTCTCGATCTTGGCGTCCTCCGCCCAGCCGAACCAGCCGCCCTTCTTGCCCTGGCCGCCAATCGAGAGATTGGAGATCGGGTTGGAGACGTCGGCGCTGACCCAGTTGGTGAAGAACATGTTCCAGCCACCCTCCTTCGGAGGCTTCTGGCTGGCACGGCGGCTCACCACGGTCTGCCAGTCAGTGGCCTGGAGGTCGACCTTGAAGCCAGCTTCACGTAGCGCCTGCGCGGCAACGATGGGCTGGGCTTTGAGCGTGGTGACGTCGCCGGGCGCCATGATCACGACGGGCGTTCCGTCATAGCCCGACTCGGCAAGCAGCTTCTTGGCCTCGGCCATGCCGTTGCCCTTAACCAGCGATTCGGAACCGACGTCGGTCGCGAACGGCGTGTCGCAGATGAAGAAGGCGCCGCAGATCTTGTAGTACTTGGGATTGCCGATCAGCGCGTCGAGCACGTCCTTCTGCTTCATTGCCAGAAGTGCCGCGCGGCGGATCTTCTGATTGTCGAACGGCGGATAGAGGAAGTTCATGCGCCCGAGCGTCTGGAAGCCGAACTTGTTCAGCACCTGGACGTTGAGATCCTTGTTGCCTTCGAGAACTGGAACGAGATCGAACGACGGATTCTCGAGGAAGTCGATGTCTCCGGATTGCAGCGCGTTCACGGCGGTCTGCGAGTCAGGCATGGTAACCCATTCGACGCGGTCGACCTTCACGACCTTGCCGCCTGCGGTCCAGCTTGCCGGCTCCTTGCGCGGCACATAATCCGTGTTCTTGACGTAGACCGCCTTCACGCCCGGCTGGAATTCGCCCTGCACGAACTTGAAGGGGCCGGAGCCGATCTGCTCGGGAATCGGCTTGTCCGGCGGCGTCTCGGCAAGGCGCTTCGGCATCATGAAGGCGACGCGCGAGGATGGCTTGCCGATCGAATCGAGGACCAGACTGTAAGGCTCCTTGAGCTTCAGCGTGATGGTCTTGGGATCGGTCGCCTCGATGCTGGCAGTGAATTGCATCAATTGCTGGCCCATGCCGTCGACCGCGGCCCAGCGCTTGAGCGAGGCGACGCAGTCTTCCGCCGTCACCGGTGCACCGTCGTGCCACTTGAGGCCGTCGCGCAGCGTGAAAGTGTAGGTCAGCTTGTCGTCGGAGATTTTCCAGTCCGCCATCTGCGGCTGGATCTTGAAGTTCGAATCCGTCGAGATCAGCGTGTCGTAGACCATGTAGCCATGGTCACGCGTGATGTAGGCGGTGGTGAAGATCGGATCGATGATACGCAGATCCGAATGCATCACCGCCGTGATGGTCTTGCCTGCCGCGAGCACGGGCGAGGCCAGTGCCGTCGAAAGCGCAACGACCGACAGCGCAAGTTTGGAGGCGAACGCGCGAGGCCCCCGGCGCATGAAGTGCAACATTGAAGTTTCTCCTGACGTGAAACTGGTCAAAGGCGGATTATTGGTTGAGCATCCGGTTCGTTCTTTAGGCGACCTAAGCTCATGCAATGCCTTTATCTTTTCGAGACTTGCAGACAGTCTTGAGCGCGTCAATCCGGTTTCGCTGCAAGCCCAAGCAGCGCGCGCACGGGCTCCACAAAGATCGGTTAAGCTCTACAACGCTTTCCGCTTGTCCTGCCCCGCGCCAATGCAATGCGCGTTCCATCTTTCGCAGTTTGAGAGACATTAAGATGAATCCAGCCAATCTTCCCTTCGATTCAGAGGCAATGCTCCAGGGCCTGCGCGGCTGGGTGGAATGCGAAAGCCCGACCTGGGACGCGGGCGCGGTGAACCGCATGCTCGATATCGCAGCGCGGGACATGGCGATCATGGGTGCGACGATCGAGCGCATCGCCGGACGGCAAGGCTTTGGCGGCGTCATCCGCGCGCGCTTCCCGCACCCGAAGCAGGGCGAGCCGGGCATCCTGATCGCCGGACACATGGATACCGTCCATCCGGTCGGCACCATCGAGAAGCTGAAATGGCGGCGCGAGGGCAACAAGTGCTACGGCCCCGGCATCTACGACATGAAGGGCGGCAACTATCTCTCGCTGGAAGCGATCCGGCAGCTGGCGCGCGCCTCGTTCACCACGCCGCTGCCGATCACCGTGCTGTTCACGCCGGACGAGGAAGTCGGCACGCCCTCGACGCGCGACATCATCGAGGCGGAAGCAGCGCGCAACAAGTACGTGCTGGTGCCCGAGCCCGGCCGCGCCGACAACGGCGTCACCACCGGACGTTACGCCATCGCGCGCTTCAATCTCGAAGCGACGGGCCGGCCGAGCCACGCCGGCGCGACGCTGTCGGCAGGCCGCTCGGCGATCCGCGAGATGGCGCGGCAGATCCTCGCGATCGATGCGATGACCACGGAGGACTGCACCTTCTCGGTCGGTGTTGTGCATGGCGGACAATGGGTCAATTGCGTTGCTACGACCGCGACTGGCGAGGCGCTCTCGATGGCCAAGCGCCAGGCCGATCTCGACCGTGGCGTCGAAAGAATGCTGGCGCTTTCGGGCACGGCCAATGACGTCACCTTCAAGGTGACGCGCGGCGTGACGCGTCCGGTGTGGGAGCCGGATGCCGGCACGATGGCGCTCTACGAAAAGGCGCGCGGCATCGCCGAACAGCTTGGCGCAAAGCTGCCGCATGCAAGTTCCGGCGGCGGCTCCGACGGCAACTTCACCGGCGCGATGGGCATCCCGACGCTCGACGGCCTCGGCGTGCGCGGCGGCAATGGCCATACGCTCGAGGAGTTCATCGAGGTCGATAGTCTGGTCGAGCGCGGCCGCTTGATGGCCGGATTGCTGGCGACACTGGAGTAAATTGAATCAATTTCGCACTGCACAATGCGTTGGCAGTCGCGGTCGAAATTTAGCCTTGTCTAAAAATGAGGCGTATCGTACTGCTCGCCCGTCCACGCGACGATGCGGGAGAGATCGCAACGAAGGTTTTCAGCTTTCGTTGCGGCGCCGACGGAGCAACCGCCCCGGAAACTCTCAGGCAAAAGGACTGTATCGTCAGGACGATCTGGAGAGAGACGACACGATTCCAATTGGTCGTGACGTCCACCGAAGGGGATAGTCCGCACCGGCCTCGTCGAGGTCCGCGCCGGATCAAGCTCTCAGGTAACCGTGACAGATGGGGCGCCGCCAACGGCCTTGTGGCTGGCGGTCAGCCGACTCTAACTCACGGGAGCCCCGAATCTGCCATGACCCATATCGCCATCATCGGCGCCGGCATCACCGGCGTGACGACTGCCTATGCCCTGCTCGAACGCGGCTTTGAGGTGACGGTGCTCGACAAGCACCGCTACGCCGCGATGGAAACCTCGTTCGCCAATGGCGGACAGCTCTCCGCCAGCAACGCCGAAGTCTGGAACAGCACCGCGACGATCCTCAAAGGCCTGCGCTGGATGTTCCGGCGCGACGCGCCGCTGCTGATGAACCCGCGGCCGAACTGGCACAAATATTCGTGGATGAGCGAGTTCGTCGCCAATATCGGCAACTACCGCGCCAACACGATCGAGACCACGCGGCTCGCGATCGAAGCCCGCAAGCATCTGTTCGAGATTGCAACGCGCGAAGGCATCGATTTCGACCTCGAACGCCGCGGCATCCTCCACATCTATCACGACAAGAAGGGGTTCGAATCCGGCCTGCGCGTCAACGCGCTGTTGCAGGAAGGCGGCCTCGATCGCCGCCCGGTGACATCAGAGGAAATCCGCACGATCGAGCCGACGCTGCGCAAGGACTATTACGGCGGCTTCTACACGCCGTCGGATGCGACCGGCGATATCCACAAATTCACCCGCGGGCTGGCGGAGGCCTGCAAACGTCGCGGCGCGACGTTCATCCACGACGCCAATATCGATTCGATCGCGCGCGCCGGCAGTGGCTTCGTCCTTGGCTGGGCCGATCTTGCAGCGAGCGATGCGATTGCATCCGCGCGCGGCACGCTGAAGGCGGACGGCGTCGTGGTCTGCGCCGGCGTTGCCAGCCGGCACTTCGCCGCCCTCCTCGACGAGCGCGTCAACGTCTATCCGGTGAAGGGTTACTCGATCACCGTGCAGCTCGATACCGCCGAAAGCCGCAGCGCGACGCCGACGGTCAGCCTGCTCGACGAAGCCGCCAAGATCGTCACCAGCCGGCTCGGCGCCGATCGTTTCCGCGTGGCGGGCACGGCCGAATTCAACGACTTCAACCGCGACATCCGCGCCGACCGCGTGCAGCCGCTGGTCGACTGGGTGCGCAACAACTTCCCCGCCGTCGAAACGTCGCGTGTCATCCCGTGGGCCGGGCTGCGGCCGATGATGCCGAACATGATGCCGGTGGTGCGCGCCGGGCGGATCCCGGGCGTGTTCTTCAACACCGGCCACGGCCATCTCGGCTGGACCCTGTCGGCGGCCACGGCGCAGATGATTGCCGGAACCATCGACGGCTGGCGCGGGCTCAATGCGCCGCCGACCGTGCCTTCACGTCAGGTTGAACTTGGAGTTGAACTTGGAGCTGAACTTGGGGTTGCGCGCGAGCTGCGTCATGCATCCTGAGTGGTCGCAAACCGACGCGGGGGCGGCCCCTTGCGACCGCCCTGCCCTTGGCACACAATTTGCCCCGAAAGGTCGGCATCTCCGGCCGGCTTTCCCAGCCCGCAGGCACGCATGATAGACACGATCGAATCCACGGGCGCCCCGAGGCCCCACACATTCCGCATCCGGAGATAGATGCATGCTAGGTTATCTCGTCCGCCGTGTTCTGGCCGCCGTGCCCGTGATGGGCGTCGTCGCGCTGTTCGTGTTCCTGCTGCTGCGGCTGACGCCGGGCGATCCCGCTGCAATTCTCGCCGGCGACAACGCGACGCCGGAACGGCTCGAGCGCATCCGCGACTCGCTCGGCCTGAACGAGCCGCTGATCGTGCAGTTCATCACCTGGGTGAACAAGCTGCTGCACGGCGACCTCGGCACGTCGCTGATCTCCAACCTGCCGGTCATCAAGATGATCAGCCAGCGCGTCGAGCCGTCGATCTCGATCGCGCTCTCGACCATCATCCTCGCCGTCATCGTCGCCGTGCCCCTGGGCGTGATCGCGGCGTGGAAGCACGGCACCTGGATCGATCGCTTCGTGATGGGTCTGTCCGTGCTCGGCTTCTCGGTGCCGGTGTTCGTGGTCGGCTACATCCTGATCCAGGTCTTCGCCATCGATCTGCGCTGGGTGCCGGTGCAGGGCTTCCGCAGCATCTTTAACGGCTTCGGACCGTTTTTCGAGCGCATCATCCTGCCGACCTGCGCGCTCTCCTTCATCTATATCGCGTTGATCGCACGCATGACGCGCGCGGCGATGCTCGACGTGCTCGGCGAGGACTACGTCCGCACGGCGCGGGCAAAGGGCATCAACGAGGTCGCGGTGATGATGCGGCATGCGCTGCGCAATGCCGCCGTGCCCGTGATCACCGTGATCGGTACCGGCTTTGCACTGCTGATCTCCGGCGTCGTCGTCACCGAGAGCGTGTTCAACATCCCCGGCATCGGCCGCCTCACGGTGGATGCGGTGCTGGCGCGCGATTATCCGGTCATCCAGGCGATGATCCTGTTGACGTCGCTGATCTACGTCATCGTCAATCTCCTGATCGACGTCGCCTACACGCTGCTCGATCCCCGGATCCGGTACTAGGGCTAAAGGATAAGAACAAAAATGTCCGTCGATAGCCTCCCCCAGTCATCCATTCCGATCACGTCGCCGCTGCGGCCGCGCTTCGGATTCCTCACCTCGACGCCGATCATCGCGGCGGCAACGGTCTGCCTGGCGCTGATCGTGCTCGTCTCGATCCTGGCACCGCTGATCGCGCCGCACGACCCGATCCAGCTTGCGCCGGCGCAGCGGCTGAAGCCCTCCTCGGCGCAGTTCCTGCTCGGCACCGACGCCTATGGTCGTGACCTCCTGTCGCGCGTCATCTATGGCGGTCGCGTCTCGCTCCTGATCGGCATCGGCTCGGCGATCATGTCGATCGCCATTGGTCTTGCGATCGGTCTCGTCTCCGGCTTCTTCAAGCTGGTCGATTCCGTGATGATGCGCATCATGGACGGCCTGATGGCGATGCCGAGCATTCTGCTGGCGATCGCGGTGGTGTCGCTGTCCGGCGCCAGCCTCTGGACCGTGCTGATCGCGATCACGATCCCCGAAGTTCCGCGCGTGGCCCGCCTGGTGCGCTCGGTGGTGCTGTCGGCGCGCGAGGAGCCCTATGTCGAAGCGGCGATTTCGGTCGGCTCATCCCTGCCGAAGATCATGTGGCGGCATTTGATGCCGAACACGATCGCGCCTCTGATCGTGCAGGGCAGTTACGTCTGCGCCTCCGCGATCCTCACGGAGGCCATTCTGTCCTTCCTCGGCGCCGGCATCTCGCCGGAGACGCCGACCTGGGGCAACATCATGGCCGAGGGCCGCCAGTACTTCCAGCTCAAGCCGACGCTGATCTTCTGGCCGGGCCTCCTGCTGTCGCTCGCCATCCTCAGCATCAATTTGATCGGCGACGCCGCCCGCGACGCACTCGATCCGCGCATGAAGCAGCGGGAAGGCAAGTGATGAGCGATCAAGCGATGACCAATCCCGTCCTCGACATCAACAATCTCGTCGTGTCCGTCGGCAAGAAGCCGAAGGGCGCGAACATCATCGACGGCATCTCGATCCAGGTGCACGAGCGCGAGACGCTGTGCCTCGTCGGCGAAAGCGGATCGGGCAAGTCGGTGACCTCGCTGACCACGATGGGCCTGTTGCCGAAGGGCACGCTGGTTCCGACCGGCGGCAGCGTCAAGCTGGTCGGCGAAGAGCTGCTCACGGCGACCGACCGCCGCCTGCGCCAGCTCCGCGCGACGCAGATGGCGATGATCTTCCAGGAGCCGATGACCGCACTCAATCCGGTGGTGCCGGTCGGCCGCCAGATCGACGAGGTCCTGCGCGCGCACACCGATCTCGACGCGAGGGCGCGCAAGAAGCGCATCCTCGACATGATGGAGCAGGTGCGCCTGCCCCAGGTCGAGCGCATCTTCGCCTCCTACCCGCACCGCCTCTCCGGCGGCCAGCGCCAGCGCATCATGATTGCGATGGCGCTGGTGCTGGAGCCGAAGCTGCTCATTGCCGACGAGCCGACCACCGCGCTCGACGTCACCACGCAGAAGCAGATCCTGACCCTGATCCGCGACCTCCAGCGCGACCACGGCACCGCCGTGCTGTTCATCACCCACGACATGGGCGTCGTGGCGGAGATCGCCGACCGCGTCGCGGTGATGCGGCAGGGCCGCCTCGTCGAGACCGGCAAGCTCGAAACCGTGCTGCGCAGTCCGACCATGGAATACACCCGCAATTTGCTCTCTGCGGTGCCGAGCCTGGTGCCGCGCGCTCCGCGTGAGGAGAGCCGCGAACCCGTGGTGCTGGAAGCCAACGAGCTCAGCAAGGTCTACAAGGAGCGCGCCTTTTTCGGCAAGGGCCGCGAGGTCGTCGCCGCCGACAAGGTGACGCTGACGCTTCGCAAGGGCCGCACGCTCGGCATCGTCGGCGAGAGCGGCTCCGGCAAGTCGACGGTGGCCCGCTGCATCGTCCGCCTGATCGACCCGACCTCAGGCGGCGTGCGCCTCGCCGGCCGCGAGATCTCGGACATCTCGCGCCGCCTGCTCCAGCCGCACCGGCAGAAGATCCAGATCGTGTTCCAGGATCCCTACCGTTCGCTCAACCCGCGCATCACGGTGGGCGAGAGCATCGCGGAAGGCCCGATCAATTACGGCGTCTCGCAAGCCGACGCGATGAAGCGGGCGCGCGAGCTGCTCGAGCTCGTCGGCCTGCCGGCCGACGCGGTGTCGCGCTATCCCCACCAGTTCTCCGGCGGCCAGCGCCAGCGCATCGCGATCGCCCGTGCGCTCGCGCTCGATCCGGACGTGCTGGTCGCGGACGAAGCGGTCTCCGCGCTCGACGTCTCCGTGCAGGCGCAGGTGCTGGAACTGCTCGACGAGATCCAGAAGCGGCTCGGCATCGCGATCCTGTTCATCACCCACGATCTGCGCGTGGCCGCGCAAATCTGCGACGAGGTCGTGGTGATGCAGCACGGCCGCGTCGTCGAACAGGGCCCCGCCGCCGAAGTGCTGACGCATCCGAAGGAAGCCTACACGAGGGCCTTGCTCGAGGCAGCGCCCGGGCGCGGCTGGGACTTCGCGAACTTCCGGCCGGTGTCGGAGGGTGTGGCGGCGAGCGCGTAAGATCTCCCTCCAATGTCGTCCTGGCGAAAGCCAGAACCCATTACCCCAGGAAGGAATTTGGCGAAGACCCGTCGTCCGGGACTCGCACCTCTCGCAATCGATAGACCTCGCGGTATGGGTCCTGGCTTTCGCCAGGACGACACCGAGAGTGTTGTCGTAGCTATGGTCCAACGAATACCGCATCCGCAGCATTCCCAAAACGATCTGACCCTATGCACGGCGCGATTGCTTCCCACCTTGCTCTCGCCGCAAGGCCAGGGCTAACGTCGACGCCCAACGTCGCGCACTTTCAATCGCCTGGACTGAATTGATGACACGTATCGCCGTCGGCGGCTTCCTGCACGAGACCAACACTTTCGCCCCGACGAAGGCGACATTCGCGGACTTCCAGCATGGCGGCGGCTGGCCGGCGATGACTGAAGGGCCTGATGTGCTGAGGGTGATGCGCCGCATCAATGTCGGGCTCGCCGGTTTCGTCGACAGCGCCGAAGCGAATGGCTGGGAACTGGTTCCGACGATCGCCTGCGGTGCCAGCCCCTCGGCACACGTCACCAAGGATGCGTTCGAGCGCATCGTGAAGGTGATGGTTGACGGCATCGCAGCCGCCGGCCCGCTCGACGCGGTCTATCTCGACCTCCACGGCGCGATGGTGACCGAGCATCTCGACGACGGCGAAGGCGAGATCCTGGCGCGCGTACGCCGCGTCATCGGCAAGGACGTGCCGCTGGTCGCAAGTCTCGACCTGCATGCCAACGTCACGCCCGAGATGATGGAACATGCGGACGCGCTGATCGCCTACCGGACCTATCCGCATGTCGACATGGCCGACACCGGCCGCGCCTCCGCGAAACACCTCGCGTTGCTGCTGAAGACGACGCAGCGCTTTGCAAAGTCGTTCCGCCAATTGCCGTTCCTGATCGCGATCAGCTGGCAGTGCACCAACGACTTCCCCACCAAGGGCATCTACGAGAAGCTCGCCGCGCTGGAGAGCGATGCGGTTCCGACGCTCTCCTTCGCGCCCGGCTTCCCCGCCGCCGATTTCCGCGATTGCGGGCCAAGCGTGTTCGCCTACGGCAAGACGCAGGAAGATGCCGACCGTGCGGCGGATGCCATCGTCAAGCTGATCGAGAGCCACGAGGACGATTTCGACGGCACAATCTGGTCGCCTGACGACGGCGTGCGCCACGCGATGGAACTGGCGAAGGGCGCCAGCAAGCCGATCATCATCGCCGACACCCAGGACAATCCCGGCGCCGGCGGCGATTCCGACACCACGGGCATGCTGCGCGCGCTGGTGCGCAACAGGGCGAGTGCCGCGACCGGCGCGATTTACGACCCTGAGGCGGCCAGGGCCGCGCATGCGGCCGGCGTCGGCGCCACCGTGACGCTGTCGCTCGGCGGCAAGTCCGGCATTCCCGGCGACGAGCCCTATCGCGAGAGTTTCGTCGTCGAAAAACTCTCCGACGGCCGCTTCATCGCATCCGGCCCCTATTATGGCGGCCGCGCGATGGAGATGGGCCCTTCCGCTTGTGTGCGCATCGGCGACGTTCGTGTCGTCGTCTCCTCGCACAAGGCGCAGCTCGCCGATCAGGCGATGTACCGCTATGTCGGCATCGAGCCGACCGAACAGAAGATCCTGGTCAACAAGAGCTCGGTGCACTTCCGCGCCGATTTCGAGCCGATCGCGGCAAAGCTGATGATCTGCGCCGCGCCCGGCGCGATGCCGGCCGACACCGCCACCCTGCCCTGGACGCGCCTGCGCCCGGGCATCCGCATCAAGCCGAACGGCCCCGTTTTCAATCCCCCTTCACGCTAACCGGACAGGAACACATGCCCACGCTCGAACGCATCGACGGCTATGCCGACGAACTCACCGCCATCCGCCGTGACATTCACGCCCATCCCGAGATCGGCTTCGAGGAAGTGCGCACCTCCGGCATCGTCGCCGACAAGCTGACGAGCTGGGGCATCGAGGTGCATCGCGGTCTCGGCGGCACCGGCGTGATCGGCGTCATCAAGGGCAAGGGTTCGAGCGGCAAGCGCATCGGCCTGCGCGCCGACATGGACGCGCTGCCGATGGAGGAGAACACCAATCTGAAATGGAGCTCCAAGATCCCCGGCCGCTTCCACGGCTGCGGCCATGATGGCCACACCACCATGCTGCTCGGCACCGCGCGCTATCTCGCCGAGACCAAGAACTTCGACGGCACCGTGCACCTGATCTTCCAGCCGGCCGAGGAAGGCCTCGGCGGCGCCCGCGCCATGATCAAGGACGGGCTGTTCGAGAAATTCCCGTGCGACGAGCTCTACGGCCTGCACAACGCCCCCGACCTCAACCATGGCGAGATCGCGATCCTCCCCGGCCCCGCGATGGCCAGCGCCGATTTCTTCGACCTCCGCATCACCGGTTACGGCGCGCATGGTGCGATGCCCGAGCGCTCCAAGGACGCGGTGATCATCGCGACCACGCTGGCGCAGGCGATCCAGACCATCGTCAGCCGCAACGTCGAGCCGTTGCAGGCCGCGGTCGTGTCGATCACCCAGATCCATGCCGGCTCCGCCTACAACGTCATTCCCGGCGACGCGCATCTGTGCGGCACCATCCGCACCTTCTCGAAGGAAGTCCGCACCCTGATCAGCGAACGCATCCGCACGATCTGCGCCGGCATCGCCAGCGCCTATAGTTGCGCGATCGACGTCGACATCCGCGACACCTTCAACGTGCTGGTCAACCAGGTCGAGCAGTCCAAGGTGGTCGAGGAGGTCGCGCGCACCATCGTCGATCCCGCCAAGGTGATCACCCGCGCCCAGCCGAAGATGGGCAGCGAGGATTTCGCCGACATGCTGGAGACCATTCCCGGCGCCTATTTCTGGGTCGGTCATGACGGCTCGGTGCCCGTGCACAATCCCGGCTTCGTGCTCGACGACAAGATCCTGCCGATCGGGGCAAGCATGTTCGCCCGCATCATCGAAACGCGCATGCCGGTGGGCTAGCAATGCATAAAAAGAGCGTCGAGGAGGCGGTCACCTCGCTGCACGATCTGTCCGCGGTCGACCTGATCGCGGGCTATCGCGCCAAGCAGTTCTCGCCGAGCGAGGTGCTGGAGGATGTGCTCACGCATGTCGCGGCGTGGGAGCCGCACCTCAAGGCGCTCTATGCATTCGACCCCGACGGCGCGCGCGAGGCCGCAAAGGCCTCCACCGCGCGCTGGACTGGCGGCGAGCCATCCGGCCCGCTCGATGGCGTGCCTGTCACGGTGAAGGACAACATCGCGACCAAGGGCGTGCCGGTGCCGCTGGGGGCTGCCAGCGTCAAGCTCGTGCCGGCCGAGAAAGACGCGCCGCCCGCCGCGCGGCTGCGCGAGGCCGGCGCGATCATCTTCGCAAAGACCACCATGCCCGATTACGGCATGCTGTCCTCCGGGCTCTCCTCTTTCCATGCGCTCGCGCGTAATCCCTGGGACCTCAGCAAGAATCCCGGCGGCTCCAGCGCGGGCGCAGGCGCTGCGGCGGCGGCCGGGTATGGCCCGCTGCATCTCGGCACCGACATCGGCGGCTCGGTCCGCCTGCCCGCGGGCTGGTGCGGCCTCGTGGGATTGAAGCCGAGCTTCGGCCGCGTGCCGATCGATCCTGTCTATGTCGGCCGCGTCGCCGGCCCGATGACCCGCACGGTCGACGATTGCGCACTGATGATGAACGTGATCGCAAAGCCTGACCGGCGCGACGGCATGAGCCTGCCCGCCGAGCCGCTCAACTGGAAGGGGCTGGAGAAGTCTCCGCGAAAACTGCGCATCGGCCTGATGCTCGATCCCGGCGTCGGCCAGGCGCTGGAGAAGCCGGTGCGCGAGGTCGCGGTGAAGGCCGCCAAGGCATTCGAATCCGCCGGCGCCGTGATCACCGAGGTTGACGGCATCCTCACGCGCGAGATGCTCGACGGCCTCGACAATTTCTGGCGCGCGCGGATGTGGGACGATCTGTCCAAGCTGTCGCCGGCCGAGCAGGCCAAGGTGCTGCCCTACATCTTCGAATGGGGCGAGTCCGGCGCAAAGCTGTCGGGCGTCGACGTCATCAGGGGTTTCAACCAGACCATGGCGATCCGCGCTGCGGCAGGAAAGCTGTTCTGCGAGCTCGATTATGTGATCTCGCCGACCGCGCCGAACGTGAACTACCCGGCCGACTGGGCCTCGCCGACCAACGATCCGATGAAGCCGTTCGAGCACATCGCCTATACCGTGCCGTGGAATATGTCGGAGAACCCTGCGATCTCCCTCAATGGCGGCTTCGACGCCAAGGGCTTCCCCATCGGGGTACAGATCGTCGGCCGCCGCTTCGACGATATCGGCGTGCTCGGCATGGCCAAGGCGTTCGAGGGCCTGCGCGGCGCGCAGCGACCCTGGCCCAAGCCGCCAAAGAAGTAGCTCTCGTCATCCGGGGAAGCGCCCTTTAGGCGCAAGCCTGGATGACCTGGGACAGGCAGCATGCCGAGCCTCTTGCTTACCCTCCCCTGGAGGGGGAGGGTCGGCTCACATTGAGCGGAGCGAAATGCGAGACGGGGTGGGGTGACGGTCTCTCCGCGTCCAGCAGTGCCCGTGTGGAGAGATCACCCCACCCCGCTCGCGCTTCGCGGGATCGACCCTCCCCCTCCAGGGGAGGGTAAGAGCCTCTGCCGCTCACGCAGTGAAAAGAACAAAGGAAGGAAACCACCATGGCGTATGAGACGATCAAATACGAGGTCGCCGAGCAGATCCTCACCATCACGCTGAACCGGCCCGACAAGCTCAACGCCTTCAACGCGCAGATGCAGGCAGAACTGATCGACGCCTTCGACGCCGCCGACGAGGACGACAATGTCCGCGCCATCATCGTCACCGGTGCCGGCCGCGGCTTTTGCGCGGGCGCCGATCTTTCGTCGGGCGCCGACACGTTCGATCGCGACGCGCGCCGCGGGCCGGTCAAGCGTTTCGCCGACGGCAAGGTCGACTACGGCGATCCGCAGGTGCGCGATGGCGGCGGTCAGGTGACCTTGCGCATCTTCAAATGCCTCAAGCCCGTGATCGCCGCGGTGAACGGCCCTGCCGTCGGCATCGGGGTCACCATGCAGCTCGCGATGGATATCCGCATCGCCTCCGAGGCCGCACGCTTCGGCTTCGTGTTCTCCCAGCGCGGCATCGTGCCGGAGGCCGCCTCGAGCTGGTTCCTGCCGCGCATCGTCGGCATCTCGCAGGCGCTGGAATGGTGCTATTCCGGCCGCGTCTTCCCGGCGCAGGAGGCGCTTGCGGGGCGTCTCGTCAGCAAGGTCGTGCCGCCGGATGATCTCCTGCCGACCGCCCGCGCGCTCGCCCGGGAATTCGTGGCCAAGACCGCGCCGGTGTCGGTGGCGCTGATCCGCCAGATGATGTGGCGCATGATGGGCGCCGACGATCCCATGGAAGCCCACAAGGTCGACAGCCGCGGCATCTACGCCCGCGGCCGCTCGGAGGACGTCAAGGAAGGCGTGGTGTCGTTCCTGGAGAAGCGGCCGGCGCAGTTCAAGAACAAGGTGTCGAGCGACATGCCCGACTATTTCCCGTGGTGGACGGAGCGGGAGTACAAGTGACGCTCTCGTAGGGTGGGCAAAGCGAAGCGTGCCCACGATCTTTATCCATCACGAAGGAATGGTGGGCCCGGCGCTTTGCGCCTTTGCCCACCCTACGGCACCTTCACTCCATCACCAGCGCCACACGCCCGATCGCCTTGCGGTCGAGCAACAGCCGCATCGCCTTGGCATAATCCTCCAGCGGCAGGCGGTGCGAGACGTTGGGGCGCAGCTTGCCCTCTTCCGCCCATTGCAGCAGAGCCTTCAGGCGCACTTCGCCGAGCGCGGGATTTTTCCGCACGGCCTCTCCGGCGCGCACACCGAGCACGCTGGCG
Organism: Bradyrhizobium sp. GW821-FHT12B03; assembly: GCF_058807535.1. NCBI lineage: Bacteria > Pseudomonadati > Pseudomonadota > Alphaproteobacteria > Hyphomicrobiales > Nitrobacteraceae > Bradyrhizobium > Bradyrhizobium sp. GW821-FHT12B03. The sequence goes on from NZ_JBXAQU010000010.1 coordinate 220,747, forward strand.
CCCTTGATCAGCAGCAGATTGGTCTTGGCCGAGCCGATGCCGCCGGTGAAGCCGATCACCAGCAGCCGCGCCCCCCAGGCGATGCAGCGCATCGAGCTCTCGAACACCTCGCCGCCAACGGGATCGAACACGACGTCGGCGCCGCGCCCGTCGGTGATGCGCTTGACGGCATCGCGAAACGGCTCGCGGTCGTAGCGCACGAGATGGTCGGCGCCACGCGCCTTCGCGATCGCGAGCTTCTCATCGCTGGAGGCGGTCGCGATCACGATCGCGCCCAGCATCTTGCCGATCTCGACGGCGGCAAGGCCGACGCCACCACCGGCGCCGTGCACCAGCAGCACCTCGCCCGGCTCGACTTTGCCGCGATCGATCAGCGCGTGATAGGCGGTGCCATGGCCAGCGAGATAGGTCGCAGCCTCCGCGTAGTCGAAGGTCGACGGCATCGGCGTGAGCTGCGACGGCGTCACCACGGCTTCGTCGGTGAACGCGCCATGACGCATCTTGACGATGACCTTGTCGCCGACGGCAACGCCCCTCGCCTCCGCGCCCACCTCGGTGACATCGCCGGCAGCCTCCATGCCGGGCGTGAACGGCAGCTCCGGCTTGAGCTGATAGTCGCCGGCGGCCATCAGCACGTCGGGAAAATTCAAGCCAGCGGCTCGGATTGCGACGCGCACCTCGCCCGGCCTCAGGGCACGCGACGGAAATTCCTCCAGCCGCAAGGTCTCGGGCGCGCCGAGCTCGCGGCAGACGATTGCGCGCACCATCAGGCGGCACTCGCCTTGCTGCGCTGTAGCGCCTCGCGGATCAGCGGCAGGCGGTCGTTGCCGAAATACATGTCGGTCTTGCCCACGAAGATGGTCGGCGAGCCGAAGCCGCCGCGCGCGACGACCTCTTCGGTGTTGGCCTTGAGCTGGTCCTTGATCCCCTGCTCAGCGATTCCGGCGAAGAACTTCTGTTCGTCGATGCCGACCCTATTGCAGATCTCGGCGAGCACCGCATCCTGCGAAATGTCCTTGTCGCCGCCCCAATAGGCCTCGAACACTGAAGTCGCGAACGGCACCATGTCCCGACCCAGCCAGATGCAGCCGCGCATCGCCTTGACGCTGTTCACCGGGAACACCGTCGGCGGCATCTTGATCGCAAGGCCCGCCGAGCGCGCCCAGTCGGCGAGGTCCTTCTTCATGTAGCGCGCCTTCAGCGGCACCGGCGTCTCGCGCTGCGCGTAGACGCTCGGATTGACCGTGTTGAAGATGCCGCCGACCAGGATCGGCCGCCAGACGATCTCCGCGCCGAGCTCCCTGGCCAGCGGCTGGATGTTGTGGAAGGCGAGATAGGTCCAGGGGCTGGAACAGTCGAAGAAGAATTCGATCATGGCGTTTCCTTTTGTCATGGTTGTTGCGCTCTATCCTCCGTCATTGCGAGCGCAGCGAAGCAATCCAGACTGTCACCGCGGAAAGATCCTGGATTGCTTCGCTGCGCTCGCAATGACGAGGAGAGAGCAGTGTCTATTTCTTTCCCAGCACTTCCTTCGCACGCTGGCCGAACATGATCTTGCGTGATTCCTCGTTGAACGGCTCTTTCACGAACTTGCCGATCGCGAGCCCCGCCTGCACCTGCGGCCTGGCGCGCACCTCCGCGAACCAGCGCTTGACGTTCGGATAGTCGTCGAGCGTAAAGCCCTGCGCCTTGTGGGTCATGGTCCAGGGAAAGCAGGCGATGTCGGCGATGGAATAGTCGCCGGCGACATAGGCGCCGGTCTTGGCCAACTGCCGGTCGAGCACGCCATAGAGCCGCGCCGCCTCGTCGCGGTACCGCTCGATCGCATAGGGAATCTTTTCCGCCGCATAGAGCGCAAAATGACCGTGCTGGCCGAGCATCGGTCCGAGGCCGGCCATCTGCCACATCACCCACTGGATGATGGTGGAGCGGCCGCGCAAATCTCCGGCCAGGAAGCGGCCGGTCTTCTCCGCCAGATAGATCAGGATCGCGCCGGTCTCGAAGGCCGAGAAAGGTGCACCGCCATCAGCGGGCTCGTGATCGACGATGGCGGGAATGCGGTTGTTCGGGCTGATCGCTAGAAACTCAGGCGCAAACTGCTCGCCGGCACGGATGTTGATGGGCTTCACGCGATAGGGGAGCCCGAGTTCCTCCAGCATGATCGAGATTTTCCAGCCGTTCGGCGTCGGCGCATAATAGAGATCGATCATGACCTTTCCCTTGGCTTTCCCTTGACCTTCCCAGTCGTCGCCAATGGAATAGAGAGCGACTTTTGTTGTTCTGTACCTTGACGTTAGGACATGGCAGGAAGAGGCGCAACATAACCTGCCGGGAGGGCCGCCATGCTGTTTCCAACCACGATCGCCGGCTCGTTGCCGAAGCCCGAATGGCTTGCCGAGCCCAACATGCTGTGGGCGCCCTGGAAGTCGCAGGGCGACGAGCTCTTGCGCGCCAAACGCGATGCGACGCTGATCTGGCTGAAGATCCAGGAGGACGCCGGCATCGACATCGTCACGGAGGGCGAGCAGGCCCGCCAGCATTTCGTGCACGGTTTTCTGGAGAAGATCGACGGCATCGATTTCGCCCACAAGGTCGAGATGGGCATCCGCAAGGACCGCTACAAGGCGATGGTGCCGCAGGTGGTCGCGCCGCTCCGCCTCAAGGGCCGCGTCCATGATTTCGAGGCGCGTGTCGCCCGCACGCACACGAAGAAGAAGCTGAAATTCACCCTGCCCGGCCCGATGACCATCATCGACACCATTGCCGATCGCTACTATGGCGACCGCGTCAAGATGGCCTTTGCGTTCGCTGAGCTGTTGAACGAGGAAGCCAAGGCCCTGCAAGCCGATGGCGTCGATCTCGTGCAGTTCGACGAGCCCGCCTTCAACGTCTACATGGACGAAGTCAACGACTGGGGCATCAAGGCGCTGGAGCGCGCCGCGCAGGGCCTGACCTGCGCCACCGCCGTGCACATCTGCTACGGCTACGGCATCAAGGCCAACACCGACTGGAAGGAGACGCTCGGCGCGCAGTGGCGGCAGTACGAGCAGATCTTTCCGGCGATCGACGCGAGCCCGATCCAGCAGGTCGCGATCGAGTGCCGAAATTCCAAGGTGCCGCTCGATTTGCTCGCGCTGCTCAAGACCAAGATCGTGCAGGCCGGCGTGATCGACGTCGCCAACGACACGGTGGAGACGGCCGACGACGTCGTGAAGGTGATCGACGCGGTGTCGAAATTCGTGCCGAAGAGCAACATCATCGCCACCACCAATTGCGGCATGGCGCCGATGCGCCGCGAGATCGCCGAAGCCAAGCTGATGGCGCTCGGCGCCGGCGCGGCGCTGGCGCGCGAGAAACTGGGGTAACGGCGGTGATCCGACCGGCCATCGTCATCGCGGCACTCGTCGCAGTCACGGCATTGGCACGCGCGGAGGATCGCTCCGTGCTCGTCAACTGCAAGGCGATGGTCGAGCGGGCCTCGAAGGACGCGCATGCGGCGAGCGAGGCCGAGCTGACCCGCTGCCGCCAGGTGATCCGCGAATGGGCGCTGCGCGATGCGCGGACGACGGTGGACGAGCAAGGGCGGCCATTGAGGTAGCGACACATGGCTCATGTCCTGGGCGCAAGCTTGCTTATCGGAGGGATATCGCTCGTCTACCTCGCCCTGGCGCGCCGACACGTCGTCCGATTCAGATCGACCGAAGCCAGTCAGGATCGCCCGGTCGAGCCGATCTTGCAGTTCGGCTATCTCGGCGGCAAGGATGGTTCCGTCCGGATCAAAGGCCTTTACGTTGTCAGCGCCTACGCAGACGGGCTTCGCGTCAGCGTCGGGGTCGGCGGGATCGGCTTGCTTGACCACAGCATTTTCACGTCCTGGGAGAATCTTGCGGTCATCAGGACTTGGACCATCTTCGGCCAAAGGGCCGAGCTCTATATCGGCTCGCCCGTCACCATCATCGTCCCGAGCTACGTTGCTGACGCGCTCGCAAGTGTAGCCAGGGACCGTTGGCCAGAGAGCGGCCCGATCCGCAAGGTCACGTGGCGCGACGTCGCGCTGAGTCTGCTATGGGAATGGATAGTGATGTCTTTGTCCGGCGCAGCTTTTTTCTGCGCGTTCTTCGGACTGGTTACCTTTGTCGGAGGTGGCCGCGGCCCGCCTCTCTTATTCCCTTTCCTATTTCCTTCGATCCCGTTTGGAGTGTTCTGGCTCTTCAGATTCTTTATCGAGTGTCGCTCCCTGCGGTCACGTGTAGCGACGGTTGATAACCCGCGCTCATCGCGCGAAGTGTCGAGGGAGGCGTGAGTAGTTTAGCATCGTCGAGTTGACGATTGGCGCGGACATACCCCGCCGGCGACCACAGCAGCGGCCTGCCCTGCATAACCAGAAAGCTCTCCTCGCGCTGCTGCACCATCGCGCCATCGGGCAGTTCTGACAGCGGCATCGGCAGCGCGTGCAACCGCTTCTTGCCGCGCGCGAGGCGCTCGCGATGCAGGACGGCGTCCATTGCCTTCGCACTGACGTCGCTGACACCGTTTCCCCTCTCCCAAGCGGCGCGAAAGCGCCTGGCATCGTCACGGCGGCAGAAGAAACAGGGGCGGTGACCGGCCGCAAAAGCGGTGGCCTCGTCGAGAAAGAACAGCTCGGTCCAGCTTCGCCGCGCCATCACCGGCCGCCGCCATCCCCGGAATTCGCACAGGCAGGTGATCCAGGCCGGCGACGACCAGCGTTTGGTCAACAGCGTCTTCGTCGCGGGATCGTGGATGATGCCGCGATTGCCGGTGAACATCCCGCGATGCGGCGTCGCGATGATCTCGCCGGTCGGCGTGACGCGGTTTTGCAGCGGCATTATTTTGGCGCCGCGGCAACACGCAGCTTCCACAGGTTCCAGACGCGGTCGAGCACCTGGAGATTGATCGCATCGGCCTTGGTACCCTCAGCCGGCGTCAGATAATTGACCTCGCCGCCGAGCGCGATCGCCTGCGACTGGAGCCGCGCATTGACGTCGGTGTAATAGGCACGGAAGACCGCAACCTTCACGGACGGTCCGACGGTGGCATCGCCATGGCCGCGCATCAGCACCACCGGTTTGTCGGCGAGTGCTGCCGCCAGCGATTTGCCGATGGCGGCGTTGCTGACCAGCATGTTGGTCTCGCCGAAGTCCTTGCGGATCTCCCAGACCGGCGCACCCGCGCCGAGGAAGGCCGCATTGTGGAAGACCGGCCGCAAGCTCACCTGACTGACCGTAAACGGGATCACGCCGGGCGAATGCGTATGCACGACCGCCATGACATCAGGCCGCGCCTTGTAGATTTCGCTGTGGATGAAGCGCTCCAGAAAGACGCTGCGCCCCTTGGGGTCGACGGCGTTGCCGTCGAGATCGAATTCCATGATGTCGTCGGCAGTGACGAGCGCCGGCGCCAGCGAGCGCGACATCAGGAAATGATCGGGGTTTTTGGGATCGCGGGCGCTGACATGGCCAAAGCCGTCGAGCACGCCGAGGTCGGCGAGCACACGGCTGCCGACCACAATGTCCTCGATCAGCGCCGCATCCTGGCATCGCGCCTCGGCAGCGAAGACCATCGCCGCGAGCACGACGACGAACCCGAGCCGTGCCTGCCATGCCGATCGAATGCGTTCGGTCATCGCAGTCAGCCCGTGCTGGCGTTACGCCGCCCCGTCGCGCAGCGGCGGGTGGTAGGACAGCGCGGTGTCCCAAGGGAAGAAGATCCAGGTGTCCTGCGACACTTCCGTGATGAAGGTATCGACCAGCGGGCGCCCCTTCGGCTTGGCATAGACGGTGGCGAAATGTGCGTCGGGCAGCATCTGGCGCACCAGCCTGCCGGTCTTGCCGGTGTCGACGAGGTCGTCGACGATCAGCAGCCCCTTGCCGGTGCCGCCGCCGAGCTTCATCGCGGACTCCGAAATGCCCTTGAGGACCTGGAGCTCGCCCTGCTTGTCGTGGTCGTAGCTGGCGATACAGACGGTATCGATCACGCGCACCCCGAGCTCGCGCGCCACGATCGCGGCCGGCACCAGGCCGCCGCGGGTGATCGCGATCACCGCGTGAAACGGACCGACCTCGTTGAGCCGCCAGGTCAGTGCCCGGCAGTCCCGGTGGAACTGGTCCCACGAGACCGGAAAGGCCTTGCCCGCCCGCTCCTGCGCGCTCAGTTCCGGTGCTTCACCGCCCATCGTCTTCTCCTGCCAATCGTCGTCCGGCAGCCTTTCTGCTACCGGGTGATGTTCAATCCTGCCAGCATTTCCTTCACCGCCGCCATCGCCGCGGCAAGCTTGTCCGCATCGCGCGAGCGCACCACCAGATTGGTGTTGGGCTTCTGCTCTTCATCCATGAAGGGATAGCTGCCGATGATGGTGTCGGGATGGGCGGCGGCGATCGCCCGCAAGGGGCTGCCGATGTCGCCTTCTCGCGCATTGGCGCGGACCGATTCGGAAAGCATGCGCACGCCCGATTTCAGCTTGGGCGAGACGATGTCCATCATCGCCTGCATGATCGACGGCACGCCCGCCATGACGATGACATTGCCGATCTTGAAGCCGGGGGCGAGGATGGTCGCGCTCTGGATCAGCTCGGCGCCGTCGGGGATGCGGGCCATGCGCAGGCGGGCCTCGTTGAGGTCCTGCTCGCTCCAGCGCTCGCGGAAACGGGCGACCACCTCCGGGTGGTGGTCGATGCCGACGCCGAAGGCCTTGGCGACGCTGTCGGCGGTAATGTCGTCATGGGTCGGCCCGATCCCGCCGGTGGTGAAGACATAGGTGTAGCGATGCCGCAGTGCATCCAAGGCGGCAATGATGTCGGCCTCGTCGTCGGAGACGACCCGGACTTCCTTCAGGTCGATGCCGATATTGGTCAGGTATTCGGCGATGAAACCGATATTCTTGTCCTTGGTCCGGCCGGATAGAATTTCATCCCCAATGACCAGAATGCCCGCCGTGACGATCTCGCTCATGCCTTAAGTCCCTCACCTCTCGCGCCGACTTTGCCGAGGTAACGCGTTGAAGTCACGCGGTTTTGCTGCCGAAATAAGCAGTCCTCAGCCATTTTTTCAGGCAAGCCGCCGGCCATCCCCGGTAAATGCTGCCAGACCTTGCTTATCGCGCTGGCCCGGCCCTTGCTACCACATGAAAGTCATGCACTCTTGCCGCATGGCCAGGACGTTGCGGTCTTCACCAAGGCCTGACGACCTGCCGAATGGCGCAACGCCTTGCGGAGACAAGTCGGGATCTATGGCAGTCGCGTTTGATGAAATGAACATTCCCGGTGGGGACCTTCGCCCCGCCTATCAGGAGCTGGCGCGCTGGCTCAAGGAGACGCCTCCCGAGGCGCTCGAATATCGCCGCCAGGAAGCCGAGCTCCTGTTTCGCCGGATCGGCATCACCTTCGCCGTCTACGGCGACTCCGAATCCACCGAGCGCCTGATCCCCTTCGACGTGATCCCGCGGATCATGTCCGGCAAGGAATGGACGCTGCTGGAGAAGGGCCTGAAGCAGCGCGTCAAGGCGCTGAACATGTTCCTGCGCGACATCTATCACGGCCGCGACATCCTTCGCGCCGAGATCGTGCCCGCCGATCTCATCTTCCAGAACCCGGTGTTCCGCCCGGAGATGAACGGCCAGCAGGTGCCGCACGATGTCTACGTGCACATCGCCGGCATCGACATCATCAGGGTCGATGCCGACGACTTCATCGTGCTGGAGGACAATGCGCGCACGCCCTCCGGCGTGTCCTACATGCTGGAAAACCGCGAGATCATGATGCGGTTGTTTCCGGATCTGTTCGCCCGCCACAGGGTGGCGCCGGTCGAGCGGTATCCGGACGAACTGCTGTCCGCCTTGCGCTCGGTGGCGCCGCAGGGCGCCTCGGGTGAGCCGACGGTCGCCCTGCTCACGCCGGGCGTCTACAACTCCGCCTATTACGAGCATTCCTTCCTGGCCGACAAGCTCGGCATCGAGCTGGTCGAGGGCCGCGACCTCATCGTCAAGAACAACGAAGTGTTCATGCGGACGACCGAGGGCGTCAAACGGGTCGACGTGATCTATCGCCGCGTCGACGACGATTTCCTCGATCCCCTCACCTTCCGCCCCGACTCGGCGCTCGGCGTGCCCGGCCTGATGTCGGCCTATGCCGCCGGCAACATCACGCTCGCCAACGCCGTCGGCACCGGCATCGCCGACGACAAGGCGATCTACTCCTACATGCCCGACATCGTGAAATTCTATCTCGGCGAGGAGCCGATCCTGAAGAACGTGCAGACCTGGCGCTGCCGCGAGCCGAAAGATCTGGCCTACGTGCTCGACCATCTCGGCGATCTCGTCGTCAAGGAAGTCCACGGCTCCGGCGGCTACGGCATGCTGATCGGCCCTGCGGCGACGAAAGCGACGATCGAGGCGTTCCGCGAAAAGCTCAAGCGTGAGCCGGAAGGTTTTATCGCGCAGCCGACGCTGGCGCTCTCGACCTGCCCGACCTGCACCGCAAGCGGCCTCGCGCCGCGTCACGTGGATCTGCGGCCCTTCGTGCTCACGGGCAGCAAGAGCACGACCATCGTGCCGGGCGGACTGACACGCGTCGCGCTGAAGGAAGGCTCCCTGGTGGTGAATTCGAGCCAGGGCGGCGGCACCAAAGACACCTGGATTCTGGACGAGTAGAGAGATGCTGTCGCGTACCGCCGAAAACCTCTACTGGCTCGCCCGCTACGTCGAACGGGCCGAATATCTCGCGCGTACCATCGATGCGACGCTGCGCGTCACTGCGCTTCCTGCCGCCTATATCGGCAAGACCAACGAATGGGACTCGGCGCTGCTGACCGCCGGCGTCGCCGCGAGCTTCTATCAGCAATATGAAGAAGCCAACGAGCACAACGTCGTCGAGTACCTCTCGTTCTCGCCGAACAATCCGTCCTCGATCAGGAACTGCATCGAGGCGGCGCGGCTGAACTCGCGCTCGGTGCGCACCGCGCTCACCAGCGAGATGTGGGACACCATCAACTCGGCCTGGATCGAATTGCAGGAGGTCTGGAACAAGGGTACCTCGACGCGCGAGGATCTCGCAAAGTTCCTGCGCTTCGTGCAGGAGACTTCGCTGCGCTTCGACGGCTCGGCCTACCGCACCATGCTGCGCAACGACGCCTACTGGTTCTCGCGTCTTGGCCTGCACCTGGAGCGCGCCGACAACACGGCGCGTATCCTCGACGTGAAGTATCACGTGCTGCTGCCCGAGGAGGAGCATGTCGGCGGTCCGCTCGACTTCTACCAGTGGAGCTCGATCCTGCGCTCGGTCTCGGCGCTGACGGCCTATCACTGGGTCTATCGCGAGACGCTGAAGCCGTGGCTGGTTGCGGATCTGCTCATTCTCAACGGGACGCTGCCGCGCTCGCTGGCGAGCTGCTATGACAATCTCACGCGCAATCTCGACCAGATCGGCGTCGCCTATGGCCGCCAGGGTCCCGCCCAGCGCCACGCGCGCGGCATCCGCAACCGGCTCGAACACAGCAATATGAACGACATCTTCCAGCACGGCGTGCATGAATTCATTCAGGAATTCATCGCCGACAATTCCAGGCTGGGCGAAATCATCACGAAGCAGTATTTGATCTGATGTCCCCCGGCTGACGAAAACGGGATATCGTCATGGCCGGGCTCGTCCCGGCCATCCACGTTCTTGCCTTCGCGCCGAAGAAGACCGTGGATGGCCGGGACAAGCCCGGGCATGACGAGCTTTCCTCGCAGTAGGCAGTCGGGTCCAACCACTAACTTCACGGTCCACCATGCGCCTGCGAATCCAGCACACCACGACCTATCGCTACGAGCCGCCGGCCACCAGCGTGATCCAGATCCTGCGCATGACGCCGTGCAGCCATGACGGGCAGTATGTGGCGGAATGGCAGATCGACGTCTCGACCGACACCAAGCTCGACACCCATGAGGACGCCTTCGGCAACGTCACCCATGTGCTGTCCTGCGGCCCCGTCGGCGACATCAAGATCATTGCCGAGGGCCTGATCGAAACCCACGACACCGGCGGCGTGCTGCGCGGCGCCGACGAGCGCTTTCCAGCCGGCATGTTTTTGCGCGCCACCGACCTCACCGAAGTCAACCCGGCGATGTCGGCCGTGGCGCGGCAGTTGCGCAGCGAGGCCGAGAGCGACACGCTCGGATTCCTGCATACGCTGATGTCCGAGATCGGCGACCACATGACCTTCGACGAGGATCCGACCAACAGCGGCACCTCGGCGGCGGAAGCCTTCACGCTCAAGCGCGGCGTCTGCCAGGACTACGCGCATATCTTCATCGCTTGCGCCCGCACCGGCGGCGTGCCCGCGCGGTTCGTCTCCGGCCACTTCCTGCGCTCCGACGGAACGGTGCATCAGGATGCCGGCCATGCCTGGGCGGAGGCCTATGTCCCCGATCTCGGCTGGGTCGGCTTCGACCCCGCCAACAGCATCTGCGCCACCGACGCCCATGTCCGCGTCGCGATCGGGCTCGACTATCTCGGCGCAGCTCCCGTGCGCGGCACCCGCTATGGCGGCGGCACGGAGACGCTGTCGGTGGCGGTCAAGGTCGAGCAGGCCGGCCGCGGCAGCCAGTCGCAGTCACAGCGGCAGAGCTGATCTCGCCACGAAGCGCTGCCGGCCGATCGCATGAGCCGTGCTACAATCGCAGGGTCAGACCAGACCCTGCGAGGACCCCCATGGCGACCGTAAAGCTGCTTTCGGACGATGAGCTCTCCAGCGAGGCGCGCGCCGTTTTCGACGACATCCGCAAGGTGCGGCAGTCGGACTTCGTCAACAATTTCTGGCGCGCGCTGGCGCATGATCCGAAGACGCTGCGGCGGACCTGGGAGAGCATCAAGGAGGTGATGGCGCCCGGAGCGCTCGATCCCAAGACCAAGGAAATGCTCTATGTCGCGGTTTCGGTGGCGCATGGCTGCAGCTACTGCATCCATTCCCACACCGCCAGCGCACGGGCCAAGGGCATGACCGAGGCCGAATATGGCGAGATGCTTGCCATCGTCGGCATGGCCGCGGAGACGAACCGGCTGGTCACGGCGCTCGGCGTTCCCGTCGATGAGGCGTTTCTCGTCGACGCCGCCGACTGAGGTGGGCATTCGCCGCGGCAGAACTGGTTGCCTTGCCCGGAATGACGACCTCCCCCGGGAATCGGGGGTTTCATGCCTCCCCGAAATTGGCTAGTAATTCCGCGCAAACGCGTTCGGGGACTGGAAATGACCTATTGTTGCGGAATTCTGGTTCGGGACGGTCTGGTGATGATCGCCGACACCCGCACCAATGCCGGCCTCGACAACGTCTCGACCTTCCGCAAGCTGCACATCTTCTCCAAGCCCGGCGACCGCATCATGGCGATCGCCAGCGCCGGCAACCTCGCCATCAGCCAGTCGGTGCTGTCCACGCTGACCGAAGGCCTCGAGGACCCCAACACGGGCGATATCGAGACGCTGATGAACGCGCCGACCATGTTCCAGGCCGCCCAGCGCATCGGCCGGGCGATCCGGGCTGTGCACGCGACCGAAGGGCCCGCGCTGAAATCCGAGGACGTCTCGTTCGACGTCTCCTTCCTGTTCGGCGGCCAGATCAAGGGCGCGCGGATGCGCCTGTTCATGGTCTACACGGCAGGCAATTTCATCGAGTGCACCACCGACACGCCCTACCTTCAGATCGGCGAGCACAAATACGGCAAGCCGGTGCTCGACCGCGCCATGCATTACGACGTTGAGCTCTACGAGGCGCTGAAGACCGGGCTGATCTCGATGGACTCCACCATGCGCTCCAATCTCGGCGTCGGTCTGCCGATCGACGTGCTGGTGGTGCGCGCCGATGCCTGCGATGCCGATCTCAACCACCGCATCGAGGCGGGCGAGCCCTATTTCCACGATCTGCGCTCGCGCTGGTCGGCGGCCTTGCGCGCCGCGCATCAGAACATTCCGCGGCCGCCCTACAAGAACGAAAAAGAACCCAAGACCTGACAACCAAGAGACCTTGAAGAGAGAAAAGGCAGGAAACGATGAGTGAAGCAAAGAAGATCGCAGTGGTGACGGGCGCCGGCACCGGTGTCGGGCGCGCCGCCTCGCTGGCATTGATGAACACCGGCTTCACCGTGGTGCTGGTCGGGCGCCGAATGGAGATGCTCGAGGAGACCGCAAAGCTCGGCCCCGCGGGAAAAAGCCTCTGCGTCACCGCCGACATGACCAAGCCGGATTCCATCGCCGGGCTGTTCGACAAGGTGAAGGCGACCTATGGCCGCCTCGACGTGCTCTTCAACAATGCCGGCATGGGCGCGCCGGCCGTGAACTTCGAGGATCTCAGTCTCGAGCAGTGGCAGGCGGTGGTGAACACCAACCTCACCGGCCCGTTCCTCTGCACCCAGCACGCCTTCCGCATCATGAAGGACCAGAGCCCGCGCGGCGGCCGCATCATCAACAACGGCTCGATCTCGGCGCACGCGCCGCGGCCGTTCTCGGCCGCCTACACCTCGACCAAGCACGCCATCACCGGCCTCACCAAGGCGAGCAACCTCGACGGCCGCATGTACGACATCGCGGTCGGCCAGGTCGACATCGGCAATGCGGCAACGCCGATGACCGATCGCATGGTCAACGGCCCCGGCGTGCTGCAGCCCGACGGCACGTCGAAGCAGGAGCCGCGCATGGACGCCAAGGCGGTCGGCGATGCCGTCGCCTACATGGCCGGCCTGCCGCTCGACGCCAACGTGCTGACCATGACGGTGATGGCGACGAAGATGCCGTTCGTCGGACGGGGCTGAAGCCACTCTCGTGCCCCGGACGCAGCGCGGCATGCAATGACGCGCTGCTGAGCCGGGGCCCATGCCTCCGCGATCTCGTTCTTGGCTTTCTGGGTCCCGGCTCTGCGGTGCGTCACTTCGTGCCGCACCGCGTCCGGGACACGGGACCTCACCCTACTCCAAACTCTCCACTCGCCGCAGGCTCGGAAACAGCTTCATCCAGAGCAGCGCCACGGCCACCGTGCAGACGCCGCCGAGCACGGCGGCGGGCATGGCGCCGAGCAATGCGGCGGCCACACCGCTCTCGAATTGGCCGAGCTGGTTTGAGGCGTTGATGAAGAGGAAGTTCACCGCGCCGACGCGACCGCGCATCTCGTCGGGGGTGGAGAGCTGCACCAGCGAGAAGCGGATCACGACGCTGATCGTGTCGGCGGCGCCGAGAATGGCGAGCGACAGCACCGACAGCCACATCCAGGACGACAGTGCGAACACGATCGTGGCGAGGCCGAACACGATCACGGCCTGGAACATGCGCAAGCCGACATGCCTGGAGATGGCGTGCCGCGCCAGCACCATGGTCATCAGCAGCGCGCCGACGGCCGGCGCGGCGCGCAGGATCCCGAGCCCCATCGGGCCGGTCTGGAGGATGTCGCGGGCATAGATCGGCAAGAGCGCCGTGACGCCGCCGAACAGCACCGCGAACAGGTCGAGCGAGATGGTGCCGAGGATCGCCGGATTGCTCCGGATGAAGCGGACACCGGCAAAGATATTGTCCGCGCCCTCCATGTCCTTGGCCACCGCCTGCGGCCGCGGCCGGATGAAGCCGGTCAGGATCATCCCGAGGATCCAGAACAGCAACATCAGGCCATAGGCAAGATGCGGCGCGACCGCGTAGGCAAAACCGCCGAGCGCGGGCCCCGTGATGGTCGCGACCTGGCCTGCGCCGCTCGCGACGGCCGTGGCGCGCTGGAGCGAGCCCTGCGGCGCGATCAGCGGCAGCAGCGCCGCGGTGGTCGGGCTCTCGAAGGCGCCGGCAATGCCGAGCACGAAGGTCGCGATGAAGATCTGCACCTCGCTGACCGCACCGAGATAGGTGATGACACAGAGATACAGCGCGGTCGCCGCTTCCACCAGCTGGCAGAGCTGGACCACGCGCTTGCGCTCGAAACGGTCGGCGGCGTGGCCGGCGACGAACACGAGCAGCGCGGTGGGCAGGAACTGCACGAGGCCGACCATGCCGAGATCGAAGGCCGAGCCGGTGAGATCGTAGATCTGCCAGCCGATCGCAACCGCCGCGATCTGGCTGGAGAAGCGCGACAGGCTGCGCGAGAGCACGAAGAACAGGAAGGCGCGGTGCGAGAGGAGCGCGCCGGCGCTGACCGGCGGATTGGCCGGCAATGGCTGCTCTTCACGTGGCTCCTGACTCACCTTTTTGGGACCGTCCGCGCCTGATCTTGACGAGCCCCCGCGTGGCTGACGGGGGCCTTCTTGTCAACAGCCGGGCGTTTCCCGCATGTCCCGGCATTGCCTTTGCAACGCATGGGCGGCCATAATCACGGGGGGCTTTTGGGGACATCATGCTGCGGCTGCAATCGGCACTCGGCATTTTCGCATTGCTGCTGATCGCGTGGGCGTTGGCAGAGAATCGCCGCGCGGTCTCGCTGCGCCAGGCCGCGATCGGCCTCGTCGCGACCTTCGTCACCGCGATCGTGCTGTTGAAAGTGCCGGTCGTCGCCCATGCCTTCGGCGCCATCAACGACGCGGTCGGCGCGATCTCGGCGGCCTCGCGCGCCGGCTCCTCCTTCGTGTTCGGCTATGTCGGCGGCGGTCCCCTGCCCTTCGACGTGAAGGTGCCGGGCGCGGACTTCATCCTGGCGTTCCAGGCGCTGCCGATCGTCCTGGTCATGAGCGTTCTGACGACGCTGCTGTTCTATTGGCGCGTGCTTCCTCCGATCGTGCGCGGCATGGCCTGGCTGCTGGAGCGAACACTCGGCGTCGGTGGCGCGGTCGGGCTCTCGACCGCTGCCAACATCTTCCTCGGCATGGTCGAGGCGCCGCTGTTCGTGCGACCGTATCTGGCGCAGATGACGCGCAGCGAATTGTTCCTGGTGATGACCGGCGGCATGGCCGGTATCGCCGGCACGGTGCTGGTGCTCTATGCGACGCTGCTTGCGCCCCTCATCCCCGATGCCGCCGCGCATTTCGTCATCGCCTCGGTGCTGGGCGCGCCGGCCGCGATCCTCGTCAGCCTGATCATGGTGCCCGAGACATCGGACAGGCGCACCGGCGGCGCGCTGGAGGATCCGGAGATGGAAGTCTCCGGCACGATGGATGCGATCGTGAAAGGCACCGGTGCCGGGATCGAACTGTTGATCAACATCGTCGCGATGCTGCTGGTGCTGGTGGCGCTGGTCTATCTCGTCAACGCCGTCCTCGGCCTGCTGCCTGATATCGGCGGCGCCGCGATCTCGTTGCAGCGCCTGCTTGGCCTCGTCATGGCGCCGGTGTGCTGGCTGATGGGATTGCCCTGGGACCAAGCGGTGACGGCCGGCAGCCTGATGGGCACCAAGACCGTGCTCAACGAATTGATCGCCTATGTCGACTTCTCAAAGCTGCCGCCCGGCGCGCTCGATCCGCGCTCGCGCCTGATCGTGCTCTATGCGATGTGCGGCTTTGCCAACTTTGCCAGCCTCGGCATCATGATCGGCGGCTTAGGCGTGATGGCGCCGGAACGGCGCGAGGAGATCAACGCGCTCGGGCTGAAGTCGATCGTATCGGGGACGCTGACGACGTGTCTGATGGGCGCGGTGGTGGGGGTGTTGAGCTAGCTCTATCCGCCCGTCATTGCGAGCGAAGCGAAGCAATCCAGAAATGCATCCGCGGAAACAGGCTGGATTGCTTCGCTTCGCTCGCAATGACGAAGGAGCGAGCGCCTACGCCTTCAACTCCACCGTCCTGAACTCCGCAGGCAAAATCACCTCCAAGAGCTCGACGTCATCCGAATAATCCAGGATCATGTGCTTGATCTTCGGCGGCTGGGTCCAGGCGCTGCCTTCTTTCATCAAGGTCTCGCCCTCCCCGTCCATGTAGGTCTTCACCCAGCCCTTGAGCACGTAGACCATCTGGAATTCGACGTCGTGGAAGTGAAGCTTCGAGACTTCGGCGGGATTGCAGGGGCCTTGCAGCCGGATCACGTGCGCTTGCGCGAGGCCGTGGCTTGCTTCGGCGATGCCGAGGTCGCGGTACTTCGCGTAGGCGCGCAGGCCATCGGCCTTGAAGTCTTCCTCGCGGTGATGGCTGATCGCGATGCGCTGCTTGGGACGCACGGCCTTCTTCGGCGAGCTCGTGCGCGCCTTCGCCTTCACCGCCTTGCGCGCCGAGGATCGCGCCGCCGCCCTGGCGCCGCTCCGCTTCTTCACCGCGGTCTTCGTTGCCGGTCTTGATGCCTTTTGCCTGGCCATTGCCTGCCTCCCTGATCTGGCCGCGCCCGCCGGACGGGTGCAACCCTCGGGCAGACTACCCAGTCTTGGACGCGGCAGCAATCGCGGGGCCCAGGCTGGTCACGCCATGACCCCGATCGGTCGTAGCTTGCCCCAGGCTGGCGTCGCGAGCGGCCGTCGTCTCGTATTGGCTCACTCGCTGAATTAATCTCGCCAGAGAGATTCTGGGGGAATTGATTCATGAGCAACAGCGTCGGTCAGCGTGCATTTCAAAATGCCCGGCTTCGGAAACGGCAGGAAGCCGAGGTGCTGCCCTTGCTCGGGAACGCCCTCCAGCTGCAGAAGAAGGGGCTTCTCCCCCAGGCCAAGGCGGCCTATCGCCAACTGCTGCAACTCGATCCCAACCAGTTCATCGCGCTGCATATGCTCGGCGTTCTGGAGTCCGACGCCAGGAATTACCAGCAAGCCGAAACTCTGCTGAGCCGGGCGGTTGCCGTGGATCCGCGATCTGCCGATGCTCACATGAGCCGAGGCGTCGCGCTGAACGGGCTACGACGCCACGGTGAGGCCTGCGAGAGCTATCGAAGGGCCCTCGCCTTGCGCCCCAACTACGCCGTAGCCCTGTCCAATCTCGGCAACGCGAGCGTGACGTTCGATCTTCAGGAAGCGCTCGCCTGCTTCGACAAGGCGCTCGCAATTGACGGAAACCTTGCCGAAGCCCACAACGGCCGGGGTTGGGTGCTCTGCCGTCAGCGCAATTATGACGAGGCCATCGCAAGCTTGAACCGCGCGCTGTCGATCAAGCCTGACTATGCCTCGGCGCTGGCGAACCGCGCCGTCGCATTGCAGGAGCTTCTGCGATTTGACGAAGCCATGGCGGATTGCAATCGGGCAGTCGCCCTGGCGCCCGACGACGTGAACGGATGGCTGTGGCGGGCCAGCGTCTGGCTCCAGCTCCAGCAAATGGCCGAAGCATTGCCCGATTGCGAGAAGGCCCTCGCGATCGATCCCGAATGCGTTCAAGCTCACCTGGTGCTGGGCCTTTGCCTCGCCGGACTTGGCCGGGTCGACGAAGCCCTGGCCAGTTTCGACAGGGCTCTTGCCATCAAGCCTGACTTCCCGAGCGCGATCTCCAACAAGATCTTCGCACTCGATTTCCTGGCCGATGCCAGCGTCGAGCAGCATCAGCAAGCGCGGCGAGTCTGGTGGGAGCAGATCGGCGCGAAAATCGCTTTGGAAGCGGCAAGACCGCACGACAACAACCGCGATCCGGATCGCCCCCTGGTGCTCGGCTATGTCTCGGCGGACTTCAACGCGCATTCGGCCGCGTTCATATTCAAGCCGGTCCTGCAATACCACGACCGGACACAGTTCGAGATCGTGTGCTATTCTTGTTCGTCAAAAGCGGATGCGGCGACCGACGAATTTCGAAAGATCGCCGATCGCTGGCGCGACGCCTCGCAATGGAGCGACGATCGCCTTGCCGCCGAGATCCGCGCCGATGGCGTCGATATCCTGATCGATCTGTCCGGCCATACCAAGGGAAACCGCCTCGGCGTGTTTGCGCAAAAGCCGGCGCCGATCCAGGCGCATGGCTGGGGCCATGGTACCGGCACCGGTCTGCCGACGATCGATTATCTGTTCTCGGACCCGGTCGCGATTCCTGCCGAGGTTCGGCATCTGTTTGCGGAAACCGTGGTCGATCTGCCGTGCTTTGTGACGCTGGAGCCGCTGCCGATCGAGCTTGCGGGGACGTCAACGCCGGCGACGTCGAACGGCTTCGTCACATTCGGCGTCTTCAACCGCATCAGCAAGATTTCCGAGGAGGCCGCGGAAGCCTGGTCCGGGATTCTCGAGCGGGTGCCGGGGTCACGACTGCTGATCAAGGATCTTGCGCTGGACGATCAACTGGTCCGCGACAATCTGCTGGCACGGCTTGCGGCTTGCGGAGTGCCGGCCGAACGCGTCGACCTGCTCGGAACCACCCTGCGAATCGACCATCTGGCAGCATTCAAGCGCGTCGACATTGCCCTCGACACGTTCCCGCAGAATGGCGGCGTCAGCACGTTGGAAGCCCTGCAGATGGGCGTGCCCGTGGTGGCGAAGCTCGGGAACAGTCTGCCCAGCCGCGCCGGCGGCGCCATCCTCACCGCGCTTGGCCTGCCGGACTGGGTCGTGGACAGCCGCGAGGCCTATGTCGAAACCGCAGTCAGCCGTGCGCTGCAGATCGGCGACCTCGACACATTGCGCCGCGAGCTGCCCGAACAGGTCAGAGCTGCGGCCGCCTGCAACCCGGTCGCCTACGCGCAAACGGTGGACGAGGCCTATCGCGCGATGTGGAAACGCTACTGCAGCAGCGGCGCCTGATCTCTACGTCAATGCAGCCTGAACACGCCGTCGACCGCACGCAGCTCGGCCGGCTTGATCAGCTTGGAATGCGCGACCGTCACCGAGTAAAGCGGACCGTCGAGCTTCTCCTGCCAGAACGCCAGGAAATCCTTCAGCGCCGGAAATTTCGGGAAGAGATCGTAGTTCTGCCAGACATAGGTCTGGAGCAGCGAGGGATGATCCGGCATCCGATAGAGGATTTCCGCCGTCGTCAGCCCATAACCCAGCACCTGTTTCCGGAAGTCGTCGGAAACAACCCCAACCCGCGAGACCATGCCAACCTCCTTTTCAGGAGCGCATATTCAAGGGATGGCTTGCCGGTACGCTGCTGACGAGCCACCCGGAAACGATGCGCTCACATGAGAGAAATGTGACGCAAACTGACAATCCATCTCAAGCCCAAAAGTTTAACAAGCTGTTGAAATTCAATGCGTTAGCAGCAGAGATAGCTCCGTGCTAATACGGTCCCCCAAGGGGGCCTCGAAGAGGCCCTCCGAGCCGGTTAACGATGGTAAAGGAAACTGGCAGACGGCGCTTTCGAGTGCTTATTTTTCTGCTAGAAGCCCTTGCCCCCGCAAATATCCTGGCTTATTTGAGCTTCACCCGCATTGGCACTCGCGGGCATCGATTGCTAACACCCTTAAAACATCAATCTGAGCAAATGCTTAGGAGGACTGCATGAAATTCCGTCCGCTTCACGACCGCGTCGTGGTCAAGCGCATCGACGCAGAAGAGAAGACCGCTGGCGGCATCATCATTCCCGACACTGCCAAGGAAAAGCCCTCCCAGGGCGAAGTCGTCGCCGTCGGCCCCGGTGGCCGCGACGAGGCCGGCAAGCTGATCCCGATCGATCTGAAGGTCGGCGACCGCGTGCTGTTCGGCAAGTGGTCCGGCACCGAGGTCAAGATCGACGGCGTCGATCTGCTGATCATGAAGGAAAGCGACATCATGGGCGTCCTCGACGTCCCCGCTTCCAAGAAGAAGGCGGCCTAAGAGCCCCCTCTCTCCCCCAGCTAACACCTAAGGAAAAATCCAGATGGCAGCTAAAGAAGTCAAATTCTCCGTCGATGCGCGCGACAAGATGCTTCGCGGCGTCGACATCCTCGCCAACGCGGTGAAGGTCACGCTCGGCCCGAAGGGCCGCAACGTCGTGCTCGACAAGTCGTTCGGCGCACCCCGCATCACCAAGGACGGCGTCACCGTCGCCAAGGAGATCGAGCTCGAGGACAAGTTCGAGAACATGGGCGCCCAGATGGTGCGCGAAGTCGCCTCCAAGTCCGCTGACGCGGCCGGCGACGGCACCACCACCGCGACCGTGCTGGCCCAGGCGATCGTGCGCGAAGGCGCCAAGTCGGTTGCCGCCGGCATGAACCCGATGGACCTCAAGCGCGGTATCGACCTCGCGGTCGAAGCCGTCGTTGCGGACCTCGTCAAGAACTCCAAGAAGGTCACCTCGAACGAGGAGATCGCCCAGGTCGGCACCATCTCGGCGAACGGCGACCAGGAGATCGGCAAGTTCCTCTCCGACGCCATGAAGAAGGTCGGCAACGAGGGTGTCATCACCGTCGAGGAAGCCAAGTCGCTCGAGACCGAACTCGACGTCGTCGAGGGCATGCAGTTCGACCGCGGCTACATCTCGCCCTACTTCGTCACCAACGCCGACAAGATGCGCGTTGAGATGGACGACGCCTACATCCTCATCAACGAGAAGAAGCTCTCCTCGCTGAACGAGCTGCTCCCGCTGCTCGAGGCCGTGGTGCAGACCGGCAAGCCGCTGGTCATCGTCGCCGAGGACGTCGAAGGCGAAGCCCTCGCCACCCTCGTCGTCAACCGCCTGCGTGGCGGCCTGAAGGTCGCGGCCGTCAAGGCTCCGGGCTTCGGCGATCGCCGCAAGGCCATGCTGCAGGACATCGCGATCCTGACCGGCGGCCAGGCGATCTCGGAAGATCTCGGCATCAAGCTCGAGAACGTCACACTCAACATGCTCGGTCGCGCCAAGAAGGTGATGATCGACAAGGAGAACACCACGATCGTCAACGGCGCCGGCAAGAAGGCCGACATCGAGGCGCGCGTGGCCCAGATCAAGGCGCAGATCGAGGAAACCACCTCGGACTACGACCGTGAGAAGCTCCAGGAGCGTCTCGCCAAGCTCGCAGGCGGCGTCGCGGTGATCCGCGTCGGCGGCGCGACCGAGGTCGAGGTGAAGGAGCGCAAGGATCGCGTTGATGACGCGATGCATGCGACCCGCGCGGCCGTGGAAGAAGGCATCGTCCCGGGCGGCGGCGTCGCCCTGCTCCGTGCCTCCGAGCAGCTCAAGGGCCTGCGCACCAAGAACGACGACCAGAAGACCGGCGTCGAGATCGTGCGCAAGGCGCTGTCGGCTCCCGCTCGCCAGATCGCGATCAACGCCGGCGAAGACGGCTCGGTGATCGTCGGCAAGGTGCTGGAGAACAAGTCGTACACCTACGGCTTCGACTCCCAGACCGGCGAATACGGCGACCTCGTCAAGAAGGGCATCATCGACCCGACCAAGGTGGTCCGTACCGCGATCCAGAACGCAGCCTCGGTTGCGGCGCTGCTGATCACCACGGAAGCCATGGTCGCCGAGCTGCCCAAGAAGGGCGGCGCCGGCCCCGCAATGCCCCCGGGCGGCGGCATGGGCGGCATGGACTTCTGATCCAGCCTCTCAGGCAAACACGAAATGCGAAACCCCGGCAGCGATGCCGGGGTTTTTTATTGAGCTAGTTTTGAAGCATCTTGGGGCTCTGAACGGAAACCGTAGCGATAAAAACTTACTCCATCGAACGTTGCTTCCGCTGAACGTCTCAAGAAAATGAACGCGGCACATTCCACCATCTCATTTCCTTCATGAAACATTCCAACGATACCACGCCCCTTCTCTTGCCAATCGCTCGCGTCCGGCATCTTCTTCGCCAAGTAGAGCGCGAGAACAAAGACTTTCTTGCCAACAACGAAACGCGTCATTAGCAGGTCTTCGCCACCATGGGGCACGCCACGTCTGAACCGGCGGACGCGACGTTCAAATTCGGCCAATGCTGGTGGCAATTGATTGAGGACGACATTGATGATGTCGAACCGATGACGCTGCCCCTCGTCTTGAGACAGCTCCCGAATGAGAGCAAACCACAAGGGAGAGAGTTGCACGCCGTGAATTTCAAACTCGCGCCGGTTGGTACGTGCCACTTTGTTCCGGCGAACCAAGCTATCGGCGTTATGAAACATGACTCTTCGCCCCTCGAGCGAATTCACGTCAAGGCACAAGCCATTGGTGAGATACAGAGATAGCAGATCCTGTTCGTCGCCCTCGAAGTCTAGCAACTCTTCAAGCGTCGCCCGCCGCGTAAGATAGTGAATAAGAGACACTTCAGAATCTAGATACCGACAAATCATCTGCAGTTCGCCAAGCGAAAGGACAGGAGCCCAAGCGGTATCGTTCGTTACCAAACCCAACTCCTTAAAATAGTACTTAGCGCTAGTGAGCGAAGCAAAGTGCTCCATGCAAATACTAAATCTAAAGACGACTTTTGGTCGATCCAAACCAAGATCAATGGGACCATCATCTACTTTGCGACGAAGAACTGCCGACTTCTGATGCTCGTCGAGATAGTTCTGTAGACGCCATCCCTGTATTCCCGGCTCAACGAAAAGCTCCCTTAAATTCCTAGCCAAACTCAGTTCGCCGCCCCGGCGCGCAACATCGCTAATCCGGCCCGACTTCGCCTCGAAAACGAAGATAAAATTTCCAACCGCAGCGAGAACATCATTCTCCCATGTCTGGTCCGTCTTTGGATCATCCCAGACGACGCTTCGATAGAGACTGGCACTTGGCATTGCAGAGCCCACAAGATGAGCGACAGCCTCTTCAAGATACTCAGCTCTCGACCCCTCGTAAGCCACCTCCAGCTCGCGGTATCCATCAATCATTCCTTCAATTATTCCGAATGGGAATGAGAAAATGAGTTGAGGCAATGCGACGAATAGGTCATCGCCTTGGCGCACATACGGCTTTCGCCAGATGGGGTTGTTGAGATAAATGTGTTGCGGGTTGAAGCTCGATAGCTCTCCCGGCCGCAACGATAACAGATATAATGCATCGACTATCTCGTGTGTAAATTCGGCTTTGAGGCTATCGGCACTCAGCGTAAATACCCAAGGAAAGGCAAGTTCGGACATCTGAAAGCCTGCATAGCGAAGGTGCTCAATGTCGACTAACTTGTTCGAGCGATCTCTCCACACCTGCTCGGCTAGGGGGTAAGCGGATCGAAAGAAATCAATCTCTGCTTCGATTTCTGCACGCGACGCCGACGTCCTCAACGTTTGTTGCCGAAGGCTGAAGGCCTCTAGTCTTCCAAGAACGATGTCAACGATGCGCACCATCGCTCGAAAGAGTTCCGAAATGCGATAGCCGAGGTTCTTGTTAGAGAGAGAATCTATCCGAGTAAGAATTCCTAACAAAGTCCGTTCGCAGTCAGGGCGCGTAAATAAGTTCCGATAATACAAAGTTTGTGATCGAGCTCGACGGCTTACAAAATCGCTGGCTGTCGCCTTTTCTGAAATTTCTCGCTGCTTACGACCGAACGCGAGGATATGACGGCCAACAAGAGGCCAAAAACGAACAAAATTTTCTGGCGAAGTGGGGACCGACTTTATAATTGGGCCATTGAGCAACAATAGCGCCTGAACGATTTCAACCTCTGGCTGTTCAAGGCGATTTTCTGAACTAGCTACAGTTGATTCAATAATGTACCGCGCAGCCGTTCGGGCGAGGACGACAAAAGGATCGCGGGCAGCAATAAAGTCCCGCAGACGCTCGTGCGTTCTGCGATACTCTTCCTCCCATTGAGCGGCACCCCAGTCCGAGGTTCCTTTCAGCACATCGAGATCTGACAGTTCAAAGGCAGAATAACCAGGTAAAGCCTTTTCCACGTCTACCATTGCGTCCTCAACTCAGTCATCAAGATGCCAGAACCCAGCAGGCAATGCCGAGGTTCTTCTTAGGGACAGGCGCTAGGATAACTTTGCATATTCGTCATTCCCGGCTCGGAGTTTCGCGACTCCCAGAATTGACATAGCCCCCTCACCACACCTTCCCCATCCGCTCGCCACGCAGCCGGCCGTCCTGGTCGAGCGACCAGAAGATCCGGGTCACCTTGCCGACCAGATGGTCCATCGGGATGAAGCCCATCGCCGACATGAAGCGGCTGTCGGTGGAGTTGTCGCGGTTGTCGCCGAGCACGAAGAAATGGCCCGGCGGCACGGTGTAGACGCTGGTGTTGTCCATGTAGCCGTTGTCGACGCAGTCATACGTGATGTAGCTCGCGCCGTTCGGCAACGTCTCGCGCCAGCGCTTGATCTTCGCGCCGTCGTCGGCCCCGCAAAAATCCCCGGCCGCTACGCTCGCCAGCGCGACACGGGTCACCGGCCGCTCGTTGAGGATGAGCTGGCCGTTACGCATCTGGACCCGGTCGCCGGGCAGAGCCACCACGCGCTTGACGTAGTCCACCGAGGTGTCCTTCGGCGTCCGGAAGACGACGACGTCGCCGTAATCGGGGTCGGCGGCGAAGATGCGGTCCGACATCCAGGATGGCGCGAACGGCAACGAAAAGCGGTCGTAGCCATAGGCGAACTTCGCGGCAAAGACGTAGTCGCCGACCATCAGCGTCGGCACCATCGAATTCGAGGGAATGTTGAAGGGCTGATACAGGAAGAAGCGAAACAGGAACGGCGGCGACCACAGCAGCGGGACCAGCAGGATCAGGATGACGATCGCCTTCCATTCCCGCGATTGCGCCGAGGGGCGGATGGTTTGCTCAAGAGTGGTCATGCGTCTGCCTGATCGAAACCGTGATCGTCATTGCGAGATTACGCAACCTTTGCGCGCGCGCAATCCCCTCTCAGGGTTTTGGTTCTCGGGATTTTGGTCGCACGGGCGCGCGCACGCGTTCACCGCAACAGACAAGTGAAGGGCCGCCCGTGGGCGGCCCTTCCGTTTCACGCGCTCTCGGGCGCCTTCAGGCGCACGAGCCGGGTCAGGAGGGCATCGAGGCCCTCGCCGCTCGAGGCATGGAGATCGATGCGACCGACCTTCTCGACCAGCCGCTCCAGCGACTCCAGCTCCTTGAGCCGCAGCAGCAGGGGGTTCTCCCCCATCAGGCGGGCGGTGTTCAGGAGCGAACGCGTTGCCGCGGTCTCCTCCTGCCGGCGGATCAGGTTCGCCTTCGCGACCCGCTCCGCCTCCACCACCTTGTTCACCAGCTCCCGGATCTCGCCGGGCAGGATCACGTCCTTGACGCCGAGCTCGGTCACCTCCACGCCGGACTCCGCGACGCGTGCACGCACATAGTCGCGCAGCTCCGCATCCAGCGCCGCCTTCGCAGACAGCACCTCGTCCAGCGTCCGGCCCGCCACCGCTTCGCGGATCGCGAACTGCACCAGGCGGTACAGCCACGCATCCACGTCGGGCACGGTCGCAACCGTCCGCTCGGGATCGACGATCCGGCGGAACGCCGTCAGCGTCACCCGCAGCGCGATGCGATCCTTGGTCAGCATCTCCTGCGCGGTGATCTCGACCGCCTGGGGCCGCAGGTCGAGGCGCTTGACCTCGATCTTGCGGCCGACGGTCCAGAAGGCGTGCCGGCCGGGCGCGAGCCGCTCCATCAGCCGGCCCTCGACATAGAGCAGGCCCGCCTCGTGGTTCTCGACCACCGTCTCCGACGACACGGCCGAGCGGTTGCGCTCGATCATGGCGAGGTGCCGCGCGGTGACCTTGGGATCGGCGGACACATCGATGCGCTCGACATCGATGCGGGTCGCGACCTTCCAGTAGACGCGCACCTGCCAGGGCGTCATCAGATGCACGGGCCGGCCGTCGAGGCTGACGATCGCAATCTCGTCCGCCCTGGTCTCGACCGCCTCGAACAGCTCGGCGGCCAGATCAGGCCGCGCGGCCTTCAGCACCGCGTAGCGATCCGCAGGGAATTCGCTGCGAACCACGTCGAGCACCTCGGCCTTCAGCTCGTGCAGGGGATCGAACAGCCGGTGCTTGCCGGGCGCGAGCACGCGCACGAGCTGCCCGTTGCGCGTCAGCAACGCACGCTCGCCATCCTTCACCGTCACGTTCAGCATCAGCAAGTGCCAGGTCATGACACGCCTCCATCATGTTGCCTCCGGCCGAACACGGCCGAATGGCGGGTTTCGTTTGTAAAGGACGTGAGGACGCGGACGACGCTTCCCGAGAGATCAACGGGCCGGGGCTTGAGCTTGCATGACGACGGGCGCACGCGCGCGATCGCCCAACGCGTGTCGAGCGGTCATGCCGAGCCACCCGGCATCGGCGCAAGCGGTATCGACCCGCGGCGCAAAGCCGGTCTCACAGTGTCGTTGTTCGGACGAAAGCCTTTTGGGCAATGCGGCCGGACTGCGACTGAAGCGCGCGTCCGGTCCTCGTCAGAGGTGTCAGTTTTTCAGGCTGACCCGGAGCGATGGAGCGGGATTCGAACCCGCGACCCGATGATTAACGTCACCTGCTCTACCCAACTGAGCTATCCTTTGTGGGACAAGAGACCGGAATCGAACCGATACCTTCGGATTTCACCCCGACGCTCTCCATGAGCTACATCCTGCTTTTGCCTTCATTCGGCGGAACACGAAATCGCAGAGCGATCCGCGCCAGCCGGGATCTCAGAGAGCCCGGACCCATGGCCTAGCGAAGGAGCGGGCTAATAGACGAAGCACGTTCGGGTTGCAAGGGGGAAAGCCGAGATTTTTCGTCACGCGTCTTGCGGCGTGACGCGATCGTCACACCGCGGCATTGCGTCAACCGCGCGACATGTCCTGGAAACACGCCCTCACCCAGTCGATCGTCACGCGCGTTGCCGCGTCGCGCTTGAGGTGGTTTTGCACGAGCAGCCAGGCATCGCGCCGCTTCGGCAGCAACATGGCGCGCAGGCGGCGATCGCCGAGCAAGTCCGCGCAAACATGCTCCGGCAACACGCCGGCCGCCTGATGCGCGCAGATCAGGCTGCGGATGACGCGAACATTGTCGGTGACGCAGCGCGCGCGGGATTTCTTCGTGCGCAGGAACTGCATCTCGGGAATGGCGCCGAGTTCGTCCGGATAGGCGCACAGCATCGGCTCGCCCTCGGTCGCAACGGGCTCGAAATAATAGAGCTTGATGTCACCGAGCCTGGAGATCGCGAAGTCGCCCTTGTCGGGTTTGCGCAGGCGGATGGCAAGATCGGCCTCCCAGCGCGAGAATCTGACGTTCTCGCTCGAGGTGAGGAATTGCAGCGTCAGGCCGGGATTGGCGCGCAGGAAGTCGCTCGCGCGCGGCGACAAAACCTCCTCGGCGACCGTGTTGGTGGAGGCGATGCGCAGCCGTCCCACCGGACCTGCCAGGCTCGCGCCAACGCGACCGATCTCGGCGGCATGTGCGGCCATCGCCTCGACATGCGCCAGCACCGCCTCGCAACTCCGCGTCGGCCTGCGGACGCCGTCGGCGGCCTCGAACAGACGCAAGCCGAGCGCACGCTCGATGCGCGACAGCCTGCGTCCGACCGTGGTCTCGTCGATGCGCAGCCGCGCGCTGGCGCCCGCATAGGTGCCCTCGTCCCTGACGGCAGCGATGATGCGCAGATCGTCCCAGTTCATGGCGCGAGCTTATACCGGCCGGGAGCAGCCTGCAATATTGCAGCCACCCGCTGCAATATCCCTGCATATCAGCAGGCATTCCACGGGCTATGTTTGCCGCGCCTTTTGCCCCGGAGATGTCCAAGACCATGACGACCGCGAAGACCCTGCTGCAACTCGCCGGCGCCGATCTCACCCCGCCGCGGCTTGGCGCCGCCGCGCTGGTGCTGATCGATATCCAGAACGAATATCTCGCAGGTCCTCTCGCCTTGCCCGACGCGGGGCCTGCGATCACGCGGGCGGCCGCGCTGCTGGCACGGGCACGCGAGAGCGGAGCCGCGATCATCCATATCGCCCATCGCGGCAAGGCCGGCAGCCTGTTCGATCGCGGCACTGAGCGCGGCGCCATCGTCGCCGAGCTGAGCCCCCGTGCCGGCGAGCTGGTGATCGAGAAGGAGTTGCCGAATGCGTTTGCCGGCACTGATTTGCAGGCGCGCCTTGCGGCGACCGACAGGAAGAACATCGTACTGGCCGGCTTCATGACGCATATGTGCGTCAGCTCCACGGCGCGCGCCGCGCTCGACCTCGGCTTTCGCACCACGATCGATGCCGATTCCTGCGCCACGCGCGACCTGCCTGACGGCCGCGGCGGCACGCTGGACGCCCGGACCATCCACGAGGTTGCACTCGCCGAGCTATCCGACCGCTTCGCGATCATCGCGCGCGGCGATGCCCTGAAATAACGGAGCAATGCGATGCTGCAGCTTTATTTCTCGCCGATGGCCTGCTCGCTTGCGAGCCGCATCGCGCTGATGGAAGCGGGCCTGGATGCGCGCTATCATATGGTGCATCTCTGGACCAAGCAGGTGGTGGACGACGGCAGCGATTTCCGCGGCGTCTCGCCGAAGGGCGCGGTACCGGTCCTGGAGCTGGAGAACGGCGAGCGGCTGACCGAGAGCGCGGCGGTGCTGCAATACATCGCCGATCTGAAGCCGGAGACTGGGCTCGCGCCGCGGTTCGGTGATCCCGATCGCTACCGGCTCCAGGAATGGCTGAGCTTCATCGGCGCCGAGATCCACAAGGCGTTCCTGTTCCCGACCTTCTGGTACAAGGACGACGGCTCGCTCGCCAAGCCGCGGGCACGCATCACACAGACATTGTCGGCGCCGGCCACGCACCTTGCGGACCGCGAATTCCTGGTCGGTGACCGCTTCACCGTCGCCGATGCGCATCTGACCTGGGCCCTGCTGCTGCTCCGTCCCGCGGGAATCGACATCGCGCAATGGCCATCCCTGTCGGCCTATCTCGCGCGCATGCAGGCACGGCCCGCCGTGCGCGACGCGATTGCGACCGAGATGGCGCTGCGCAAGGCGATGGCCGCCAGCCCGGCGTGACGGGGGCACCGCGGTCGCCGGGTCCGGGCGGCGCGAAGGCTGGGCATTGAAGTCGGCGCGGTATGCGGTAATCTGGAGAAATATTGTCGATATTTCCCCGGAAGGCATTCATGCCTGTTCTTTCCAGAATTTCTCTTGCCCTTGTCGCTTGCTGGCTGAGCCTCGGTGCAGCATCTGCGGACACGCGGGTCGCGCTGGTGATCGGCAACGGCGCCTATGCCTCTACGGCGCAGCTACCCAACCCGTCGCACGATGCCGAAGACGTCGCGGCCTCGCTCAGACGCAGCGGGTTCGAGGTGCTGGAGGGTATCGACCTGCGCCAGGCCGACATGCAGGACCTGACCATCCGCTTCGCGCGCGCCGCGAGCCGGGCCGACGTCGCCATGTTCTACTACAGCGGCCATGCGATGCAGTACAACGGCGTGAATTACCTGATGCCTGTCGACGCCGCGCTGACCGACGAAGCCGACCTGAAACGCTTCGTGCGGGTCGACGACATCGTCAACGACCTGCAACAGGCCAAGAACCTGCGCATCCTCGTGCTCGATTCCTGCCGCGACAATCCGCTGGCGGAAAGCCTCAAGCGCTCCGCGACTCGCACCGCTTCGCTCGGACGCGGGTTGTCGAAGGTCGATGCGCCGCGCGGCACGATCGTGTCGTTCTCGACGCAATCAGGGCAAGTCGCCGCCGACGGCGCCGGCCGCAACAGCCCCTATACGAGCGCGTTCCTCAAGCACATCGAGGAACCGCACGAAATCGGCGATATCTTTCGCGACATCAGCAGCGACGTCTATGACGCGAGCGGCAAGACCCAGCTCCCGGAGCTGTCGCTGTCGATCATCGGCAAGTTCTACCTGAACGGACCGGTATCGGTCACGATCGCGCCGGCCGCGCCCCAGGCCGCGCCGCGGCCCGATCCCTGCGCAGCCGCAGAAGCGCATTGGAAGGCTGCGGAGGGCATCGGTAGCATCGGCGCCTTCGAGGACCATCTGGCCCGGTTTTCGAATTGCAGCTTCGCCAGCCTCGCCAAGGCGCGAATCGACGGTCTGAAGCAGAAGACGGCGCTTGCACCGGCAACGGGCGAGAACAACGCTTTCGACGGCAGGTGGGACGTCACCGTGAGCTGCGCCGGCTCTGGCAAGGCGCAGGGCTACACGAGAGGCCTGTCGGGCACCGTCACGAACGGCGTGCTCCATGCCGAAGATTCGGACCAGCGCACCACCAACACGCTTGCGATCGACGGGCAGATACCGGCGGACGGAAAGACCACGCTGAGCGCCCGGGGCACGACGGGAGCGAGCGTCTATACGGTCAACAACGCCGCTCCCGGCTCGCCCTATGCATACACGATCGATGCACAATTCGAGCGCACCCGCGGCAGCGGCAAGCGCAACGAGTTGCGTCCGTGCAGCTTCACCTTCGTCAAGCGCTGATGGTGCAGAAGGCGGCGAGGCGCGTTGCGCCTCACTCCACCCGCGCCAGCACCGCGAGCTTGCGGATGCCCTTGTTGCGGTAGGCGTCGAGGAACGCGTAGTAGTCCTTGAACGACACGCAGCCGTTGGAGTCGCCGTTCGGCCCGAGCATGAAGGTGTGCGCGAGCAGGCCGTCGCGGCCGTAGATCGCGCTCTCGCCGCCGATCGGGGTCAGGCGCAGCGCCGGCACCCCGTGGAACAGCGCCTCGCGCGGCTTCAGCGTGTAGATGTGCGGGGGCGTCACGCCGCGCATGCGGATTCGCGAGGAACGGGGATCGTCGAGATTCGAGCCGAGGCCGGAATGCGCCTCGAGCTTGGTGCCGTCGGGCAGATAAACCGTCCTGGCGGTGATGTCGTAGACCGCGGTGTCGCGCTCATAGGGTGCCGAGCCGCCGAGCATGGGGTTCTGCTCTCTCGGCGCGATGGACGCGGTCACGCTGGCATCGGCCGAGGCATAGGCGAGCAGTCCGCCGGAGGGCTCGCGCTTGCCCCAGAGCTTTTCGACCATCGACTGGCGCGGCCCGGTGATCGACATCACCGCGGCCTTGGCACGATCGGCAAACGATTTAGGCTTCGCTTCGGGCGCCGGCACGATCTCGGCCGGATCGGCCGAAGCCAGCTGTACCGCCGCATCCGGCGCGCGCTTGGCCTTGTCCGCGGTCTTATCAGCGATCTTGTCGCCGATCTTGTCGCCGATCTTGTCGCCGATCTTGGCCGGAGCTGCCGGCTTCAGCGCTTCCGCGACCTTGGCGATCACGCTCTGCTTCGGGGCATCCTTGGCCACAGCAACCTGGGTTGCGGGCGCGGCACTTGCCGCATTCGACTGCACGCCTTGCGTGGCGGCGGCGGCAAAGCGCTCGTTGAACATCTCGCGCGAGATCGGGGCTGCGACCTGCAAGCGGTCGGGCAGGAGCGCGAAGGCTTCCTTGATGGCGTCACCCGCCTCGCGAAGCGCGACCCTGGGCGCGCGCTTGACCACGGGCTCGTCGTAGCCGGCGCTACCGACGGACGGGTAGACGCTGGCAGCGAAGATGTTGGTGTAGACGGTCCAGCCGGCAAGCACGACGCAGCCGATCACGGCGGCGCCGAGCACGTTTTGGGTGGTCATTTTCCGGGAAGGCTTCCGATGAGAATTCTTGCCAGGATTTTTGGACTTCCGTGCCGCGTTACTCTGCGCAGCGATACTCGTACTCATTCGCCTTGCGTCCAGGACGGTGTCACTCAGTCCCCCTTCGAAGTGCCGCTGGTCACGATCCGGGAACAGCATCTCGCAGAGGGTCGGAGCGTCATTAAGGCGACTTTTAGTTAAATGCGGATTAAGTTCGGGCAGATGTGGGGCAACTCGTTAACGCTGTCTCATTCTGAGAAAAAAGCCCGCAGAACTACGGACTTAAGCGCGTCTGTTAACCATAATTCTCGGCCGGATCGGCGCGTGCTGCGGACGTCTCCGGCCGCATCTCTAAGGCCACCCAACCAAGTCGTTTTCGTGGTCTCCAATACCCGGACGATACCGGGGAAGCGTTGTGCGAAGCTGGTGCGCGCTGCGCCCTCTCCTCTTCCAGCCGCAGCCCGGGTGTCAGCAGAATGGCGGCAGAGCCCGTCCACATCACACACCGCACAGAGCGCTCACGCGGCACGGCGCCGTGACTGAAAGTTGATCGCGCCGGACTGGAAAAGGCCGCAGCGAGAAAATAATTGCGGAGGGCGGCACTTTTCAGCAGCCTCTGCGTGTGATACGGCACCGTATCAACATTGCCTTGAACTGTGCCCAGCACGCAACGGAGGCTGGCATGAGTGGGTCCGCGCGCGCCGGCTTTTTCGTACTGGCGTGGTTGTTTCAGATGATCGGGTATGCGAGTGCACAGCCTGCAGCCCATGCGGGCTGTACGGCATCGCCATCGGCCGCGGGCACGCAAATTTGGCGCTGCGACAACGGCATTACCATTGTTGCCGAAAACGGCGCCAGATTTGAACTTAAGGACGCCAACCGCGACGGACATATAGACTCCGTGGAGTTGAGCAGCAAAGCGCTGCTGGTCGAGGTGCCCAAAAAGCCCGGCGGCAATCCCTTCAAGGTGCTGACGCCGCAAGCGATTGCCGCGGTGCGCGGCACCAAATGGGCCGTCGACGTCGCCGATGCAAAGACTTCGGTTTTCGTCGCCGCCGGCCGTGTCGGCGTGAGCCGCAGGAGCCGCGGACGCGGCGTCGTCCTGGGCCCTGGCGAAGGCGTCGATGTCGAGGCCACCGGTCCATTGACCGTCAAGACATGGGGCCAGCCGCGCGTCGACGCGCTGATGGCAAGACTGGGTCAATAGGACCTGGTCGAAAAGGTCCGGGCAGCAAGGCCCGGACGACAAAACAAAGAAGATTGCAGTACGTAATGACTAGACGCGTTCAGATCCTGGTGGCCCTCGTCCTCACCGCACTGTGGGGCACAGCCATCTATGCCGCTCACGCCAACGGGCATCTGCGCTTTCTCGACCGCCTCGAAGCAACGCTGACCGATTTGCGGACGCAGGTCCGTGGCGTGCAGGCTCCGCCCGATCTCGTCACCATCGTCGCGATCGACGACACCGTCGTCAAACGCGGCGGCAGCTATCCGTTGCCACGCGCCGATCTCGCCCGCGTCGTCGACACCATCGTGCAGTTCAAGCCGAAGGTCGTGGCGATCGACCTCCTGCTGGTCGACCGCAGCGCCGCGATCGGCGACGCCACGCTGGCGCACACGCTGGCCACCGGTCCCATGGTCCTCGCCGCCGCGGCGATCTTCCCGACCGCCAGCGAGACCGTGGCCTCCGGCAGCGAAGGCCCGTTGGCCGTCCTGCCGCAGGCCGAGCGCTTCCTGCTGCCGTTGCCGGCGTTTGCCGATCACGCCGAGGTCGGCGTCGTCAACGTCGCGACGGGACAATCCGGCTCGCCGCTCTCGGTGCCGATGCTGTTCCGGACGCACGACAAGGTCGAGCTGTCATTCCCCTTGCGCGTCGCGGCCCGCGCGCTCGACAAGCCGCTGACGATCGCGCCGGATCACCTCATGCTGGGCGACCGCGCGGTGCCGACGGACAGCGACTTCGCGTTGCCGATCACCTATTACGGCCCGCGCCGCACCATCCGCACCGTCAGCGCGCAGAGCATCTTTGACGGCACACTGAGCCGATCCGCCATCGAAAACCGGATCGTCGTGATCGGCGCCTCGGTCGCCGGCGGCGGCGACTTCTATCCGACGCCGTTCGATTCCCTCATGCCCGGCGTCGAAGTGATCTCCACCGCGATCACCCATCTCGTCGCCGGCGACGGCATCGTGCGCGATCGCAAGGTGCACATCGCCGACGCGCTCGGCGCGATCCTGCTGCCGGTGCTGCTGGTGGGCTTGCTCGCCTGGCGGCGCAGTGCGCTGGGCATCATGGCGGCGGCGGCGGTGATGATCGCCTGGGCCGGGCTCAATCTGTTCGCGTTCACGCACGGGGTCTGGCTGAACGCAGCGACCACGCTTGCGGCCGCGGTCCCGCCCGTTGCGATCTTTGCCGGCGTGCAGCTCTGGGCGGGGGGCCGCCGCACGCAATATTTTGCCGACAAGAGCAGATCGCTTGCGCAATTCCAGGCGCCCGCCGTGCAGGAGTGGCTGGGGCGCGATCCGAATTTCCTGTCGAAGCCGGTCCGGCAGGATGCCGCCGTGGTCTTCATCGATCTGTCCGGCTTCACGGCGCTGAGCGAACGGACCGATCCGGACGCGCTCCAGGATCTCCTGAAGGCGTTTCACGCGCTGGTCGACCAGGCGGCGGTCGATTGCGGCGGCCTGATCACCGGCTTTCTCGGCGACGGCGCCATGATCCTGTTCGGACTGCCCCGGCCGATGCCCGACGACGCGGCGCGCGCGCTGAAATGTTCGATCGACCTGCATCGCGGCGTGGAACGCTGGGTCGCCTCGCTGCCCCCTGCCATCGGCAGCCGGCTCGGCTTCAAGATCGGCGCGCATTTCGGCCCGATCGTCGCCTCGCGTCTCGGCCAAAGCCACCAGCACATCACCGCGACGGGCGACACCGTCAACGTCGCGAGCCGGCTGATGGAGGTTGCCGCACAGAACCACGCGCGGCTCGCGCTGACCGCTACGCTGCTGGACGCCGCCGACTTCCACGGCGCTCCCGACGGCGTCCTGGCGGGCCCCCTGCTCACGCAGGTCCGCGGCCGCTCCGGCGTCGTCACCGTCTGGTTCTGGCGCGACCGGAACGGGCCGAGCCAGGCCGCGACCAAGGCCGAGATGATCGACTGAACCTCCGCTGTCGTCCCGGCGAAGGCCCTAGGGCATGCACATATCTCTAAGGCTCCATCCGGCTGAGAGGGCATGGAAGTATTGG
>NZ_JBXAQU010000011.1:0-252667 GCF_058807535.1 Bradyrhizobium sp. GW821-FHT12B03
CAGTCCTGCCAATTAGACAGACTGAATCACTGATCCCTCTGCGTCGCAACCGCCGCCTTTTTCAACAGAATCGGCCCTTAGCCGACTAACTAGGGCGAACTGACCGTGTCCGGTCTTGAAGACCAAACGGACGCGGCACGACCTCCGCGCGGGCTGATCGGGTTTATGAGTACACGCCCTAAGTGGGGGCCAATACCATCTGCCCCGCAATCTCGTCAGCCCGCCAACACCTCACCGCGTGCCCATCGGCCCGCGTCTCCAGCACCGGCCCCGGCTCGCTCCGGCACACCGCCTCCGCATAACGACAGCGTGGGCTGAACGCGCAGCCGTTCGGCGGATTGAGGGGATTGGGAAGGTCGCCGCCGGTCGTCGCGAGCGGCGCATGGCGCAGCGGATCGGGGATGGCGGCGATCAGGGCTTGGGTGTAGGGGTGCGCGGGCCGTTCGAAGATCTCGCGCCAGTCGCCGTTCTCCACCATGCGGCCGAGATACATCACGGCGACCTTGTCGCTCATGTGTTCGACGACGCCGAGGTCGTGGCTGATCATGATGTAGGAAAGACCGAGCGTGTCCTTCAATTCCAGCAGCAGATTGATGATCTGGGCGCGGATCGAGACGTCGAGCGCCGAGACGGGCTCGTCGCAGATGACGATCCTGGGATTGAGGATCAGGGCGCGGGCAATACCGATGCGCTGGCGCTGGCCGCCGGAGAATTCATGGGGATAGCGGCCCGCCTGTTCGGGCCGCAGGCCGACATGCCGCAGCATGATCGCGACGCGATCCTCGATCTCGCTCTTGGCGGTCACGCCGTGCACGCGCAGGGGATCCTCCAGCGTGCGGCGAACGGTCTGGCGCGGATTGAGCGAGGCGTAGGGATCCTGAAACACGATCTGTACGGTGCGGGCCAGCGCCTTGCGATCGCTGGATGGCCCGTCCGTCACGACCTGCCCGTCCACCACGATACGGCCGCGCGTCGGCTTCAACAGGCCCAGGATCGACAATGCGACCGTCGACTTGCCCGAGCCGGATTCGCCGACGAGGCCGAGGCATTCGCCGCGCTTCAGCGTGAGATCGACACCGTCGACGGCCCGGAGCAGCCGCCGTTCACGGCTGAGCAAGCCGCCGCCCAGCGGAAAATGAACCGCGAGGTCTTCCACGCTGAGAATGACGTCGTCCGCCCTGTCCTGCGGCTCATGCATGATGGTGACACCTCACCAGGCCGCCCGCCTCCAGCAAATCCGTCTCCGGCGCTGTGGTCCGGCAAATGTCGGTCGCCTGCGCACAGCGCGGATTGAATCGGCAGCCATCAGGAAAGCTCGTGATGGCCGGGACGACACCTGCGATCTCCTTGAGCCTGCTACGGCCAAGCGCGGCGCGGCTGCCAAGCCGCGGCAGCGAGTCGACGAGGCCTTGCGTATAGGGATGCGAGGGGCTGCGAAAAATATCGGCCGAGCCGCGCTCCTCGACGATGCGGCCGGCATACATGACCGCCACGCGGCGACAGACATTGGCAACCAGGCCAAGATCGTGGCTGATCATCAGGATCGCCGTTCCCCGCTCGGCGCACAGATTGCGCATCAGCTCGATGATCTCCGCCTGCACAGTGACGTCGAGCGCCGTGGTCGGCTCGTCGGCGATCAGCAGATCCGGACCGCAGGCGAGCGCGATGGCGATCATCACGCGCTGACGCATGCCGCCGGAGAGCTGGTGCGGGTAATCCTTCACCCGGCGTTCCGGCGCGGGGACGCGAACATTCGCCAGCGCCTCGACCGCCAGCTGGTTGGCCTCCCGCCAGCTCTTGCCCTTGTGCAGCACGAACATCTCGGCGATCTGCCGGCCCACCGGCGAGACCGGATTCAGCGCCGTCATCGGCTCCTGGAAGATCATGGCGATGCGGTTGCCGCGCAGCTCCCGCTGCTTGGCCGCCGAAAGATGCTGGATCTCCCGGCCGTCAAATCGTATGGCACCGGCGCCGATCGACAAGGGTTGCCGCAACAGGCCGATCAGAGAGAGCGCCGTGATGCTCTTGCCGCAGCCGGATTCGCCGACAAGGCCGAACGTCTCGCCGCGATCGATCCGGAACGAAATGCCCTCGGCCGCCGCAACGCGCCTCGATCCATCGTCGAGATCGATGCGCAGATCCTCGACTTCAATCAGCGGCGCGCCGGTCATGTACGCCGGCTCCGCGATTGGGGATCGAGGATGTCGCGCAGGCCATCGCCGAGCAGGTTGAGGCCGAGCACCGTCAGGAAGATGGCAAGGCCCGGAAAGACCGAGAGCCAGGGCGCCGTCGTGATCTGGTCGCGGGCTTCCGACAACATGCTGCCCCAGCTCGGAAACGGCGGGCGGACGCCGAGGCCGAGGAACGACAATGCGGCTTCGGACAGCACCGCGCTGCCCATGCCGAGCGTGCCGATGACGATGAGGGGGCCGAGCATGTTCGGCAGCAGCTGCGTGAGCATGATGCGAAAGTCGCCGTAACCGAGCACGGTCGCGGCCTGCACATAGCCCTGGCTCCTCAGCGACAGCGCCGAGGCCCGGGCGATCCGGCAGGTGAAGGACCAGTTGGTCAGCCCGAGTGCGATCAGCAGGCTGGTCAGGCCGGGCCCAAGCACCGCCATGATGGCGAGCGCGAAGATCAGCGAGGGAATCGCGAGCATGAGATTGGTGAGCGCATTGACGACATCGTCCCACCAGCCGCCAAAATAGCCGGCGCTGAGGCCCAGAGCCACGCCGATGACGCTGTTGATGAGCTGCGAGACGATGCCGACCGTCAGCGAGATGCGCGCACCGTAGACGACGCGGGAATAGATGTCGCGGCCCTGCCCGTCGGTGCCGAACCACCAGGTCCAGCTCGGCGGCTCCTCGGCGTTCATCAGATTGGCGTCCAGAACGGGATCGGTATGCGCCAGCCAGGGCGCGAGCAGGCCGACCAGGATCGCAAGCGCGAACAATACCCCACCGATGACGAGATTGGCGCGGAACTTCATGCGTATCTGATCCTGGGATCGATCACGCCGTAAAGCAGGTCGATCAGAAGATTGATCGCGAGAAAGAACAGCACGACCACGAGAATGGAGCCCTGGACGGCGGGAATGTCACGCTGGAGCACGCTGTCGACCAGCAGCGAGCCGATGCCCGGCCAGGAGAACAGTTTTTCGACGACCACCGCCTGCCCCATCAGCGCGCCGAATTGCAGGCCCATGGTCGTGAGAATGAGGACGAGCGCGTTGCGCATCACGTGCCATTTCACGACGCGCGTCTCGCTCATGCCCTTGGACCGCGCCGTGCGGACAAAGTCGGCGTGCATGATCTCGAGGACTGCGGCGCGCGTCGTCCGGGCCAGCAGCGCCATCGGCGAGACGCCGAGTGTCACGGCCGGCAGGATCAGATTCTTGAGGCCGCCGTCGCCATAGCCAAAACTCGGCAGCCAGCCGAGTTTCAGCGCGAACAGGTACATCAGCAGCAGGCCGAGCCAGAACTTGGCCATCGAAAGACCCGACACCGCCACGACCATCGCTGCGCTGTCGACGATACCACCCGGCCGCAACGCCGCGACGAAGCCGAGCGGCACGCCGATCACGACCGCAAACGCCATGGACGCGAAGATCAATTGCAGCGTCGGCCCCATCCGCTTGGCGATCATGGTCGTAACAGGCTCGCGCGTCCGGAACGACGTCCCGAAATCGCCGGTCGCGAGCTTGCCGATATAGGAGCCGAAGCGCAGGTAGACGGGCTGGTCGAGGCCGAGCTGCTTCTTCATGCGCGCTTCGACCTGCGGATCGCTGTCATCGCTCATGGTCGAGACGATGCTGCCCGGAACGACGCTGAACAGTACGAACACCAGCATCACGACGGCCAGCACGGTCGGAACGGTTTGCAGAAGGCGACGGATCAGGAAGGAGAGCATCGGCACTTTTCTTCTCTCCCCCCATCGTTGTCACGATGGAGGGAGCGCGAGAGCGCGTGTCACTTCGCGGGCGAGGTCTCGTCGACCCAGAGGTCCTCGACGCTCTGGTGGGTCAGCTCCGTCGCGTTGAGCTGGACGCCCTTGAGCCACGGCTGCACCGCCATGACCGCCTTGTTGTAGTTGAAGAACCAGACCGGGGCCTCCTCATAGAGCAGCGCATTGGCCTTTTGCAGCAGCTGGCCGCGCTTTGCGACGTCGTCGGTCTGTCCGGCCTCATCGATCAGCTTGTCGAAGTCGGCGTTCTTGAAGTTCATGTAGTTGCAGGCCGATTGCGGCGTCGACGAGTGGAAGCATTTCAGGGCGGCTTGCGGATCCGGGCCGGTCTGCTGGGAATAGATGAAGGCCTGGTAGTCGCCGCTGCGGACCACCTCCGACAGCACCGCGGCCTCGACCTGCTTGACCTTCGCCTTGATGCCCACTCTGTCCAGCATCGGGATGACGGCCGTGACGATCGGCAGGCCCCAGCTCTCGTTCTGGCTGGTGGTCCATTCGAATTCGAAGCCCGAGGGATAGCCCGCTTCAGCAAGCAGCTGCTTGGCCTTGGCGGGATCGTAGGCGTAGGGCTTCATGGTCTTGTCGTAGAGCGGCGAGGTCAGCGGCAGCCAGCTGGTGGCGCGATAGGCCTTGTTCTTGACCAGCTTGTTGATGATCAAATCGGTGTCGATCGCATAGTTGATCGCCTGCCGGACACGCTTGTCGGAGAACGGCTTGAAGGCGGGATTCATCCCCATGTAGCGCGTGAAGACCTCGGCGACCTCGACGATGGTGCCCTTGAGGTCCGCGTCGGACTGGTAGGCGACATACTGCGCCGGTCCCAGCACCGAGGTGTCGATCTCCTTGTTGCGGAAGGCGACATCGCGGGCCGCGGCCTCGCCCATGACCGACACGATGAGCTTGTCGGCATAGGGTTTGCCGGGCTTGTAGAACCGGTCCCACCGCTCCAGGACCATGCGCGATCCCGGCACGTGCTCGACGAATTTGAACGGCCCAAGGCCGATCGGCTTCTGGATGAACCCCTCCTTGGCGGCCTCGTCGGCGGGATAGATCGAGGTCAGCGCGGTAAAGAAGTAGAAGCCGGGATCGACCTTCTCGGTCAGCTTCATCTCAACGGTGAAATCGTCGATCTTCTTCAGGCCGGAGATGTCCTTGGCCTGGCCCTTCTCGACCGCGGCGGCGCCCTCGATCACGCGGACATAGCGCGCGCCGGGATAGGCCTTGGCGCCGTCCATGATGCGGTTGTAGGACCAGATGACGTCGTCGGCGGTCATCTTGCGGCCATTGTGGAAATAGGCGTCGTCGCGCAGCTTGAAGGTGTGAACGAGGCCTCCGCCCGAGACCACGTCCTCCTTGGCAAGCTCCAGAACCGGTTTGCCTTCCGCGGAGTTCCAGATGTAGAGCGAGCGGTGCAGCCCCTTGGCGTAGATCTCGTCCTGGGCGCGCTGGGTGGTGTGAATGTCGAGGCTGGTGAAGCTCGAACCATAGGGCGCCGTCATGCGGATGGTTCCGCCCTTGCGCGGCGTCTGGGCCTCCGCCGTG
The DNA here is from genome assembly GCF_058807535.1 of Bradyrhizobium sp. GW821-FHT12B03. Taxonomy (NCBI): domain Bacteria; kingdom Pseudomonadati; phylum Pseudomonadota; class Alphaproteobacteria; order Hyphomicrobiales; family Nitrobacteraceae; genus Bradyrhizobium; species Bradyrhizobium sp. GW821-FHT12B03. Next base: position 5,506 of record NZ_JBXAQU010000011.1, read on the forward strand.
GCGGCAAGCGCCAGTCCCAGGCCCGCGACGATCGCCATCATCCTGAACATCATGTGTCCCTCAACAACGCAGGTATTCCGATCAGGGATTTGATCATTCGTCGCCTGTCGAAAGCAAGCATCGTTTTGATGCCAACCGATGCCGGTTCCTGAGGCAGCAACGGAGACCTCGGCGGTCGGGTTGCATCCCCCAGCGATGCACACCTCCGATTGACGCGGTGCGTCATCGCGCGACCAGGACCAGTGAACATTTTCCGTGATCAACGCGACCAAGCTCAGGAACATCATCTGAGTGCCAAGGACCGCGAAAGAAATGAATCGCCGAACGTTAGGTGTCTTGCTTGCGGGCAGTCTGGTCGCGGCGACGACGGCGATGGCGATCCCCGTCACGCCGGACCCCGCTCGGGACAGCTCGACTAACACCATCCACGCCGGCTGGTCCCACACCTCGCAGTCAAACGGGTATGTCGACGATACCTGGTGGGCGGTCAGGGACCGTTGTGCCCCCGACTATCTCGGCGAGCGCCTGTTCTGCAACGCCGTTGGAGTGCTGGCACGGGCCGCAAGCCGGACCTTCGAGAGCAAAATGTCCGAAGACATGGGTCTGCCGCTCCCCAGCGGTTGGGGCCTGATGACCGCCAAGAACTCGCGCTTCATCAGGTCGGCCTATGTCGAGACGCCGCGCGATCTCAAGGCCGTGCTCGGCTTCTATCGCGCCGAACTCGGCGGCCGCGGCTGGACCGAGACTGACGGTGCGGTGGTCGAGCCGGACCGGGCCGTGATCGGCTTCACGACGCCAGACGGACCGGCGTCGCTCCGGCTGACCCGTCAGGACAACAAGACCATCGTCGATGTTTCGCTGCGCAAGCCGGCGATCGCAACGGCCGGCCTCCTGCCGAAGCCGGGGCAAGTGAGGCTGCTGCTCGGCAACAAGACGGATGAAGCGGCTGATATCACCGTCAATGAGCGAACCATCAACCTGGCGGCGCACGCCGGCCAGGAACTGGCGCATTCGGACAACGCGGCTGGCGAATTGCCGGACAGTCAAAAGCTCGATCTGCCGCCGGGCAAGTACAAGGTCAACCTGAAGGTGGGCGGCAACGCAGCCTCGAGCCGACAGTTCGAGGTCGCGGCGAATGAGACCTGGGGCCTGCTGGTCGGCCCGGACGGCGCCGCACTGCCGATGCGTCTGTATTGAGGCCCCTTGGCCGCTTGGCCCCTTGGCCGCTTGGCCCCTTGGCCCCTTGGGCTCTCGTAGATCATGTGACCGTCATACTGAGGAGCATGCGATGCGGTCGCATCGCGTACGGGGGCCTCGAAGCATGCACGGCCACGATGCAGCTGGGCTGTCGCCCTTCGAGGCCTCCGCCCAGCGGCGCAATTGCGCCGCAAGGCGCCGGCACCTCAGAGGGTGACGGTGAAGCAGTTGCGCTTGTTGCTCGCAATGACGGAGCGTCCTCGCGCGACGTCCTCAGCCGGACAATTCCGGCTGCCAATCCCGCAGCTTTCGCGCGGCGCCGGTGACGTCCGCGATAGCCGGAAACGCCCCCGCCTCCACCATCATCGCACGTGCCAGCCGCACGGCGCGGGCTTCGCTGACCGCCCGCCTCCGGGGATCCTCGATCAGCTCGAAATCGATGTTGTGGGCGAGGCCGAAGATGCGGCGGATGGTCTTTGCACCGGCAAAGCCGACGGTGTCGGCGAACAGCCGCTGCATATAGGCCTGCCGCTCGGTCTCCAGGCACGCGGCGCCCTGCTCGCCGGCAAAGAGCGAGACCGGGTAGGCGTCACCGGCCGCGCCGGCGCGCCAGAGATCGAGGAATTTGCGGGCGAACCCGTTCCAGACCTGCTCGACTGTTTCCAGCACCCAGCCCTCGAACGTGGCCCGCTCGCCCGGCGAGCGCTCATGACCGGCGGAGGCGAAATAGGCCATCAGCAAATTGGCCAGCACGGCGCCGACGTCGAATCCCATCGGGCCGTAGAACGCGAATTCGGGATCGATCACCCGTGTCTGGCCCTCCGTGACCATGATCGATCCGGTGTGGAGGTCGCCATGGAGCAGCGCTTCCGGGCTTGCCATGAACTTCAGTTTGAGGCGAGAGATCGCGACGTGCAGGTCCATGTCGTCGCGCAGGCTCGCGGCCAGGCCGTCGAGGTAAGGCGCGGTCCAGCGGTTCTGCTCGGCGATGCGGTAGGGATCGGTGAAGATCAAATCCTCGGTGATCTTGCAGAGCGCATGGTTGCCGGCAAACGCCGCGATGCCCTGCTTTTTCTCGGCCGCGGAGAGCGCAAGGTCGGAGGTGAAGAACAGCATCCGCGCCATGAAGGTGGTGATGTCGCCCGCAAAGCGCGGATAGTGCGTTGCCGCGACCAGCCCCTTGCGCATGATGATGTGGGGCTCGAGCAGCTCCATCACCGTCAGCGCCAGTGTCTCGTTGTGATGCAGCAGGGCCGGCACGAGGCCGGGCGCAAGCTCGGCCTGCCGGGACAGGGCCAAAAATTCGTAATGGGCGCGCGACAGCGGCAGCGGCCAGCTTTCGCCGACGAGACGGACGTAGGGCAGCGCCTGCTTCACGGCGATGCCGCCGCGGTCCCCCTTGACGATGAAGACGAGGTTGAGATTGCCGTCGCCGACCTCGGTGATCGACCAGGACACCGGCTCGGCGCCGAGCAGCGCCACGAGGTCCGGCACATCAGCGAGATAATCCCGCAACGCCGCCTCGTGCAGAATGCGGTAGTCCCCGGCCCGATCTCCGGTCATGACGATCCACCCCATATATGGGCCGGATCGTTACTCCCGCTCCAGGAAGCTCGAGCCGATCTCGGCCTTTCTTTTGATCGGATCGTAGTCGCAATAGACGCCGTCCGCCACCAGCGTGTAGCTGGCGATGACGTTGTATTTGTCGGGCTTGACCGAGTTCAGGCCGATGACCGAGGTGCTCTTGCCGCCGTTCCATTTGAACGGCGTCGAGCTCTTGGCCTGCTCGCAGGCCATCACGGCCTCGTTGAAGACATAGCCCTCGACGAACGCCTTCAGCGTCCGCACCTGCACGGCCATCTTCCACTCGACATAGCCGATGGCGCCCAGGCCCGCGACGATCAGCACCAGAAGCGCGATGACGATCCTCTGAAAAGTCATTCGTTTCCCCCAATGACGACGCAACACAAAACGTTAGAACGGCATGCCCATCAGTTTCGACAGGCGCTCGATCGAGAGATAGCCGGCGTGGTAGGCGGCAAGGCCCGCGCCGTAGATGATCGCCGAGATGATCGTGGTCCAGATCAGCTTGCGCCCCATCCGCGTCAGGATCGGCGCGCCGGGATCGGTGCCGGGTGCGCCGACGCCATCCTCGTGCTGGCTGCGCACGCCGAACGGCAGCGTCAGGAACAGCGCGATCCACCAGATGACGAAGTAGATCGCGATCGCGGTCGATATCTGGATGGCCATGGGGCGGCCTTACGCCTGCTCGATTTCGACCAGCGCGCCGGAAAAGTCCTTGGGGTGCAGGAACAGCACCGGCTTGCCATGGGCACCGATCTTCGGCACGCCGTCGCCGAGCACCCGCGCGCCCTCCTTCACCAGCGTGTCGCGCGAGGCGATGATGTCGACGACCTCATAGCAGACGTGATGGATGCCGCCGTCCGCGTTGCGCTCGAGGAATTTTGCGATCGGCGAGGCCTCGCCAAGCGGCTCGATGAACTCGATCTTGGTGTTGGGCAGGGTCGCGAACACGGTGGTGACACCATGCTCGGGCAGCGGCACGGCCTCCGATATCTGCGCCCCGAACGCGGCGCCGTAGATCTTCGCGGCCTTGACGGCATCCTTGGTCGCGATCGCGACATGGTTGAGCCGGCCCAGCATGGTCATCTCCCTTACGGCATGATCCGGACCCGAAGGGCCGCGTTAGCGCAAAGCATGAAGCGGTTTTCCGAAAAGATCATGCCCAAACTAGACTGTCAGCACGTGTACCAGACAGGCGGGCTTCTTGCCCCAATGTTCATTGATCACGGCCCGGACCGCGCGTCGCACCGACTCGGCCAGCGCGTCCGGATCGCGGCGGCGCGCCTTCGGCAGGCCCTCGATCGTCGACATCACGGCGTCGAAAACCAGGTCGTCGAAGGGCTCGCCCGCCCGGTTCTTCTCGGGAACGCCGACGAGATCGACCGCGGGTTCGTCGACCAGCTCGCCCTGCGCGGTCATGGCGATCGCGACGAAGGCGCAGCCGGAGAAAGCCATGCGGCGCCGCTCGACCACGGCACGGGACTTGGAGTCCTCCAGGATGGTGCCGTCCTTGTAGAGGCGGCCGGACGGCACCTCGCCGACGATGCCGGGATCGCCGGGGCCGAGCTTGACGAGGTCGCCGTTGCGGACGACCAGCACGCGCGGCACGCCGGCGGCGCGCGCCAGCTTGGCGTGCTCGTGCAGGTGCAGGGCCTCGCCATGGACGGGGATCAGGAGCTGCGGCCTGACCCAGGCGATCATGTCGCGCAGCTCGTCGCGGCGGGGATGGCCGGAGACGTGGACCAGCGCGTCGCGGTCGGTGATGACCTCGACGCCCTGGAGCACGAGGTTGTTGATGATCGAGCCGACCGCCTTCTCGTTGCCGGGAATGGTGCGCGAGGAGAAGATCACGCAGTCGCCGCGGTTGAGGGTGATCTCGGGATGGTCGTCATTGGCGATGCGCGCCAGCGCCGCGCGGGCCTCGCCCTGGCTGCCGGTGCAGAGCGCCAGCACCTTGTCCTGCGGCAGATGGCCGTAGACCTCGGTCGAGCGGAAGTTCTGCACGCCGTCGAGATAGCCGGTCTCGCGTGCGACCTGCGACACGCGGTCCATGGCGCGCCCGACCACGACGACCTCGCGGTCGGCCGCCCTGGCGGCGTCGGCGACCGCCTTGATGCGCGCGACGTTGGAGGCGAAGGTCGTCACGGCCACCCTGCCCTTGGCGGCCTTGACCAGCCCGGCAATGGTCCTGGCGACCTCCGCTTCGGAAGGCGAGCGGCCGTCGCGCACGGCGTTGGTGGAATCGCCGATCAGGGCGAGCACGCCCGCATCGCCCAATTCGCGCAGCCGTTTTTCGTCGGTCGGGCGGCCGATGATCGGGGTCGGATCGATCTTCCAGTCGCCGGTGTGCAGCACGATGCCGGCTTCGGTGTGGATCGCCAGCGCGTGCGATTCCGGAATCGAATGCGCGACCGGGATGAACTCGACGTTGAACGGGCCGATATCGACGCGACCTCCCGACGGCACCACCGTCACCGGAATCTTCGGCGCGTTGCGCTCGGCGGCGCATTTGGCTTCGAACAATGCGGCGCTGAACTGGGTCGCGTAGATCGGGCATTTCAGCTTCGGCCAGAGGTCGATGATGGCGCCGAAATGGTCCTCATGGGCGTGCGTCAGCACGAGGCCCATCAAGTTCTTGCGTTCCTTCTCCAGGAAGCTGATGTCGGGCATGATCAGGTCGATGCCCGGCAGATGCTCCTCGTCGCCGAAGGAGACGCCGAGATCGACCGCCAGCCAAGAACGCTGCTGGCGGTTGCCGAGGCCGTAGATCGACAGGTTCATGCCGATCTCGCCGACGCCGCCGAGCGGCGCAAATACCAGTTCGTCGGGTTTCGCCATCACGCAGCTCCCACGGAGGCGGCCGAGCCGAAGAACACCTCGCCGGCCGCCACCGGCAGGCGTCGGCCGTCAGCGGTGCGGACGATCAGGCAACCGGTATCATCGATCGTGTCGAAAATGCCTTCCAGCGTCGTCGTCCCCGTGTTGATCGCAACCCTCTCGCCGAGGCCGGCGGCTCGCTCCAGCCAGAGCCTGCGGATCTCGGCAAAGCCGCGGCCATTGTCCCAGATGCCGCGGAACTCGACCCAGGCGTCGGACAGGGCGGAAAACAGCTCCTCGGCGCTGATCTGGACGCCGAGCGCTGCCAGCGACACCGCGGGCGTCGGCGTTCCCTCGGGCGCCGCGACGACGTTGGTGCCGATGCCGACGACGACGGCGAGCCGGTCGCCGATGATCTCGGCCTCGAGCCCGATGCCGACCAGCTTCCGGCCGCCGGCCAGCACGTCATTCGGCCATTTCAGGGCGTAGCGGGGACGGCCCTCGCCGAGGCGCAGCGCGGCCTCCAGGCTGACCTTCTCCAGCGCCGCCTCCTCCGCCAGCCCGGCGGCAAAGCCGAGCGTGGCCGCGACGGCGGGCGGCACGGTCATGACTTCGAGGATGCTGGCGGCGAGATTGCCGCGCGGCGCGATCCAGGCGCGCTGGCGCCGGCCGCGGCCGGCGGTCTGCTCGGACGTGACGAACCACATCGGGCCGCGTTCGCCGCCCCTGGCGCGCTCGATCGCCTCGCTATTGGTCGAGCCGGTCCGTTCGAAAGCGGCGAGCTTGTAGCCCGCCTGGAGTGCGCGAGGACCGAGCGCGAATCCCATCCTAGAACAGCGACTTGGCGGCGGCGGAGGCGACGCTCACCACCGGGCCGGCAAACAGCGCGAACAGGATGTTGAACAGGCCTGCGACCGCCAGCACCGTCTTCACCTCGACGCGCACCGGATCGACCTGACCGGCCGGCTCGTCGAAATACATCGTCTTGACGATGGCGAGATAGTAGTAGGCGCCGACCACGCTGGAGAGCACGCCGATCACGGCCAGCGTGAACAGGTTCGCCTTGATGGCGGCGACGAACACGTACCACTTCGCGAAGAAGCCGGCGAGCGGCGGGATGCCCGCAAGCGAGAACAGCAGCATTGCGAACATGAAGGCGAGCAGCGGGTTGGTGCGCGACAGACCGGCGAAATCGCTGATCTTCTCGACGGCCTGGCCGTTGCGCTTCATGGCGAGGATGACCGAGAACGAGCCGAGCGTCATCGCGACATAGATCACGATGTACATCAGCACGCCCTGCGCGCCCTCGACGGTGCCGGAGGCAAGGCCGACCAGGGCAAAACCCATGTGGCCGATCGAGGAGTACGCCATCAGGCGCTTGATGTTGCTCTGGCCGATCGCGGCGAAGGAGCCGAGCACCATCGAGGCGATCGCCACGAACACCAGGATCTGCTGCCACTGCGAGACGATGCCGGGGAATGCGGTCAGCGTGACGCGGGTGAAGACGGCGAGCGCGGCCACCTTCGGCGCCGAGGCGAAGAAGGCGGTAACCGGCGTCGGAGCGCCCTCGTAGACATCAGGCGTCCACATGTGGAACGGCACGGCCGAGACCTTGAAGCAGAGGCCGGCGAGCAGGAAGACCAGGCCGAACACGAGACCGACGTTGGAGACCGTCGCGGCGGCCGCGATGCCGGTGAAGCTGACCGTGCCGGTGAAGCCGTAGACCAGCGAGGAGCCGTACAGCAGCATGCCCGAGGACAGCGCGCCGAGCACGAAATACTTCAGGCCGGCTTCGGTCGACTTGGCGTTGTCGCGGTTCGAGGCCGCCACGACGTAGAGCGCCAGCGACATCAATTCGAGGCCGAGATAGAGCGAGATCAGATCGCCGGCCGAGATCAGCACCATCATGCCGAGCGTCGAGAGCAGCACCAGGATGGCGTATTCGAAGATGCGGCGGGAGGGATCGGACAGGAATTCGGTCGACAGCACCAGCGTCACCGCCGAGCCGATCAGGGCCAGGATCTTCATGAAGCGGGCGAAATCGTCGACGATGAAGCTGCCGCCGAAGGTCACCTGCTTGCCCGCGGGCAGCATGTATTCGAGCACGCCGACCACGATCAGGAGCAGGACCGCCAGCGTCGTGACCGTCCTGGTGGTCTCCTGCCCGCGATAGGCGCCCAGCATCAGAAGCGCCATCGCGCCGATCGCGAGCACGAGCTCGGGCAGCACCGGCGCCAGTTGATAACCTGCAGTCGAAAAGCTCATGACGATATCCTGACCTGCCCAATCACTGGAGCAGTGCGGCGGCCTTCACGGCCGTCACAGCGGTGTTGTAATTGTTGACGAGTTGCTGGACCGAGGCGGCCGACATGTCGAGCACCGGCTTCGGATAGACGCCGAACAGGATCGTCAGCGCGATCAGCGGGAACAGCGTCACGCACTCGCGCAGAGTGAGATCCTTCATGCTCGTCAGCGACGGCTTGACCAGCGCCCCGAACACGACCTTGCGGTAGAGCCACAGCGCGTAGCCCGCCGACAGGATCACGCCGAAGGTGGCGAAGAACGCGGTCGGGATCGAGACCTTGAAGGTGCCGAGCAGCGTCATGAACTCGCCGACGAAGCCGGAGGTGCCGGGCAGGCCGACATTGGCCATGGTGAACACCATGAAGGTCAGCGCGTAGAGCGGCATCCGGTTGACGAGGCCGCCATAGGCCGCGATCTCGCGGGTGTGCAGGCGGTCGTAGACGACGCCGACGCAGAGGAACAGCGCGCCGGAGACGATGCCGTGCGAGATCATCTGGAACACGCCGCCGGCGACGCCCTGCATGGTGCCGGCGAAGATGCCCATGGTGACGAAGCCCATATGCGCCACCGACGAGTACGCGATCAGCTTCTTCATGTCCTCCTGCATCAAGGCCACCAGCGAGGTGTAGATGATGGCGATGGCCGAGAGCGTGAAGACCAGCGGCGCGAAGTCGTGCGAAGCCAGCGGGAACATCGGCAGCGAGAAGCGCAGGAAGCCGTAGCCGCCCATCTTCAGCAGGATCGCGGCGAGGACCACCGAGCCGGCGGTCGGCGCCTCGACGTGCGCGTCGGGCAGCCAGGTGTGCACCGGCCACATCGGCATCTTCACCGCGAAGGAGGCGAAGAAGGCGAGCCACGCCCAGGTCTGCAGCGACCGCGGCACGGCGGTGTGCATCAGGGTCGGGATGTCGGTGGTGCCGCCGTTCCAGTACAGCGCCATGATGGCGAGCAGCATCAGCACCGAGCCGAGCAGCGTGTAGAGGAAGAACTTGAACGACGCGTAGACCCGGCGCGGGCCGCCCCAGACGCCGATGATCAGGAACATCGGGATCAGGCCGCCCTCGAAGAACAGGTAGAACAGCACGAGATCGAGCGCCGAGAAGGTGCCGATCATCAGCGTTTCCAGGATCAGGAACGCCATCATGTATTCGCGGACGCGGCTGGTGATCGCCTTCCAGCTCGCGATGATGCAGAACGGCATGATCGCGGTGGTGAGGATCACGAGCGGCAGTGAAATGCCGTCCACACCCATGTGGTAGGTGATGCCGGTGGCGAGCCAGTTCGCCTTCTCGACGAACTGGAAATCGGCATTCGCCGGATCGAAGCGCATGACCAGGATCACCGACACCGCGAAGGTGATCAGCGTGGTCCACAACGCGATCCAGCGCGAGTTGCGCCTGCTAGCCTCGTCGTCACCGCGGCTGAGATAGACGATCAGCGCGCCGACCAGCGGCAGGAACGTCGTGACCGATAGAATGGGCCAGGTCGTCATTTACTGGCCTCCAAAGCCGAACATGAACCAGGTGATCAGGCCGGCAGCGCCGATCAGCATGGCGAAAGCGTAGTGATAGAGATAGCCGGTCTGGATCTTCACGACGTTGCGGGTGACGTCCAGCACGCGGGCGGAGATGCCGTCGGGCCCGAAGCCGTCGATGACGAAGCCGTCGCCCTTCTTCCAGAGCTGGTAGCCGATCCACTTCGCCGGACGGACGAAGATGAAGTCGTACAGCTCGTCGAAGTACCATTTGTTGAGCAGGAACTGGTACAGCATCGGCTGCGTGTTCGCGAGCTCGACCGGCAGATACGGCCGGCGGATGTAGAACAGGTACGACACCAGGAAGCCCAGCACCATCATCACCGTCGGCAGGAAGGCGATGGTCTCGGGGATGTGGTGCATCTCCTCGATGATGTGCGGGTTCATCTTCACGGACTCGCGGAAGAACTCCTCGATGCCGTGACCGGCGAACAGCTCCTTGAACGGGAAACCGGCCATGATGGAGCCGACCGCGAGCACGCCGATCGGGATCAGCATCCAGATCGGGGCCTCATGTGCGGCCTCGTAGTGATGCTGGTCATGCGGCTCGCCGTGGAAGGTCTTGAAGATCAGGCGCCAGGAGTAGAACGAGGTCAGGCCTGCCGCCACGATCGTCATCAGGAAGCCGTAGATCGCAAACGGATTGTGCGAGGCGTAGGCCGCTTCGATGATCGCGTCCTTGGAGAAGTAGCCGGCCGTGAGCGGGAAGCCGGTCAGGGCCAGCGTGCCGACCACCATCACCGCGTAGGTGTAGGGGATCTTCTTCCAGAGGCCGCCCATGTTGCGGATGTCCTGCTCGTGGTGCATCGCGTAGATCACCGAGCCGGAGCCCAAGAACAGCAGCGCCTTGAAGAAGGCGTGCGTGAAAAGGTGGAACATGCCGACCGAATAGGCCCCTGCCCCCATCGCCACGAACATGTAGCCGAGCTGCGAACAGGTCGAGTAGGCGACGATGCGCTTGATGTCGTTCTGGACGAGGCCGATGGTCGCGGCGAAAAACGCCGTGGTGGCGCCGAAGAACATCACGACCGCCTGCGCGTTCGGGGCGAGCTCGAACAGCGGCGACAGGCGCGCCACCATGAAGACGCCCGCGGTGACCATGGTCGCGGCGTGGATCAGCGCCGAGACCGGGGTCGGGCCTTCCATCGCGTCCGGCAACCAGGTGTGCAGCAGGAACTGCGCCGACTTGCCCATCGCGCCCATGAACAGCAGCAGGCAGGTCAGGGTCAGCGCATCGGCGTGCCAGCCGAGGAAGTCGATGGTCTTGCCGGTCAGGCCGGGCGCGGCATGGAAGATCGTCTCGAAATCGGTCGAGCCGGCCAGCATGAAGATCGCGAAGATGCCGAGCGCAAAACCGAAGTCGCCGACGCGGTTGACCACGAAGGCCTTGATGGCGGCGGCGTTCGCCGACGGCTTCTGGTACCAGAAGCCGATCAGCAGGTAGCTGGCCAGACCCACGCCTTCCCAGCCGAAGAACAGCTGGACCAGATTGTCCGCCGTCACCAGCATCAGCATGGCGAAGGTGAACAGCGAGAGATATCCGAAGAAGCGCGGCCGGTTTGGATCCTCGTCCATGTAGCCGATGGAATAGAGGTGCACGAGCGAGGACACGGTCGTCACCACCACCAGCATCACGGCGGTCAGCGTATCGACCCGCAGCGTCCAGTAGACCTGGAGGTCGCCGGACAGGATCCACGGCAACAGCGGAATCCGCATGTCGTGATGCATGAAGCCGACATCGACCAGCGTCATCCAGGACAGCGCCGCCGACACGAACAGCAGTGCGGTGGTGATCAGCTCCGCCGCGCGCGAGCCTGCCGCTGCCGGCTCGGCCGGGCCGTGGTCGTCGTGGCCGTGATCGTCATGGCCATGGTCGTCATGGGCCGCGGATGCATGCGCATCACCGTGACCATGGTCGCCATGATGCTCGACCTCGTCGCCCGAGGGGTTGCGGGCATGCGCGCCGAATAGCGCGATCAGGCCGGCGAGGACGGCGCCCAGCAGAGGCAGGAAAACGATTGCCTGAACCATTTGTGAGCTCAGCCCTTCATCAGATTGACGTCCTCAACCGCGATCGAGCCACGGTTGCGGAAATAGACCACCAGGATGGCGAGACCGATCGCCGCTTCAGCAGCAGCAACCGTCAGCACCAGAAGCGCGAAGACCTGGCCGACGATGTCGCCAAGGAAGGTCGAGAACGCCACGAGGTTGATGTTGACCGAGAGCAGGATCAGCTCGATCGACATCAGGATGACGATGATGTTCTTGCGGTTCAGGAAGATGCCGAGGATCCCGAGCGTGAACAGGATCGCGCCGACCGCCAGGTAGTGTCCGAGCCCGATCGTCATTTCACCCACTCCGCCGCATCGGCATCCGAGAGCCCCTGCCCTGGCGCCACCTTGCGCATCGCCATCGCCATGTCGGGCGTGCGCGCGTTCTGAACGTTGATGTCCTGCCGCTTCACGCTCGCCTTGTGCCTGAGCGTCAGCACGATGGCACCGATCATGGCGACCAGGAGCACCATGCCCGAGAGCTGGAAGTAGTGGATGTACTTCGTATAGAGCACGAGGCCGAGCGCCTCGGTGTTCGACACGTTGGTCGGGATCGCCGCCGTGATCGTCTTGGCGACGCCGGGGTTGATGACCCAGAAGCCGACGGTGAGCAGCAGCTCGAACAGGAAGATGCCGCCGATCACGAGGCCGACCGGCAGGTACTCGATGAAGCCCTCGCGCAGCTCGAGGAAGTCGACGTCGAGCATCATGATCACGAACAGGAACAGCACCGCGACCGCGCCGACATAGACGACGATCAGCATCATGCCGAGGAACTCGGCGCCCATCAGCACGAACAGGCCGGAGGCGTTGACGAAGGCCAGGATCAGGTACAGCACGGAGTGCACGGGATTGCGCGAGACAATCACCATCACCGCCGAGGCGACGCAGACGCCGGCGAAGAGATAGAAGAACAGCGCGGGAAGGATCATGCTCTCATCTCACCGGTACGGCGCGTCGAGCTCGATCGCTTTTGCGATCTCGCGTTCCCAGCGGTCGCCATTGGCGAGCAGCTTGGCCTTGTCATAGAACAGTTCCTCGCGGGTCTCGGTCGCGAACTCGAAGTTCGGACCTTCGACGATGGCATCGACCGGACAAGCCTCCTGGCAGAGGCCGCAATAGATGCACTTCACCATGTCGATGTCGTAGCGCACGGTGCGGCGGGTGCCGTCGTTGCGGCGCGGGCCGGCCTCGATGGTGATGGCCTGCGCCGGGCAGACCGCTTCGCACAGCTTGCAGGCGATGCAGCGCTCTTCGCCGTTGGGATAGCGGCGCAGCGCGTGCTCGCCGCGGAAGCGCGGCGAGATCGGGCCCTTCTCGAAGGGATAGTTCAGCGTCGGCTTCGGCTGGAAGAAATAGCGCATGGCGAGGAAGAACGCCGAGACGAATTCCGACAGCAGGAGCGAGCGTGCGGTGGCGTTGATGTTGATACCCATGACGGCCCTCACTTCGGCGCGATGCCGGCGAATTGCAGCACACCGGCCACCACGATCACCATCGCCAGCGACAGCGGCAGGAACACCTTCCAGCCGAGGCGCATCAGTTGATCGTAGCGGTAGCGGGGCACGATCGCCTTCGCCATCGCGAACAGGAAGAACATGAAGAAGACTTTGAGCGAGAACCAGATGATCCCCGGCACCCAGTTGAAGGGCGGCAGGTCCACCGGCGGCAGCCAGCCTCCGAGGAACAGGATCGTGGCCATCGCGCACATCGTGACGATCGCGACGTACTCGCCGAGCATGAACAGCAGATACGGCGTCGAGCCGTACTCGACCATGAAGCCCGCGACGAGCTCGGATTCGGCTTCGACGAGGTCGAAGGGCGGACGGTTGGTTTCCGCCAGCGCCGAGACGTAGAACACCACGAACATCGGGAACAGCGGCCAGACATACCAGTTCAGGATGGTGAGCTGCGGCAGCCCGATCAGGCTGGCAAGGCCACGTGCATGCTGGGCCTCGACCACCGCCGACAGGTTCAACGTGCCGGCGCAGAGCAGCACCGTGATGATGACGAAACCGATCGAGACTTCATAGGACACCATCTGCGCCGCCGAGCGCAGCGCGGCCAGGAACGGATACTTCGAGTTCGACGACCAGCCGGCCATGATGATGCCGTAGATCGACAGCGACGAGATCGCGAAGATGAAGAGGATGCCGACATTGATGTCGGAGATCACCCAGCCGAGATTGGTCGGGATCACCGCCCAGGCGGCGAGCGCGAGCACGCACGAGACCAGGGGAGCGAGGAGAAACACGCCCTTGTTGGCGCCGGCCGGGATGATCGGCTCCTTCAGCACGAACTTCAGCAGGTCGGCGAAGGATTGCAGCAGGCCCCAGGGGCCGACCACGTTCGGACCGCGGCGGATCTGCACCGCCGCCCAGATCTTGCGGTCGGCGAGCAGGATATAGGCGATCGCGACCAAGAGGACGACGAGCACCAGGACGCTCTCCGCGACCATGATGATCAGCGGCCAGAGGAACCCGGTCCAGAATGCGCTTTCGAAGAATTCCATCAGATCACGCTCACTCCGCTGCGGTCAGCATCTGCCCGGAGGCAAGCCGCGAGCATTCCGCCATCACGGCGGACGCACGCGCGATTGGGTTGGTCAGGTAGAAGTCGTCGATCGTGGGCTTGAACGGCGCCTTCTCGGGCGAGCCGCCCTTCCCTGCCAGCTTCTTGATCTGGTCGGCGCTGCCGGCCTCGATCTGGTCGAGACGGATCAGGTGCGGCACCGCCTTGAAGATCGCCTGGCGCAGCGCGGCAAGCGAGTCATAGCCGAGCTTCTTGCCGAGCGCTTCGGACAGCGCGCGGACGATCGCCCAGTCTTCGCGGGCCTCGCCCGGCGGGAACGCAGCGCGGCCGGTCATCTGCACGCGGCCTTCGGTGTTGACGTAGATCGCGGATTTCTCGGTGTAGGCGGCCGCCGGCAGGATGACGTCGGCGCGGTGCGCGCCGCGGTCGCCATGGGTACCGATATAGACGACGAAGGTGCTATCAGGCGCCTTGATCTCGTCGGCCCCCAGCAGGAACAGCAGATCGAGCGTCCCGAAGGTCGTCATCTGCGCTGCGTTCAGCCCACCCGCCGTGGCGGAAAAGCCGATGTCGAGCGCGCCGACGCGCGAGGCGCTCTCGTGCAGCACGCCAAAGCCGTTCCAGCCGTCCTTCACCGCCCCGACATCGATCGCGAGCTTGGCGGCGGCAGCCAGGATGGCGGCGCCGTCGTGACGCGAGGCCGCGCCAGCGCCCACCAGGATGATCGGTTTCTTGGCGTTCTTCAGCACGTCCATGAAGGAGTGCTTGCCGGCCGCGAGTTCGCCGAGCGTGTCGGTGCCCGCGCCGAGATGGTCGTAGTCGTAGGTGAGATCGACCTTGGCGCCGATCACGCCGACCTTGAAGCCGCCGGCGCGCCAGCGCTTGCGGATGCGGGCGTTGAACACCGCCGCTTCTTTCCGCGGATTGGCGCCGATGACGAGCAGCGCGTCGGCCTGCTCGACGCCTGCAAGCGTCGGGTTGAAGATATAGGAGCCGCGGCCGAGCGCGGGATCGAAGGCGTCGCCGCCCTGCACCGCCAGATTGCTCGAGCCGTATTTGGCGAGCAGATCCTTCAGCGCGAACATCTCCTCGACACCGGCAAGATCGCCGGCGATCGCGCCGATGCGCTTGCCGTCGGTGCGCGCAGCTTTCGATGCAATCGCGGCAAAGGCCTCGGTCCAGCTCGCCGCACGCAGTTTGCCGGCTTCACGGATATAGGGCCGATCGAGGCGCTGGGTGCGCAGGCCGTCGACGATGTGGCGGGTCTTATCGGAGATCCACTCCTCGTTCACGGCCTCGTTGATGCGCGGCAGCACGCGCATCACTTCGCGGCCGCGGGTGTCGACGCGGATCGCCGATCCGACGCCATCCATGACGTCGATCGACTGGGTCTTGCCGAGCTCCCACGGGCGTGCGGCGAAGGCGTAGGGCTTCGAGGTCAGCGCGCCGACCGGGCAGATGTCGACGAGGTTGCCCTGCAATTCCGACGTCAGCGCGTGCTCCAGATAGGTCGTGATCTCCATGTCCTCGCCGCGGCCGGTGGCGCCCATCTCGGGGGCGCCGGCCACTTCCGCCGAGAAGCGGACGCAGCGCGTGCACTGGATGCAGCGGTTCATCGAGGTCTTGACCAGCGCACCGAGATACTTGTCCTCGACGGCGCGCTTGTTCTCGGCGAAGCGGCTGGTGTCGACACCATAGCCCATCGCCTGGTCCTGGAGGTCGCACTCGCCGCCCTGGTCGCAGATCGGGCAGTCCAGCGGATGGTTGATGAGAAGGAATTCCATCACGCCTTCGCGCGCCTTCTTCACCATCGGCGAACGGGTCGAAATTTCCGGCGGCTCGCCCTTGGGGCCCGGACGGCAGTCGCGCACGCCCCAGGCACAGCTCGCGACCGGCTTCGGACCACCCTTCACCTCGACGAGGCACATCCGGCAATTGCCGGCGATCGACAGCCGCTCGTGATAGCAGAAGCGCGGAATCTCGGCGCCGGCGGCTTCGCACGCCTGAAGCAGCGTGTACTCGGCCGGGACATCGATCTCTTTGCCGTCGATGATGAGCTTGGTCATGTCTCTTACTCCGCCGCGACCATGTTCACGGGATCGCGGACGCCGATATCGTCGATGTCGGCCTTGTGCGAATACTCATCGATGCGCGCTTCGATCTCGTGACGGAAATGCGCGATCAGGCCCTGGATCGGCCAGGCGGCTGCGTCGCCGAGCGCGCAGATGGTGTGACCTTCGACCTGCTTGGTGACTTCCAGCAGCATGTCGATCTCGCGCTTGTGGGCGCGGCCATCGGCCATGCGCGTCAGCACGCGCCACATCCACCCCGTGCCCTCGCGGCACGGCGTGCACTGGCCGCAGCTCTCGTGCTTGTAGAAGTAGGAGATGCGGGCGATGGCGCGGATCAGGTCGGTGGACTTGTCCATCACGATCACGGCCGCGGTGCCGAGGCCCGAGCGCAGCTTGCTCAAGGAGTCGAAATCCATCGGCGTGTCGATGATCTGCTCGGCCGGCACCATGCGCACCGACGAACCGCCGGGGATCACGGCCTTGAGGTTGTCCCAGCCGCCGCGGATGCCGCCGCAATGCTTGTCGATCAGCTCACGGAACGGGATGCCCATGGCCTCTTCGACGTTGCAGGGCCGCTCGACATGGCCGGAGATGCAGAACAGCTTGGTGCCGACATTGTTCGGACGGCCGATGCCGGCGAACCAGGCCGCGCCGCGGCGCAGGATGTCGGGCGCCACCGCGATCGACTCGACGTTGTTGACGGTGGTCGGGCAGCCGAACAGGCCGACGTTCGCCGGGAACGGCGGCTTCAGCCGCGGCTGGCCCTTCTTGCCTTCGAGGCTTTCGAGCAGCGCGGTCTCTTCGCCGCAGATATAGGCGCCGGCGCCGTGCGCGACATAGATGTCGAACGGCCAGCCGTTGACGTTGTCCTTGCCGACCAGCTTGGCCTCATAGGCCTGGTCGATCGCGGCCTGGAGATGCTCGCGCTCGCGGATGAACTCGCCGCGGACATAGATGTAGCAGGCATGCGCGTTCATGGCGCAGCTGGCGATCAGGCAGCCCTCGATCAGCAGATGCGGATCGTGCCGCATGATCTCGCGATCCTTGCAGGTGCCGGGCTCGGATTCGTCGGCGTTGACGACGAGATAGCTCGGCCGGCCGTCGGTCGATTCCTTCGGCATGAACGACCATTTCAGGCCGGTCGGGAAGCCGGCGCCGCCGCGGCCGCGCAGGCCCGACGCCTTCATCTCGTTGATGATCCAGTCGCGGCCCTTGTCGATGATGTTCTTCGTACCATCCCAGGCGCCGCGGCGCCGCGCGCCCTCGAGCCCCCAATCGTGGAGGCCGTAGAGGTTCTTGAAGATGCGGTCCTTGTCCTCGAGCATATCAGTGCTTTCCGATCAACGAATGGACTGCTTGTAGGCAAGTCCGGCGGCGCAGACGGCGAAGGTCAGCGCCCAGAGCAGGCTGGATTCCAGCGACGCGTTCAGGCCGAAGCGTTGCAGGAGAAAGATGAAGGCGGCCGCCACTGCGGCATGCATCGCGATGAAGCCCCACTTCTTCATGACACCGCTCCCCTGCACGGCCGGCGACGAGAGATCCCGCATCAGGTGATCTCCTTCAGAGTGGTCGGCCCGGTGATCGGCGCCGAGAACTGGCGGCCGTTCTGCGGACCGGGCTTCGGCGGATTGCCGGAGGCAAAGCCGTCGAGCACCTTGCCAAAGCTTTCCTTGGTCAGATCCTCATAGGTGTCCTTGCCGATCAGCACCATCGGCGCGTTCACGCAGGCCCCCAGGCACTCGACCTCTTCCCAGCTGAAATTGCCGTCCTTGGAGAGATGGAAGGGCTCGTGATGGATGCGGTGCTCGCAGACGTGGATGAGGTCCTCTGCGCCGCGCAGGCGGCACGGCGTGGTGCCGCAAACCTGGACGTGGGCCTTCTTGCCGACGGGAGCGAGCTGGAACATCGTGTAGAAGGTCGCAACCTCCAGCACGCGGATATAGGGCATGTCGAGCATGTCGGCGACGGCGCGGATGGCGGCTTCCGAGACCCAGCCGTCGTGCTGCTCCTGGACGCGCCAGAGGATCGCGATGACCGCGGAGGCTTGCCGGCCGGCCGGATATTTCGCGATCTGCTGCTTGGCGAACGCGAGGTTCTCCTCCGTGAACGCAAAGCTCGCGGGCTGGACTTCCTTCGGTGCTAATCGGCGGACGGACATCTCTTCAATCTCTCACTGCATGCGGCGCGCGGTTTTCGCATTCAGGACATCGATCCTGTCCTGCCAGAATGCGCTTGCGGTGCCGAAAACGTTGTAGCCGACGTGGGTCGAGACCTTGATGCGGTCGAGGATCGACAGCTCGGTCACGGTCTCCATCCGGTTGCTGCGCGGGTCGAACACCATCAGCTTCATCGGGGTCTGCTCGAGGATGAAGCGCGACACCGCGTGAGAGCGGTCGCTGCCGTGCTCCTCGCACATGATGACGCTGTCGGTCTCGAGCAGCCGGGCACCGCCCTTGATCGCCTCGATCTCGACGCCCTCGACGTCGAGCTTGATCAGGTACTTGCCGCTGGCCGCGATCCTGCCGTCGTCGATGAGGTTGTCCAGCGCGATCACAGGCACCTCCTCGCCGCCCGACGACGGATCGCCGGCGATGCTGAAGGCCTCGTGCTTGGTGCCCGACAGCCGCGCGGTGCCGCGCGAGGCGCCGATCGCGCATTTCATGGTCTCGAAACGGTTGCCGTTGACGCGCGCGTTGTTGGCAAGCTTCGGATAGTTCTGCCCGGACGGCTCGATCGCGATCGCCTTGTGCGCGCCGAACGGCTTGCTCGAGACCAGCACCGACCAGTAGCCGTAATTGGCGCCGCAATCGAGCAGCGTGTAGTCGACGTCGATGGAGTCGGCGAACAGGAGCTCCAGCTCGTCCTCGTAATTATAGGAACGGTTGAGCAGCTTGCTCCAATAGCCGTCGCCATAGGGGAATTCGAACACGGCGTCGGGATTGAGCTTGATCGCGATGTTGCGCTCCGGCAGCGTCTTCCGCAGCAGGTTGGCGCAGGCGATGTAGCCCATGTGCGAGAAGTGCGAGGAGATCTTCGATCCCGTCACCAGCGCCAAGGCAGCCGTCCGCTCCCACAGGTTGGCCCCTTCAAGGGCCCCCGAGGCACGGTCAAACTGGATCGGCGCCTGCGCCATCACCGATCGACCTCTCCGAACACGATGTCGAGCGAGCCCAGGATCGCCGAGACGTCGGCGAGCAGATGGCCGCGGCAGATGTGGTCCATCGCCTGCAGATGCGCAAAGCCCGGCGCGCGGATCTTGCACTTGTAGGGCTTGTTGGTGCCGTCGGCGACGAGATAGACGCCGAACTCGCCCTTGGGCGCCTCGACCGCGGCGTAGACCTCGCCGGCCGGCACGTGAACGCCTTCGGTGTAGAGCTTGAAGTGGTGGATCAGCGCTTCCATCGAGCGCTTCATCTCGCCGCGGCGGGGCGGTGCGACCTTGTTGTCCTCGACGACGACGGGGCCCCTGCCCTCAGGCGCGTTCAGCTTCTGGATGCACTGCTTCATGATGCGCACGGACTGGCGCATCTCTTCCATGCGGATCAGATAGCGGTCGTAGCAGTCGCCGTTCTTGCCGATCGGGATGTCGAAATCCATCTCGGCGTAGCACTCATAGGGCTGCGATTTGCGCAGGTCCCAGGCCGCGCCAGAGCCGCGCACCATCACGCCCGAAAAGCCCCACTCCCAGGCTTCCTTCAGCGGCACCACGCCGATGTCGACGTTGCGCTGCTTGAAGATGCGGTTGGCGGTGAGCAGGCGGTCGAGGTCGTCGACGACCTTCAGGAACGGATCGCACCAGGCCTCGATGTCGTCGACCAGCTTCTGCGGCAGGTCCTGATGCACGCCGCCGACGCGGAAGAAGGCCGCGTGCATGCGGCTGCCCGAGGCGCGCTCGTAGAACACCATCAGCTTCTCGCGCTCTTCGAAGCCCCACAGCGGCGGGGTGAGCGCGCCGACGTCCATCGCCTGCGTGGTGACGTTGAGCAGATGCGACAGGATGCGGCCGATCTCGCAATAGAGCACGCGGATCAGCTGGCCGCGGCGCGGCACCTCGATGCCGAGCAGCTTTTCCGCGGCGAGGCAGAAGGCGTGCTCCTGGTTCATCGGCGCGACGTAGTCGAGGCGGTCGAAATACGGGATCGCCTGCAGATAGGTCTTCTGCTCGATCAGCTTCTCGGTGCCGCGGTGAAGCAGGCCGATATGGGGATCGACGCGAGCGACGACCTCGCCGTCCAGTTCGAGCACCAGACGCAGCACGCCGTGCGCAGCCGGATGCTGCGGTCCGAAGTTGATCGTAAAGTTGCGAAGCTGTTCGGGTTGCTCGTTCATGATCAGACCTTCGGCCCTGCTTTTTCATCGCCCGGAAGAACCGGATAGTCGGCGCCTTCCCACGGAGACAAAAAGTCGAACTTGCGGAATTCCTGGTTGAGCCGGACGGGCTCGTACACCACCCGCTTCTCCTGGTCGTCGTAGCGGACCTCGACGAAGCCGGTGGTCGGGAAATCCTTGCGCAGCGGATGACCCTCGAAACCGTAATCGGTGAGGATGCGGCGCATGTCGGGATGGCCGACGAAGAACACGCCGTAGAGGTCGTAGGCCTCGCGCTCGAACCAGTCGGCGCCGGGGAACACATCGATCAGCGACGGCACCTGGGTGGTTTCGTCGGCCTGGGCCCTGAGCCGGATCCGCGCGTTCAGGGTCGGGGACAGGAAGTGATAGATCACGTCGAAGCGCTTCTCGCGATCCGGATAGTCCACCGCCGTGATGTCGGTGAAGTTGACGAAGCGGCAGTTCGGATCATCGCGGAGGTACTTGACCACCTCGACGATCCTGGCGGCCTCGACATCAACCGTGAGCTGGTTGAAGGCCACGGAATGATCGAGGGCCGCGCCCGGAAGCGCGCTAACGATCGTTTGCCCAAGGGCGTCGAGCTTGCCATCGTCCATGACGTAAAACCTTAGCGTTCGATGGTGCCGGTGCGCCGGATCTTCTTCTGCAGCAGCAGCACGCCGTAGAGCAGCGCTTCCGCCGTGGGCGGGCAGCCCGGCACGTAGATGTCGATCGGCACGATGCGGTCGCAGCCGCGCACGACCGAGTAGGAATAGTGATAGTAGCCGCCGCCATTGGCGCAGGAGCCCATCGAGATGACGTAGCGCGGCTCGGGCATCTGGTCGTAGACCTTGCGCAGCGCGGGCGCCATCTTGTTGGTCAGGGTGCCCGCGACGATCATCACGTCGGACTGGCGCGGCGAGGCACGCGGCGCGAAGCCGAAGCGCTCGACGTCGTAGCGCGGCATCGACACCTGCATCATCTCGACCGCGCAGCAGGCGAGACCGAAGGTCATCCACATCAAGGAGCCGGTGCGCGCCCAGGTGATGAGGTCGTCGGTCGCGGCCGTGAAGAAGCCCTTATCCGACAGCTCGGAGTTGACCTCGAGGAAGAACGGATCATTGGCGCCGACCGGCCGGCCGGTCGACGGATCCAGGATGCCCTTGGGGGCCGGCGCGATCACCGGACCTGTGGACGTTGCAGGGTTCAATCCCATTCGAGTGCGCCTTTCTTCCATTCGTAGGCGAACCCGACCGTCAGCACGGCGAGGAACACCACCATGGACCAGAAGCCGGTCGCGCCAAGCTTGCCGAACGCCACCGCCCAGGGAAACAGGAACGCCACTTCGAGGTCGAAGATGATGAAGAGAATGGCGACCAGATAGAAGCGGACGTCGAACTTCATGCGGGCGTCGTCGAAGGCGTTGAAGCCGCACTCATATGCCGACAGCTTTTCCGGGTCCGGCTGCTGGAACGCCACGATGAACGGCGCGATCAGCAGCACGAGGCCGATGAGGCCCGCTACCCCTATGAAGACGACGAGTGGAAGATAGTTCTGTAGAATGCCGCTCATTGGCGAGCCCTTTTTCCCGCGACGTCGGGGGAGCCGCGGATTCGTCCCGATTTGGAATTATTCTGAGCCTTAGCGCAGTGCACCAATGGGCGCAAGACACGCTCTTTTTAGGCCCTTTGCCGCCCCAGAACGGTGGAAATCCCGGAATCACCCCGCGGCTGGTATGGAGCAGATCGCCAAGCCCAGCAAGGGTGACCGCAGTATTGTGCAGCGGCCGTTCCGAGATTGCGGTGCACAGACCAAGCCGGCGCTTGCCCGCATGGCATCCGGTCAAATTGCTCGGGTTTTCGTGCGGCAGCGCACCCAGACCCAGGCCATGACCGTCGCGGAGGCCCTTACCGTCACCCAAGCGACATACTGGCCGGCCGCAGCGCCGAGCAGGACAGGTGCGGCAAGGACACGTATCCACAGGCGCGGATGGTCAGACGAGCCATGCATCGCGACGGGACCGGGGCCCGTCTGGCGAATGCATCGGTGCGACACCCGCCCCGGATCGACCGCGAGCGCGGCGACAGCGACGTGCCGGGGCGTCGCACGCGCCACGCTCGCATGAGCTCCGGGCCGGGGGGCATAGCCCGGGAGCTCATCGATCTCCCGATGGGAAGATCAGCGGTGGTGCCGTCGGCGGAGCGGGAAGACGGTGGAGATCAGGCTGGTCGAAAAGCCTGACGGGCACAGCTTCGCGATGACCTGTCCTCGCCTCTCCCCATCATCTGCCTCACCATTTGTAGGAGACGCTGGCGGTGATGCGCCGGCGGTCGCCGTAGAAGCATGACGTCGCCGAGGCGCAGCTCGCGACATAGATCTTGTCGGTCAGGTTGATGACGTTGAGCGCCGTGCGCCAGTTCTGCCATTCGTAATGGAGCGCGAGGTCGCCGAGCACGACCGCGGGAACTTCGAGCGTGTTGGCGGTGTCGGCCCAGGAGGAGCCGACATAGCGCACGCCGCCGCCGAAGCCGAAGCCCTCGAGCGGTCCGTCCCTAAAGGTGTAGTCCGCCCAGCCCGACACCAGCATCTCGGGCGTGTTGGTCGGGGTCTTGCCGACCAGCGACTGATCGAGGTCCTTGCTGGTGAAGAGATGGTAGGCGGTGAAAGCGCCGATCAGCTTCAGTTCCCTGGTGGCGTTGGCCACCGCTTCGAGCTCGATGCCGCGCGAGGTCACCTCGCCGGTCTGGTTCTGCAGCAACGAATTCGACGGATCGGTCGTCAGCGCGTTCTGGCGCTTCAGGTCGAACACCGAGGCGGTGAAATAGCCGTCAAATCCCCTGGGTGCCACCTTGACGCCGATTTCAGCCTGCTTGCCGGTCTCCGGAAGCAGCAGCTGGTTGCTGCCGTTCAGGCCGACGACGGGATTGTAGCTCGTCGCATAGGAGATGTAGGGCGCAATGCCGTTGTCGAAATTGTAGATCAGCCCGGCGCGCCCGCTGAACTTGCTGTCGTCGCGGCTCGCGACCGTGGCGCCCGTAAAGCGATTGTCCTGGGTGGTCTCGACCCAGTCATTGCGGCCGCTCAGCACCAGCGTGAAGTTACCGAACTTCATCTGGTCCTGCAGATAGGTCCCGGCCTGCTTCTGCGTGATCCGGAAATTTCGGAACGGATCGCCCGCAAACGGAATGTCGCTCAATCCGTAGGCGGGATTGAAGACATTGATCGAGGGAACGCCGCCCCCGAAGAGCTGATAATCATCGATCTGATAGCCCTTCAGATCGACGCCGAACAACATCGTGTGCTTCACCGGGCCGGTGTCGAAGCGATATTCGAGCTGGTTGTCGAGATCGGCTTGGTTGGCGGTGTTCTTCGCGTACCAATTGTAGCGGTTGAGCGTGGCGGTTGCCTGATTGCCATAGCCGTTGCCAACGTAGCCGCGATAGGTCACGTCGACATGGGCAAAGCGCGCATTCTGCCGGAACGTCACATCGTCGGTGAGATTGCGCTCGAACTGGTAGCCGAGCATCTCCTGCTCGCGCGTGAACTTGTCGACGCTGGGATCACCGGCAAAGAAGCTGGTCGGAATCTTGCCGAACGAGGCGTTGGTGACGGTGCCGACATAGGGCAGGAAGTTGATGCCGCGGGTTTCCTGCCGCGAGGCGGAGGCCAGCACCGTGAACGTGGTGTCTGCATCCGGCTTCCAGGTGAAGGACGGCGCGATGAAGTAGTTGTTGTCGGGCGTGAAATTGACCTGCGTGTTGCCATTCTGGACCTGGCCGACGACGCGGTAGAACAGTTTGCCGTTCTCAGGCTGGGTCGCGACGGGACCGCCGACGTCGAAGCCGACATAGGCATTGCCGAAATTGTTGACGCCGGTTTCGATGTAGCGGATCGGCTCGGCCGGCGGCAGCTTGCTGATGACGTTGACGATGCCGCTCGGGCTCGATCCGCCATAGAGCACCGCCGACGGGCCGCGCAGCACCTCGACGCGCTCCATGTTGGGCGGCTGGAGCTTCCAGCTCGCATAGGAGGTGTAGAACAGCTGCATGCCGTCGAGGAACAGCCCGACATCGTCGGACTTGAAGCCACGGATCAGCCACCAGTCGTTGCGCGTGTCCGCGCCGAAGGTCCCTGCCCGCACGCCGGCGGTGTAGCGCAGCACCTCGTCGAGCTTGTTCGGCTTCTGGTCGCGGATCTGCTCCGCGCCGATCACGGACACCGATTGCGGCGTCTCCATGATCGGCGTGTTGGTCTTGGTGCCCGACGAGCTGCGGCCGGCAACGTAGCCATTCACCGGCCCGCGCGGCGTCTCGACGAAGCCGGCGTTGCGCTGGGGCAGCGGCTTGTTGCGACTGGCGGTCTGCACGACGCGCCGCGGCGCGGTGCGCACGGCGGCAGTGGGCGCGCGGCGGCGCGCTTCCGGCGCCGTGACGGTCACCGACGGCAGGTTCTGCGCGCCGCTCTGCGTGGACGATTGTGCGAGCGATGCCTGCGGCATCAAGATCCAAGCGGATGCGGTCGCCAACACGGCCGACCGCAGCATTCCAAGTCTGTTCAACGCACCACCCCAAAGCTGCATGTTCGATGCGTCATGCCGTGATGTCCCGGCACGGCATGCGCTTGAAGGTGACGCTTATGTGAGGGCGTGCAATTTCCCTAATTGAAAGCTTCTTAGAAATCTTCTTAGAAGCGATCCAACATTTCCGGGGATTGCGGAGACATCAGCGCGAATTCTTTTCGGCCTCGAGCATCTCGGCGGCAATCGCACTGAGCTGATCGATCTGCCGCAGCAGCGTGTCGAACTCGGCTTCGCTCAATTGTTCCAGCAGGCGCCGGTTGCGCTCCTGCGCGCCTTCGACGATCGCATCATGCGCGGCAAGGCCCGTTGCGGTCAGCGCGACCAGCACTTCGCGGCTATCCTTCGGATTTGCCGACTTCGCGATCAGCTTGCGCGACACGAGCTCGGCGAGCGCGCGGCTGATCTGTCCCTTGTCCTGACCGACGGCTTCAGCCAGCCGCGCCACGCTCATCGGCGGCCGCCGGCCGAGCGAGGCGACGAGACCGAACTCGACCGAGGACAATCCGGCAATCCGCTTGTAGCGCAGGATGGCACCGCGCCTGAGCAGGTTGGCCAGCACCATCAGCCGCGACGACAGCATCGCGGTGATCGGCGCCGGCTCGCTGTCACCCGCATCGGGCGACGCGTGCCCATCCCTGCTCGATGTCTGGCTCATGGTCCACCTCTGCCAAGAAAGCCCGGACATGCCAAGTGCTGGTAGCGCAACCTCCCCAGCCCTCGTCGAAATGCGACTAAGAGGCATTTGGAAGATCGTTGACATTGTCATCGAATTATTTTTCACTGAGGCAAGGCACAAAAAGGCCCGGCCAACACGGCCCACAGCGGGAGGATCAGCATGACCGTCACCCAGCGTGATCGCGATCTCGGCACGGCCTATGCGATGAAGTCCGCGCAGACGCGCACCGAGCTCACCTCGGTCGTGCGCGGCACGCCGATGGGCGAACTGCTCCGCCGCTACTGGCACCCGGTCGGGCTCATCAGTGACGCCACCGACACCCCGAAGAAGGTGCGCGCACTGGGCGAGGATCTGGTGCTGTTCCGCGACAAGCACGGCCGCGCCGGCCTGCTACACGCGCGCTGCTGCCACCGCGGCACCACGCTTTACTATGGCAAGGTCGAGGAGGACGGCATCCGCTGCTGCTATCACGGTTGGAAGTTCGACACCGAAGGCCATTGCCTGGAGCAGCCCTGCGAGCCCGGCGGCGGTCCCTTCAAGGACAAGGTGCGCCAGCCCTGGTACCCGGTCGAGGAGCGCTACGGGCTGATCTTCGCCTATATGGGCCCGGCCGAGAAACGCCCGGTGCTGCCGGCTTACGAATGCCTCGAAAACATGGACGACGGCGAGTTCGTCGAGGCGGACGATTCCTCGATCGGCGGCGGCGGGCCGGCCGTCATTCCCTGCAACTGGCTGCAGCATTTCGAGAACGTGGTCGATCCCTATCACGTGCCGGTGCTGCACGGCTCGTTCTCGGGGCCGCAATTCACTGACATGATGGCCTCGATGCCGGAGGTGAAGTTCGACAGGACGCCGCGCGGGATCGCCGTGCGCTCGATCCGCAAGCAGGACGACGGCAAGGTGTTTTACCGCGTCACCGAGGCCGCCCTCCCCACCTTGCGCGTCGTGCCCAATCCGCGCGTCGCGCAGTTCGCCCGCGTCGAGTCGATCGGCTGGACGCTGCCGATCGACGATACGTCCTTCCGCATCTACGTCGCCGGCCGCGTCAAGAACACCGGCGACATCGGCCGCATGCGCTCGAAGTTCAACGGCAAGTTCTGGTGGGACATGACGGAGCAAGAGCATCAGCAATTTCCGGGCGATTACGAAGCCCAGGTCGGCCAAGGCCCCGTGACCGTCCACTCCGAGGAGCATTTCGGCCAGAGCGACCGCGGCATCCTGTTGATCCGGCGCATGCTGAGCGACCAGCTCGACGCGCTCGCCGCGGGCGGCGATCCGATCGGCGTCTCGTTCGACGCGAGCGCGCCGCCGGTCGAATTCGAAGCGGGGAACTACATCCGCGACGCGTAAAGCTGCCAGCTCCAACCAGGGCTGGACCGACAACGACAACAAAGACAAATTGGGGGAAGCGATGGTCGATGTGACGTCACAGATGTCGGTGCAAACGGCTGCCGCGGCAAAGCCCTCGGCGCGGCGCTACTATGTGCTGGGCCTGCTCACCATCATCTACGCGCTGAACTTCCTCGACCGCACGATCTTCAACGTCCTGATCGAGCCGATCAAGAAGGAGTTTGCGCTCAGCGACACCATGATGGGCCTGCTCGCGGGCTTCGGCTTCGCGCTGTTCTACTCCCTGCTCGGCATCCCCATCGCGCGCGTCGCCGACCGGCTCAACCGGCGCAACATCGTCGCCGCCGCCTTCGCGTTCTGGAGCGCGATGACGGCGCTGTGCGGCGCGGCCTCGAGCGTGACCTCGCTGGCGCTGGCGCGCATCGGCGTCGGCATCGGCGAATCCGCGGGCTCCCCCGCCTCGCAGTCGATCGTCGCCGATCTCTTTGCCAAGAACGAGCGTCCGCGCGCGCTCGGCATCTACGCCATCGGCACCTATCTCGGCGTCTTCCTCGGCTATTTCGTCGGCGGCTACGTCAACCAGCACTATGGCTGGCGGATGGCGTTCTATGTCGCGGGCCTGCCCGGCATCCTGCTCGCATTGGTCCTGTGGCTGACGATCTCCGAGCCGAAGCGCGGCGCGATGCAGGAGAGTTTCGTGCCCGAACCGCTCGGGCCGACGCTGCGCTTCCTGGCCTCGCAGCAGAGCTTCATCATCGTGCTGATCGGCTTCTGCCTGACCACCTACACGAACTACGCGACCGCGGCCTGGATCCCGCCGTTCCTCGCCCGCGTGCACCACCTGTCGAGCGCCGAGATCGGGACCTATGCCGGCACCTTCAAGGGGCTCGCCGGCATGGCCGGCACCCTGCTCGGCGGCTTCGTGGTGGCGCAGATCAGCCGCCGCGACGACCGCTGGAAGCTGTGGGCGCCCGCGATCACCTCAGGCCTCGCCGGCCCGGTGTTCGCGCTGTGCATGCTGACACAGGACTTCAAGATGATGGTCGCCATGCTGGCGCTGACCTCGTTCCTGGTGGGCTTCCATCTCGGGCCGATCTTTGCGATCGCGCAGACGGTGGCAAAGCCGAGCATGCGGGCGCTGGCTTCGGCGCTGATTGCGCTCACCGCCACCTGCTTCGGCCAGGGCGTCGGCCCGCTCGCCGTCGGCATGGTCAACGACGCCTTGAAGGGCAGCTATGGCGCCGACGCCGTGCGCTATTCCCTGCTCTCGGCGGCGGTCACGACCATTCTGGGCGCCCTGCTGTTCATCTGGGCGGCGCGCTCGATCCGGGCCGATATCGTCCGGGCGGCCGCCTGAGGCCCGGTCCGGCCATAAGCCCGGCGAAACCAACCGGGCGTATTCATGAAACCATTTTGCGGAACCCGCGAAACCATCCGGAAACAGACGGTCCCTAAAAGAAGAGCCATAGACGGCGGCAAAGCCCGTCGGGAGGCTCAGATGAACCACTCCATTCACTCTGCTGATCGTGCGACCCACCTGAAGATCGTGGTGGTGGCGCTGGTGGCCGGCATCGCGGTGGCCGGTTTCGGGATCGCGGCCCGCACCAATGCCGATTACAGCCAGACCGCCCAGTCGACCCACGTCATCAAGGCCGGCAAGCCGGTGGTCGTGACCAGCGCGGGCACGTCCGAGATTCGCTAAATTGCCCTGTTCCGGGCTGACCAGAGGCCGCCGCCAGGCGGCCTTTTTCGTTTTCCAGAGCAATGCTTAGCCGAGACGCGCGGGCCAAGCGCAACGTCCTTGACTTCACCCAGCCCCGCCTTTAAGTCCCCCCTCGTTCCGCGCGCTTTCAGCGAACCACGCGGGAGTAGCTCAGTTGGTTAGAGCGCCGGCCTGTCACGCCGGAGGTCGCGGGTTCGAGCCCCGTCTCTCGCGCCATTTTGGCAATCCCTTCATAGCCTTAGCCTGAATTTCTCGACGCCTTTCGCGGCTCTGTCGGCGATTGCCGGCGGCAATCGGGAACTCGCGGCATAGTCAGCCTGCGCCCGAATCGTCTACCCCTTCCGGGACTTGGAGGGATCCCCACGCTTTTCCGGCTTTTCCGGGGCTTCCCTGTCATTGGACAATCGAGGAGGCCCGACATGGCAAAGAAGGATTCGGCGAAAAAGGCAGCCGCTCCCACCACCATCACCCTCAAGCACCTTGCCGCCGACATCGCGGAGAGCCAGGACCTGTCGAAGAAGCACGCCGAGGCGGTCCTCACCGACATGGTCGACCTGATCACCAAGCACCTGAAGAAGGGCGACCGCGTCCGGATCGTGGGGCTGGGCATCCTTCAGGTCCGCAAGCGCGCCGCCCGCACCGGCCGCAATCCCGCCACCGGCGAGCCCATCCACATCAAGGCCAGCAAGAAGGTCGCCTTCCGTCCGGTCAAGGAACTTAAAGAGGCGATCTAGCACTGACGTTTCATTGAGCTCGTTCGACGCCGTTCCGGCCGCAACGCGGCCTCCTTTTCTGGTATACCGCCTGCTCCCCCTGACCTCGGCGGTTTGACCAGAAATGTCCTCCCTCACCTTCACGCATACCGTGACCGAGCGCTTCCTGCGCTACGTCACCATCGACACCCAGTCCGATCCGGAATCCCCCAGCTCGCCCTCGACCGAGAAGCAGAAGGATCTCGGCCGCGTGCTCGTCACCGAGCTGAAGGCCATCGGCATCGCCGACGCGCATCTCGACGACTACGGCTATGTCTACGCGACGATCCCGGCCAACACCGACAAGAAGGTGCCTGTAATCTGCTTCTGCTCGCACATGGACACCTCGCCCGACGTCACCGGCAAGGACGTCAAGCCGCAGGTCGTGAAGAACTATCGCGGCGGCGACATCGCGCTGCCGGGCGACACCAGCCAGGTGATCCGCTTCGCCGAGCACCCGGCGCTGAAGAACCAGATCGGCAACGACATCGTCACCACCGACGGCACCACGCTGCTCGGCGCCGACAACAAGGCCGGCGTCGCCGAGATCATGGATGCCGCGTATTTCTTCATCAACAATCCCGATGTGAAGCACGGCACCATCAAGATCCTGTTCACGCCCGACGAGGAGATCGGCCGCGGCGTCGACAATGTCGACATCAAGAAGCTCGGGGCCGATTTCGGCTACACCATGGACGGCGAGAGCGCGGGCTGCGTCGAGGACGAGACCTTCTCGGCCGACGGCGCCACCATCACCATCAACGGTGTCAGCGCCCATCCGGGCTACGCCAAGGGCAAGATGGAGCACGCGATCAAGATCGCAGCCGCCATCATCGAGCGGCTGCCGAAGGAAGGCTGCTCGCCGGAGACGACGTCAGGCAAGCAGGGCTTTCTGCATCCGATCAGCATCGATGGCGCGCTGGAGCAGGCGACGCTCTCCTTCATCGTCCGCGACTTCACCGAGGAAGGGCTGAAGGAGAAGGAGGTCCTGCTCGATACCGTCGTCAAGGACGTGATGAAGGACTATCCGCGCTCGACCTACACGTTCGAGGTGCGCGAGCAGTACCGCAACATGAAGCAGGTGATCGACCGTCACCCGCACATCCTCGAATACGCCATCGAGGCGATCCGCCGCGCCGGCCTGCGGCCGATGCGCACCGCGATCCGCGGCGGCACCGACGGCTCGCGCCTGTCCTTCATGGGCCTGCCCTGCCCCAACATCTTCGCCGGCGAGCACGCGTTCCACTCGCGCCTGGAATGGGTCAGCCGCCAGGACATGGAAAAGGCGGTGCAGACGATCGTTCATCTCGCCATGATCTGGGAGGAGAAGGCGTAGGCGTGCGGCTTACTCCCCGAGAGTTCGAGCGCTAAAGCCTCCACGACGTCATGGCCGGGCTTGTCCCGGCTATCCACGCCTAGCGACGCGGCACCAAGAACGTGGATGCCCGGGACAAGCCCGGGCATGACGACCTCTTGTGCGATTGCCCTGATGCGGGCGCAAAATAATTCCGGGTGCTGCGGAACGATCCGGCGCGGAGCGCGTTGAGAGTTCAAGTCCCAAGGATGAAGATTGTGAGCACAAAAGGCCTCAGCCGGTCAGCCCCGGGCTGGGGCCTTTCCGTGTCTTGGCACGCCCGTCCAGCGAGGCACCGCGCGCAGTAACATCGTACTCCGCGATCGTGCGAGACAGTTAACCACCCCCACGCCCTGCTCGCACACTCGTGAAGCACCGGACTTTCCAATGTGGTTCCCGTGTGAGAGTGTCGCGTCATGATTGCTCGTCGCATCCTCAGGCTCGTGCTCGCGGTCCTCGTGACCGCGGGGCTGATGGTTGCGCCGCTGGTGACGCCGGCGGCCGCGGGACATCCGATGGCCGGCGACATGCAGATGTCCGGCGCGCACGACGTGTCGGCCGACATGCCGTGCTGTCCCGATCAGCAGGACGGCAAGCAATGCCAGGACTGCCCTCTCCTCGCGATCTGCATGTTGAAGGTGTTGCAGTCTGCGCCGGCGGTCGTGACGGCAATTCTCGATCCGCTCGCGCTCGAGCGGCTCCAGCTGCTCGATGATGCCATCGCCGACGGCCTCACCCGGCCACCTCCGGATCATCCACCTCGATCAATCGTCTGACCGGCGCTCCAGCGCCTGAACATGCGTGCCGGAAGCGGCGCGCATCGCTGCCTGCCGTCCTGCAACGCGTCAAATCGTTGCGTGCGGCTCCATCAGACCCATCGAGGAATTGACATCATGACAACGTCCAATGTTGCGCGCGCCGCCATGGCTGCGCTGATCGCCGCCGCGTTTGCGACGTCCGCGCGCGCCGAGATCAAGAACTACGAATTCCAGCTGGTGCAGCCGACCGTCAAGGCCGGCGCCGATCGCATCGTGACGGTGCGACTGGTCAACAAGACCTCCGGCAAGACCGTGCCGGATGCGGTGGTGTTCGCCAGCCGGCTCGACATGGCGCCCGACGGCATGCAGGAGATGGCCACCAAGGTCACGCCGATGCCCGGCAGCGAGCCCGGGACCTACCGTTTCAAGGCCACCTTCGGCATGGCCGGGCGCTGGCAACTTTCGCTCGGCGCCAAGGTGCAGGGCGAAAGCGGCACGGTCGAAAACAAGCTCGTCGTCACGGCCGAGCAATGAGCAGGACCCGCCTCATCGGCCTTGCCGCTGTGCTCGTCGCAGCGGCGGGCGCCGCGCCGTTTGCCGGCAGCTTCTTGCCGGCGAATGGCGATCCGATCCTGTCCGCAGCGAATGCGGCGGATGCGGCCGCCCCGCTCTATTATCAGGACCCGGACGGCAAGCCGCTCTATTCGCCGACGCCGAAGAAGACCGAGGACGGCCGCGATTATGTCGCCGTGCCGGCTCCGACTGATACGCCCGATCAGCCCGCAACGATGAGCGCGGCCGAGCCCAGGGGTGAGCACACGGGCAATCGCAAGATCAAATATTACCGCAACCCGATGGGCCTGCCCGACACCTCGCCGGTGCCGAAGAAGGATTCGATGGGGATGGATTACATCCCGGTCTATGACGGCGACGACAGCGACGACGGCACGGTCAAGCTGTCGCCCGGCAAGATCCAGCGCAGCGGCGTCAAATCCGAGCCGGCCGAATTGCGCCGGCTGCGGACGCTGGTGCGCGCGCCCGGCACCATTCAACTGGACGAACGCCGCGTCTCGGTGATCACCATGCGTGCCGAGAGCTATGTGCAGAGGGTCGCCGACGTCACCACCGGAAGCCGCGTGACCCGGGGGCAGCCGCTGATGGAGATCTACAGTCCGGCGGTGTCGTCCGCCGCGGCCGAATATCTCGCGACCATCACCTCGAAGACGACCGCGGGCATCGAGCCCTACGGCCGCGGCTCGCGGCAGCGGCTGGTCAATCTCGACGTCCCCGAGCCCGTCATCGCCGAGATGGAGAAGAGCCATGTGGTGCCGATCACCCTGCAATGGTCGTCGCCGCGCGACGGCATCGTGCTCCAGCGCAATGCGATCGAGGGCATGCGCGCCCAGCCCGGCGATATCCTGTTTCGCATCGCCGACATCTCGCTGGTGTGGGCCAATGTCGACGTCGCCGAGCGCGACCTCGGCGGCATTGCCGTCGGCCAGCCCGTGACGGTGCGCGCCCGCAGCTACCCCGGCCGGGATTTTGGCGGCCGGATCGGCGTCATCTATCCGCAACTGAACAAGGAGACACGCACGGCCCGGATCCGGATCGAGCTCGCCAACGCCGATCTCGCGCTGCTTCCCGACATGTATGTCGATGCCGAGATCGACACCGGCAATCCGGCGCCCGTGCTGGTGGTCGCCGAGAGCGCGGTGCTGGATACCGGCAGCCGGCAAGCCGTCCTGGTCGACAAGGGACAGGGCCGCTTCGAGCCGCGCGAGGTGAAGCTCGGACGCCGCGGTGACGGCTATGTCGAGATCCGCGACGGGCTTGCCGAGGGCGATGCGATCGTCACCTCCGCCAACTTCCTGATCGATGCCGAGAGCAACCTCAAGGCGGCCCTCAAGGGGCTCGCCGAAGGCGGCAACGCCCAAGGCGCTGACTCACAAGGCTCTGACGCGCACGGCAGCCACGCCATGGGAGGCAAGCCATGATCGCGCGCATCATCGCCTGGTCGGCACGCAACCTGCTGCTGGTGCTGTTCGGCGCCGGCTTTGCCACGGCTGCCGGCCTCTATGCCTTGCTCCATCTGCCGCTGGACGCGATTCCCGATCTCTCCGACACCCAGGTCATCGTCTACACCGAATATCAGGGACAGGCGCCCCAGGTGATCGAGGACCAGGTCACCTATCCCCTCACCACGGCCATGCTGACGGTGCCGAAATCGAAGGTGGTGCGCGGCTTCTCCTTCTTCGGCGTCTCCTTCGTCTACGTCATCTTCGAGGACGGCACCGACATCTACTGGGCGCGCTCGCGCGTGCTCGAATTCCTCAACGGCGCCGCGGCGCGGCTGCCGGCCGGCGTCACGCCCACAATCGGCCCCGACGCCACCGGCGTCGGCTGGGTCTACCAATACGCGGTGATGTCCAAGGAGCTGAACCTCGCCGAGACCCGGACGATCCAGGACTGGAACCTGAAATTCGCCCTCGCCAAGGCCGAAGGCGTGGCGGAGGTCGCCAGCGTCGGCGGCTTCGTCAGGCAGTACAACGTCATCCTCGATCCGCAGCGCATGCGCGACCTCGGCATCACCATGGCGAAGATGCGCGACGCCATCCGCGCCAGCAATGCCGACGTCGGCGGCCGCACCGTCGAGCTCTCCGAGTTCGAATATGTCATCCGCGGCAAGGGTTATCTGAAGAACGTCGACGATCTCGGCAGCATCGTGCTGAAGACCGACAACGGCACGCCGGTCAAGCTGCGCGACGTCGCCCGCGTCGAGCTCGGGCCGGACGAGCGGCGCGGCATCGCCGAGCTCAACGGCGAGGGCGAGGTGACGAGCGGCATCGTGCTGCAGCGCTTCGGCATGAACGCGCTCGACGTGATCGAGAGCGTCAAGAAGCGCTTCAAGGAGATCGCGAGCAGCCTGCCGAAATCGGTCGAGATCGTTCCGGTCTACGACCGCTCCAACCTGATCAAGGCCGCGATCGAGACACTCAGGCACACGCTGCTCGAGGAGAGCATCGTGGTGGCGCTGGTCTGCATCGTGTTCCTGCTGCATGTCCGTAGCGCGCTGGTCGCCATCCTGATGCTCCCCGTCGGGGTGCTGATGGCGTTCGGGGCGATGAAGCTGCTCGGGATCGGCTCGAACATCATGAGCCTCGGCGGCATCGCGATCGCGATCGGCGCCATGATCGACGCCGCGATCGTCATGATCGAGAACGCGCACAAGCATCTCGAGCGCGCCGAGCCCGGCCGCTCGCGGGTGGAGATCCTGATCGAGGCCGCCGCCGAGGTCGGCCCGGCGCTGTTCTTCAGCCTTTTGATCATCACGGTGTCGTTCATGCCGATCTTCACGCTGGAATCGCAGGAGGGCCGGCTGTTCAGCCCGCTCGCCTTCACCAAGACCTTCGCGATGGCGGCGGCGGCACTGCTGTCGGTCACGCTGGTGCCGGCGCTGATGGTGATCTTCGTCCGCGGCAGGATCATCCCCGAGCACAGGAACCCGATCAACCGCTTCCTGATCTGGATCTATCGGCCGGTGATATCGGGCGTGCTGCGGGCGCGGATCGCAGTGATCCTGCTCGCCTTCGCCGTGCTCGCCGCCTCGATCTGGCCGGCCGGCCGGCTCGGCTCGGAGTTCATGCCGAACCTCAACGAGGGCACCCTGCTCTATATGCCGACCACGCTGCCCGGCATTTCCGTGACCAAGGCGGCCGAGCTGATGCAGACCCAGGACCGCATCATCCGCTCGTTTCCGGAAGTGGCCTCGGTCTACGGCAAGGCCGGCCGCGCGGCCACCGCGACCGATCCGGCGCCGTCGGAGATGTTCGAGACCATCGTCGACCTCAAGCCTAGGGAGCAATGGCGTGCCGGCGTGACCATCGACAGCCTGATCGCCGAGATGGACAAGGCGCTGCAGTTTCCCGGCGTCTCCAACGCCTGGACCATGCCGATCAAGGCGCGCATCGACATGCTCTCGACCGGCATCCGCACGCCTGTCGGCATCAAGGTCATCGGCACCGATCTCGCCGGGATCGACAGGCTGGCGCGGCAGATCGAGCAGGTGATCAAGGCGGTGCCGGGCACCTCCTCGGCCTATGCCGAGCGGAGCCTCGGCGGCTACTATCTCGAGATCACGCCGGACCGCGAGGCGCTGTCGCGTTACGGCATCATGGTGCAGGACGTGCAGGACACGATCGCGACCGCCCTCGGCGGCCAGACGGTGACGACCACCGTCGAGGGCCGACAGCGCTTCTCCGTCAACATGCGCTATCCGCGCGACTTGCGCGACAATCCGAAGGCGATCGCCAGCGACATCCTGGTGCCGATGCCGGGCGGCGGCGCCGTTCCGCTCGGCGAGGTCGCGAGCGTCACGCCGGCGCGCGGGCCGACCTCGATCCGGACCGAGAACGGACAGCTCGCCACCTATATCTATGTCGACATCCGCGACCGCGACCTCGGCGGCTATGTCACTGACGCGCGGGCCGCGGTGCAGGCGAGCATCCAGTTCCCGCCGGGCTATTATCTGGTCTGGAGCGGGCAATACGAATATCTGGAGCGCGCCACCGCGCGGCTGAAGATCGTGGTGCCGGTGACGCTGCTGATCATCTTCCTGCTGCTCTACCTCAACTTCCGCTCGATCACCGAGACCGTGATCGTGATGCTCTCCCTGCCGTTCGCCCTCGTCGGCGGGCTGTGGTTGATGTGGTCGCTCGGCTTCAACCTCTCGGTCGCCGTCGCGGTCGGCTTCATCGCGCTCGCGGGCGTGGCGGCCGAAACCGGCGTGGTGATGCTGATCTATCTCAACCACGCGCTCGCCGAGACCAGGGCGCGCTGTGCGCTTGCGGGCCGCACGCTGACCCGCGACGATCTCGACAAGGCGATCATGGAAGGCGCGGTCGAGCGCGTCCGCCCGAAGATGATGACGGTGGTTGCCATCATGGCCGGCCTGTTGCCGATCATGTGGAGCAGCGGCACGGGCTCGGAGATCATGCAGCGCATTGCCGTGCCCATGATCGGCGGCATGATCTCGTCGACGCTGCTGACGCTGATCGTGATCCCCGCGATCTTCGGGATCGTGAAGGGTCTTGGGCTACCGTCCTCTCCCGGCACCGACGTCACGCCACCGCTTCGCGTCGAAAGCCGCGAGCAACACCACGACGTGCTGGAGCCAGCCCAATGAGCACGGGCTGCGCGATCGTAAGGGATCTATGCCGACCTGACGAAGCTGCTGAACTGAAAATTCTGCACCGATTGCCACGGCGTCGCATGCTGATGACGGCGATGATCCGTCAACGTGAAGCCGGCGCCGAGCAGCGCGGCGATACTGTCGGCGCTGTGACGGGTCACCGGCAAGCCGCTGCATTTCTCCGGGCCGTCGGTCGCGAATGTGCCGATGACGACATGCCCGCCGATCTTCACCGCGCGCCTGACGCATGCGACATAGGCCGCTCGTTCCTCCACTGCGTTTAGGAAGTGAAGCGCTGCGCGATCGTGCCAGACGTCGTAGGTCCGCGTTGGCTGCCACGCCGTCACATCGGCCACGACCCAGTCCACGCCGTCGCCGGCGGTACCGAGCCGCGTCCGCGACGCCGCAAGCGCTGCGTCGGACAGGTCAAGCACGGTCAGGTCCGTATATTCGGCGGTCAATAGCGCATCGACCAGTCGAGACGCGCCGCCGCCGATATCGATAATCGCCGAGGCCGGCCCGGCGCCGGCCAGCGCAATCAATTCGAGCGAAGGCGACGGACTCTCCTGGAACCAGCTCACCTCGCGTTCGCCCTTGCCTTGGTAGACAGCCTCCCAATGGGCCGCACGGCCTGACGTCGTCATGATGCCTCATCCTGCGCAGCTAAGCTGGACGCGCCCTCAACTCGGCCGTGGATTGCTGGGCCACGACGACCGCGCCCTGGAGCGCGAGGCCGGCCATGATGGCCGCCACGATGACGTCGGGCCACCCCGTGCCGGTGCCGAACACGCCGAGGGCAGCCAGCAGCACGGCAATGTTGCCGAGCACATCGTTGCGGGTACAGATCCAGGCCGAGCGCATGTTGGCGTCGCCCTTGCGATGGGCCCACAACAATCCGAACGAGGCCGCGTTCGCAGCAAGCGCCGCCACTCCGACCGCTCCCATGGTGAACGCGCTCGGCAGCGTGCCATGCGCGGCGTGCCAGACCACCGTGCCGACGACCCACAGGCCGAAGGCAGCCATCGTCAGCCCCTTCGCGAGTGCCGCGGTCGCGCGATAGCGCAGCGCCATGCCGACCACCAGGAGGCTGATGGCGTAGTTCGCGGCATCTCCGAGGAAATCGAGCGCGTCCGCTTGGAGCGAGGCCGACCCGGCCGCGAGGCCCGCGCCGATCTCTGCGAAAAACATGATCGCATTGATGGCGAGCACGGCCCACAGCACGCGGCGATACGCCTTGTTGTCGCGATGGCGATCGAGATCGAGCGGCGGGGGTGAGCAGCATGCGTCGGCCATGCCAACAAGATAGGGCGCGGAAACGCCGCAGACAATCGCAGTCTCTGCCCTCCCCGCGACATCAGGTTCCCCTGCGTAACATTGTTGCGGGTCGACACTGTTCCTGGACCCTGCTAGGCAGCTTGAGGTCAACGAGAGTGACGCCGTGTTTTCGATCCGCCGGTCCATCAGGAAGGTGTTCCGCCCGCGCAATTGGCGTGGGTCGTGGGCCGTGGTCTGCGCGGTGCTCTATCTGCTGTCGGGCGCCCTTCACACCAGCCAATGCGTCGACGTGGCGAATTCGTTCGGCCAATCGCACATCGTCTCCATGGCGGGCGCACCGGGCGATTGCGAGGGCAAGACAATCGCGGCGCATCACTGCCACGGCTGCTTCTCGCTGACCGTCGCCCAGTACATCGAGCCCGGCACGGCGGTCGATCTCCACACCGTGCCCACATCGTCGCGCGAGCCCGCCTCGGTCGGCATCGATCCCGACACCGAATCGCCTCCCCCCAAACATCTGACCTGAACTGATCAGCCGGGCGCTCCGCGCCCACGATGCTATTGTTCACAGGTCACTCATGTCTTGCAGACGGACTGCCGCGCGCCTTTTGTGCGCGACGGCGATTTTGGTCAGCCCCTGGCTGATGCAGCACACACACGCCCAGACGCTGACGATGCGCGCGGCGCTGTCGCGCGCGCTGGCCGCGAGCCCACGGCTGACGGCGGCGGAACGCGATGTCGGAATCGCCACGGGCCAGCGCATCCAGGCGGGCGCCCTCCTCAATCCGGAACTGTCCTATGAACAGGACAATTCGTTCGGCTCCGGTATCTATCGCGGCACCAGATCGGCCGAGACCACGCTCCAGATCAGCCAGGCCTTCGAGCTGTTCGGCAAGCGCGAGGCGCGGATTGCCGCGGGCGCCGCCGGCATCGAGGTGGCCGCGATCCAGCGCAAGGCTATCAGGCTGGAGGTGCTGTCGGAGACCGCGATCGCCTTCCTCAGCGTGCTCGGCGCGCAGCGCCGCATCCAGATCCTCGACGAGCAGATCACCGCAATCGACCGGCTGACGCCGCTGCTCCGTCGCCGCGTCGATGCAGGCGCCTCCTCCCCGGCCGAGACCGGCCGCGCCGAGGTCGCCTCGGCCCTGGTGAAGGCCGACCGCGAGCGCTTCAAGGCGACCCTGGCGAGCGCCCGGCGCGAGCTTGCCGTGCTGATGGGCGATCCCGCCTCGAAATTCGGCGAGGTCTCCGGCCGGCTCGACACCATGGGCAAGCCGCCGACATTCCAGTCGGTCGTCGCCGCCATCGATGCCAATCCCCAGCTGGTGCGCTGGACCGCGGTCTATGCCCAGCGGAACGCCGAGCTGCTGATGGCGCGCTTGAGGCCCTATCCCGACGTTCGGATCGCGGCGGGATGGCGCCATTTCAACGAGACCAATGACGATGCGGCGCGCCTCACCGTCTCGGTGCCGATCCCCGTGTTCGACCAGAACCAGGGCAACATCCTGTCGGCACAGGAGAGTCTCGCCAAGACCAGGGCCGAACGCGAGGCCAACCGCAACACGCTGATCGTGATTGCGGGCCGCGCCTATGACTCGCTCCAGGGCTCGCTGCGCGAGCTCGCCGTGCTGCGCGAGACCGCCATCCCGAAGGCGACCGAGGCGGCAGAAGCGATCTCGCAAGGCTACGGCCAGGGCCGCTTCACCCTGCTCGAAGTGCTCGACGCCCAGGCCAGCGTCGCGCAGGCGCGGCTGCGCGAGCAGGAGGCGCTGCAGAATTTCCATGCCGGGGTCGCGACCATCGAAGGTCTCGTCGGCAATCCCTTTGCGCTGGCCCGGGAGGGCGCACGATGAAAACATCCTCCACCGTCCTCGTGGCCGTCATCGCCGCCGCACTCGGCGCTTACGGCTATTCCATGCTTGCACCGGCCAAGGTCGCATCGACGGAGCATGCCGCGGACAAGAAGCCGGAGAAGCCGAACGACCATGTCGAGCAGGACGAGCATGGCGCCGACCGTATCCGCATCTCCGACGTCAAACTTGCGGCCGCCGGCGTGACGCTGGCGGAAGCCGCGGGCGCCACGCTGTCTGACACGCTCGCCTTCAACGGCATCCTGCGCGCCAACCAGGAAGCTGTCGTCCAGGTCACGCCTCGCTTTCCCGGTGTCGCAAAATCGATCCAGAAGCGCATCGGCGACAAGGTCGCCAGGGACGATCTGCTCGCCGCGATCGAGAGCAACCAGAGCCTGACCGTCTACGAGCTGAAGGCACCGATCGCCGGCACCATCATCGAGCGGCAGATCTCGCTCGGCGAATACGCCTCCGAGCAGAAGCCGGCCTTCGTCGTCGCCGATCTCTCGACGATCTGGGTCGACCTGTCGATCTACCGGCAGGACCTCAAGCGCGTCCGCCTCAATGACGAGGTGCTGATCGATCCCGACGATGGCCGCGGTGAGATCAAGGGCACGATCTCCTACATGGCGCCGATCGGCTCGAGCGAGACCCAGACCGCGCTGGCGCGCGTGGTGCTGCCCAACCCGGAGGGCCGGCTTCGCCCGGGCCTGTTCGTCACGGCGCGGCTGATCCTCGCCGCCCGCAACGTCGCGGTTGCCGTGCGCCGCAGCGCGATCCAGACGCTGGAGAACCGGACCATCGTGTTCGTCCGCGAGGACGGCGACAAGATCGAGGCGCGCCCGGTGGAGCTCGGCGACTCCGACCCGAGATTCGTGGAGATCCGCGCAGGGCTCTCCGTCGGCGAGCGTTACGTCGCCGAGAACAGTTTTGTGGTCAAGGCGGAGATGGGCAAAGGAGACGCCGACCATGATTGACGCCCTGCTGGCCTTCTCCATTCGCCAGCGATGGCTCGTGGTCCTGTTTGCGCTGGCGGCCGGCGCCTTCGGCGCCTGGAATTTCACGCGCCTGCCGATCGACGCGGTGCCCGACGTCACGAACGTCCAGGTCCAGATCAACACGCGCGCCCCTGGCCTGTCGCCGCTCGAAGCCGAGCAGCGCATCACCTTCCCGATCGAAACCGCGATGGGCGGGCTGCCCAAGCTCGACTACACCCGCTCGATCTCGCGCTACGGCCTGAGCCAGGTCACCGTCGTGTTCCAAGACGGCACCGACATCTATTTCGCGCGCCAGCTCGTCAACGAGCGCATCCAGCAGGCAAAGGACCAACTGCCTGGAGGCACCGAGGTCGCGATGGGGCCGGTCTCGACCGGGCTCGGCGAGATCTACGTCTATTCGGTCGAGGCCAAGGCCGGCGCGAAGTCGCCCTCAGGCGCCGAGTTCACGCCGACAGAGCTGCGCACCATCCAGGACTGGATCATCAAGCCGCAGCTGCGCACCATTCCCGGGGTGGTCGAGGTCAACTCGATCGGCGGCCATGAGCGGCAATTCCACGTGCTGCCGATCCCCGGCCGGCTGATGGCCTACAGGCTCGGTTTCCGCGACATCATGACGGCGCTGGCCGCCAACAACGCCAATGTCGGCGCCGGCTATATCGAGCGCAACGGCGAGCAATATCTCGTCCGCGCGCCAGGCCAGGTCGCCAATATCCAGGACATCCGCGACATCGTGATCGGCTCGCGCGGCGGCGTGCCGGTGCGTATCCGCGACGTCGCCGACGTCGAGGAAGGCCAGGACCTGCGCTCGGGCGCTGCGACGACCAACGGCAGCGAAACCGTGCTCGGCACCGCCATGCTGCTGATCGGCGAGAACAGCCGCACGGTCGCCCAGCGCGTGAAGGCCCGGCTGACGGAGATCGCGAAATCGCTCCCCGACGGCGTGATCGCGCGCGCCGTCTATGACCGCACGTATCTGGTGGAAGCGACCATCCAGACCGTCGAGAAGAACCTCGTCGAGGGCGCGGCGCTGGTGATCGCGGTGCTGTTCCTGATCCTCGGCAACATCCGCGCCGCGCTGATCACCGCCTGCGTGATCCCGCTCTCGATGCTGTTCACGATCACGGGCATGGTCGAGAGCAGGGTCAGCGCCAATCTGATGAGTCTGGGCGCAATCGATTTCGGCATCATCGTCGATGGTGCGGTCATCATCGTCGAGAACTGCCTGCGGTTGCTCGCTGCCGAGCAGCACCGGCGCGGGCGCCTGCTCTCGCTGGAAGAGCGGATGCAGACTATTCGCGAGGGCGCCAGCGAAGTCATCAAGCCGAGCCTGTTCGGCACGCTGATCATCGCCGTGGTCTATTTGCCGGTCCTGACCCTGACGGGGACCGAGGGCAAGATGTTCACGCCGATGGCGCTGACCGTGCTGATGGCGCTCGCCGGCGCGGCGCTGCTGTCGGTCACCTTCGTCCCGGCTGCGGTTGCGATTGTCGTCACCGGCAAGGTCTCGGAGACGGAGAACGTCTTCATGCGGGCGGCCAAGCGGTTCTATGTGCCGCTGCTCGACCGCGCCATCCGCTATCGCGGCAGCGTCGCGTTCGGTGCCGTGCTGATCGTCGTCGGCAGCATCTTCGCCGCGACGCGGATGGGCGGCGAATTCATCCCGAGCCTGGATGAAGGCGACATCACCATCGAGACCATCCGGATTCCCGGCACCAGCCTGACCCAGAGCGTCGACATGCAGCTCCGGCTGGAGAAGGCGGTCAAGCAGGTTCCGGAGGTCGCGACCATCTTCTCCAAAATCGGTACCGCCGAGATCGCCAACGACCCGATGCCGCCGAACGTCGCCGACACCTATGTCACGCTGAGGCCGCGTGACGAATGGCCCGACCCCGCCAAGCCCAAGAACGAGGTGATCGAGGAGATCGAACGCGCCGCCAACACCCTGCCCGGCACCGCCTATGGCATGACCCAGCCGATCCAGATGCGCTTCAACGAGCTCATCGCCGGCATCCGCAGTGACGTCGGCGTGAAAATCTTCGGTGACGATCTCGACGTGCTTGCCGGCATCGCCCAGCAGGTCAATGGCGTCGTCCGCGGCATCGAGGGCGCCGCCGACGTCAAGACCGAGCAGGTCGCGGGCCTGCCGATCCTCACCGTCAGGCTCGACCGCCAGGCGCTGTCGCGCTACGGCCTCAGCCTGAGCGAGGTGCAGAACCTGGTCGAGATCGCAATCGGCGGCAAGCCGGTCGGAAAACTGTTCGAGGGCGATCGCCGCTTCGACATCGTGGTGCGGCTGCCGGAAAACCTGCGGGCCAACCCCGACACGATCAAGTCGCTCCCGATCCCGTTGCCGCCGGGCGAGGATGTCCCCGCCGTCACGAAGACCGCTTGGCCGGGGGCATCGGGCGCGACACCTCGCTACGTGCCGCTGTCCTCCGTCGCGGCGATCGAGATCGCACCCGGCCCCAACCAGATCAGCCGCGAGAACGGCAAGCGCCGCGTCGTGGTGATGGCCAACGTTCGCGGTCGCGACCTGCGCTCCTTCGTCGCCGAGGCTCAGGAGGCGATCGCCGGGAAGGTCAAGCTGCCGCCGGGCTACTGGATCGGCTGGGGCGGCCAGTTCGAGCAGCTGGTCTCCGCCACCAAGCGGCTGACCATCGTGGTGCCGGTGGCGCTGCTGCTGGTGTTCCTGCTGCTGTTCATGGGGATGGGATCGGCGGCGGATGCGGCGCTGGTGTTCTCCGGCGTTCCGCTGGCGCTGACCGGCGGCGTCGCCGCGCTGTTGCTGCGCGGTATTCCCTTATCCATCAGCGCCGGCGTCGGCTTCATCGCGCTGTCGGGCGTCGCCGTGCTCAACGGCCTCGTCATCATCGCCTTCATCGAGCGGCTGCGCAGCGAGGGACGTCCTGTTGCGGAGGCCGTGCGCGAGGGCGCGCTGACCCGCCTGCGGCCGGTGCTGATGACGGCGCTGGTCGCCTCCCTCGGCTTCGTGCCGATGGCGCTCGCCACAGGCGCCGGCGCCGAAGTGCAGCGGCCGCTGGCGACCGTGGTGATCGGCGGCATCATCTCCTCCACCGTGCTGACGCTCCTGGTGCTGCCAGCGCTCTACGTGCTGTTCCGGCGTGACGGGGCTGCCGAAACGCCTACAATGGCGGCTGATTTGGCTGAAACCGGGGAGCGCTAGGTTTGGGCAGCCACGACCATCACGGCCATCACCATCGTGACCATGCCGGCCATTCGCATGATCATGGCCATGGTCACGACCACAGCCATGCTCATGGTCATGACCATGGTTTTGGCCACGCGCATGTCCACGCGCCCGCCAGCTTCGGCAAGGCGTTCGCGATCGGCATTACCCTCAACACCGCGCTGGTCGTCGCCGAGGCGGTCTACGGCTATATCGGCAACTCCACCGCGCTCCTTGCGGATGCCGGGCACAATCTGTCCGACGTGCTTGGCCTGG
Organism: Bradyrhizobium sp. GW821-FHT12B03; assembly: GCF_058807535.1. NCBI lineage: Bacteria > Pseudomonadati > Pseudomonadota > Alphaproteobacteria > Hyphomicrobiales > Nitrobacteraceae > Bradyrhizobium > Bradyrhizobium sp. GW821-FHT12B03. The sequence continues at coordinate 49,892 of NZ_JBXAQU010000011.1, forward strand.
TCGTGGCCTGGGGCGCCTCGATCGCGGCACGGCGCGCGCCGAGCGGCCGCTTCACCTATGGCTTTCGCGCCTCCACCATCCTGGCGGCGCTGGCGAATGCGGTATTCCTGCTGGTCGCCACCGGCGCGATCGGCTGGGAGGCGATTTTGCGGCTGCGCGAGCCGGAGCCGGTCGCGGGCGTCACCGTGATGGTGGTCGCCGGCATCGGCATCCTCATCAACGGCCTTACCGCGATGCTGTTCGCCAGCGGACGCAAGGACGACATCAACATCGAGGGCGCCTATCTGCACATGGCAGCCGATGCCGCGGTCTCGCTCGGCGTCGTGGTCTCGGCGGCGCTGATCATCTGGACCGGCTGGCTCTGGCTCGATCCCGTCACCAGCCTCGTGATCTGCGTCACCATCCTCTGGAGCACGACCAGCCTGCTGCGCGGCTCGATCGACATGTCGATGGCGGCCGCGCCCAAGGGCACCGATCTCGCCGCAATCAGGTCGTTTCTACAGCAGCGGCCCGGCGTCTCAGGGATCCACGATCTTCACGTCTGGCCGATCTCGACCACCGAGACGGCGCTGACCTGCCACCTCGTCATGCCGACCGGGGCCGGCGATGCATTCCTGATGGAGACGGCGCAGCTGCTGAAGACGTCGTTCCGCATCGGCCACACCACGCTTCAGGTCGAAACGCATCCGGACAATGGCTGCGCGCTGGCGCCGGATGATGTGGTGTGAAGCGATAATCGTCGGCGCGGAGATCCCTACGACTCAGCAAGCCACCGCACACCGGAAGCTGAGATCTCAAGGATCAAGGCGCGTGACAGCTGCTTCCAGAGCAGAGTGCTGTCATCGTACTCCACCAACTCATAGCTGCGTCCGCAAGTGACCCAACTCATGCATGGTGCTGCGTTCGGCTCCTCGTTCCAGGGAATCAGAGCCCTTCGCCGCAGCTCCTCGATTGCCTGCTGCCGCGTCTGAAACTCGCCCTGCCATTCAGCGTGCAATTCGTCCTCAATGACAAACATTGTGACGTTCCTTCGCAGAGCCTTCCAGCTGCCTATGCTGCCTTCGCCGTCACGATCCAGATCGCGCCTTGCAACGCGACCGACTGCCCTTTCAGGAACGGCGTGAGCATCTCGCGGATGGAGGCTTTTGCTGCATCATAGGTCTCCGGCGGATGGCCCTGCAGCGCACGGCTGGCAGGACCGATCTGAAGCGCACCGTCGACCGCCGCGTCGAGTCCGCCGCCGATCGCGACATCCATCGCGAGATTGTGCGGCTCCATCGCGACGTCCGCAAATCCCGCGCCCTTCAGGATGCGCGTCACGCGCTCCTCCGAGGCAAAGGCGAACGGGCCCGGCTCCTCCGGCCCGACCGGCGGCATCTTCGGCACGTGCTTGTAGACCGCCATCAGCGGCGCCATCATCCACGGATTTTCCTTCGGCTCGCGCCAGCATGCAAAGGCGAGCCGCCCGGACGGCTTCAGCGCGCGCCGCAGATTGGTGAAGGACGCAATGGGATCGGCGAAGAACATCACGCCGAAGCGCGACGCCAGCAGGTCAAAACTCGCCGGCTCGAACGGATGCACCGTTGCATCCGCCAGCACGAAATCGAGCGGTAGGCCTTTTGGTGCCAACGCGCGCGCCTGCGACAGCATCGGCTCGGACACATCGAGGCCGAGTGCGAAGCCATTGGGCGCGACAGCCTTTGCGAACGCAAACGTCGTCGCACCGGAGCCACAGCCGACATCGAGGACCCGCTCCCCCGGCTTCGGCCTGGCGCGATCGATCAGCACCTCGGCAATGGGCCCAAGCAGGCTCTCCTGCGCCGCGTGGCGATCGGCCCAGCGCTGTCCGCTTGGTCCGTTCCAGTAAGCGATCTGGTCGGCGTTCTGCTCGTGTCCGCTTGGCTGTTCCATTGGAGGCCTCCCGTTCGGCGGCCCGCTTGGGCTGGCCTGCGAAGCCATCGCCCGCGACGCGAACAAAGGCTGGTGGGCGATCACGGATTCGAACCGCGGACCCTCTCGGTGTAAACGAGATGCTCTAACCAGCTGAGCTAATCGCCCTCGCCGCCTCTTTAGCCTCACAGGCCCCGGACGGGCAAGCGCGGAACTTCAATTCCTAAGCCTCAATCCCCCGGCCTGCCCGGCAGCAGCGGCACCGCGTCGATCCAGACCGCCGCCGACTGGCACCAGATCTGCCTCACCGGCCGCAGCTGGTCCCGCTGGCGGATGCTGCCCCAGCGGATGCCCCAATCGTCGGCCTGGTCGCCCTCGCCGCTGGTGAACAGCGGGGATCCGCAGTCGCCGCAAAAATGCTGGAAACGCATCCGGCCGTTGTCGCCGCGCTTGCCGTAGATCTTGGGTGTGCCGGCGGTCAGCCTGACGTCGGCCCTGGTGCAGATCGCGGTGACCCGGAACGCCGAGCCCGTCAGGGTCTGGCAGTCCCGGCAATGGCAGACGGAGACCGTCTCAGGATCGATCTCGGCCTCGAAGGTGATCTGCCCGCAATGGCATTGCCCGTCGATCTGCATGACCAGCCCTCAAAACAAGAACGGCGCCCGAAGGCGCCGTTCTATCATCTTTCGCAGGAGATCAGTGAGCGGTCAGGCCGCCGGCGGCTTCGTCGCCGTCGGGCTTCACCGTCACCTTGGTGTCCTCTTCCCAGACGATCGGGACCGGCTTCTTCACCAGCGCCTTGGCGACGACGTCGTCGAGGCGCGAGACCGGGATGATCTCCATGCCGCCCTTGATCGCATCGGAAATCTCCGTGAGATCCTTGGCGTTGTCCTCGGGGATCAGCACCGTCTTGATGCCGCCGCGGGCCGCAGCCAGCAGCTTCTCCTTCAGGCCGCCGATCGGCAGCACGCGGCCGCGCAACGTGATCTCGCCGGTCATCGCGACATCGTGGCGGACCGGGATGCCGGTCATGACCGAGATGATCGCGGTGGCCATCGCGACGCCCGCCGACGGACCGTCCTTCGGCGTCGCGCCTTCCGGCACGTGCACGTGGATGTCGCGCCGGTCGAACAGCGGCGGCTCGATGCCGTAGACGATCGCGCGCGAGCGGACATAGGACGCCGCCGCCGAGATCGATTCCTTCATCACGTCGCGCAGATTGCCCGTGACCGTCATCTTGCCCTTGCCGGGCATCATGACGCCTTCGATGGTCAGCAGCTCGCCGCCGACATCCGTCCACGCAAGGCCGGTGACGATGCCGACCTGCGGCTCGCTCTCGATCTCGCCGAAGCGGTACTTCGGCACGCCGAGCAGCTCTTCCAGAGTCTTCTCGGTGATCTTGACCGACTTCTTCTTGGAGATCATCAGCTCCTTCACCGCCTTGCGGGCGAGTGTCGAAAGCTCACGCTCCAGGTTACGCACGCCCGCTTCGCGGGTGTAGCGGCGGATCAGCAGCAGCAGCGCGTCGTCGTCGATCGAGAACTCCTTGGAGTCCAGGCCGTGCTTGGACACCGCGTTCGGGATCAGGTGCTTGCGCGCGATCTCGACCTTCTCGTTCTCGGTGTAGCCCGCGATCCGGATGATCTCCATGCGGTCCATCAGCGGGCCCGGAATATTGAGCGTATTCGCGGTGGTGATGAACATCACGTTGGACAGATCGTAGTCGACCTCGAGATAGTGGTCGTTGAAGGTCCCGTTCTGCTCGGGGTCCAGCACCTCGAGCAGCGCCGAGGACGGATCGCCGCGGAAATCGGCGCCCATCTTGTCGATCTCGTCCAGCAGGAACAGCGGATTGGACGACTTGGCCTTGCGCATCGACTGGATGATCTTGCCGGGCATCGAGCCGATATAGGTGCGGCGGTGACCGCGGATCTCGGCCTCGTCGCGCACGCCGCCGAGCGAGACGCGCACGAATTCGCGCCCCGTCGCCTTCGCGATCGACTTGCCGAGCGAGGTCTTGCCGACGCCGGGAGGCCCGACGAGGCACAGGATCGGTCCCGTCAGCTTGTTGGCGCGCGACTGCACCGCGAGATACTCGACGATGCGTTCCTTGACCTTCTCGAGCCCGTAGTGATCGGAGTCCAGGATGGCCTGCGCCGATTCCAGGTCCTTCTTGACCTTGGACTTCTTGTTCCACGGAATCGACAGCAGCCAATCCAGATAGTTGCGCACGACGGTCGCTTCCGCGGACATCGGCGACATCTGGCGCAGCTTCTTCAATTCGTGCTGCGCCTTCTCGCGCGCTTCCTTGGAGAGCTTGGTCTTGGAGATCTTCTCTTCGAGATCGGCGAGCTCGTCACGACCATCGTCGTCGCCGAGCTCCTTCTGGATCGCCTTCATCTGCTCGTTGAGATAATACTCGCGCTGGGTCTTCTCCATTTGTCGTTTGACCCGAGAACGAATCCGCTTCTCGACCTGCAGCACCGAGATCTCGCTCTCCATCAGGCCCAGCACCTTCTCGAGGCGCGTGGTGACGGACAGCGTTTCCAGGATGCCCTGGCGATCCGCGATCTTGACCGCGAGATGGGAGGCGACCGTGTCGGCGAGCTTGGCGAAATCGGTGATCGCCTGCACGACGCCGACGACCTCGGCCGAGATCTTCTTGTTGAGCTTCACGTAGCTCTCGAAGTCGGACACCACCGAGCGCGCCAGCGCCTCCGCCTCGACCGATTTCGCATCGGTGTCGGCGAGCGCAATCGCGGTCGCTTCGTAATAGTCGGCGCGATCGGTGTATTTCTGCACGCGCGCACGCTCGAGCCCTTCGACCAGCACCTTCACGGTGCCGTCGGGAAGCTTCAAGAGCTGGAGCACGCTGGCAAGCGTACCGGTCTCGTAAATCGCATCGGGCGCCGGATCATCGTCGGACGCGTTCTTCTGCGTCGCGAGCATGATCAGCGCGTCGTTCTTCATCACCTCTTCGAGCGCGCGGATCGACTTCTCGCGACCGACGAAGAGCGGAACGATCATGTGCGGGAAGACGACGATGTCGCGCAAGGGAAGCACGGGATAAGCGTGCGTTTCGCCATGGACGATGGTTGGCCGGGGTTTTGGATTGGTCATGGCCTTTTCCTTTTGCTTTGCCCCCTTGCACGCAGCCCGCCATGCTCATGCGCAACCGCCACAAGGTGCCGAGGTGATCCACAAAACCGGCCTACCATTCGAAGGTTGGACCGGGCTTGCCGGATCGGAACTGAGGCGAATCTAGAAGAGAAGTCTCGCTCGCCGCCGACATTAGGTGGCTATCGACCCGGGGGGTGTCAAGTCATTGAAAAACGCGCGCCATCAGGCGCTTACGCACACGGGTAAGCGACGCAAACTCGGCTGCGGAGAACCATTCCGCAGCCGTCACTTCTCAGGACGATTGGAGCGTTCCAGCGCCGCAAATCAGGCGCTGGCGTTCTCGACGGCGCGATCGGAGCGATCGGCGTAGATGTAGAGCGGACGGGCCGTGCCTTCCACCACTTCGCGGGAAATCACGACTTCTTCCACACCTTCCAGACCCGGCAGGTCGAACATGGTCTCGAGCAGGATCGCCTCGAGGATCGAACGCAGGCCACGCGCGCCGGTCTTGCGCTCGATCGCCTTGCGGGCGACCGCGCCAAGCGCCTCATCGGCGAAGGTCAGCTCGATGTTCTCCATCTCGAACAGACGCTGGTACTGCTTCACCAGCGCGTTCTTCGGCTCGGTCAGGATCTTCTTCAGCGAGGTCTCGTCGAGGTCCTCGAGCGTCGCCACGACCGGGAGACGGCCGACGAACTCGGGGATCAGGCCGTACTTCAGGAGATCCTCGGGCTCGACGTGACGGAAGATCTCGCCGGTACGGCGGTCCTCCGGCGCGAGCACCTGGGCGCCGAAGCCGATCGAGGTCGACCGCCCGCGCGCCGAGATGATCTTCTCGAGGCCGGCGAACGCACCACCGCAGATGAACAGGATGTTGGTGGTATCCACCTGCAGGAACTCCTGCTGCGGATGCTTGCGGCCGCCCTGCGGCGGGACCGAAGCCACCGTGCCTTCCATGATCTTCAAGAGCGCCTGCTGCACGCCCTCACCCGACACGTCGCGCGTGATCGAGGGATTGTCGGACTTGCGGCTGATCTTGTCGATTTCGTCGATGTAGACGATGCCGCGCTGGGCGCGCTCGACATTGTAGTCGGCGGCCTGGAGCAGCTTCAGGATGATGTTCTCGACGTCCTCACCGACATAGCCGGCTTCGGTCAGCGTCGTCGCGTCCGCCATCGTGAACGGCACATCCAGGATGCGGGCGAGCGTCTGCGCGAGCAGCGTCTTGCCCGAACCGGTCGGACCGATCAGCAGGATGTTCGACTTCGCGAGCTCGACGTCGTTGTGCTTGGTCTGGTGGTTGAGGCGCTTGTAGTGGTTGTGCACCGCGACCGACAGAACCTTCTTCGCATGGCTCTGGCCGATCACGTAGTCGTCCAAGACCTTGCAGATTTCCTTCGGCGTCGGAATGCCGTCGCGCGACTTGACCAGCGAGGATTTGTTCTCCTCGCGGATGATGTCCATGCAGAGCTCGACGCACTCGTCGCAGATGAAGACCGTGGGACCCGCGATCAGTTTGCGGACTTCGTGCTGGCTCTTGCCGCAGAACGAGCAATATAGCGTGTTCTTGGAGTCGCTCGTGCCGACCTTACTCATTCATGTCTCCGTCCGCGGTTCGATCCCGTTCCGCTCGATCGCTCCATCCCGACACACCGGTCGGCATGAAACTCAAATAGAGCAAATTCCGTACCAAAAAAGACCCTACGCGTTACATCCCGTGCGAATCACGGTCACTCGATTCTCCCGCGATCATAGCGGATCATTCGTAGCCAACCATGCTGTCACCCGACTATCAAGAATTCGCTAATCGGGGGTCGCCGGCTACCCGTGACAATACCGTGATTTCAGGTCTTGGCACGGGCGAAGTGATCGAAATCACCCCGGCGTTGCTGGATTGCCACGAAAAACAAGCACGAAAGCGGAACTTTCTGCCTGTCGCAGGGCGCAAAACAGCGTTTTGCGACGCGTCCACGAGGCCTAAACGTGAACGCGCCCCGGAAGGTCCAGGCGACCCCTGGGGATCGCCGTCACAGACCAGTAGTGCTACGGGGTCTTGGCTGCCGCCGGCTCTTCGGCGCGCTTGTCGATGACCCTGTCGACCAGGCCGAACTCCTTGGCGTCGTTGGCGGTCAGGAACTTGTCGCGTTCCAGCGCGTCCTCGATCGTCTTGTAGGTCTGGCCGGTGTGCTTCACGTAGATCTCATTGAGCCGCTTCTTCAGGTTCAGGATTTCCTGGGCGTGCAGCATAATGTCGGTGGCCTGCCCCTGGAAGCCGCCGGAGGGCTGATGCACCATGATGCGCGCGTTCGGCAGCGAGAAGCGCATGTCCTTCTCGCCGGCGGCGAGCAGCAGCGAGCCCATCGAGGCGGCCTGGCCCGTGCACAGCGTCGAGACCGGCGGGCGGATGAACTGCATGGTGTCGTAGATCGCAAGGCCCGACGTCACCACGCCGCCCGGCGAGTTGATGTACATCGAGATTTCCTTCTTCGGATTTTCCGCTTCAAGGAACAGGAGCTGCGCGACGACCAGCGTCGACATGCCGTCCTCGACCGGTCCGGTCAGGAAAATGATGCGCTCTTTCAGCAGGCGCGAGAAGATGTCGTAGGCGCGCTCGCCACGGTTGGTCTGCTCGACCACCATGGGCACGAGGTTCATGTAGGTTTCAACCGGATCGCGCATGAGTCACCTAGGGTTTTCGGAGGCGGACATCGCCAGACTTGGCTGCCAGTTTGGCTGGGTTCGAAGGCCGATGGACGCCCGTGATGCAGGAAGTTGGTAGCGGTAGAAGATTGGTACAGGGTGTACCGACAGATATAGCCCAATTCGCGCCAGACAAGTGCGGAGCGAATTAAGGCTTAATCCACCGGGCACTTGAAGCTGATTCTCGCAAAGAGGCCCAGCCAGCCACATGGCTAGCCGGGCCCTTCCACTGATCATCCTTAATGGAAGACTGCCTCGGAGCCCCGTTCCGATGAAATCGGAACGGGGCTCCGGATTCTAGTTTTGACGCGATTTCTTGACGCGAACCGGTAGCCACTTCGCTCGAAAACGCTCTAGAGCCTTCAGGCCGCGGTCTTTTCCGCCTCGTCGTCCTTGTAGAGGTCCTCGCGCGAAACCTTCTTCTCGGTCACGTTGGCGAGCTCGAGGATGAAGTCGACGACCTTGTCCTCATAGATCGGTGCACGGAGCTGGGCCAGCGCCTGGGCGTTGCTGCGGTAGTAGTCCCAGACTTCCTTCTCGCGGCCGGGCATCGAGCGCGCGCGCTCGATCACGGCGCGACCGACCTCGTCGTCGGTCACGGTGATCTTGTTCTTCTCGCCGATCTCGGAGAGCACGAGGCCGAGACGCACGCGGCGGTCGGCGATCTTGCGGTATTCTTCCTTGGCGGCGTCTTCAGTGGTGTCCTCGTCGGCAAAGGTCTTGGCCGCGGAGTCCATCTCGGCCTTGACCGAGTTCCACATCAGATTGAACTCCTCGTCGACGAGCGAGGGCGGCGCCTCGAAGCGATGCGCTTCGTCGAGACGGTCGAGCAGCGCGCGCTTGACGCGCTGGCGCGTCGCAGTCGCGAACTCGGCAACCAGACGCTCGCGCGCGGCTTCCTTCAGCTTGTCCAGCGATTCGAGGCCGAGCGTCTTGGCGAACTCGTCGTCGATCGCGACATCCTGCGGCGCCTCGATCGAGGTCGCGGTCGTCTCGAACTCGGCGGGCTGGCCGGCGAGCTTGTCGTTCATGTAGTTCTTGGGGAACGACACTTTCAGCGTGCGCGTCTCGCCCGCGCCGATCCCGGTGAGCTGCTCCTCGAAGCCGGGAATGAAGGTGTTGGAGCCGATCACGACCTGGATGCCCTCGCCGGTGCCGCCTTCGAAGACGTCGCCGTTGATGGTGCCCTTGAAGTTGATCGTGACGCGGTCGCCGGACTCGGCCTTGGCGCCCTCGGCCTTGGCGGCGTAGCCGCGATTGCTGTCGGCGATGCGCTTGATCGCCTCGTCGACGTCGGAATCGGTGACGTCAGCCACGGGCTTCTCGACCTGGAAGGTCTTGAAGTCGGCCAGCGCGATCGACGGCACCACCTCGATCGCGACCGTGTAGGTCAGATCGGTCTTGCCGCTCAGCAGCTCCTCGACCTCGGCCTGCTCGCTCGGCATGGTGATCTTCGGCTCGGTCGCAAGGCGGAAGCCGCGCTCGGAGAACAGCTGCGTGTTGGTGTCGCGGATGGTCTGGTCGATGGTCTCGGCCATCACCGAGCGGCCGTAGACCTTCTTCAGGTGAGCGACCGGCACCTTGCCGGGACGGAAGCCGTTGATGCGGACCTTGTCCTTGAGGTCGACGAGCTTGGCACCAGCCTTGGCGTCGAGATCAGACGCGGGAACGCTGATCTTGAACTCGTGCTTCAAACCTTCCGAGAGGGTTTCTGTGACCTGCATGGCGTCCAATCTTCTTCCCGTTCGGTCCCGGCACGCATGCGTCGGGACGCTGTCATTAATCGATCCGGCGCGAGGCAAACGCCTCAACGCCGGTGGTTCATCAGAGCCCTGCTCCAGACGGAAAAACATCCGTGCGGCGCGAGGCCCTTCGGTAATCCGTGCAAACGCTGAAAGCGCTTGGTGCGGGCGGAGGGACTCGAACCCCCACAACTTTCGTCACTGGAACCTAAATCCAGCGCGTCTACCAGTTCCGCCACGCCCGCGTGAATTTGCATCAAGACCGGCCGCGATGCCGCGGGCGGCCGGGCTTATAGCATGTGCCTGACTGTTCGCAGCAAAAAAATGGCTTGATGGAGGCAGGCTTCAAGTAGGCACGATGGCTGGACTTATCCAGCGCGGCGTGGTCCGGATCGGCCTCATGAAACCGCGGATTTTTGCCCCTGATCGGCGCGAGGTTCTGGCCGGACTTCTGACCGGTCTTGGCGCCTCGGCGGCCGGGTTGATGGCGGGCGGCGCAGGCCCGCTCGTGACCGCCCAGCTCGCCCTCCAGGCACGGGCAGTAACCCTGGCTCTCAGGCCGGGTCAGCCGGCTACACCAATTTGGGAGCTGGCTGCCGTAAGCCATATCGGAGACGTCCGTCTCAAGCGTTTCGACCGCTGCGAGGTGGTGTTCCGGAACAACCTGCCTGTGCCACTTGCGCCAGTCTGGTACGGCCTGATTGCCCCGGCTACGGCCGACCCGCTGCGGGGCCGTGCGCCGGCGGCGCCGGACACAACAGAAATATCAACGATTTCAATACCAAATGCGGGAACCCTGCTGGCCGACTTTCGGCTCTTCGAGGACGGCCAGAAGCAGCCCGCGCGCCCGCTCCCGATCATCGCCGCCGAGTCCGGCCGGGTTGCCGTCGATCGCGACGTGATCGTCTTGATCGAGGAATGGCACCTGCGGCCGGATGGCTCCGCCGTTCCGCCGGGCCAAGACCCAAAGGAAACAAAGCCGCTCTATACGATCAACGGACAGACTTCATTCGAACTCTCAGCTTCGGCCGGCGAGCGGCTGCGGCTGCGCTTTATCAACGCCTCCCAACGTTCTGTTCTCGCGATCAAATTGGAAGGTCACGAGGTCCTGATGATGGCGCTGGATGGGCAGCCGGCCGAGCCGTTCCCGGCACGTAACGGTGCCCTGGTCCTCGCCCCAGGCGCACGGGCCGACGCCTTCGTGGATGCTGCCACATCGGCCCCTTTCCTGCTGCATGACGGCAAGGAGGCGCGCCAGATCGGGAACCTCGCGATATCAGGCAAACTGGAGCGGCGCGCGCCATTGTTGCCGCCACAGCCGCTCCCTCCGAACGATCTGCCCGAGAAGCTCGATCTGAAAGGCGCCCTGCGGTTCGATGTCGCGCTCGGTGCTCCCGAGACCGGCTGGGCGCGGCCTGCGAATTTCTCCACCGCCTCCACCCCCGCCTTCCGCGCGAGGACCGGCCGCACCGTCGTGCTGGCCCTCAGGAACCCCGCTCCAGTCACCACCGTCTTCCATCTGCATGGCCACCATTTCCGCCTGCTCGACAAGCTCGACGACGGTTGGAAGCCCTACTGGCTCGACACGCTCGCGATCGAGCCAGGCCAGACCCAGCGCATCGCGTTCGCGGCGACATCACCCGGACGCTGGCTGCTCGAATCCGTCGTGACCGACTGGGCCGCGCCGCGGCTGGTGCGCTGGTATGGGGTGGAGTGAGATTGCCGGCTAGGCGTGCGGCTTGGCCGTCAATTCGATTCCGAGAGCCTTCATCACCGCGATCGTCGTTTTGAGCGTCGGATTGCCGTTGGCACTGAACGAGCGATAGAGCTGCTCGCGAGAAAGACCTGTCTCCTTGGCGATCTGCGTCATTCCCTTGGTGCGAGCGACGACGCCAAGCGCGTGGGCGATATAAGCGGCGTCCTCCGTCTTGAAGGCCTCTTCCATGAAGACGGCAATGGCCGCGCCGGACTGAAGGTCCTCGGCTGGATCATAAGTCGTCAGCTTCTCGGCCATGTCACTCGCTCCACATCGCGGCAAGGCTCTTTGCCGCCTTGATGTCTTTCGCCTGCGTGCTCTTGTCCCCACCGCACAGCAAAACGATGATCGTGTTGCCCCGCTTCTGAAAATAGATGCGGTAGCCGGGGCCGTAATGGATACGCAGATCACTTACTCCATCGCCCACCGGCTCCACATCGCCGGGGTGCCCTTGAGCCAACCGATCCAAGCGAGACGCGATCAGCGCTCTGGCGCGCTCATCCCGGAGACGCGATCGCCACTTCCGAAACGTCTCAGTCTGCTTGAGCTCGACCGCGTGTAGTTTTTAGACGACAATCGGCAGCGGATCAAGTGGTCAGCGCGTCCAGACGTAGCGGGCGTCCGGCTCTTTCTCCTCATTTCGCGCCCCATCCGTCTGCTCGACCAACGTAAAGCCGCGAGCTTCATAGAAGCGCCGCGCCGGCGCGTTGCGCTGGAAGGTCCAGAGCTCCAGCCGCTCGCAGGCACGCTTGGCGATGTCGAGCAGCTCGGTGCCGACGCCGCGGCCCTGGACTGCGGGAAGGACATAGAGCTGCTCGATCCAGCCTGCGCGGAAGGCGATGATGCCGCTCAATTCGTCATCGTCGAAGCGACCCCACACGTGGCACGCCGGAAAGACACGCTCGCGGTGGAACCAGTGGTCCTCCTCCGGCGTGTGCAGCCCAACCAGCCACGGCATCGCCTGGTCGAACGCAAGCCGATGGACCTGCGCAGCCGCGCCCATGTCGGCGAGCGCGAGTTGCCTCAGCACTAATACTCGACCCCGAGCGCATGATAGATCCGCCGGTGCACGGCCGGCAGCGTTTCGGTCAGGTCCTCCGCGATCAGGCCCGGCCCTGCCTCGCTTGCCGCCTCGCCATGCATCCAGACGGCGATGCTGGCGGCTTCGAAAGCCGGCACGCCTTGCGCCAGAAGCCCCGCGATGATGCCGGAGAGCACGTCGCCGGCGCCCGCTGTGGCGAGCCAGGGCGGCGCGTTGGCGGCAATGGTGACGCGACCGTCGGGCGCAGCGATGGTGGTGTCCGGCCCCTTCAGCAGCACGACAGCGCCGCAGCGTTCGGCGGCAGCGCGCACGCGCTCCAGCTTGGAGCGGCCGGGGTGCTTGTTGCTGAGATCGGAGAACAGGCGCGGAAACTCGCCCTCGTGCGGCGTCAGCACCACCGCACTGTCCTGCGAGGACTTGATCGATTCGAACAGGCGCTCCGGGATCGCGGCAAAGCTCGTCAATGCGTCGGCGTCCAGCACCAGATGCCGCTGCGCGCTCAGCGCCGTGTGGACGAGATCGCAGGTGCGATCACCGACGCCCGCGCCGGGGCCGACGATGCAGGTGTTGTAGCGCTTGTCGCCGAGCAGCTCGCCAAACTCGATCGCGGTATCGACGGGGCGAACCATCACCGCCGTGAGCGCGGCTGCATTGATCGCGAGCGCATCGCGCGGGCTCGCCAACGTCACGAGGCCCGCGCCGGCGCGCAACGCGCCGCGCGCGGCGAGCCGCGCGGCACCGGTCGCCGCCGCATCGCCCGAGACCGCCAGCACATGCCCGCGTGCATATTTGTGGCCGTCAATCCGCGGCACCGGAAAGGCCGCGCACCAGAAATCCGGATCGTTCTCGAAGATCTGCGGCCTGATCTCGTCCAGCACCTGTGCGTCGATACCGATTTCGGCAACGCGCACGCGGCCGCAATGCATCCGTCCCGGCAGCAGCAGGTGCGCCGGCTTCTTGCGGAAGAAGGTGACGGTCTCGGTGGCATTCACGGCAACGCCCAGCACGGCCGCGCTGGTGCCGTTGATGCCGCTCGGCAGGTCGACGGCGAGCACCAAGGCGCCGTTGGCATTGATCGCCTCGATCATCGCGCGCGCCTCGCCGTCAACGGGGCGGCTGAGGCCCGCGCCGAACAGCGCATCGATGATCAGCGCCGGCTTTCCGATCGCCTGCGGATTGAACGGGAGCACCGGGTGCTTCCAGCCGCGCGCGGCGGAGGCCGCGTCGCCCTGGAGCTGATCGCGCTCGCACATCAGGATCACCGAGACCTCGCGCCCCTGGGCGGCGAGCTCGGCGGCCGCGACAAAACCGTCACCGCCATTGTTGCCGGGGCCGGCCACGATCAGGATCGGCCCCTGCTCCACCAGCGCGTTGGCGGCCTCAGCGACCGACTGGCCCGCACTCAGCATCAGCTTGAAGCCGGGCGTGCCGGCCGCGATCGAGAGCTGGTCGGCGCGTTGCATTTCGGCGTTGGTCAGAACTTCCATGCCACTTCCCTGTACAAACGCCTCTTCAACAGGCATCTTCCGTGCCGATCCGACCTTGGGAACATCGATCTGCACACAGATTGAACCATTTGCCTATTTCGTAGCCTTCGGTATTTTGAGCCCGTCGGCTCCACCTATCAGAGATGCTCGTTAAAAGGCTGATAACGCTCCAATAATCAGGGCATTTGCAACTTGGCATAGACCCTGCTTTCGAGGAAGCCGCTTCGGTTCGTCGTGCTCACTGACGTCTATCAGGGTGTGGCCGGCCGTGGGTGCCGGGCTGGTCAGGGATCCCGGCATAGCGAAGACAAGATCGTGCGTGAGAAAAGCGCATCCTGACGAAGACGTTGCTATTTGATCGAAATGCCGGGAGGCGCGCAGTGAAGAAAATCGAAGCCATCATCAAGCCGTTCAAGCTCGACGAGGTGAAGGAAGCGCTTCAGGAAGTCGGCCTTCAGGGCATTACCGTCACCGAAGCCAAGGGCTTTGGCCGGCAAAAGGGTCACGCCGAACTCTACCGCGGCGCAGAATACATCGTCGACTTCCTGCCGAAGGTCAAAATCGAGATCGTGATCGGCGACGATCTGGTCGAGCGTGCCATCGACGCGATCCGTCGCGCCGCACAGACCGGGCGCATCGGCGATGGCAAGATTTTCGTCTCCAACATCGAAGAGGCGATCCGCATCCGAACCGGCGAATCCGGGCTGGACGCTATCTGAGCCGGGTGCTATCCCGAATCTTGCGACACTCTGAAAGAAAAAAGGCTGCTTCGGCGGCCTGATTTCGTTTGTGCGGTTGCGCCAAACTCGCCGAAAGCGAGAACGAATCTGCTCATCTGGAAACCGACCCGCAGAGCCAAAAGGGGTATGCATGAAGACCGCCAAAGACGTCCTGAAATCGATCAAGGACAACGACGTCAAATACGTCGACCTGCGCTTCACCGATCCGCGCGGCAAGTGGCAGCATGTCACGTTCGACGTCGGCATGATCGATGAGGACATTTTCGCCGAAGGAACGATGTTCGACGGCTCCTCGATCGCCGGCTGGAAGGCGATCAACGAGTCCGACATGTGCCTGATGCCCGATCCGGTGACCGCGACGATCGATCCGTTCTTCGCCGAGACCACCATGGTCATCACCTGCGACGTGCTCGAGCCGACCACGGGCGAGCCCTACAACCGCGACCCCCGCGGCATCGCCAAGAAGGCGGAAGCCATGGTGAAGTCGATGGGCGTGGGCGACAGCGTGTTCGTCGGCCCCGAAGCCGAGTTCTTCGTGTTCGACGACGTGCGCTATTCGGCCAACCCCTACAACACCGGTTTCCGGCTCGACTCCTCGGAGCTGCCGATCAACTCCGACACCGAATATGAAGGCGGCAATCTCGGCCACCGCGTCCGCACCAAGGGCGGCTACTTCCCCGTCCCCCCGCAGGACTCGGTGCAGGACATGCGCTCGGAAATGCTCGGCGCCATGGCCAAGATGGGCGTCAAGGTCGAGAAGCACCATCACGAGGTCGCATCCGCCCAGCACGAGCTCGGCATGAAGTTCGACACGCTGACGCTGATGGCCGACCACATGCAGATCTACAAGTACTGCATCCACCAGGTCGCGCACATCTACGGCAAGACCGCCACCTTCATGCCGAAGCCGGTCTATGGCGACAACGGCTCGGGCATGCACGTGCACCAGTCGATCTGGAAGGACGGCAAGCCGGTGTTCGCCGGCAACAAATACGCCGACCTGTCGGAGACCTGCCTCCACTACATCGGCGGCATCATCAAGCACGCCAAGGCGATCAACGCCTTCACCAACCCGTCGACCAACTCCTACAAGCGTCTGGTCCCGGGCTATGAGGCTCCCGTGCTGCTCGCCTACTCCGCGCGCAACCGCTCGGCCTCGTGCCGCATCCCCTACACCGCTTCGCCGAAGGCCAAGCGCGTCGAGGTGCGCTTCCCCGATCCGATGGCCAATCCCTATCTGGGCTTCGCCGCGATGCTGATGGCCGGCCTCGATGGAATCAAGAACAAGATCGATCCGGGTCCGGCGATGGACAAGGACCTCTACGACCTGCCGAAGGAAGAGCTGAAGCAGATCCCGACCGTCTGCGGTTCGCTCCGCGAGGCGCTGGAAAACCTCGACAAGGACCGCGGCTTCCTCAAGGCCGGCGGCGTGTTCGACGACGACTTCATCGACGCTTATATCGAGCTGAAGATGACCGAAGTCGCCCGCTTCGAGATGACCCCGCACCCGGTCGAGTTCGAGATGTACTATTCGGGCTAAGCGGCCCGCACAGTCCGCAAGAAGTAAAAGGCGCTCCGAAAGGGGCGCCTTTTCGTTTTGGGCGCGAACCTACATCTTCGGCCTCGCAACCCGCACCCCATCCGCTCCGATCGCGCCGAACGTACCGGCGATGATCTCAGCTGTCGGCTGCAGGCCGCCGAGCGACCAGTGCGAGGGGTCCTGCTCCTCGATCCTGACCCAGACGTTGCGGCGGAAGTCCGGGCTGCCCTGCCCTTCGACCTCGACCATCAGGTCGGTGACGCGTTCGAGCAGCGTCTTCTTCTGCGCGGCGTCCAGGATGCCGCGGACAGTGGAAATGGTGATGTAAGGCATGTCTTTCTCCAATCATGTCGTGTGACGACGGAGCGAATTTGGACCTGATGCCGCCGACAAGGCAGTGGCAGATAAGCCAGAGATCGGGCAATTTCCGCCACGCATCGCCGGCGCCGATCGGATAGGATCGCCGGCGGTTGCCCGGAGATCCCATGAAGCTCGCAGTTCTGGCGCTGGAAGGTTGCATGCATTCGGCGATCGCCGGAATCGCCGACGTGCTGTCGCTCGCCAATCACGTGATGCGGCAGAGCGGCGCGAAATCCCGCTTCACCTGGCAGACGCTGTCACTGGACGGCAAGGCCGTGCGCGCCGGCGGCGGCCAGATGGTGGCGGTCGACGGCGCGATCGGCAAACGCACGAGCTTCGATGCGATCCTCGTCCCCGGCAACCTCGTCGACCACGTCACGGCTGCGCGGCTGCAACCGCAATATGCCCGTGCCGGCGCCTGGCTACGGCAACAGCATGCGAACGGCCGGCTGATCGGCGCGTTCTGCAGCGGTGTGTTCCTGCTTGCAGGCAGCGGCCTGCTCGACAACCGCCGCGCCACCATCACCTGGTGGCTGCAAGGCGAACTGCGGCAGCGCCACCCTTCGATCGACCTCGCAGCCGACGCCATCATCACGGTTGCGGACCGCATCGTCTGCGCGGCCGGACCGATGTCGTGGGTCGACCTGCTGCTCAGGCTGATCGAGATGGTCGAGGGCAAGGCGATCGCAAAACTATGCGCGGACTACGTCGTCATCGACACCGCGCAGCGCACCCAGTCGATCTTCATGCCGGTCGGCTATCTGCTGTCGCAGGACCCGCTGCTGACCAGGGCCGACCTGCTGGTTCGCCGCACCGGCAAGAGGGCGATGACGGTCAAGCGCCTCGCCGGCGCGCTCGGCCTCAGCGAGCGCACGCTGAACCGCAAGTTTCAGGAGCTCACGCACGAGCCGCCGCAAGCCTTCATCATGCGTCGCCGCGTCGAGCACGCGCGCACGCTGCTGGAGACCACGACGCAGCCGGTCAAGACCATTGCGCGCACCGCCGGCTATGAGGACGAGAGCAGCTTTCGCAAGGCGTTCCGCAAGCTGACCTTGATGTCGCCGCAGGCCTATCGCGCGCGACGGACGGAGCGGACGGCGTAGCCGCGGACCAACGGTGTTCGGCCCGGCTGAGCGCCCTACTCGTCCGAAAGATCCACAACTGTGGTGACAGTGCACTCAGCTCTGCTCCGGCCGACGCCGCGAGCAGATCGAGCCAGGCAATACCGCAATACGTAATCATGGAACTCGCCTCGGGTGTCGCAAAATGCAGCTCCCGGCGAACCATCGGGATGCCGCCTCGCGCGAGATACAGGTCGCGCCATGAGGAGGATCAAGGAGGCGGCGCGACTTTTCTGGTGCAATGATCCTTGAAGCGATGGCCCGCGCCACCGGATCGAAGATGAAGGGAGGCGAAATTGACGAATTCCCCCGACCGATACGGTATTGTTCCCCAATTCCTCCACTGGGCGACGGTCGTTCTGGTGATCGTTGCGTGGACGCTCGGCTTATTTGGCGATGACTTGCCCAAGGGTGGCGCTCGCGAGACGGGCCTGCTTGTTCATATTTCCGCCGGCCTGTTGATCCTGGCGGCGCTGATCATGCGGCTGACATGGAGGGCGGCCGTTCCGCCGCCCCCTCCCGAGCCAAACGAATTCCGCAGATGGCTTGGCGCCTTCGCCGACCCATCCGCCCGTCTTTTTCATTATACGCTCTACGCCTTGCTCGTTGTCGTTCCGGTCGCCGGGATCGTGACGCAGTTTGCGCGTGGCGAGGCGCTGCCGCTGCTCGGCATCTACGAAATATCATCGCCGTGGATACGGGATAGAGCCTTCGCGCATTCGGTCAAGGAGATCCACGAAATTGCAGCCCACGCGCTTGTATTCGTCGCGTTCTTTCATGCTGGCGCAGCGCTGATCCATCATATCGTTTTTCGCGACAATACGCTGAACCGCATGCTGCCTCGCGGCAAATGATGGCGTACCACAGGAGCGCAAGCATCCTCGGCGCGTGATGCAACGATCGAGGCGCTCCGCTGTGGCGGCGGAATAACGTGCTATTTCCGGACCATTGTAGCGCGGCATGAACCGTGGGTGCTGGTTCGCGACCGGCACATCCAGGACATCGAGCGGCGTTTCCTGCCTACCATATTGACTTGGCTCAAGCCGAACCCGGTCCGGGTCGGCATCATGGTCATCTCGGATCAACGTCGGAGGAACAGCCATGCGACGTCCAACCATTGCTGCAGCGCTGTTGCTTGCTGCCCTGACCTATCCCGCGTTCGCTCAGACGGCATCTGATCACGAGGGCCATCATCCAGGATCGGAGCAAGCGCCGGCGCCCGCGCAAACGACGCCCCCCGCAAGCCCGTCCGGAGAACGACAAGGCATGATGAGTGGTGGGGGCATGATGGGCCCCGCTATGAAGGGGCGCGGCATGATGGGGGCGGACGCGATGGGGCCTCCGATCATGTTCCGCATGGTGTTTGCGCTGATGGACTCCGACGGCGACGGAGCCATCTCGTCGGCGGAGTTTCAGGCAGCCCACGAGCGAATTTTCAAGGCAATGGACAGCAACAAGGATGGCAAACTCACGCCGGAAGAGATGCAGGCGTTCATACAAGCTAGAAAATAGGTCTTACTGTCCGCCGAACGAGCTATCCCCCAGAGGACCTCCGAGCAGCGTGGGTCCGGATCTGCGCTTCGCTTCTCCGGGACACGAACGTGATCTACGCCGCCGCCTTCTGCCTTGCGACCAGCGCTTCGCCAAAGGCCTCGAACAGCTTGCGGTTGATTGGATTGTGCTGCGGATCGTATTCGGCGTGCCATTGCACGCCGAGCGCGAAGGTCGGGGCTTCCGCGATGCGGATCGCCTCGATGGTGCCGTCCTCGGCAATGCCTTCGATCAGCACGCGCTTGCCGGGATCGAGAATGCCCTGGCCGTGCAGCGAATTGACCCGGATCCTCTCGCAGCCGAGCAGCGTCGCGAACGCGCCTCCCGGCGTCAGATCGACGTCGTGACGGTCGGCGAACACCACGGTCGGATCGGGATGGATCTCGCCGTTCTCGAGCCTTGGCATGCGGTGGTTCATCCGGCCCGGAATTTCGCGGATCTCGGGATGCAGCGAGCCGCCGAAGGCGACGTTCATCTCCTGGAGGCCGCGGCAGATGCCGAACAGCGGGATGCCGCGGGCAACGCAGGCCACCGAAAGCGCCAGCGCCACCTCGTCGCGATGGATGTCGTAGGGCTCATGCTTTTCGCAGGGGTCCACGTTGAAACGGGTCGGGTGCACGTTGGCGCGGGCGCCCGTGAGGACGATGCCGTCGACGGCATCGAGCAGCGCGCCAATATCGGTGATGTCAGGCGAGCCCGCGAACATTACCGGCAAGCCGCCGGAGACCTCGGCCACGGCGCGCAGATTGCGCTCGCCGACCATCTGGACCTGAAATCGATTTTCGACGCGATGGGCATTCCCGATCACGCCGACGACCGGCTTTCTCATCTGTCGTTCCGACCTCCCCGCAAGAAGATTCTCCAAACATGCCCTTGGGGTGGAACAAATTCAACAGAAGGGATCGCGGGACGGCAATGCTATTTTCGCGGAAATGCCCGCCCGAGGAGCGGCCCGGCTCCTTGCGCTCCGCCGGAGTCGGCCTTTGAGGCCGGGGACGCGTCAAGTCGGCGCCCGAACCCGGCTTGATCCCCGTGCCCGTTTCGCGAAAGAGTGCCCGGCCCGCCGCTTCGAAAAGGACCCGATGTGACCATTCCCAGAGATGAACGGCCCCGGACCCGCAGCGACCTGGCCCGAGATCAGGCCTGGGCCATCTCGGTCGGCGGCAGCGGCGTGGTGCTGTTCACGGCGCTGCTGGCCTTCGCCTGGTATTTTGCCGCCACCCTGCTCCTGATCTTCACCGGCATGCTGCTCGGGGTCGGCCTCAACGCGTTGACCAATGCGCTCGGCCGCCGCGTGCACCTGCCCCATTCGGCTCGGCTCGCGATCGTCTGCATCGCGCTCGCGCTCATGCTCGCGGGCGTCGCCTATCTCGGCGGCGCCACCATCGCCGAGCAGGCCTCGCTGCTCAGCAAGACCATCAGGTCGCAGATCACCAACGTCCGGTCCTTCCTCGAGAGCCACGGCATCGACACCAGCGTGTTCGATCTCGGCAATGCCCCGCCGGCCGCCTCAACCGACGCTGGCCCGACGCCTGCCGCGAGCCCGGGCACGCACGGCGGACTGCCGGGCGGCGCGGGAGCGCTCGCCTCGAGTGGCGGGGCGATCGTGAGCCAGACCTTCAAGCTGCTGTTCGGCGCCATCAGCGCCGTCGGCAACATCTTCATCGTGCTGTTTCTCGGGATGGCCTTCGCCGCCCAGCCGGCCGTCTATCACGACGGCCTGCTGTTTCTCGCGCCGGCCAGGCATCGCACCCGCGTCACCCTCATCATCGACGGCATCAGCGAGACGCTGGAACGCTGGCTGGTCGCGCAGATCATCGTCATGATTGCGGTCGGCATCGTGACCTGGATCGGGCTTGCCATCATCGGCATCCCCAGCTCGTTCATCCTGGGCATCCAGGCCGGCCTGCTCGCCTTCATCCCGACCGTCGGCGCCATCATCGCCGGCGTCGTCGTGGTGCTGGCAAGTCTCGCTTCGGGCTGGATCGCGGCGCTATCCGCACTGATCCTGTTTCTCGGCGTGCATGCGATGGAGAGCTATGTGCTGACGCCGCTGCTCCAGCGACAGGCGCTCGATATCCCGCCGGCCACGCTGTTCGCGTTCCAGATCCTGCTCGGCGTCGTGTTCGGAATCTGGGGCCTGGCGTTGGCGCTGCCACTGGTCGCCATCGCCAAGGTCATGATCGACCATTTCAAGACGTATGAGGTGCCGCCCCTCGCCGAGGCGGCGTAGTTCAGCTCAGGTCGCCAGCACCGTCTCGGTGTGCTCGACCTCCGGGGGCGAAGCAAAATACTGGCCGACGAGGCCGCGCCATTCGGTGAAGTTCTCGGAGCCGCGGAAATCGACGGTGTGGTTCTCCAGCGTCGCCCACTTCACCATCAGGCGATAGCGCTGCGGCTTCTCGATCGACTTGTGCAGCTCGAAGCCGTGAAAGCCCTTGGAGCGACCGAAGGCGGCCTTGGCCTTGGCGACCGCGGCCTCGAAATCCTTCTCGCTGCCCGGCTTGACGTCGATTTGCGCGATCTCGGTGATCATCGGTTTCCACCCTTCTTGTTTGATGGGCGTGTCTACCGCACCCCGTCGAAAAGAAAAAGGCGCCGAAACGGCGCCCTGGCTGGCCGGAAACTGCAGGTCTCTCAGGCGAGCAGCAGAACGGTGCCTGCCACAATCAGGGCGCACCCGACGAACAGCGCGAGCGGCCAATAGCTGCGGCTCTGAGTGTAGCGTCCCTGGGCGCGGCGCTCGGTGATCAGCGCCGTCTCGTATTCCTCGGCGGTCGAGAACAGACAGGCGAAGCCGCCGCGCGCCGAGGCGGCGTGGGCTTCGAGCGACATCAGGGCGGCCTGCGGGGTCTGTCGACGGATCGATTCCATGCCCGGAATGGTAGGGACCGAATGGTAAACAGGGGATTACCGCAAGACCGCCCTTGGCCTCAGGCCGTGGCCGGCTGGGGCCGCGGCGCACTGACCCGCGCGGCGCTCTGGCGGCGCCAGTTCTCCAGGGACAGCGGCAGCTCCTCCGCGGCTTCGACGCGGTTACGGCCGCCGCGCTTGGCCTGGTAGAGCGCCGTGTCGGCCGAGGCCAGCAGCACCTCGAGCTCGGTGCCGGCCGGACCGCCGGCCACACCTATGCTGACGGTGGTGTCGACCGGGCCTTCATCGACCACGACGCCGGAGGTCTCGAAGGCTTCGCGCACGCGCTCGGCAACCAGCACGCCCTCTTCCAGCGCGCACGGCAGCAGCGCCGCGAATTCCTCGCCGCCGATCCGGCCCGAAAGGTCGGTCATGCGCAGATTGCTGACGACGACGGTCGAGAACAGTTTCAGCATCTCGTCGCCGGCGGGATGGCCGAAGCGGTCGTTGATCGACTTGAAGTGGTCGATGTCGAAGATCATCACGGTGACGGGACGCCCCGCCTTGGCCTCGCGCTCGATCACGCGGCTGCAGGCTTCCGAGAAACCGCGGCGGTTGAGCATCCCGGTCAAGGGATCGGTCGACGCGGCGGTCCGGTGCGCGGTGACGGTGCGCTCCGACACCAGCATGAAGATCACGAACACGGTGCCGACGGCGTAGAGCACGAGCTCGACCGCGAACACGGTGACCCAGATGCTCGAGGAGAAGCCGGCATCGTGCGGGCGCAGGAAGCTGCCGAGCAGGATCGGCAGCATCAAGACGCAGCCGTGCATCACCGGGACCACGACGGCCGGCCAGTGCCGCTGCTGGCTCTTGCGCCGCTCGGTCCAGAGCTCGCTGGCGGTCAGTGCCGCATAGACCGAGACGATGCCGGCGCCGACGATCATGCGCAGCATGGACGCCGCGGGATCGAGCAGCGTCACGGCGGCGACCCAGGCCAGCGCACCGAGCACGAGGCCGGGCCAGTTCGGCTTGCGGCCGTGGAAGACGCGCGCCGCATTCCACACCATGCCGCAGGCGACGAAGCCGACCGCGTTCAGCGCCAGGTAGAGATGCGGCCCGAGCTTGTCGCCGGTCGCAGTCCACAGCGCGACGGAGGCCGCACCGAGCAGATAGGCGGTGCCCCACCACTTCAACGCGGGGCTGTTCTCCTGCCTGCCGAAAAACACCATCATGGCGCCGAGCAGTGCGGCAACCATGGTGGCGACCAAATAGAGCGT
Organism: Bradyrhizobium sp. GW821-FHT12B03; assembly: GCF_058807535.1. Classification (NCBI taxonomy): domain Bacteria; kingdom Pseudomonadati; phylum Pseudomonadota; class Alphaproteobacteria; order Hyphomicrobiales; family Nitrobacteraceae; genus Bradyrhizobium; species Bradyrhizobium sp. GW821-FHT12B03. The sequence goes on from NZ_JBXAQU010000011.1 coordinate 73,074, forward strand.
GATGCTATCGAGCGACGTCATGTCGGCCCCCTCTTAAACATAGCAGTTACGCGACCGGCCCAGCCGATTTGCGCGCCCTTCCAAAGGCGACGCTATGTCCCGCGGGTTCCATTCAGGTTTTCGCGGACGCCCAAGTTTTCCTGAAACACGCCATCAATTTGCATACAAACGAACAACAAAAAGGGCGCTGAAATCAGCGCCCTTTTGCATCTCATTGAAGCCGCTTTCGCGGCGAATGTGACCGAAGCGATTAACGCTTCGAGAACTGGAAGGACCGGCGGGCCTTGGCCTTGCCGTACTTCTTGCGCTCGACAACGCGGGAGTCGCGGGTGAGGAAGCCGCCCTTCTTGAGCACGGTGCGCAGCTCCGGCTCGAAATAGGTGAGCGCCTTGGAGATGCCGTGACGGACGGCGCCGGCCTGGCCGGACAGACCGCCGCCGGCGACGGTGCAGATCACGTCGTACTGGCCGGACCGCGCGGCCACGGAGAACGGCTGCTCGATCATCATGCGCAGCACGGGACGGGCGAAATAGACCTCGACCTCGCGCGAGTTGACCGTGACCTTGCCGGCACCCGGCTTGATCCAGACGCGGGCGACCGCGTCCTTGCGCTTGCCGGTGGCATAGGCGCGGTTGAACTTGTCGACCTTCTTCTCGTGCTTGGGCGCGTCGGGCGCGGCCGCCGTCTTGAGCTGCGAGAGCTGGTCGAGCGACTGAATGGATTCGGCCATGTTATGCGGCCCTCGTGTTCTTGCGGTTCAACTTGGCGATGTCGATCTTCTCGGGCGTCTGGGCCTCGTGCGGATGATCGGCGCCGCCATAGACGCGGAGGTTGCCCATCTGGACGCGACCGAGCGGACCACGCGGGATCATGCGCTCGACGGCCTTCTCGAGCACGCGCTCGGGATGCTTGCCCTCGAGGATCTGGCGCGCGGTGCGCTCCTTGACGTGGCCGACATAGCCGGTGTGCTTGTAATAGGTCTTCTGTTCGCGCTTGCGACCGGTGAGGACCGCATGCTGCGCGTTGATGATGATGACGTTGTCGCCGCAATCAACGTGCGGGGTGTAGGTCGGGAGGTGCTTGCCGCGCAGGCGCATGGCGACGATGGTGGCGAGGCGGCCGACGACCAGACCCTTGGCGTCGATCAGCACCCACTTCTTCGTCACCTCAGCCGGCTTTGCCGAAAAGGTTTTCATATCGGAGCTTCCGTGGACGGGGAGATATCGGCGCGAACACCGCACCGGACTGCGCGGTTTTCTAGAGAAGAGACGCGCAACGGTCAATGCCCGAAGACGGAAATTAATCCCATAAAATCAATGGCTTAAAAATATGGTGCTATATTACCTGCCAAAAGATCAAACATTTGGAATGGAATAGGTCGAGGTGACGTGGGCGATCGGGTCGGGCGAGGTGCCCGACAGCAGGTTCACTTCCCCGACCGCCAGCCGTTTGCCGAGCTTGAGGAGCCGCGCCTCGGCCAGAACGTCCTGGCCAGGCTGGCCCTTGCGCAGGAAGTTGATGTTGAGATTGGTGGTGACCGCGAGCCCGATCGGCCCGATCGCGGACAGAAGCACCACGTACATCGCGAAATCGGCCAGCGCCATCAGCGTCGGGCCGGATACGGTTCCGCCCGGCCGCAGCATCCTTTCGCTGTAGCGCTGGCGCAGCAGGCAGGTCTGGCCGTCCGTGCTCTCGATCGTGATGTCGTCGCCACTGAAGGCCTGGGGAAACTCGTCGCGGAGAAATTGCTCGACCTCCGCCACGCTCATTTTCGCTAACGCCATGTCGTTCCCCACTCTCGCTTCACTGGCCCTGTTACATTAAGTTATCTGCGTCATCCAATTGCAATGATCCAGCGGAAATAGCGTCAATGTCCGTCCAGGCCGCCCGCGCCCCCTCCCCACAACCGCCGATCCTGCTGCGCGAGACCGTCGGCAGCATCGCAATCCTGACGCTGAACCGGCCGGCCGCGCGCAACAGCCTGTCGGAGGCGATGATCGCGCGCCTGCATGCCGAGCTCAATGATATCAGCAGCGACAAGACCGTCCGCGGCGTCGTGATCGCCGCCAACGGCCCCGCCTTCTCCGCCGGCCACGACATGAAGGAGCTGACCGCGCACCGCGCCGACCCCGATCGCGGCCGCGCCTTCTTTGCCGAGATGATGAACGCCTGTAGCGCGATGATGCAGGCGATCGTGCATCTGCCGAAGCCCGTGGTCACCGCCGTCCAGGGCATCGCCACGGCAGCCGGCTGCCAGCTCGTGGCGAGCTGCGATCTCGCCATCGCCTCCGAAGCTGCGAGCTTCGCCACGCCGGGCGTCGACATCGGCCTGTTCTGCTCGACGCCGATGGTGGCGCTGTCACGCAACGTGCCGCGCAAGCAGGCGATGGAGATGCTGCTCACGGGCGAACCTGTCACGGCCGACCGCGCCCGCGAGATCGGGCTCATCAATCGCGTCGTTGCAGCGGGGACCGAGCGCGGCGCCGCCATCGCGCTGGCCGAACAGGTCGCGCTGAAATCCGCCTACACCGTCAAGCTCGGCAAGGAGGCGTTCTATCGCCAGGCCGAGATGAGCCTTGCGGACGCCTATCGCTATGCGGCAGAGGTGATGACCGAGAACATGATGGCGCGCGACGCCGAGGAAGGCATCGGTGCCTTCATCGAGAAACGCGCGCCGACCTGGCGGGATGAGTGACAACAAGAAAAGATAAGTGATGAACCACGACGCCTATCCCGACAATTACATCCGCGCCATCCTCAACAGCGTGAAGTCGATCGCGATGGTCGGCGCCTCGCCGGTCAACGTGCGTCCCAGCTATTTCGCATTCAAATATCTGGCGCAGCGCGGCTATGACATGATCCCGGTCAATCCCGGCCATGTCGGCAAGGAGCTGCTCGGAAAGCCCTTCGTCGCCTCGCTGTCCGACATCGGCCGCCCCATCGACATGATCGACATCTTCCGCAACTCCAGCCACATCATGCCCGTGGTCGAGGAAGCGCTGACGCTCGATCCGCTGCCGAAGGTGATCTGGATGCAGCTCGGGGCGCGTGACGACGTTGCGGCCGCGAAGGCGGAAGCTGCCGGTATCAAGGTCGTGATGAACCGCTGCCCCAAGATCGAATATGGCCGCCTGTCGTCCGAGATCTCCTGGATGGGCGTCAATTCGCGCACGCTCAGTTCCAAGCGTCCGCCGGCGCCGACGCAAGGCATGCGGCTATCCCTCAATCGGATGAGTGTCGGCGGTGGCGACACCGCGGCATCCGATCGCGCCGCCAAGAACAAGAGCGAGCAAAGCTGACGCAATTGCGAAGGATTCGTTTCGCGAACGCGACAATACGCAGCACGATCGTTCCGATGTGAAGCCGCGCCTTGACGGCAGCCACGGCGCCGATCAGCATGCCGCGCGATTTCAGACCACAAGAACAGGACGCCCTCAATGAGCGATCGCCTTCCGGGATTTTCAACCCTCGCCGTGCATGCCGGTGCACAGCCCGATCCGACGACCGGTGCGCGCGCGACTCCGATTTATCAAACGACCTCTTTCGTCTTCAACGACGCCGACCACGCCGCCTCGCTGTTCGGCTTGCAGGCGTTCGGCAACATCTACACCCGCATCGGCAATCCCACCAACGCGGTGCTGGAAGAGCGCGTCGCCGCGCTCGAAGGCGGCACGGCCGCGCTTGCGGTGGCCTCCGGCCACGCCGCACAGGTCGTGGTGTTGCAGCAATTGCTCCAGCCCGGCGACGAGTTCATTGCCGCGCGAAAACTCTATGGCGGCTCGATCAACCAGTTCACGCATGCGTTCAAGAGCTTCGGCTGGAACGTGGTGTGGGCGGATTCCGACGACATCGCCAGCTTCGAGCGCGCCATCACCCCACGCACCAAGGCGATCTTCATCGAGTCCATCGCCAATCCCGCCGGCAGCATCACCGACATCGAGGCGGTCTCGACGGTGGCGCGCAAGGCGGGCGTGCCGCTGATCGTCGATAACACGCTGGCCTCGCCCTACCTGATCCGCCCGATCGACCACGGCGCCGACATCGTCGTGCACTCGCTGACGAAGTTCCTGGGCGGCCACGGCAACTCGCTCGGCGGCATCATCGTCGATGCCGGCACCTTCGACTGGTCGACCGGCGGCAAATATCCGATGCTGTCGGAGCCGCGGCCGGAATATCACGGCATCAAGCTTCAGGAGACCTTTGGCAATTTCGCCTTCGCGATCGCCTGCCGCGTGCTGGGCTTGCGCGACCTCGGGCCGGCGCTGTCGCCGTTCAACGCCTTCATGATCCTCACCGGCATCGAGACGCTGCCGCTGCGCATGCAGAAGCACTGCGACAACGCCAAGGCGGTCGCCGAATTCCTGGCCGGCCATCCGGCGGTGGCCTCGGTGAGCTATGCGGGCCTGCCCAGCGACAAATACAACCAGCTCGCGCGCAAATATGCGCCGAAGGGCGCGGGCGCCGTGTTCACCTTCAGCCTGAAGGGCGGCTATGACGCCGGCGTCAGCCTGGTGTCGAAACTGCAGCTGTTCTCGCATCTGGCCAATGTCGGCGACACCCGCTCGCTGGTGATTCATCCGGCCTCGACCACGCACAGCCAGCTCGACGACGCCGCCAAGATCAAGTCCGGCGCCGGCCCCGACGTGGTCCGGCTCTCGATCGGCATCGAGGACAAGGAAGATCTGATCGCGGACCTGGAGCAGGCGCTGAGCGCGTGATTGTTGTCGGCCGGGGCGGTGCGCAAAGCCGCCCCGGAACCGGCCTCAGTTAACAGTCATTAACCATATCTGCCGCATACATCGTGTTTGGATCGCCCCTTGATTCGGAGCCGACGATGCTGCGCTGGATGGTGCCTGCCCTTGCGGCGATGCTGACGCTCTCGAGTGCGCTCGCCGCCGATCTTCCGGCGACGCCGAAGCGGCGGGGCGCCGCGCCGGCACAGGAGCCGCCCAAGGTCTATGTCGAGACCGATCCGGATGCGCTGATCTCGCCGGCCTATGGCATCGGCAGCTACATCCGCAATCTGCCGGGCACGCCGCTGCTCCCGGGCGCGCACACGCTGCCGGGCTATTACGGCCGCCCCTGGGACTACGACTATCAAGGCTCGTATTACGGCGGCAAGCAGGTCGACTATTTCTGGCGCCTGCCCTACTCGTGCGGCATCTACGGCTATTGCTGATCCGCCGGGCCGATGGTGATCAGCCGGGCTGACTGGCCGGAACCACGCGCGGCCGCACTTGCGCAGTCTGCCGCAAAGACAGCCGCTCCACCTGCATCACCGCAAGCGTCAGCACCACGATCGCAACCGCCTGATGCGACAGCGCGAGGTCAATCGGCACCTGATTGAGCAGCGTGAGGATGCCGAGCACAACTTGCAGGCTCACCGCCGCGAACAGCCAGAGCGCGCCGCTCGCAGCCAGCCCCGCGCGCGAACGCACCGCGTCGAACGCGTGCAGCGCCGCCAGCACGAACAGCGCATAGGCCGTCATGCGGTGCTCGAACTGCACCGTCAGCACGTTGTCGAACATGTTGCGCCACCACGGCGTCTCGAACCACAGCCGCTCGCCTGAGGGAATGAACGCGCCGTCGATCTGCGGCCAGGTGTTGTAGGCGCGACCGGCGCGCAGGCCCGCGACCAGCGCACCGAAATAGATCTGCACGAAGGTCACGACGAGCAGCAGCGCACTGACGAACCGCAGCCGCGCAGGTGCCGCAATCTGCGGCCGCTCTTTGAGCCGCCGCACCGTCCAGACGATGCCGGCGAAGATCAGCAGCGCCAGCACCAGATGCGTCGCCAGCCGATATTGCGACACCTCGACACGTTCCGTCAGGCCCGAGGCCACCATCCACCAGCCGACCGCGCCCTGCAGCCCGCCGAGCGCGAACAGCAGCCACAGCCTGCGCTTCAATTCACCGGACAGGCCGCCGCGCCACAGGAAGAACAGGAACGGCAGGAGATAGGCGACGCCAATGAAACGGCCGAGCAGGCGGTGGCTCCACTCCCACCAGAAGATCTCCTTGAACTCGGACAGGCTCATGCCCGCATTGAGCTCGCGATATTGCGGGATCTTCTTGTAGGCCTCGAACGCCTCGGTCCACTGCGCCTCCGAGAGCGGCGGCAGGCTGCCCGTCACCGGCTTCCATTCGACGATCGAGAGACCGGATTCCGTGAGCCGCGTCGCGCCGCCGACCAGCACCATCAGCGCGATCAGCGCGGCCACGGAGATCAGCCACCAGCGCACGGCGCGATACGGCTCGGACGGGGCGGAAATCGGCGTCATCAGGGGCGAAACCAGGACCTGGACCAAAGAGGCTTGAACCGGACTGCGTGCCCCTTATAGTCCCCCGCTTCCGCAGCGCAAGTTACGCGAAAGCCGCAGTATTCCCTCATGACGATCCGCACCCGCAAGTTCCTCGGCGCCGTCCTGCTCCTGGTGCTTTGCACCGTCTGGGCCCTGCTCGGCATGGCGGCGGCGCAGATGCCGTGGATCGCCGAGTCCGGCTGGCGACAGGCGATCTACTACGTGGTGGTCGGCATGGGCTGGGTGCTGCCGGCGATGCCGATCGTCAGCTGGATGCAGCGGCCGGATCGCGCCAAGTCGGCGTAACGCGGCTACGCAGCGCTGCCCGTCGGTTTCACCGGCGCAAAGGCGATACCCGACACCAGCACGCGCAGCATGCGCAGCGAGCGCACGCGGCCGTCCCAGGAAATCCGCGGCAGCGCGCGCAGATTGGTGCGCCCTTCCGCGTCCACGATACCCGATATCGTCGACACCGCGCTGGCAAAGCCGGCCTCCTCCGCCATCACGACGTGGCTGCGGCGGAAGGACGAGCGATCGCCGAACGGAAAGGCCAGATGCCTGATCTCGCGGTGGAAGGCCGCTTCCGCCACCACCTTGCCCATCGTCATCTCGCGCAGCGCAGCCGTGTCCTTCATGTTGGCGAGAACCGGATAGTTCACGGTCGCACTGCCGACCGTGACGAGCGGATCGGCCGCAAGCTTCGCCAGGTCCTCCCAATCCATCGACGCCTCGCGCGAGAGCGCGGCGAGATCGATCCGGTAGCGCGTGCAGAGATCGGCGATCGCAGCCGACAGATCCGCCGGCGGCAGCGAGCGCAGCCAGCTCTCGAGATGCGAGAACAGCGCCTGCTTCTCGGCATTGCCTGCGACGGTGAAGCGCTGCTCCTTCTCGCCCATCATCAGGCTGATGCGGCTCTCGCGCGCGATCACCTGCTCGAGCCCGAGCCACCAGGCTTCGCCGACGCCGTCGGGAAACGCAGTGGGCACATAGATCGTGAACGGCACGGCGTGGCGCGCCAGCACCGGATAAGCGAACGTGATGAGATCCTTGTTGGCGCCGTCGAAGGTGAGCGCCGCGAAGCGCCGCTTCTCCGGCAGCGTTACGGCGCGACGGCAGACCTCGTCCATGCCGAGAAAATCATAACCCCACCGCTTCAGCGCCCGAACGGCACGGTCGAGGAATTGCGGCGTGATCTCGTTCTCGCGCAGCGGCTGAAAGCCGCCGCGCCGCCGTGGCCGCACGTGCTGAAAACGCAGGATGGCGCCGGCCCCGCGACTGCGCAGCGCAGCCTGGCCGGTGAACCAGGTCAGCTCAAGGTGCAGCCGTTCCAGCCATCTGTCGTCGGATGCCAATATCCCACCTTCGCGCTCGCCGGCGGCCCGTTCCCTCGTCCATTGTCATTACCCTTTGTTGACATTTCTTTGCAAAGGTCGGCCACAGGCCGAAATACCTATATTTTTGATTTCTCGACAGGTTTCGCGAATGACCATGGCTGCGGCGATGCAAAGCCGGACGGCAGAAGCGCCAGCGCGGTCGAAAGCGAGCCGTATCGTGCATGTCGATATCGTCACCGATCTCGATGAGGCCGAGCCGGTCTGGCGCGCCTTCGAGGAGAGCGGCCACCTCTTCACGCCCTACCAGCGCTTCGACCTGCTCAGCCCCTGGCAACGGCTGGTCGGCGGCTGCGAAGGCGCGCGCCCCTTCATCGTGATCGCCCGCGACGCCGATCGCCAGCCGCTCGTGCTGCTGCCGCTCTCGCTGCGCCAAAGCCACGGGGTCCGCACCGCCTGCTTCATGGGCGGCAAGCACACGACCTTCAACATGGGGCTGTGGGACGCCGAGTTCGCCGCCGAGGCCGTCGCCGCCGATCTCGACGCCCTGCTCGTGCTGCTGCGCGAGCATGTCGACGTGCTCTCGCTGACGCAGCAGCCCAAGCGCTGGCACGATCAGCAGAATCCGTTCGCGGCTTTCCCGCGGCAGAGCACGGTCAACGGCTGCCCGCTGCTGGTGATGGAGCCGGGCGGCCCGCCCGCGTCGCGGATCAGCAACTCGTTCCGCCGCCGGTTGAAGAGCAAGGAAAAGAAGCTGCAGGCGCTCGCAGGCTATCGCTATCACCTTGCCACCACCGACGCCGACGTCACCCGCCTGCTCGACTGGTTCTTCCGCGTCAAGCCGGTGCGGATGGCCGAACAGAAACTGCCCAACGTCTTCGCCGACCCCGGCGTCGCGCAGTTCATCCGCAGCGCCTGCCTGTCGCCGCGCGGCGAGGGCCGTGTCATCGACATTCACGCGCTCGAATGCGACGAGGAGGTGATCGCCATCTTCGCCGGCGTCGCCGACGGCCAGCGCTTCTCGATGATGTTCAACACCTACACGATGTCCGAGCACGCCCGCTACAGCCCGGGCCTGATCCTGATGCGCTACATCATCGACCGCTACGCCGAGCGCGGCTACCGCTCGCTCGACCTCGGCATCGGCTCGGACGACTACAAGCGGATGTTCTGCAAGGACGACGAGGACATTTTCGACAGCTTCGTCCCGCTGACCTCGCGCGGCAGGCTTGCAGCGATGGCAATGTCCTCGCTCAGCCACGGCAAGCGCCTGGTGAAGCAGAACCAGATGCTGTTCGACCTGGCGCAGCGGCTGCGGCGAGCGTTCGGGTAAACGGTCGCCCCCTTCTCCGAAGATCGAACTACTCGCGGAGCTGTCCCTTACCCTCCCCTGGAGGGGGAGGGTAAGAGAGATCACGCCGCGACCACGCGCGGGGCTTCCATCGCATCCGACGGCTGCACCGGCTTGCTCAGCATCGTCACCTCGCCGAAGCCGACGGCCTTGAGTTGCTCGCACATCAGCGTGCGCGCATCCGGCTCCATCGACACATCGGGCACCACGACGGCGCGGGCATTGGCGGTCAGCAACTCCGCCGGCAGGTCGGAGGCGCTGCCGGCGTCGAGCAGCACGTGGTCGTAGGCCCGCAGCAGCGCGTCGATCGCGAGCGTCACGCGCGGCGATTGCAGCAGGCTGCGATCGAAGCCGGGACGGCCGGCCATGACCAGATGCAGCCGCGACAGCTTGTCCCTCGTGATCACCTGTGCGAACGAGGCTTCGCCCTGCATCAGTTCGGCAAGGCCCGGCGCCGAGGCATCGACGGACACCGCGGCGATCGTCGGCGAGGACGCGGCGAGATCGACCACGACGACACGCGCATCGCGCGCCAGATGGCGGGCCAGCGTCAGCGCCGACAGCGTGACGGCTTCACCCGAGGCGGTGCCGAGCACCGTGATCTTCTTCGCTGCCGCGCCCGCGGCGCGCAGGCTGCCGGCCAGATGCCCGATCTCGGCGAATTCGCTGACACCGTCTTCGGCCATCATCTCCGGCTGCAGCGGCGCCGGCTCTTCCATGACCGGCTCGACGAACGGTTCGACGAAGGCTTCCCGGCGAACCGCCGCCTGCGTTTGCGTCTCCGCCGGTGCAAAGACGGCGGCGGCGCGCGGTGCGGTCTGACGCAGCAGCTCGCCGGTGACGACGACGCCGGACGAGAGCAGCAGCGTCGCGATGGTCGCGATCAGCACGATCGGCAGCTTCTTCGGATAGGCCGGCGTGTTCGAGACGACGGCGCGCGAGATGATGCGGCCCTCCGCCGGCGCCGTGTCGATGGTCTCGCGGGTGCTGGCCTCGCGGTACTTGCCGAGATACGTTTCCAGCAGGTCGCGCTGCGCCTTGGCCTCGCGCTCGAGCGCGCGGAGCTGGACGTCCTGTCCGTTGGTCGAGGTCGCCTGCTTCTTGAGCTGCTCAAGGCTCGTCGTCAAACCGTCGACCCGGCCACCGGCGATGCGCGCATCGCTTTCGAGCGAGCGGGAGATCTTGGCCGCCTCGTCGCGAATCTGGTTGTCGAGGTCGCCGAGCTGCGCCTTCAGCTCCTTGATCCGCGGGTGATTGCCGAGCAACGTGGACGACTGTTCGGCGAGCTGCGCCCGCAGCGTCACCCGCTGCTCGGACAGTCGGCGCATCAGCTCGGAGTTCACCACTTCGGACGCCTCGATCGGCTTGCCGCTCTGGAGCATCTCCTTGATCAGCCGCGCCTTGGATTCCGCATCCGCCCGCATCGAGCGCGCATTGTTGAGCTGGGTGTTGACCTCACCCATCTGCTGGTTCGACAGCGTCGTGTTGTTGGTGCCGACGAAGAGCGACGATTTGGAGCGGAAGTCCTCGACCTTGGCTTCGGCGTCGGACACCTTCTTGCGCAGATTCTCGATCTCGCCCGCGAGCCATTGGCTGGCATTGCGCGCCTGGTCCTGGCGCGCATTCTGCTGGAGCACGAGATAGCCGTCGGCGATCGAATTGGCGACGCGCACCGCGAGGTCGGGATCGGCCGACTGGAATTCGATCACGATCACGCGGGACTTGTCGACGGCATAGGCCTGGAGGCGATCGTAATAGGCATCCAGCACCCGCTCTTCCGGCGTCATCGAGAACGGATCGCGGCCGATGCCGATCAGCGCCGCCAGCGATTTCAGCGGCGAAATGCCCTGCAGCACCGGATCGAATTCTGGGCGCTCGGCGAGCTTGTTCTTCTTGATGATCTCGCGCGCAAGATCGCGCGACAGCACGAGCTGGACCTGGCTGGTGACCGCCTCGGGGTCGAGCGCCTGCCGCTCCTCGGTGCTGCGGTCGCTACTCGGACGCAGGAACACGTTCTCGCGACCGTCGATCAGGATGCGCGATTCGGACTTGTAGCGCGGCGTCACGAGATTGACGGCGGCGACGGAGGCGACGAGCGCAAGCACCGTCGGCACGATGATCCAGCCGCGCTTGCGCGCAAGCGCGCCACCGAGCGCGTGAAGATCGATGTCGCCGGATTCGCCGGACGCCTGCCTGGTGACGACGGGCGCAGGCCTTGCTTCAACCTTGGGCTGGGCTTCGGCTTTGGCCTCGACCTTGGCTTCGGCTTTGGACTTCGAAACAGCCCGCTCGACCACAGCCTTGTCCTTGCCGGCACGCCAGAACGCTAAACGCATCGAACACTCCCGCAGGGCAACGCCGCCAGGCTACCTCAACCGGGGCGATTACACTCCATTAAGGTTGCCGCTGGGTTAATCACCCGATCCTGCGATCGGCCCGCACGCACTCGTCACCGTTTGTTAACCACGAGGCCTCTTAATCCGTCTCGATATTTCGAAAATTGTTCGGCATTCGCCGTCGAGCGCTGGTTCAGATCATGCCCCCCTCTCCCGACCGGCCGCTTCGCATCCTGCACGCCGTGCGTGCTCCCGTGGGCGGCATCTTCCGCCACATCCTCGACGTCGCCAACGGCCAGGTCGATCGCGGCCATCATGTCGGGATCCTCGCCGACAGCCTCACCGGCGGCGAGCGCGCCGACAAGGCGCTGACCGAGCTCGCGCCGCGGCTGAAGCTCGGCGTGCACCGTATGGCGATCCGCCGCGAACCGTCGCCCGACGATGTCCTGGTGTGGCTTCGGATGCGGCGCCTGATCGCGGAGCTCAAGCCCGACGTCATGCACGGCCATGGCGCCAAGGCCGGCGCTTTCGTCCGTCTGCGCCGTCGCTCCGACGACACCATCCGCATCTACACCCCGCATGGCGGCTCGCTGCACTATCCGCTCCACACCTTGAAGGGCGAGTTCTACGCGCGGCTCGAACGTTCGCTGATGGACGCGACGGACCTGTTCCTGTTCGAGAGCGCGTTTGCCCGCGACACCTATCAGCGCATCGTCGGCACCCCCAAGGGCGTGGTGCACTGTGTCTTCAATGGCGTGACCCCGGAGGAATTCGAGCCTGTCGTCACCACCGAGGATGCCACCGACCTCTGCTATGTCGGCGAATTCAGGCACATCAAGGGCGCGGATCTGCTGGTCGATGCCGTGGCGCGCCTGCACGAAGGCGGCAGGAAGGTCACCCTCACGCTCGGCGGCGACGGCGAGGAAACCGCGGCGCTGAAGGCGCAGGTCGAAAGACTAGGCCTCTCCGGCGCGATCCGCTTCATCGGCCACGTCAAGGCCCGTTACGGCTTTTCCAAGGGGCGGCTGCTGGTCGTGCCTTCGCGCGGCGATTCCATGCCCTATGTGGTGATCGAGGCGGGCGCGGCCGGCATTCCCATGATTGCCGCGTGCGTCGGCGGCATTCCGGAGATCTTCGGCACGGAGAACCCGGCCCTGTTCACGGCAAGCAATTCCGAAGCGATGGCGGAAGCGATCGCGGCCGCACTCGACGATCCCCAGACGACAGCGCAACGCGCATCCGCACTTCGCGAGCGCATCTCCGCACATTTCTCCCAGCAGGCGATGGTTGACGGCGTGATCGCGGGCTATCGCGACGCATTTGCCAATCATTAACCATCCTCAGGGCCGCTTTAGAGAATCTTCCGATTTGTCCGTTAATCCAGGTGCCAGGGGATGATCATCCGGGGGTGCAAGCTCGCGCCCCGCGGGTTTTTCGAATGGACGTGGACACCCGTGGAACCGCTCAACGCACGCTCGATGTTCGATGCCGCGACCAGTGCTGCTGCGGCCAAGCCGGCTGACCAGCCCTTTGTGGAACGCCGCCGCCGGCTCACGCCCGCCGCGCTCGACGTCGTCAACCAGAAGGTCGCCCGCGCCTATTCGCCGATCGTGATCACCGGCTTCGTCCGCTTGGCCGACTTCGCGCTGCTGAGCCTCGTCGGCATTGCGGTCTATGTCGGCCATGTCATGCCGCTTGCCGGCTTCAGCTGGGCTTATCCGGCGGAGATCCTCGCCGTCGCGGTTGCCGCGGTGGTCTGCTTCCAGGCCGCCGACATCTACCAGGTGCAATTGTTTCGCGGACAGCTCCGGCAGATGACGCGGATGATCTCGTCCTGGTCGTTCGTTTTCCTGCTGTTCATCGGCATCTCCTTCTTCGCCAAGTTCGGCAGCGAGATGTCGCGGCTGTGGCTTGCCGCCTTCTACTTCCTGGGGCTCGCCGCGCTCATCGCCGAACGCCTGGTGCTGCGCTCGCTTGTGCGTGCCTGGGGGCGCGAGGGCCGGCTCGACCGCCGCACCATCATCGTCGGCTCCGACAGCAACGGCGAGCAGCTGGTGGAAGCATTGAAGGCGCAGGAAGATTCCGACATCCACGTGCTCGGCGTGTTCGACGATCGCAACGACAGCCGCGCGCTCGATACCTGCGCCGGCGCGCTCAAGCTCGGCAAGGTCGACGACATCGTCGAATTCGCCCGCCGCACCCGCGTCGATCTCGTGCTGTTCGCGCTGCCGATTTCGGCGGAGACGCGCATCCTGGAGATGCTGAAGAAACTCTGGGTGCTGCCGGTCGACATCCGCCTCTCCGCCCACACCAACAAGCTGCGCTTCCGTCCGCGCTCCTATTCCTATCTCGGCGAGGTGCCGACGCTCGACGTGTTCGAAGCGCCGATCACCGACTGGGATCTCGTGATGAAATGGCTGTTCGACCGCATCGTCGGCGGCCTGGCACTGCTCGCAGCCCTGCCGGTGATGGGGCTGGTGGCGCTGGCTGTGAAGCTCGACAGCCCCGGCCCGGTGCTGTTCCGCCAGAAACGCTTCGGCTTCAACAACGAGCGCATCGACGTCTACAAATTCCGCTCGATGTACCATCACCAGGCCGACCCGACGGCGTCGAAGGTCGTGACCAAGAACGACCCACGCGTCACCCGCATCGGACGCTTCATCCGCAAGACCAGCCTCGACGAGCTGCCGCAGCTCTTCAACGTGGTCTTCTCCGGCAACCTCTCCTTGGTCGGCCCGCGCCCGCATGCGGTGCAGGGCAAGCTCCAGAGCCGGCGGTTCGACGAGGCCGTCGACGGCTATTTCGCCCGCCACCGCGTCAAGCCCGGCATCACCGGCTGGGCCCAGATCAACGGCTGGCGCGGCGAGATCGACAACGAAGAGAAGATCCAGAAGCGCGTCGAGTTCGACCTCTACTACATCGAGAACTGGTCGGTGCTGTTCGACCTCGTCATTCTCCTGAAGACGCCGGTCTCGCTGCTGACCAAGAACGAGAACGCGTATTGAGTTGATTTTCTCCGTCATGCCCCGGCTTGACCGGGGCATCCAGTACTCCGCAGCGCCAGCCGTTTTCTGCAACGGACGCCGCGGAATACTGGATCCCCCGGTCAAGCCGGGCGATGACGGCTGTTTTTGTGGCGTACCAGTAGCGTGAGCGTGTGATGGCGTATGCGGCGACAGCCGGGGAGATGAATGCAGCGGTTCGCGCTGCGCCCGGCGTGCTGGCCCTCCAGCGCGCGCTGGTGTGGCTGGTCGGCGCTTCCGGCGCCATCGTCTTCATCGAGCCCAGCCCCTACGAGATCGCGACGCTGCTCGCCACCGTCACCTTCTTCGCCACCGGCCTGCGCCTGCGACTCGCGCTGATGCCGCTGCTGCTGCTGCTGGTCCTGCTCAATGTCGGCTACACCATCAGCGCGATCCCGCTGTTCGATCAGCCCGAGGTGGTGAGCTGGATCGCGACCTCCTGGTACATGGCGGTAACCGTGGTGTTCTTCGCCATGATCACGTCGGAGGACACCGCCGCCCGGCTCGACATGCTGCGCCGCGGTCTGGTGGTTGGTGCGATGATTGCCTCGCTGTCGGCCGTCGCCGGCTACTTCCACCTGGTTCCCGGCGGAGACGACCTCCTCACGCTCTACGGACGCGCGCGCGGCACCTTCAAGGACCCGAACGTGCTCGGCGCCTTCCTGATCCTGCCGGCGCTGTTCGCGCTCCAGAGCGTGGTCTCGGACAAGCTGGCCAAGGCCTTCCGCAACGTCATCGCCTTCGGCATCATGTCGCTGGCCATCCTGCTCGCCTTCTCCCGCGCCGCCTGGGGCGGGCTGGTGCTGACCTCCGCCTTCATGCTGGCGCTGATGGTGCTGACCAGCCGCACCAACGCCCAGCGCTCGCGCATCGTCGTCATGGCGATCGTCGCCGCGGTGCTGGGCGTTGCGCTGATCGCGGTGCTGCTGTCATTCGATTCCACCGCCGAGATGTTCAAGCAGCGCGCCAGCTTCGACCAGAGCTATGACGAAGGCCGCTTCGGCCGGTTCGGCCGGCACATTCTCGGTGCGGAGATGGCGCTCGACCTGCCGTTCGGCATCGGCCCCCTGCAGTTCCACCGCTTCTTCCCCGAGGACACCCACAACTCCTATCTCAACGCCTTCATGTCCGGCGGCTGGCTCTCCGGCGTCTGCTATCCCGCGCTGGTCTTCACCACCGTCATCATGGGCTTCCGGCACATCTTCGTCCGTGTGCCCTGGCAGCGCGCATATCTCGCCGTCTTCTCCGCCTTCGTCGGCACCGTCGGCGAAAGCTTCGTGATCGACACCGACCACTGGCGGCACTTCTGGATGATGCTCGGCGCGATGTGGGGCATGTTCGCGGCCGCGCAGATCTATGGGAAGACTACTGACGACGCTTCTTCAGCTTGAGATCGGGACGCTTTTCCGGCGGCGTGTCGAGCAGGCTCTTCAGCGCTTCGGTGGCTGCGAGCACGCCCTTGTAGCCCTCGGTCGCGAAGCGCAGCAGCAGGCGCAGCTCCTCGTCGGAATAGGCACCAAACACCTTCTCCATCGCCTGCTGCATCGGCACGTAGAGCTGGCCGATCTTCATCGCCTTCTCGGGCACCACCGAAATGAAGACCTTGCGGCGATCCTTCTCATCCCGCTCGCGGCGCACCAGGCCCGCCTTCTCGAGCCGGTCGATCACGCCGGTGATGGCGCCTGTCGTGAGGCCCGTCACCTCGGCGAGCCGGCCCGCGGTAACGCGTCCCTCGAGATAGAGGATGTCCATGCATTCGAGGTCGGAATTGGCAATTCCCGCCACGTTCGCAACGGTTTGGCCATAGAGCACGCCCTGCGCCGACGATCGCCGCATCGCCTCCTCGAGCTCCTGCAATAGCGCCGCGCGCGCCTTCGTCCTTGACAAGGCCAGCCTCATATCTTAGTCGATATATATCTTAGTCACTAAGAGATTTAGCGACCATAATTTCTCCTAGCACCACGGAAACGTCGGGAGCAAGCCATGCCCAACCGTCCCCGCAAGGCCCTGATCATCGGCGCCGGCATCGCCGGGCCCGTCGCCGCGATCCTGCTGCGCCGCGCCGGCATCGAATCCGCGATCTACGAAGCCTGGCCCTATTCGAAGGGCATCGGCGGCGGCCTTCAGATCGCGCCGAACGGCATGCATGTGATGGACGAGATCGGCCTGGCGAACGAGCTGATCGGCCGCGGCTCGGTTGCGGAGGCCTTCGACTTCTATTCGCAGAGCGGTGAGCGGCTCGGCTCGATCAACCGCGACATGGCGCGGCGCTTCGGCCAGCCGGCGGTCAACGTCTGCCGCGCCACGCTGAACGAGATGCTGATCGACAAGGCCTGGTGCGCCTGCGTCTCGCTCTATTTCGAGAAGCGCCTGATCAAGATCGAGGACCGCGGCGACCAGCCGATCATCGCTTATTTCGCCGACGGCACCACCGCCGAAGGCGACTTCCTGATCGGCGCCGACGGGGTGCATTCGATCACGCGACGCCAGGTGGTGCCGGACGGCCCAACGCCTTTCGACACCGGCCTGATCGGCTTCGGCGGCTTCGTGCCGCACGCCGTGCTCGACGGCAGGCCGATCGGCCGGCATGTCGAGACCACGTTCGGCCAGAGCGGCTTCTTCGGCTACGGTTATTGCAGCCCGGATCCGAACGACGGCGTGATGTGGTGGAGCACGCAGCCCGCGCACGGCATGGACGCGGCGATGTTCCGCGCGCTCGATGCGTCGACACTGAAGCAGCATCTGCGCGGCTTCCATCGCGGCTGGCACGATCCGATCCCCGACATCATCGAGGCGGCCGAGAACATCGTGGTCACCGACACGCTCGACGTCGCGACCCTGCCGACCTGGTCGCGCAAGCGCTCGCTGCTGATCGGCGATGCCGCACACGCGACCAGCCCTCACGCCGGCCAGGGCGCCTCGCTGGCGCTGGAGGACGCGATGCGGCTTGCTCGCCTGATGCAGGAGGGGCAGGAGCTCGGCGCCACCTTCCAGGCCTTCGAGACCGAGCGCCGACCGCGCACCGAGAAGATCGTCGCGATGGCCCGCCGCAACGGCAACAGCAAGCGCGAGTTCAGCGCCACCGGCGCGTGGATGCGCAATCAGATGCTGAAATGGCTGTTGCCGCTGGGCTCCAAGAGCATGGAGTTCATGTACGCGTATGATGCGCGGGCGGTGTAGCTTTTTTCTCCCCCTCTCCCCGTTCTTACGGGGAGAGGGCTGGGGTGAGGGGCTGCCTCCACAAAACGGTGAGAGTAGGACTCGCGGAGACTCCCCCTCACCCACCGCGCTTCGCGCGTCGGCCTCTCCCCGCAAGCGGGGCGAAGAAAGCGCCTACTTCTCCACCTTGAACGTCAGCCCGGCATTGTCCTGCAGCCGCTTGATCAGCTTGTGCTGCATCGCCGCCCCCGGAGTCCAGAAGCCGGCGGCGACGTCCGGCGTGTCGCGCAGCAGGCAGATCGCGCATTCCGAGATCATCTTCGAGGTCGAGCCGTAGCCGGGATCGCGGTCGCCGGTGACGCCGGCGCGGACCGTGCGGCCGTCGGGGGCGATCGCGATATAGAGCAGATCGAAGAGACCGTTTTCGCGCTCTTCCTTCGATGGCCCCTCGCCCGGCTTCGGTGCGTCGGGGCCGGTCTTGCCCGCATTGGCAGCCATCACGCGCTTCGCATTGGCCTCGCCCTTCTCGCCGGGGCCGGTCAGGACCATCTCGTCGTAGACGAACTCGCGGCCGTAGGGAAAGCCCATCAGCATGTTGGAGCGATGGACGTTGCGCGTGTTGATCAGCGCCATCATGAACGGCGCGGTCCAGGATTGCAGATCCTCCTCGAACGCCGCCCGGTTGCCCTTCGGCTGCTTCGGGCCGGCGAATCCCGGCGTCAGCGCGAAGTGGTCGTTGAGGATGGCGACGAGGCTGAGATCCTTGGCGACGGCGTCGAAGGTCGCTTTCGCGCTCGCCGCGGTGCCGCCCGACAGCGTGCCGCGCATGTCGCGCACTCGCCCCTTCACGCGCGAGGCCGGCGCGCCGAGCACGCGCCTTGCCTCCTCCTGGACGAAGAACGTACCGAGCTCGAACGGCACGGAATCATAGCCGCATGAGAACACGATGCGCGCGCCGCTCGCCTTGGCCGCTGCCTCGTATTTGTCGATCATCTGGCGCATCCAGACCGGCTCGCCGCAGAGGTCGAAATAATCCGCACCCGCAGCGACGCAGGCCGCGAGCAGCTCTTCGCCATAGAGTTGATACGGCCCGACCGTCGTGATCACCGACCTCGTCTGCGCGACCATCGCCTTCAGCGAGGCGGCATCGGACGCATCGGCCACGATCAGCGGCGTGTCCGCGGGCGCGCCGATCGCGTCGCGCACCGCTTTCAGCTTGTCGAGGCTGCGGCCCGCCATCGCCCATCTCAGCGCCTTGTCGTCCCCGTATTGCGCCGCCAGATATTCGGCGACGAGCTGGCCGGTGAAACCGGTCGCGCCGTAGACGACGATGTCGAATTTCGCAGAACTCATGACAGGCCTTTACTTTTTCGCGTAACTCACGCCCATGCCGGCACGGACGTCGCTTTGAATGCCATAGGGCGGAATCGGATAGCGCAGGCCGTTCTTCGCCAGCGCCTTCATGCCCAGGGTCGCCTTGGCGAGATGCTCGGGCTTCAGGGCCATCAGCATCTCCTCGTCCGGCACGCCGCCATAGCGCCGTTCGGCATAGCATGGCAAGGACAGGCTGGGCTCCCCGGTCTTGAGCGCCCGCCCCCAGGAATCCGCGCAAGCGGTCTCCCCGACCACGCCCCATTCGAACTTCTTGTAGCCGGTATATTGCAGGCCGTTGATCAGGATGATCATCTGCCCGGGCGTCGCGTAGACGAGGCAGATGTCGGGCGGATCGAGCCGGCCGCTGGCGAGCGGGCTGACCGCGAGCGCCTGATAGTGCCCGAACGGCACGACGTCCAGCGCCTCCTGGCGCTTGCGCGCGTCCTCCGCCGTGCCGTGCCAGACCCCGACATAGCTTTCGCCGGCGAGCCATTTGTCGTCCTGGGGACTGAGGCCGATCACTGCGCGGCACTGCGCGCCGACCAGGTCGTCGGCGGTGATGCCGACGGTCCAGCCCAGACGCGCCGCCATGCTGACGATCTGGTCGGTGGTGTGGACCGCGTTCGGCCGCCGGATCTTCGGGATCGCTTCCATCTCCGCGGCGCGTGCGAACAGCTTCATGCCGATCACCGTCGTCTTGAGCCGCAACAGGCTGTTGAGATCGGCGACGAGGCCGGCAAGATCGATCTTCTCTGCGCTCTGCTGCTGCATGGCGTCCTCCGGGCCGACGAACGTGCGCCGGTGCTGTGTTCTTGGTTTTGCGCCTCTCGTTCTAGTCCTTGCCCGGTCCCGGAAGCAACTCGCTGGTTCGGCCCGCGAGCCGGTAGGCGACCAGACCGATCCATTCCCGGATCGCAAGATCGGTGCGGAACAGCCCGCTCGACGCCATCGTGTCGATCCCGAGGATTTCGCCGACGCGCCAGTCGACCGGATAGGGCTCGACGGCAAACCCGGCCTTGCGGAAGATGCCGTAGGAGCGCGGCATGTGATAGCCGGACGTCACCAGCAGCCAGCGTTCGCCGGGCTTCGGCGTGACCAGAGCTTTGGTGAACTCGGCGTTCTCGAACGTATTGCGCGAATCGCGCTCGATGATCAGGCGTTCCTTCGGAACGCCGAGATTTTGCAGGAGCGTCGCGGCATAGTCGGCCTCCCGTGCGTCACCGGAGACCAGATTGGCGCTACCGCCGGTGAAGACGATGCGCGCATTCGGATAGCGCCGCGCAAGCTCGACGGCGGCGAAGATGCGGTCGGCGGCGTTGTGCACCACCGGCACGCCCCGGAACGCCGACATATCCGGATTGATCGGTCCACCCAGCACGATGATGCCGTCGGGTGCGCCGCGCGAGGCGTCCCACGGCGCAAAGCGCGATTCCAGCGGATACATCAGAAAATTGCTGAGCGGCGTGAAGCCGCACAGCACCAGCAGCACGATCGAGGCCGTGACCAGCTTGCGGCCGAACCTTGCGAAACGCGTTGCGAGCAGGAGAACGCCGACGACGCCGAGTTCGATCATGAAATTCGTCGGCAGAAGCGCGATGCCGATCGTCTTGGAGAGAGTAAAGAACAGGGGGAGGCCTCGTGGTGCGGCAGACCGCCGGCGGGCTGGCCCCGCCGATCCATCCGCCTTCGACAGACGTTTCGGGGAGATAGATTGCCGGGTCAAGCCCGGCCATGGCAAGTTGCGAGGCAAACCGGATGAGCCGCATGACCCATCACCACCTGCATTCCAGCCCCGCAACCTGCCATTGGGGCTTCTTCGAAGCCGCGCTCAAGCCGGTCCTCACCATCGCGAGCGGCGACGAGGTGACGGTCGACACCATCAGCGGCGGCCCGGACATGCTGCCCGACCGCGACACATTTCACATTCCGCCGGAGATGTTCGAGGTTCATGCCAAAAACGAGCGCATGCTGCCCGGTCACATCCTCACCGGCCCGATCGCGGTCGCGGGGGCCGAACCCGGCGACGTGCTCGCGGTCGAGATCCTCGACGTCCAGCTCCGGCAGGATTGGGGCTGGAACATGATCAAGCCGCTCGCCGGCACCCTGCCAGACGATTTCCACGAGACGCGCATCCTCAACATCCCGCTGGACCGGACGCGGATGGTCGGCCGCATGCCCTGGGGCCTCGACCTGCCGCTCAAACCGTTCTTCGGCGTGATGGGCGTGTCGCCGCCGCCGAGCTGGGGCCGCATCTCCTCGCTGGTCCCGCGCGCCATGGGCGGCAATCTCGACAACAAGGAGCTCGGTGCGGGGGCAACATTGTATCTGCCGGTGTTCGTCCCCGGCGCGCTGTTCTCCTGCGGCGACGGCCATGGCGTGCAGGGCGACGGCGAGGTCTGCGTCACCGCGATCGAGACCGCGCTCCAGGGCCGCTTCCGCCTGACGCTGCGCAAGGACCTCCGGTTCGACTATCCCCGCGCCGAGACGGCGACGCACTACATGACCATGGCGATGGATCCGGACCTCGATCAGTGCGCGGTACGCGCGCTGCGCGACATGATCGTGCTGCTCGGCGAGAAGCGAAACCTGTCGCGCGAGGACGCCTACACGCTGTGCAGCCTGGCCGCCGATCTCAGGGTGACGCAGACCGTCAACGGCTCCAAGGGCATCCATTGCATGATCGAAAAGGCGATCGTGCACGGCTGAGCCGGCCCGCACCTCCTGCCCCGCTGACGCCACGCCGCTGCACGGACTCCCGCGCGGCGCGCTGCGTCGCGCTTAATTTCTCAAGCGATTCCAACGAGCTGAAATACCGCTTCAGTCCGGATTTGACTTCCGGCCCCGAACCTAAATAGAGTCTTAATCGTTACTTTTATGTACCTGAGTATGAGGTTAGCGTTCGGACCATGGCCACCGAAAAAGCCGAGACTGACCGCATCCCCGTAACCCTGGCGCTCTCGACCATCACCTATCTGGAGAAACTGGTGAGACAGGGCACCCACGGCACCAGCGTTCCCGGCGTCGCACGTACCCTGATCGAGGAAGGCATCCGTCTCGCCATCAAGGACGGGCTTTTGTCGATCCGCGACAATGGCAGGACGTGAGCGCGCGCCGGACGTGAGGCGGACGGATCTCGGTCAGCGGATGGCCGACATCTGCAACCTGGGACCGTTACAATGCCTGTTCTCTCACCGACTTCTTCACAGACTTGGACTGACGAACGAATTGAACTTCTGAAGCAACATTTCGAGGCCGGCCTCTCCTGCCGCGAGATCGCCGCCGACATCGGTGTCAGCCGCAACGCAGTGATCGGCAAGCTGTCCCGGCTCAATCTGACGCGCAGCCGCGCGGTCGAGGACCGCAGGCTCGAGCGGAGCCTTGCGCCGCCGCGCGCGCCGAGGGCGGTGCCGCGGCTGCAATACGAGATGCTCGCCACCATCTACGGCGAGACCGACGCGCCAATGGTCGCAGGCCCGATCGACGATGCCAATCGCTGCTCGCTGCTGGAGCTTTCCGAGAACCGCTGCCGCTGGCCGATCTCGACGCCGGGCGCCGAGGATTTCTGCTTCTGCGGCAATACCGCGCCCGACGGCCAGTCCTATTGCGCCGGCCACAGCCGCCTCGCCTACCGGCCGAACTCGCGCGCCCGCGCAATGCGCGGCTGAAGGCGGCATTCGCCGAAACGAAAAACCTCCGGCAGGGCACTACCGGAGGTTTCTGGAGGCTTAGCATCAAGCTAAGAGCCGCGACTTTCGTAATCGGCTGAGGGACATATAGCTGATCAGATCAGGTAAGTAAATAAGCTTGAGGGCGGTCGAGTCGCATGGCTTGCCTTCGCCCCCTGCACGGCCGGACCGGATTTTCCGAAAAAGCCTTGCAAGAAAGCCCCGGCGGTTTCCCGCCGGGGCTTCGTCACGTCCGAAGACCTCGCGCTTACCAGTTGCGCTGGGCGCGCAGCAGCAGGCTGTAGGTGTCCTGGTCCTTCAGCTCATAGGTTGCCGCAGGCTTGGCAACACTGGTGAGCGCCGGGGTCGTGATCACGCCGGAGTACTTCTGGTCGAGATGGCTGTAGGTGAAGTCGGCCGAGAAGGTCAGGTTCTTCACCGGCGTCCAGCGGGTGATGACGCCCACCTGGCCGATGTTGAAGTCCGGGTTGCAGGAGCCGGTCAGGGTGGCGAACGCGGCGCTGCCGCAGATCAGGCTCTTCGCCGTGCCGCTATAGTTGACCGCGGCCCACGCGCCGTAGAGCGCCGTGTTCCAGTACGGGCTCCAGTTGTGGGTGTAGGCACCACGGAAGCCGTAGGTCTTGGTCAGCTCGAGGTTGCCGCCCGGACCGAACACCGCGTCAGAGACGCCGGCAAAGCCGATGCTCTGATACGCGCCGCTGGAGCTGCCGAACATCGAGTAGCTGGTCGCAGCCAGCTCCTGGAAGTTGTAGCGGCTCGCGCCCTCGGTGTAGACGCCCGAGAGGTTGATCACGTCGCCGGCACCGGTCGGGATGTTCTTGATCTGCAGAGCGAGCTGAACCGCCCAGCCCCACTTGTCTTCGGGGTGACCGGTGGTCTCGGTCGCGCCGTAATAGCCGACGTGGTTGTCGTGCGCGGCAACCGACGCCTGGAACAAGCCCCAGGCCTGGTCGACGCGAACCGCGCCGAC
Organism: Bradyrhizobium sp. GW821-FHT12B03; assembly: GCF_058807535.1. Classification (NCBI taxonomy): domain Bacteria; kingdom Pseudomonadati; phylum Pseudomonadota; class Alphaproteobacteria; order Hyphomicrobiales; family Nitrobacteraceae; genus Bradyrhizobium; species Bradyrhizobium sp. GW821-FHT12B03. The sequence goes on from NZ_JBXAQU010000011.1 coordinate 96,606, forward strand.
GATGTCGGGAGCGCGGCTGCCGCCGAGATCGTTCGAGCCGTAAGCACCGCCGAGAACGCCCGTCGTGCTCATGCCGGCAGTGTTCCAGATGTTGGTCTGGAAGACCTGCGTCTGGTCCTGCACCGAGAAGATCGCCGTCACGCCCTGGCCGAAATCGGCCGTGTAGGTGAACTGGGTGACACCGTTGGTGGTGCCGCTGCCGCCGACGAGCTGGTCGAAATTGTTGCCGGGATAGTTGATCCAGGGCGCGTCGAACTGCGACACCGCCTTACCCATGGTGAAGCCGGCGAACTGGATGAACGCGTAGTAGACGCCGAGCGAGCCGCCCGAGACGTTGCCGTCGGTGCCGTTGACGTTGCCGCCGCCGGAACCGGTGAGGCCGGTGCCGGCCGCGTTGAGGCCGATCGTGCCGCTGTACTGGGTACCGCCCGTCGCGCTGCCGGTGCCGCCGTAGTTGCCGGTCGTCCAGGTGAAGACCGCATCGAAATAGGTGCGGACGACGCCGTATTCCGTCGCCGTGCGCGTGTCGATGTTGAGATCTTCACGAGCGCGCATCGAGTAGTAGTTGGTCAGGCGGTTGTTCGCCGCAAACACGCCGTTGTACTGGGCGCTGTAGTTGCCGCCGGCATTGAGCGCGACTTCGGCACGCAGGTAGCCGCCCAGCTTGATGCAGGTGTCGCTGCCCGGGATGTAGTAGAAGCCCGCGCCGTACAGCGTGCAGATCTTGACGTACTCGACCGCCTTGGCCTTGACCGGAAGATCGGCCGCCTGGGCTCCACCGACGGCGATCAGACCCGCCGCAGTGCCGAGCAAAAGGCTCTTCACCACTTTCATATAAAACCTCCAAGTTGCTCATTTTTCGGAGACCGGACCGTGAGGCCCCCCAGATCCCCGTCTCTTCAAATCCGCTCGGCCGCTTTGCGCTTTCGGACACACCCGCCTTCGACGCGAGGGACGTGAGCGAACCACCTGCAACGGGACGATCGAGTACCCCCCACCGTCACGGGTCAATATGCCTGCGTCATTACGCTAATCAAAATAGTTTATTTGGTAAGCTTTGTGGTTTCACTAAACCTGTGCCCCGGACGCAACACCCGGGCCGCGCGAAATGCTGACCTGCTCAGCTTTGTAATTTTAGTGACAAAATTAGCATGCTCTGCACTTGCGTCAGGGCAGGCTTGCGTGGACTATGGCCTTCCACGAACACCGGCCTGACGAATCAGTTCACGGGAGTGACGCTGTGTCCGCGACGAGGAAAGAGGGAGCGCGCCTGCGCCCCATCGGCAATCTGGATCTCATCAGGCGCTTCACCTGGGAGATATCGTCGATCAACATGTACCTGGAGGAGCTGCGTCAGTTCTGGGCGAGGACGCTCGGCATCAGCGGCCCGCAATGGCTGATCCTGATGGCGATCTCCGACCTCGACAAGGACGACGGCGTGCCGGTCAACGTGGTCTCCAAGCTGCTCCACGTCGATCCCTCGTTCGTCACCACCCAGTCCAAGCTCCTCGAGAAGAAGGGCCTGCTCCGCCGGCGGCCCTCGCCGACCGACGCCCGGGTCGTACGGCTGTCGCTGGTCGACAAGACCCAGAAGCACATTGCGAGCCTCAACGACCAGTACAAGACGATTCGCGAATTCGTCTTCCAGGAGTTCGACGAGAACGAGCTGACCGAATTCACCACCAAATTGGCGACCCTGAAGACGCGGCTCGAAAAGGCCTGCGTCAGGATATCGCTCGACTTCTGAGACGCGAGGCCGCGTTCAGCTCCGCCGACCGGCAGCGCCCAACCGCGATTCCAGCCAGTCGAAGATGTATTCGTTGGCGAGACTCGGATTGTCCGCATGGGCCTGCGCCGCGCCGGTCTCCGCCGCGGTGAACACCTTCAGCATGATATCGGAGCTGCCGAAGCGGGATTTCTGCACGATCTGACGCGCCCGGTCGGCCTTGAGCCAGCCGTCCTCGCCGAGCGTGATCAGCACCGGACAGTCGGCGCTGGAGGCCATCAGCGGCGCATGCGGCACCGGGACGATGCTGAGGTCGCTCATCGCGAAGCGGCTGGCGAAGAAGGATCGTTCGTGCAGATCCCACAGGCCGCCGTCGCAGACCGCGGCGGCGAGCCGCGGCTCCTGCAACACCGCGCGCGCCACGAAGGATGAGCCCCACCCGTCAGCCACGATGGCGACGCGATCGAAATCGACGTCGCCGCGCGTTTCCAGATAGTCCATGACGCTTGCAATCGAGCTCTCGAGATCGCGGCGCTGCAAGAGCGTATCGGCATAGTCGTCGCGCTCGTCGCCGAGCAGGTCCAGCGCGAGCATCGACAATCCGCGCTCGCGCGCATGCGGCGCGAGCTTGAACAGGAATTCTTCCTTGCGATGTCCGGGCTCGCCGATGCAGATCACGGTCGGCGCCCGCCCGCCCGCGGACTGCGCGGGCAGGAAATAGCCCTGCAAGGCGTGATCGTGGACCCAGGGAATCGTCACGACCTCGCCGGCCGGCGCGCGCGCCGTGAGGTAGCGGCGGGCGCATTCCTGCATCGCCAGCACCGCGACCCAGCGGCGCTCGTCGGCCTGATCGAGCGGCATCGCCGCGGCGCCGTAGTAGTTCATGGCCCGCAGCCAGTTGCGTTGCGCGGTCGCCATGTGGCCCTCCGCGAACGCAGCCTCGGCACGCTGCCGGCTGACTTGCGCGAGCTTCTTCCACGCGCGATGCCAGGATTGTTCGTCGCTGCGCTTGAGCTGCCGCGCGATCATCAGGCATTCCGCGATCGTGGCTCCGCCCTCCTGGGCTGCGGTGAGGAGCCGCGTGAATTCAGCGGAGATGTCCTCTCTTTCCGGGCAAAGGATCCAGTCGTCGGAAAGGCATGCGGGTATCATCGGAGCTACGCTCTGTCATCGCGTTACCTCTGATTCAGTAAACCATTTTGGTTCGCCTACCAAGCTGCGGCGTGCCGAATGCGCCCCGTTTGCCATCACCATCGCTTGAACGATGCTTGAATGACGGACGATGCCGCATGCGTGACATTCCAATTCGTCATACGCAACGACATTGGCAAGAGGTGGCACGTCAAATGACCCCGCGCGCCTCTTGCCATGATGATCATCATGCCTATATCGGCGCGCGTTTGTTGACAGTCTCAGCCAACCGGATTCAGCCGGACAGACTTGGCCAGACTTAGCCGAGCCGCCAGCCGACCTCCTGCGTAAAACTTTCGTAGAAGTCGCGGTCGTAGGCCTGCTCCGGCGTGGCGCGGACACGCTCGTCGAGGCGCCTCGCGTCCTCGCCCACGAGAATGCGCCAGCGTTCGGCCTTGACCCCGTCGAGGATGATCTTGGCGGCTTGCGCAGCCGTGGTCGGCGCGTCCTCGAGGAAGCTGCGGGCCCGCTCGGCGAACGCGGCCTGGACGTCCTCGTCCGACATCTTGTCGGCATCCGGCACGCCGGCGGCGACCATGCGCTTGCGGGTCAGCGCGACCTCGTCGGCGTTGAGCCGTTCCGATCCGTCCATGCTCTGCACCTTGCGCGAATTGGAGACGATCGAGGTGCCGATATGGCCGGGCATCACCACCGAGCATTTGACGTGCGGCGCGTGCAGGCGCAGGTCGTTGATCAGCGCTTCGGTAAATCCTTTCACCGCGAACTTGGCCGAGCTGTAGGCCGTGTGCGCCTGGCCCATGCCGATCGAGGCCCAGAAGCCGTTGACGCTCGCGGTGTTGACGATGTGGGCCTCGTCCGCCGCCACCAGCATCGGCAGGAAGGTGCGCACGCCGAGATAGACCCCGCCCCAGCAGATGTTGAAGGTGCGCTCCCACTGCTCGCGGGTGTTGGTGAACAGGCTGCCGCCGCCGCCGATGCCGGCATTGTTGAACAGCAAATGGATCCGGTCGGTCTTCTGCTGTTCGGCGAGCTCGTCGCGGAAGCGCTTGAGATGATCCTCGATCGCGACGTCGGCGACATGCGTCGTGACGCGCAGGCCCTGCGGCAGCTTCTCGACCTCGCAGAGCCGTTTGGTCTCGGCCATCGCGGCCTCCGAGACGTCGCACATCGCGACATTGCAGCCCTCGGCGACGAGCTGCCGTGCGAGCTCGCGCCCCATCCCCGTGCCGCCGCCGGTGATGACTGCGATCTTTCCAGCAAAATCCTTCATGGGACTTCGGTCCCTCCCCTTGTCGGTCTGTTTCTTCGTCACCGCGCCGCTGACGCGGGCGCGCGCAAAATGTAGCAGCGCCGCATCCGCAGGTAAAAGCGGATCGGCGCTGCCATTGAACATCGATTATTTCGGCCGGCGGACTATCCGGCCGCCTCGATGCGCGCCCCGTTCACGGCGCCGAGCGCCTCCGGGATCGCGGCCTGCGGGCCCTCGCGGGCGGCGACGCCCTGTGTCGGTCATTCCTGCGGGTTCCCCGTATTCGCCCGGCTTCGGGTTAGGGGCAATTTTTTTACAATCCGAATCGCCAAATGGAGGCGGACGCTGGGTCGAGTCGGCCAGGCCAGCGTGTTGTTTGTGTCACAGGCTCTGGCACTCCGCTTGCATCCTCTTCGTGGTCAGAAACTACCGATGAGGTGACAGGAATGTTCGTGACCGTCGTAGCCGTGCTCTGCCGGCTTAGCGCAGCTAGCTCAGGCAGTTGCGTCGAGGAAATCGTGACCGACAGCAACATGACGCCCGAAATGTCGATGATGCAGTGTGCAATCGGCGCACAGGCACCCCTCGCAAAATGGATGGGCGAGCATCCGATCTATCACGCCAACTGGCGCCTCGAGCGCTACAAATGCGTGCCGGGCCACTACGAGATCAAGGGCCACGCCTAAGGCCCCGCAGAACTACGGATAGCGAGGAAACGCCCCGGGGGCCGCCTTGTCCCTCCGCATGGGCTCAAGCAGCGCCAGACCCATTGCGTCAGCGCTTTGTGACAATCGTCACGCTCTCCAATTGAGCAATCTCACGCAAAATAATCGCACCCGCGTTGCGCGTCCCTCCGCCGATCAACAAGGCTGTGCGCAAGCCCGTGACCGTTGCGATCGATGCCTCACCCCGAAGCTGCACCGCGTCCTCGCTGAGCCGGTCTCGCGCCGTTGGTTGGAACGCCGCGACCGGATCGCACCGATCCTTAATCCCTCGCCCCTATCGTGAATTCTCCACGAAGGAGAGATCGATGGCGGGGGTCTGCAAAGGATGCGGCGGCGGCGAGGGACTGCCGTTCGAATTCAAGATGGCGTTTCAACCGATCGTCGCGGTGAACGAACAGCGCGTCTGGGGCTATGAAGCATTGGTGCGCGGGCCCAATGGCGAAAGTGCACAGAGCGTCCTGAGCCAACTGACCGAAGACCAGCTTTACCGCTTCGACCAGGCTGCAAGAGTCATGGCGATCGAGACCGCCGGAAAGCTGTTTGACGATCCGCATGCTCGACTGTCCATCAACTTCATGCCCAACGCAGTCTACGAGCCGCAGGCGTGCATCCAACAATCCCTGGCGGCGGCGCGCCGTTCGAACTTCCCGCCCGCGAACCTCATGTTCGAGTTCACCGAAAACGAACGCATGAGCGATCCTGCGCATGTCGAGCACATCGTGCGGACCTACAAGACGCTCGGTTTTCTGACCGCGCTCGATGACTTCGGGGCCGGCTATGCCGGGCTCAGTTTGCTGGCGAGGCTCCAGCCGGACCTCATCAAGATCGACATGGAGCTCTTGCGCAACATCCACCTCAGCCGCCCGAAGCAGGTCATCGTCGCCGGCATCGCGTCGATGGCCCGCGAACTCGATATCAAGCTCCTCGCCGAGGGCGTCGAAAGCGAAGCCGAACTGACGGTGCTCCGGGCTGCGGGGATCGACCTCTTCCAGGGATACTATTTTTCCAAGCCGGGGTTCATGAGCTTGCCGGATGTGCACGCATTCTCCGCAACGGCAGCGGCCCTCGTCGGCTGACGGTCGCCGCGTCGATGACGAGCCGCCTTCACCCGCCCGAACATTGCAGTCGCCAGCCCCGCCAAGGCTGCGTCAATCACAGCTTTCTTCCTCAAGCTGTTGCCCCCTAAGCGATCGCGCGCATGATGAGCGCACGCGCCTGCCGCCCCTCCGGCGTCGGCATCAGCGCATAATTGTGCGGCTGGTCGCGCAGCAGATGCAGCTCGACCGGCACGCCGACCGCCCTCGCCCGCTCTGCAAGACCGACGCTATCGGGGTACAGCAGATCGCGCGTGCCCGAGAAGATCGTCATCGGCGCCAGCGAACGGAAGGTGCCGTTGAGCGGGCTGACGAAGGGATGGCCGACATCGAGCTCGCCGGCATAAAGCCGTCCCGCCTCGACGATCCCCGGAATGTCCTGGACCGGATCGCGCACCGCGATCGCAGCCTGCTCCGGACGGCTGACCGATGCATCGGCCGCGGGCGAGATCAGCATCAGGCGGTCTGGCTGCCGATGCCCGCGATCGCGCAGCCACTGGCAGGCGGCGAGCGCAAGGCTAGCTCCGGCGGAATTGCCGACCACCGTGACCTTTGCCGAACCCGCATCCTCGAGCAGCATGCGCAACAGCTCGGCCGTCTTCGGGACGACCTCCTCGGCGGTGGCGCGCGGCGCAAGCGGATAGACCGGCACGACACAGCACACGCGCGCCTGCCGCGTCATCTGGCCGACGAAGCGCCAATGCGCCGGCACGATCTCGTTGATGAAGCCGCCGCCATGCAGGAACATGACGTAGTTGCAGCCTTCATGTCCCGACGACGGCGCGGTGTAATAGACCGGCCAGCCGCCCATCTTCGTCAGCGTCGCCTCGACGCCGCGGCCAAGGCCCGTCGGCTCGAACGAGGCCGGCTCCAGCGCGAGCTTCTGCACATGCGCCTGCACCGCCTCGGCTGAGGCCAACTGCTCCTTGTACGGAAGCAGCCGCAGTAACATGTTGAAGGCGCGGCTTTGCAGGCTTGGTGCGGGATCGCGTCGGGATCGCGTACTGAACGCGCAACCGCCCGGACAGAACTGCAAGGCCGACACAAGTCTTGCGACGCTCATGGCCACATCCCCATCTGGCGCTTTCGACACGGCGACAAGAGGCTTGCCCACCCGCCGCCGCTTGCGGATATAATGCGAGCATTCACTCGCTTTTTCTACTCGCATTCAGATCACAAGGCCGTGGCCCGCAAACCGCCCACAAGACCCCGGAAAAATGCCTCGCAGCAGCGCTCCCGCGTCACCGTCGACGCGCTGGTCGAGGCAACCGCTCGCATTCTGGTCAAGGAAGGTTTTGAGAAAGCCAGCACCAACCGCATCGCCGAACTCGCCGGCGTCAGCGTCGGCTCGCTCTACCAGTATTTTCCGGGCAAGGAGGCCCTCGTCGCCGCCGTGATCGACCGCCACAACGAGGCGATCATGAATGTCGTCCGCGCCGCATTCGCGGAGGTCGCAGACCTGCCGATCGAGAAAGCCGTGCGCCGCCTCGTCACGGTCGCGATCGAGGCCCATCACATCGACCCGAACCTGCATCGCGTCCTCGCCGAGCAGATCCCCCGCTCCGGCCACCTCGCCGAGGTCGAAGCCTACAGCCACGAAATCCGCGCCCTCGTGCGCGCCTATCTCGAACGCCACCGCAAGGAGATGCGCAAGCTCGACCCCGCGCTCGCCGCATTCATGTGCGTGAGCACGATCGAAGCCATCGCGCACAACACGGTGCTGAACGGCGCCGAGATGCTGTCGGAGAAGATGGTGAAGGTGTTGGTGGACGAGACGACGCGGATGGTGGTGGGGTATTTGAGGTAGGAGGGGCGCTTTACTCGAACGCGTTCTCAAGATTGAGATCTAGATCGGGTTTGATTTTTACCGCTTAGTCCTCTTGATTTTCCGTTTTCCACTCTTCTGGATCGAAACCAGCGGTTTCCTATTTCCTTGAAGGAAACTTCGAACCCCGTAACCTTATAGGGTGCGCAATTGATCACATTCGCATCGTCGGGATTGAACACCACGATGTTAAACCCCTTCTCGCCAAACTGGCTCTTGTACAAGATGGCTTCATAGCCTGCATCTCTGAACACCTCCGCCAAAATTTGGGTCGGGATATAATCGCCTGCATCGTCTGACTTAGTTACCGGCTCTGAGAACGCATTATCAATATCGATCCAAACCGCTCGATTGCGTTGCTCCGGAGTCAACGGCTTCGCTTCAAGGAGCTGATCAAACGTCAGGACGCCTATCGAAGATTGGCCATGACCACGAGATAGGTCGAGCGCGCGCAACTTCCGCTTCAGCACAAACTGAGCCACGGATATTTCGGCGCCTACCCAAGGCCGAACCTCCGAAATAACCGTCTGCTCGGTTGTCCCAAGATAAAGAACTGGAACGCCGACTGCGTTGGCCCGACCTTCTGAGGCTTTGCTCCGACGCGGCTTCATGCGCTCGCGCCCGTAGCCGACGGGCTCTTCCGGGTAGTTCTTGCTTCGGGAGACATAATCGATGCCACGCTGCGCCCTAAACAGGACCATGCCTTTTGGCAGAGTGATATCTCGCTCCTTGACAGTCGCGAGCACGGCCGCGATGAAAACCTTGATATGATCGTCCCAAATGTATCGGCGCTGATGCCTCACTCGCTCTGCGAAATCTCTATAGCTATTCCACCCAGCAAATTCCGGCGCATCGGCGTCATCGATCATTTTTGGCAGTCCCGGGTACTGTTACGGTGCCAGCACACTTATTGGTCGAGGCTGAGCCTTGCGACACAATCCAAGAAAGGCGCTTTAATTTAGGTGCACACTGTCATCGCAATCTAGTGAAACGACAAGGATGATGGTGGGGTATTTGCGATAGACGTCCTGGCTGAAAGGTCGCCATCCGGCAGCCACATCATCATTGCCTCAACATCGCAATCGGATGATCGAGCGCGATATCTAGCGAACTGCTCACCCCTCGCGTCATCACATCCTGTATCCGCTGCCGCCCAAGGTCAGCATGCGTGCGCCCCAAGGCATCTGCCTTGTCCGCGTCCCTGTCCCTGATCGCCGCGACCATCGCGATGTGCTCCGTCAAAATCGTATTCATGTGCTTCTGATACGCAGCCTTCGAAGCAAAATGCTCCACATTGTAGGCGAGATAGGCGATGCGCAGCGCGAGCGTGAGCAAGTGGAGGTAGTTGCGCTCGATCAGCTTGTTGCCGCAGGCGGCGGCGATCAGCGCGTGAAAGCGCCAATTGCTGTCGTTCATCTCCTCCGTGCGGCCCGCGGCTTCATGCTGTTCGAAGGCGACCCGTTCGGCATCGATCTCGGCGAGCTGCGCATCGGTCCGGCGTAGCGCCGCCCATCTGGTGACGAGCCGCTGGGTGATATCGAGCGCCTCGAACATCTCGCGAAGGTCATCCCAGTTGAGGCTCGCGACGCTGGCGCCGCGGTTCGGCAGCAGCACCACCAGCGATTCCGAGGCCAGCCTGACGAGCGCTTCGTGCACGGGCGTGCGCGACAGCCCCAGCCGTGCAGCGAGGACCGCCTCATCGAGCGGCGTCCCCGGTCGCAAGGTGAGCGAAACGATCTCGCGCCGGAGCGACGCGTAGGCGAACTCGACGCCCTTCCCTTTACCCGGCGGCGGAGGTGGTCTGCTGGCCATCATGAAATATCTTGCCTTGCTTTATACACCGTGCATAAACTGTGCATGCACGGCTATCCTATCATAGGTGCCGCGCCAAGCGAGGGCGACTGCCGGGCCGTTTTCGCGCAAGCAAAGGATCTCGTCCATGAGCATCACTGCCCAAGGGCTCGTTGCCCGAATCGACCGGCTACCTCCCTCCCGCTTTCACATTCAAGTCCTTATCATTGCTGGGCTTTCGCTGTTCTTCGATACGCTGGACACGGCCGTCACCGGCTTTGCCTTCGCAGCTTTTCGCACCGAATGGAACCTCGGCCCGCTCGCGCTCGGCGTCACGTCGGCGATTGGACTGAGCGGCTATCTGATCGGCTCCCTTCTGGTCGGCTTCGTCGCCGACAGGTTCGGGCGCAAGGCCGTCATGACCTGGAGCCTCGGCCTCTACTCGCTGTTCTCGGCCTCCCGCGCGCTTTCTCCCGGCATCGAAATCTTCTGCCTGCTGAACTTCTTCACATGGATCTTCGTCGGCATGGAGAGCTGCGTGGTGCCGCCTTATCTGGCGGAGCTGTGGCCCTCGCGGCTCCGCGGCCGCTTCAACGGCTGGATGATGGCGTTCTTCGCGATCGGTATCGCCCTGTCCCCGGTTTGGGCGCTCCTGCTGATCCCGACAGTCGGCTGGCGCTGGACGCTCGCGCTCACCTTCCCGTTCGCGCTGCTGATCGGCCTGATGCGGACCTTCCTCCCCGAAAGCCCGCGATGGCTGGTGAGCCAGGGCCGCACCGAGGAAGCTGAAAAGATCGTCGCGTCGATCGAAGCGCAGGTGGCGCGGTCGAACGGCGGGACGCTTCCGCCCGTCGTTCCGATCCCGATGCCCGTCACCCGGCCGGTCAGCCGGCGCGAGATCGTCGCCCCCGCGATCCTGCCTGTCACCATCATGCTGTGGATGGTCTGGTTCACCGAGTACGGCGTTCTCTACACTTTCCAATCCGTGCTTCCGACGTTGCTCGCGATGGACGGTTTCTCCATCGTGCGATCGACCGAGTTCACCGTCGTGATCTTTTCCGGCTTTATCCCCGGCTATATCGGTGCGGGCTACTTCCTCGATCTGGTCGGCCGGAAATACTGGCTGATGATCTGCTTCGCAGGGATCGGGGTTTCCAGCACGCTGTTCGGCCTTGCGAATACGCCCACGACGATCATGGCCTGTGCCTGGTTCACCGCCTTCTTCCTCGGCAACGGCTCGACCTGCATCTACACCTACACGCCCGAGCTCTACCCGACCGAGATCCGAACGACGGCGATGGGCATGGCCTCGGCCTGGGGCCGCGTCGGCGGCATCCTCCTGTTGCTGGCGTTCGGCATCTTCGCCGTGCTGCACGGCCGGCTCGCGCTCTTCCTGGTGAGCGACGGCCTCTTGATCGCGAGCATCATCGTGGTGGCGCTGGTCGGCCCCAACACGAAGGGCAAGACGCTCGAGGCAACGTCGGCGGCGCGCGACGTCGCAGCGTCGCCGAAGGGCATCGAGGCACCGGCCGAATGACCCGTACAGCAGTGATTGCCGGGGCCGGCTATGCCGGCCTCGCCGCGGCGGCCGTGCTGGCGCGCGCCGGATGGCGCGTGACCGTCTACGAGGCCGATCCCGAGCCAAGAAGCGTCGGCGCCGGCCTTTATGTCCACGGTTTCGTCCATGATGCCCTTCGCAAGACCGGTGCCTACGACGATTTCATGCGTGGAGCATTCAAACCTGCCGCGCATTGCGTCTATATCGACGGCGCACGTCAATCGAATGCATCCACCGACGGAAACATCGTCACCACGACCCGGGCGGCTCTTCATGTCGCGCTGATCGATGCGGCGAGACGCGCCGGCGTCAGCATCATCGGCGGATCGCGCGCCGTTGCGGCGAATCCGCGTGGCGCGTTGATCCTCGCGGACGGCACCCGGCTCGCCGCCGATCTGGTCATCGCCGCCGACGGCGTGAGATCGACCATCACCCAAACCTTGGACATTCCAATCACGCGCGTCGCGCACCAGGACGGCATCACGCGGATCCTTCTCGATCGCGACGGACTGCGCGACAACACATGGAACAGCATTCACGACTTCTATGATTACCGCGGACGTCCGTTGCGGGTGCTCTACACGCCGTGCGGTCCGGACGCCTTCTATTTCTGCCTGATGGCGCCGATCACCGATGTCGAGGCGACGTCCGTTCCGATTGCCGGCGCGCTTTGGACCGCAAGATTTCCAGATCTCGCACCGACATTGCGGCGGGTTGGCAACGCAGGCCGCCACGACCGCTACGCAACAACGACGCTTTCGACCTGGTCGAGAGGACGCGCGGCGATCGTCGGCGATGCCGCCCATGCGATGCCCTCGAGCCTGGGGCAAGGTGCCGGCGTCAGCATCGTCAACGCCGTCGCGCTCGCGCAGGCCGTTGCGCACTCTGACGATATCGATGCCGCGCTTGGCGACTGGGAAGCAGCGATGCGCCCGATGGTCGAGGGCTGGCAGCGCCGGGTCGAGGACGTCGCAAGCCAGCGCAGCCTCAGCCGCACCGTTCGCCCGAGCGAGCAGCGGCTCGTCGAGCTCTCCTCCGAGGATTCGGATCGCAAACACACAAGACGAGAAGGGACCAACGCATGACGCTCGTTCCAAGCGCATCCTGGTACACGGACATCATCGCGGCCGTGGACCAGCAGCAGGCCGGCATCAGGGATCATCTCGGTCGCCCCTGGGCGCAGCATTTCGAGCGCGTCGCGCTCCGCCTGATCTTCCGCAAGCCGGATGCGACGCGCGCCCACATCGAATCCGCCCTCCTGCACGATGCGATGATGGAGCGTGGCGGCGGCCGCGAGATGCTCAATTCCCTCGGCATCAGCCAGGAAGCTTGCGAGATCATCGACATCACGACCCCGCCGCCGAACGCGGACTATTATCGCCGCTTCCAGGAGGTCGGCCCCGCCGAATGCGGGATCTATCTCGACTATGTCCGCAAACTCTGCGCCTCCGGCAACCGCGCCGCGATCCAGATGAAGCTCGCCGACATCACCGACACCATCGAAGCCTGCCGCACCGGCTTGACGCCACTGCTGATCGACCAGTTCGTCAACCGCTACGAGCCGAGCCGGAAGCTGCTGGAGCAGGCACTGGGGTCGGAGCTGGGCTGACGGGGAGCCTCGCCGCTCGTGGCCGGGTGCCGCAAGGAGATGCGCAAGACCTTCGGGACTGGCAGCCTTCAAGGGCGTTAGCGCGGTCGAGGCAGTGGCGTCCTGACCCACGCTGCATGATGACACCATACCCCTGTTTTGCCCGACGGGTCAAGTCGATTTCGGAAAAACATTACTCAACATCAAAAAGCATTATCCAGCAACGGCATCGCTACTGTGCATGGGGTTGTTTTCGGCATTTTGGTCTGCCGGCCACCACAGCAGCCACCCGCCACGACCGTCGCACATGCGTCAGCGCCGGCACGGGCTCTATCCCGACCGTCCAACCACCCGACAGATGCTTTGAGAAAAATGGTCGGAGCGAGAGGATTTGAACCTCCGACCCCTAGTCTCCCAGACTAGTGCGCTAACCGGGCTGCGCCACGCTCCGAACGTCGTTCCATTAGCTAGGATCGGCGCGATGCGCAAGGCAAGGCCGCAGCATTTTGGCGTCTCTGCTCGAGAGCCCCGGAACTGGCCGCAAAGCCGGCGGAAGGGGCCGCTAGGCGTCCTTCAGAGCCTGGTCGAGCATCTCCCTGATGGCAACGAGGTCGGCGAGCGCCCGGCCGAGGCGCTCCCGGTCCAGCGCGCTGGGGCCGGCGGGCGCGGCGGCGGTGCCGCCCTTGCGGAAGGTGGTGAGGATGTCCTCGTCGTCGGTCTCGGAGAAGCGGAAGTCGATGCCTTCCTCCTCCTCGCCCTGGTAGTCGTCATCGTCGGTGTCGCGGGTGCCGCGGACGCCGGTCTCCTCCTCGGGCTCCATCAGGCTCGCGCCGATGGCGTCCTCGATCGCCCCGAACGAGACCGCGGCTGCGCCGTCGGCGAGGCCCTGCACCGATTTGACGCCGTGCTCCTTGAGGATCCGCTGCACGCCGCGGATGGTGTAGCCCTCCCCGTAGAGCAGGCGGCGGATGCCCTTGAGCAGGTCGACGTCGTCGGGGCGGTAATAGCGGCGGCCGCCGCTGCGCTTCATCGGCTTGATCTGGGAGAATCGGGTCTCCCAGAACCGCAGCACGTGCTGCGGAATGTCGAGTTCCTGCGCTACTTCGCTGATGGTTCGGAACGCATCCGGCGCCTTGTCCAAAGGACAGTCCTTTTCGAAAGGCGGTTATGCCTCGGGTTGCGCCTTGCTGGCATCGCCATTGGCGCGGTGCTGGCCGTTGATCCGCTGCTTCAGGATCGCCGACGGCTTGAACACCATGACCCGGCGCGGCGAGATCGGCACCTCGGTGCCGGTCTTCGGATTGCGTCCGATGCGCTGGCCCTTCTTGCGGACCATGAAGGAGCCGAACGAGGACAGCTTCACCGTCTCGCCCTTCTCAAGGCAGTCGGTGATCTCCTTCAGCACGAGTTCCACGAACGCGGACGATTCCGTGCGCGACAGCCCCACCTTCTGGTAGACGGCTTCGCACAGATCGACACGCGTTACGGTTTTACTTGTATCGGTCATCGCCCTGCCCCACATCACGGCGAACAATTGTTGTCTGAAATTATGAGGTTACGATACAGCGGTCAACAGCGCTCATCAATGCAGACGCATCGATAATGGCGGCTGATTCCGGCAAAATTTTATCGACTGTGGCCTTACCAGCGCACGAGCGCGGAGCCCCAGGTGAAGCCGCCGCCCATCGCCTCCAGCAGAACCAGGTCGCCGCGCTTGATGCGGCCGTCCTTGCGCGCCACCGCCAGCGCCAGCGGAATCGAAGCCGCCGAGGTGTTGCCGTGACGGTCCACCGTCAGCACCACCTTCTCCGGCGCGATATGCAGCTTGTGCGCGGAAGCGTCGATGATTCGCTTGTTGGCCTGGTGCGGCACGAACCAGTTGATGCTGTCGGCATTGAGCCCGGTCGCCTCGAAGGCATCGACGATCACGTCGGTGATCATGCCGACCGCATGCTTGAAGACCTCGCGGCCCTCCATGCGCAGATGGCCGACGGTCTGGGTCGAGGACGGTCCGCCGTCGACGAACAGCTTTGCCTTGTGGCGGCCGTCGGAGCGCAGATGCGTGGTGACGATGCCGCGGTCGGTCGCAGCCTTGCCCGGCTGCTCCTGCGCCTCCAGCACGACCGCCCCGGCGCCGTCGCCGAACAGCACGCAGGTACCGCGATCGTTCCAGTCGAGGATGCGCGAGAAGGTCTCCGCGCCGATCACCAGCGCGCGCTTGTAGGCGCCGGTGCGCAGGAAATTGTCGGCGGTGGCGAGCGCGAACACGAAGCCCGAGCACACCGCTTGCAGGTCGAAGGCCGCGCCGTGATTGATGCCGAGCCCGTGCTGCACGGCGACAGCCGTCGCGGGGAAGGTGTTGTCGGGCGTCGAGGTCGCCAGCACGATCAGCTCGATCGACTGCGCGTCCACGCCGGCATCGGTGAGCGCGGCCCGCGCCGCCTTGATCGCCAAATGCGAGGTGAACTCGCCCTCGGCCGCAATGTGCCGCTCGCGAATGCCGGTGCGCTGGACGATCCACTCGTCGGACGTGTCGATGCGCGCCGCCAATTGGGCGTTGGTCACCACCTGCTCCGGCAAGTAAGAGCCGCAGCCCAGCACGACCGAACGAATCTTGGTCACGAAACAGCCTCCTGCGCGGTCTGCACGGAATTGAGTGCACCACCCTCGCGGTTGAGTATCTGATTGATCTTGTTCAGGAGATCGTAGTGAGCCATCTCATAGCCAACATCGATCGCATAGGCAAAGCCTTCGGCGCTGGTTCCGCCGTGGCTTTTAACCACCAGTCCGTTGAGTCCCAGGAACACGCCGCCATTGGACTTGTTCGGGTCCATCTTGTCCCGCAGGGCCTGGAAGGCGCTGCGCGCGAAGAGATAGCCGAGCTTGGACAGCCAGCTCCGTTGCATCTCGTTACGGAGTAATTCCGCCATCTGCCGCGCGGTTCCCTCGGCAGCCTTGAGCGCGATGTTGCCGCTGAAACCTTCGGCGACGATGACGTCGGCCAGCCCCTTGCCGATGCCGTCGCCCTCGACGAAGCCGATATAGTCGAGCTCCGGCAGGTTCCGCGCACGCAGGATCTCGCTGGCTTCGCGGATCTCCTCGTGCCCCTTGATCTCCTCGGCCCCGATATTGAGCAGGCCGACCGTGGGGCGCGGCTTGTTGAACAAGACGCTCGCCATCGCCGCGCCCATGACGGCCAGCGACACCAGATGATGCGCATCGCCGCCGATGGTGGCGCCGAGGTCGAGCACGACGGATTCGCCGCGCTTGGTCGGCCAGATCCCCGTGATCGCCGGGCGGTCGATCCCGTTCAGCGTGCGAAGGTGGAAGCGCGACATTGCCATCAGCGCGCCGGTGTTGCCAGCGGAGACCGCGACATCCGCCTCGCCCTTCTTCACCGCATCGATGGCGAGCCACATCGAGGAGGTCTTGCGGCCGCGCCGCAGCGCCTGGCTCGGCTTGTCCTCGCCGCTGACGGCAATTTCGGTATGGATGATCTTCGAAGCGGCCTTGAGCTGGGGATGCCGATCGAGCTCGGGCTCGATCTTCGCGCGGTCGCCGACCAGCAGGAACTCGGTCTGGCGATGCCTCTGAAGCGAGATGGCGGCGCCTGGAATGACCACGGCGGCGCCAGCGTCGCCCCCCATGGCGTCAAGCGCGATGCGAACCTTGCTTGGCATAAAAGTCCTGGAAACCTGGTCTGGTGCGGTCTTGAACGAGCGGGGCCGCAAATGGATCCGCCATGGACATGGCGACCGGTCAGGCGCCACGCCGCGCCCCGACCGGGGCGCGACAATAGCGTTTTGTTATCCCGAAACAACCTCTTGCCCCCAGCCTTTTGCACTCGGAGCGATCCGGCGGCGGGCGCGGAAATTCACAAGAAATATATCGAAATCAAGTAGATAAATCAGGTTTTCAAACCAGGCCCGCAAACACCTCACGCCCGGTAGCAAAGCGGTCTGACGGGGATTCGGGAGCTACTGGCCTTTCTTCTTGTCCTGAAGCGCCTTCAACGCCGCGAAAGGGTGATCCTCGGGGTCGGGGGCGACGACCTCCGCCTCGAACACAGCCCCCGGCTTTCGCGGATAGGGGTCGATCGCCAGGAACAGGGCGTCGGTGGCGAGCCGGCCGAGGTCGATGATACCGCCAGTGATCGGCTCCGGTGCGTCGACCACCTCTGGCGGCTCCTCACCGTCCTCGCCCTCCTCGATCAGGTCGGACAGGCGACGCGCCTCGGCCTCGGGGGCGAACATCAGGTCCACCTCCTCCTCGATCTCGTTCTCGATCGGATCGAGCGTGACCACGCAGGTCTGGCCGATCCGGGCACGGACGTACCCCGTGACCTGGACCCGGCCGCCGCTCTTCGGCTCGACGTCGAAACTGGCGCTGGCGGACAGGATTTCCCGGACGCCCGCGACATCGGCCATGGCCTGCCGCTCGGCGGCCGACGCCTCGAGCTCACGGTGCACGCCGGTGTCGGGAATCTGCGCCACGATGACGGGCGCTCGCCAGGGGTCGGGCCCGGATCCAGTGTTCGGTCGGCTCATGATGTGACATCCTCGGGAATCGCCGGGGGAAAATTGAAGGACGCGCGCAGCAGCGCGGCCTCGCCAGTCCGGCCCAGATCCGCCTCCGTGGCCCGCGCGTAGGCCGCGAGCCGCAGCGCCTGATCCATGCCGGACCCATTCAGGATATTCTTGCAGATCGCCGCCGCCAGCGCTTCACCGCCGCTTTCGATCGCCTGGTCATAGGCCTGGACCCGGCCATAAAAAGCCTCGCCAAACGCCCGCATCCGCTTCGGCACGGTCTGGTCGCCCACCCCCATCTCGCGCAGATTGTCGTCCATGTCCTCGCAGAATCGGTCGAACAGCGCCTGCGACAGCTCGGTGGCACCCTGGACCGTGCGCAGGCGGCGCAGCAGCAGCCAGAGATGCAGCAGCAACAGGTCGAAACGGCCGTTAACCGTATCGGGCACGCCCAAGTCGCGGTAAAATATGGGTTCTCGCGCCTGCGTCACGATCATGCCATAGATGGCTTCAATGGTGCCCGGCGGGGCTAGCCGGGGTTTCCTGAAGTGATTGAACGGCCAAAGCATTGTGGTTTCCGCAAGCGGGCGCGCGCGTGTTGCATTCAGAGCCTCCGCCCGGTACTTCAGCGCCTCGCGCGACGCAAGGGGACGGAATCAGTTCCGCTATGACGATAACGAACCAGACCAGCCCGCGCGCAGACAGGCGGCGCGGCCTTCATGCACGCTGGCGCGGCCTGCGCATGGCCGCCGCTGCGGCCTTGGTCGGCGTGGCGCTCGCGGGCTGCACCGGCGAGCAGTTCCAGAAGGGCTACATCCTGCCGCCCGGTGCGCTCGAGCAGATTCCGATCGGCGCAAGCCAGGACCAGGTGCTGATCGTGATGGGCACGCCCTCCACGGTCGCGACCCTCGACGGCGAGGTCTTCTACTACATCTCGCAGCGCTCCGAGCGCAAAGTCGCGTTCATGAATCAGCAGGTGGTCGATCAGCGCGTGATCGCGATCTACTTCGACAAGAACCGGCGCGTGCGCCGGCTGGCGAATTACGGCCTCCAGGACGGCAAGATCTTCGATTTCATCAGCCGCACCACGCCGACGTCGGGCCAGGAGATGAGCTACCTCACGCCGCTGTTCAAGCTGCTCAGCTTCAACTGAGCCTGCACAGCGTTTTCGAGCGAAGTGGACACCCGGTTCGCGTCAAGAAAACGCGTCAAAACAAGAATCTGGAGCCCCGTTCCGATTCATCGGAACGGAAATGGCTCCAGCCTGCGGCGTCGTGCCGCCCTCCGCGCGGCCCTTACCGTCGCGTGCGACTTGCCGTCGCGCGCCGGGTTCCATACGCTCCTCGCAAAACAAGAAGCAGGGAGTGGATTCGTGCCCAAAACTTTGTTGTCCCGCCGTCGCTTGCTCACCGGTGCTGCCGGCCTGTCGGCCGCGGCGATCCTGCCGCGATCGAGCCTGGCGGACTGGAAGCCCACCGAGAACGTCCGCATCGTCGTGCCGGCCGCGGCCGGCGGCTCGACCGACGTCATGGGCCGGCTCCTGGCCGCCCATCTGCAAACCGCTTGGGGCCAGTCGGCCGTCGTGGAAAACCGCTCGGGCGGCGGCGGCACGATCGGCACCGCCGAGGTGGTTCGCGCCAAGCCTGACGGACACACCATCCTGATCGGCAATCCCGGCCCCAACGCGATCGCCTACAGCATCTTCAAGAACCTCACCTACAAGGCCGAGCAGCTCCAGCCCGTTACCAACATGATCCGGATCCCGAACATCGTCTCGGCGCATCCGAAGACCGGCATCAAGTCGGTCGCCGAGCTGATCGCGTATCTCAAGGCCAATCCGGACAAGCTCAGCTACGCCTCCTCCGGCGTCGGCCAGAGCCCTCACCTCACCGGCGCCTGGTTCCTCCAGCTCACCGGTCTGAAGATGACCCACATCCCGTTCCGCGGCGCAGGTCCCGCGCTCCAGGCCGCGCTCGCCGGCGACATCCAGATCCTGTTCGACAACCTCTATCCGAGCCTGCCGCAGGTCCAGAACGGCACGCTCACCGGCCTGTGCGTGACGACCACCGAACGCAGCGACCTCGCGCCGAACCTGCCGACCATGCGCGAGAGCGCGCCGGAGCTGGCCAATTTCGACGTGTCGTCCTGGTTCTCGGTGTTCCTGCCGAAGGGCGTCCCTGCCCCGGTCCTCGAAGCGCTCAATCTCCAGGTGAAGGCGATGCTGGAGCGCGACGACATCAAGAAGAACATCGCCGCCATGGGCGCCCGCGCCGACTACGGCACACCGCAGCAGTTCGCCGACTTCCTGGACGCCGAGACGAAGAAGTTCGCCGGCATCATCCAGAAGGAAGGATTGCAGATGGATGTGCAGTAGGCGGGCTCGCTTGCTGCGCAGGAGACTTGAACCAGTTGAAGGCGATGAGGACGGCCGCCGCCAGCGCGACCGCCAGCATTGTACGAGCACTGGATTGCCTGGAGCCTCTTTGCGCCTTGCCGCAAGTCGGACAGACGGTGTCGGCCGCCAACATGTCGCAGCCGCACCGCATACATTTGGTCGTCTCGAACGTCATGGCGACGGCCCCCCGTAAAGCGGACAACAAAAAACCCGCGGTTTGCACCGCGGGTTTGTCGTTTGTCGCGCATGACAGGTTCAGTGCGCCAGGATCGCCAGCAGCAGCAAAGCCACGATGTTGGTGATCTTGATCATCGGGTTCACCGCGGGCCCGGCCGTGTCCTTGTAGGGATCGCCGACAGTGTCGCCGGTCACTGCCGACTTGTGGGCATCACTGCCCTTGCCGCCGTAATGACCATCCTCGATGTACTTCTTGGCGTTGTCCCAGGCGCCGCCACCCGAGGTCATGGAGATCGCGACAAACAGGCCCGTCACGATCACGCCGAGCAGCATCGCACCGACCGCCGAGAACGCCGCAGACTTGCCGGCCACGCCGCCTCCGGCGATCGCGTAGATCAGGAAGTAGACGACGATCGGCGACAGCACCGGCAGCAGCGAGGGGATGATCATCTCCTTGATCGCCGCCTTGGTGAGCAGGTCGACCGCCTTGCCGTAGTCAGGCTTGTCGGTGCCCTGCATGATGCCCGGCTTCTCGCGGAACTGACGCCGCACCTCCTCGACGATCGCACTCGCCGCACGGCCCACGGCCGTCATGCCCATCGCGCCGAACAGATACGGCAGCAGACCACCGAACAGGAGGCCCACCACCACATAGGGATTGTTCAGCGAGAAGTCGGGATTGACGCCGGCGAAGTAAGGATGGTGCGCGGAGTCGGCGATGAAGAACTTGAGGTCCTGGTTGTAGGCCGCGAACAGCACGAGCGCGCCGAGACCGGCGGAGCCGATCGCGTAACCCTTGGTCACCGCCTTGGTGGTGTTGCCGACGGCGTCGAGCGCGTCGGTCGATTTGCGCACCTCTTTCGGCAGACCCGCCATCTCGGCGATGCCGCCGGCGTTGTCGGTGACCGGGCCGAAGGCATCGAGCGCGACGACCATGCCGGCCAGCGCCAGCATAGTGGCGGTCGCGATCGCGATGCCGAACAGGCCGGCAAGGCTGTAGGTGACCAGGATGCCGGCGATGATGACGATCGCGGGTAGCGCGGTCGCCTCCATCGAGATCGCCAGGCCCTGGATCACGTTGGTGCCGTGGCCGGTCACCGACGCCGCCGCAATCGACTTCACCGGACGATAGTCCGTGCCGGTGTAGTATTCGGTGATCCAGATGATCAGCGCGGTGACGACGAGGCCGACGATGCCGCATTCGAACAGCGACATACCGGTGTACTCGACGCCATCGAGCTTGCCGAAGCCGATCAGGGCGTAGATCACCCCGGCGATGCCGATCAGCGACAGGACGCCGGTTGCGATCAGGCCCTTGTAGAGCGCACCCATGATCGACTGGCTCGGCCCGAGCTTGACGAAGAAGGTGCCGATGATCGAGGTGATGATGCAGATGCCGCCGATCGCGAGCGGCAGCGTCATCATGCTCATGAGGATCGGCGTCTTCGCAAAGAAGATCGCCGCCAGAACCATGGTGGCGACCGCGGTCACCGCATAGGTCTCGAACAGGTCGGCCGCCATGCCGGCGCAGTCGCCCACGTTGTCGCCGACGTTGTCGGCGATGGTCGCGGGGTTGCGCGGATCATCCTCGGGGATGCCGGCCTCGACCTTGCCGACGAGGTCGCCGCCGACGTCCGCACCCTTGGTGAAGATGCCGCCGCCGAGACGGGCGAAGATCGAGATCAGCGAGGCGCCGAAGCCGAGCGCCACCATGGCGTCGACGACGACACGGCTGTCAGGCGCGAGCTTCAGCGAATAGACCAGGAAGCCGAAGTAGAGGGTGACGCCGAGCAGCGCGAGACCCGCCACCAGCATGCCGGTGATCGCACCCGCCTTGAAGGCGAGCTCGAGGCCGCCGGCGAGCGACGTCGTCGCCGCCTGGGCGGTGCGCACATTGGCGCGGACCGAGACGTTCATGCCGATGAAGCCGGCTGCTCCCGACAGGATGGCGCCGATGGCAAAACCGATCGCGACATAAAACCCGAGGAAATAGACAAGCAGCACGAAGATGACGATACCGACGATACCGATCGTGGTGTACTGGCGCCGGAGATACGCCTGTGCGCCCTCGCGCACCGCTCCTGCGATCTCCTGCATGCGCGGCGACCCCGCATCCGCGCTCAACACCGAAGACGTCGCCCAAATCGCGTAGACGACGGAAAGCACTCCGCAGAGCACTATCAACCATAATGCTGTCATGTGATTTTCTGCCTCAGATCCTTGATGTACCCCCGGCGCCTTTTGTTGTCCGTCGTGCGGTGCGGCGCCTTGATTTCGAACAAGGCCGCCTCAAGGCGGCCTCAATCGGTCGCGAGCTTGCCAAAATCAAATTGATGGTGCAACGCCGGAAGGGCCGAAAAAGCCGATCTCGGCAAGTATTTAGACCAAGTCCTCAGCCCGGACTGCCGAGCGTGGTCGCCGGTTTGGAGCAATTCCTAGAAATGGCTGTAGGACAGCCGCTTCAAAGCCAGTTCCTGGCCCTGCCCGTCCAGGAAGCGCGGCCGCGTGGCGCCCGCGACGATCGTGCCGATCACCGCGACCGCAACGCCGACGGTCCGCCCCGCGGCAATCACCGCATCGCTTTGCGCCGGCGGCACCGTGCACAGCACCTCGTAATCGTCGCCTCCGGCAAGCAGCGTCTCGACACAAACGGCGTTGCGCGCGATCAGGCCCGCCGCGGCGGATGACAGTGGGATGTTCGCCACATGGATCGTGGCCGAGACGCCCGACGCGGCACAGAGTTTTGTCAGGTCGCCGGCGAGCCCGTCGGAGACGTCCATCGCGGCTGTTGCGTGGTCCCGCACCGCCTGCGCCAGCACATTGCGCGGCTGCGGGATGCGGTAGCGCGAGACCAGAGCCTCCCGTGCGACGGGATCGGATGAGAGCGCTCCGGCCACCGCACCGCCGGTGAGCACGTCGAGGCCGAGCGCGGCATCACCGATGGTCCCCGTCACCAGGATGCGGTCGCCCGGCCTGGCGCCGGTGCGGCCGACCATCCGCCCCTTCGGCACGCGGCCGAACGCGGTGATCGAGATCATTTGCGGTCCCGGCGTCGACACCGTGTCGCCGCCAAGCAGCGGGCAGGCGAAGGTTTTCGCGTCCTCGCCCAGGGCGTCCGCAAAGGGCCTGAGCCAGGCATCCTCCCTGCTGCGCAGCGCCAGCGTCAACACGAAGCCCGCCGGCACGGCTCCCTTGGCCGCGAGATCCGACAGGTTCACCCGCAGCGCCTTGCGCGCGATGGTATCGGGAGGATCGCTGGCAAGATAATGCACGCCCTCGACCACGGCATCGGTGGTGACGACGATGTCGTCGCCGGACGAGGACAGGATCGCGGCATCATCGACCAAGCCGAGCGCGCCGGGATCGGTCGCCAGCGGCTTGAAATAGCGCGCGATGAGGGAGTCTTCGGCGGAGGGATTGTTTGCCATCAGCGTCAGCCGCCCCCACCGCTGTCATCGCCCGGCTTGACCGGGCGATCCGGTATTCCAGAGACGGTCGTGTCAAATCGATAGGCCGCGGCGTACTGGATCACCCGCCTTCGCGGGTGATGACAGCGGAGTATGGGGCAGCCGTCTCGCATCACTTTACCGCCCTCGCGGACATCTACCCCCGTCCGAACTCGTCACCGCGAAACTGGCGGCCGATCTGGTCGAGCACCGCGTTCACCATACCGGTCTCCTCGCGATCGACGAAGGCATTGGCAACGTCGACATATTCGGAGACCACGACGCGGCCCGGCACGTCCTTGCGATGCTGGAGCTCATAGGCCCCTGCCCGCAGCACCGCGCGCAGGATCGCCTCGATCCGCTTCAACGGCCAGCCCGTCGACAGCGCCTCGTCGATCAGGGGATCGAGCTTCTTCTGGTCGCGCACGACGCCGGAGACGACGTCGCGGAAGAAGGCGGCCTCAGCCGGCAGGTAGGTATCGCCCTCGACCTCGTTGCCGAGCCAGTGGCTCTCGAACTCCGCGAAGATGTCGTTGATACCGGCGCCGGCGATGTCCATCTGGTACAGCGCCTGGACGGCTGCGAGCCGCGCCGCACCGCGCCGGTTCGCCTTCTTCTCCGGGGCCCCTGCCGGCTTCTTGTGGTCAGCCATGGCTCAGGCCCGCGCCAGACGGCGCTTGATGCGCAGCATCGCGAGCGCCGCGCGCGCGGCATCACCGCCCTTGTCGAGCTCGCTGGCGCGCGCCCGCGCCCAGGCCTGCGCCTCGGTATTGACGGTGAGGATGCCGTTGCCGAGCGGCAGCTTTCGCGCCACGGCAAGGTCCATCAGCGCGCGCGAGGATTCCTGAGAGACGATCTCGAAATGGATGGTGTCGCCGCGGATCACGCAGCCGAGTGCGATCACGGCGTCATAGGGCTTGCCGTTCGCCGCAGCCGCGTCGATCGCGATAGCAACCGCCGCCGGAATCTCCAGCGCACCGGGAACCGTGATGACGTCGTGGGTCAGGCCGGCCGCCTTCAGCTCGGTCACCGCGCCGTCCAGAAGCGCATCCTGGAGATCGTCATAGAACCGCGCCTCGACAATCAGCGCGCGCGCGCCGGAAATGTCGGTCTGGTCCTTCAGGGGTGCGCGCCGCGCGTCTGCCATCGTCTCAATCCGTTTAGTTAAGTCGCCTCTTGGGTCGGCGCGTTATGTAGTCGCCGCAGGCGGGTAAGCCAAGTTTTAAAGCATAATTCCGGCTGCGCCGGTCACTTCATTTCCGCCAGTCGCGCCGCATAGCGCGCCATCAGATCGACCTCGATATTGACCTCGGTGCCCGCCTTCCAGGCGCCGATCGTCGTGACATCAAGCGTGTGCGGGATGATCAGCACCGAAAAGGTCACGTCCGTAACGGTATTGACCGTCAACGAGACGCCGTCGAGCGTAATCGAGCCCTTGGTGGCGATGAACCGCGCCAGCTCGCGCGTCGTGGAGAGCACGAACCGCGCCATGTCGGGCAGGTCCTCGCGGCTGACGATGGTCGCAATTCCGTCGGCATGGCCGGCGACGATATGGCCGCCGAGCTCGTCGCCAATCTTGAGCGCGCGCTCCAGATTGAGCCTGGTGCCCACCTTCCAGTGCTTCGCCGTCGTCAGCGCCAGCGTCTCGGCGGCCGCATCGACGTCGAACCAGGTTTTGCTCCCCGCGACACCTGAAGCGACGACCGTCAGGCAGACGCCGTTGCAGGCAATCGAAGCGCCGTCGGCGATGATGGTGGTCTGGTCGTAACGGCAGGCGATGCGCAGCCGGTGCAACTGGCCCTGCGCCGTTGGCGTGAAGCTGACGATCTCGCCGAGATCGGTGACAATGCCGGTGAACATGTTAGGCGCGCTCGAAGATGGTGAGAGTATCCCTGTCGAATGTTTCGCTAGCATGAACCTTGTAGGCCGGCGACTGCGTGATTTTCGACAGGGGCAATGCATCGAGCGCATCGACGCCGTCAGCGCCGACCGCTTCCGCGCCGCGGAACAGCCAGATCTCGTCGACGAGATCGGCCGCGACGAACGAAGCCGCAACACGGCTGCCGCCTTCGACCATCAGCCGCGTGATGCCTTTCTCGGCCAGCGCATGCAGCACGGACGGAAGATCGAGTCCGGCCCCGCTTCCCGGCGGTATGCGGATGATCTGCGCACCGGCTGCGCCAAGCCGCGTGGCGGCCGCAGCCTCGGCGAGTTCGGAGCCGACCGCCCACAGCGGCGTCTCGCGCGCGGAGCGCACCAGCTGGCTCGATGCGGAAATCCGCAGGCTCTGGTCGAGCACGACGCGCACAGGCGAGCGGCCCGCCATGCCCGGCAGACGGCAGGTGAGAAGCGGATCGTCCGCCAGCACCGTGCCGATGCCGACCAGGATGGCGTCGCTCTGCGCGCGGAGGAGATGCACGCGATCGCGCGCGGCTTCGCCGGTAATCGCAACCGGCTTGCCGCCGGCCGCACCGATCTTGCCGTCGGGCGAGACTGCGAGCTTCAGGATCACATGCGGGCGCTTGTCGCGGATACGGCGGAAATGCCCGGCGTGGTCGAAGGCGGCTTCTGCCGCGCACAGCCCCACGTCCACAGTGATGCCGGCGGCGCGCAAGCGCGCGTGGCCCTGGCCTGCGACTTCAGGATTGGGATCCTCGATCGCAGCCACCACACGTTTGATGCCGGCAGCGATCACCGCGTCGGCGCAAGGCGGCGACTTGCCGAAATGCGAGCACGGCTCCAGCGTGACGTAGAGCGTGGCGCCGCGCGCCGCCTCGCTGGCCCGCCGCAGCGCTTCGGGCTCGCCATGCGGGCGCCCGCCGGGCTGGGTCCAGCCGCGGCCAACGATGACACCGTCTTTCACGATGACCGCGCCGACCGCAGGGTTCGGCCAGGTCCGCCCCTGCCCGCGCTTGCCCAACGCCAGCGCCAGCTGCATGAAGCGGCGATCGGTGTCCTTGGATTCGCGGATCTTCTGCGCGAACTGATCCTCCAGGATGCGGAAGATCATTTGCGGATCGCGGCGAGCCGCGCTTCCTCCTCACCGGAGAGCTCGCCGAGCACGTCGGCGAAATCCTTGGCCTCGCGAAAATTGCGGTAGACCGAGGCGAAGCGCACATAGGCGACGTCGTCGAGCGTGCGCAGATGCTCCATCACGGTCTCGCCGATCACCTCCGAGGAGATCTCGGCCTCGCCGCCGGTCTCGAGCTCGCGCACGATGGTGGAGACCATCTTCTCCACCCTTTCCGGCTCGACCTGCCGCTTGCGCAACGAGATCGACACCGAGCGCATCAGCTTGTCGCGGTCGAACGGCACGCGGCGGCCGTTGCGCTTGATCACCGTGAGCTCGCGCAGCTGCACGCGCTCGAAGGTCGTGAAGCGGAAATTGCAGGCGACGCACACGCGCCGCCTGCGGATCACGGAGGAGTCCTCGGTCGGACGCGAGTCCTTTACCTGCGTATCGAGACTGTTGCAGTTCGGGCAGCGCATCCGCTTGGCCTAGCCTTACTGATAGATCGGGAACCGATCGGTGAGCGCCTTGACCCGTTCCTTGATCGCGGCTTCCACCAGCGGCGCCTTGCCGTCCTCGGACTGCGCGATCGCGTTCAGGACCTCGGCGATCATGCCACCGACCTGCTGGAATTCGGCGACGCCGAAGCCGCGCGTCGTCGCAGCGGGCGTGCCCAGCCGAATCCCGGAGGTGACGAAGGGTGACTCGGGGTCGAACGGAATGCCGTTCTTGTTGCAGGTGATGGCGGCGCGTACCAGCGCCTTCTCCGAGGCGTTGCCCTTCAGCCCCTTCGGACGCAGGTCGACCAGCATCAGATGGTTGTCGGTGCCGCCGGAGACGATATCGAGTCCGTGGCCGCGCAGCGTCTCGGCGAGCGCCTTGGCGTTCTCGACGACGTTCTTGGCGTAGACCTTGAAGTCCGGCCGCAGCGCCTCGCCGAAGGCAACCGCCTTCGCCGCGATCACGTGCATCAGCGGACCGCCCTGAAGGCCCGGGAAGATCGCCGAATTGAGCTTCTTGGTCAGCGTCTCGTCGTTCCACAGCATCAGGCCGCCACGGGGACCACGCAGCGACTTATGCGTCGTGGTGGTGGTGACGTGCGCATAGGGCACCGGGGAGGCATGCACGCCACCGGCGACGAGGCCGGCGAAGTGCGCCATGTCGACCAGCAGATACGCCCCGACCGAGTCCGCGATCTCGCGAAAGCGCTTGAAGTCCCAGGCGCGCGAATAGGCCGAGCCGCCGGCGATGATCAGCTTCGGCTTGATCTGTTCGGCCTGCTTCTGCACCGCATCCATATCGATGATCTGGTCCTCGCGGCGCACGGTGTAGTGCGCGGCCTTGAACCACTTGCCGCTCATGTTGACGGGCGAGCCGTGCGTGAGATGGCCGCCGGCCGCAAGATCGAGACCCATGAAGGTGTCGCCGGGCTGGAGCAGCGCCAGGAACACCGCCTGGTTCATCTGGCTGCCGGAGTTCGGCTGCACGTTGGCAAAGCCAGCGCCGAACAATTTCTTGGCGCGGTCGATCGCGAGGTTCTCGGCGACGTCGACCCACTCACAACCGCCATAGTAGCGCGCGCCCGGATAGCCTTCCGCGTATTTGTTGGTCATCACCGAACCCTGCGCTTCCAGCACGGCACGGCTGACGATGTTCTCGGAGGCGATCAGCTCGACCTCATGGCGCTGCCGGCCGAGCTCGCCCTTGATGGCGGCGGCGATGTCCGGGTCGGCCTGGTCGAGCGGGGCGGTGAAAAACGAATCGGGCGCGGAGGCGGTTTTGGCTGAGGTCATCTTGCGAATATCTCCACCGCCGCAGCCTTTTGGCGGGCTACGGGCGGGTCTGGTGTGGCGATCGGAAGCGGCGTGCGCGATCTACCACATCGCCCGCAACAGGCCAAGTAGTTGCGGGTCGGGCCTGATAATTATGCAAGATATGGTGGGGATTGAAGGATCTGGACGCTGGTGCGGCTCTCTGAAGCCGCCCCGTTCCGTTGATCCGTTGCGATGGTCCCAAAGGGGCCGCTTTGGACCCTAAAGTCCCGGCCGGCCAGCCGATGACGGCCGCCCCTGCCCTTAAAGCCCGGTATACCCCGCCTTCACCGGGTCCACGCTGCCGTCGAGCTGACGCAAATAGGTCAGACCGCAGACCGTCAACCTGTGGGTGTCCTTCTCGCCGGCTTCCATCAACGTGTTAAGGTAGTTCGTGACCTTGGCCCTCGCCTCCTCGCTGGCCGCCGCAGTGCGGTTGGCAAGCAGGTCGTAGGTCTGCATGATGCGGTCGATGGCAGCTTCCATGGCATCCTCTGGTTCTCTGGAATATCGGGGGTCTTGATCAGGCAACCGCGCGGGCCTCGGACTGCGTCTCGAACCGGGCGATTGCCTTGTTGGCGAGCCTGATCTTGTTGAATTCGCCGTGCTGGAGCAGCTTGATGATGATCTCGAGCAGGTGCTCGTCGGTGACGAGCGTGTCGGGCATGGCACCGGAGCGGCGGAGGTAATTCGCGGCGATGGCATAGGCATCACTCACGAGTTCGACGTTCATAGCCTGCAACCCGCGCCCGACCTGCATCGCATCCTCCGATCCAGGGAGCTAACGACGATGCCGGGACCTGGTTCCGCCCGAACGGTGATTTTTTCGCAGTTGCAACAAAACGACAAAACGCACCGGTCCGGGGGCAACTCCGGGCCGATGCGCTTGGGGAAGTCAGGCACGTTTTGGAGGCTCGCCGGTCTTGTTGTGGGCCGGCTTGGCCTTGATCCCTTGGAACTCAGAGCCGATAGAGGATCTGGTCGGTCCAGAACCGCTCGAGGCGGTGCAGCGACTTGTTCAGGGTGGAGAATTCCTCACCCGAGATGCCGCCGACCTGCTCGACCGTCTTGACGTGCTTCTGGTAGAGCGAGTCGACGATGCGGCGGACTTCCTGGCCCTGCGGCGTCAGGCGGATGCGCACCGAGCGGCGATCAACGCGCGAGCGCTGATGATCGAGGAAGCCGAGCTCGACGAGCTTCTTCAGATTGTAGGAGACGTTGGAGCCGAGATAGTAACCGCGCGTGCGCAGCTCGCCCGCGGTCAGCTCCTTGTCGCCGATGTTGTAGAGCAGGAGCGCCTGCACCGAGTTGATGTCGGCGCGACCGCGGCGATCGAACTCGTCCTTGATCACATCGAGGAGCCGGCGATGCAGCCGCTCCACCAGAGTCAAAGCTTCCAGGTAGAGCGACTGCACCGAACCCTGCTGGCCGGAGACGCGCTCAGCGGTATCTGCCGCAGTTGCGACGGCTTTCATCATGACACTTCCCCTGTTGTCGTTTTTATCGACACTTATTCGACGAAACTTGTGTCCCGCCTGATAGGTGCAACTTAAGGGGCTCGTTTGAAGATCGGCTTAAATAAGAGAATAAAGAGATCATGAATTTAAGACAGTGAATTGCGGATTAAGCCTGTGCCACAAGGGCTTTTCGCAACCGTCTGTTGACCCTCGCAAGGTCCTGTTCACCCTCCGTCCGCCCCGGTTGTCGCATTCCAGAACAGCCCCGCCCCGTTTCGAAACGTGCGCGTAACAGCTGTGGCGGAATGCACGGAGTCAACGAAAAGTTACCTCGAATTTTACGCAACCAGCGGTCAACCAAGCGCGCACAACGCCGCCCCCGTGTCCCGGACAAGCGAAGCGCAGAGCCGGGACCCAGAAGCCACAAACGAGATTCTTGGAGAGACAGGCCCCGGCTCTGCAACGCATCACGCCGCAAGAGCGGCGCGCTGCATTGCGTCCGGGGCATGAAAATGCGCGAGCGCTATGGCGGCCGTTCGCGCGCGGCCATCCAGGCGAGCGCCAGATAAGCGGCGAGCATGAAGACCTCGACGCCGACCACGACCAGGCTGCCGCCGTAGATTCCCGGGAACATCAGCTCGATCACCGCCATCGACACCACGGTCGTGAGCCAGACCACCGCGCCCCACGGCGTCGCCAGCCACAGGCCAACCGCGGCGACGAGCTCGATCACGGCGAAGTAGATGGTCGAGGCCTGCCAGGCCATCGACTGGTTCTCGAACGCCTCGTCCTCGCCGCCGACGAAGCCGGTCACCTGCGCCCAGTGATAGAGACCCTTGAGGATCGAGAGCAGCGCCATCACCCGCAGGAACAAGACGAGCCGGCGCGTCCAGACATTGTCGTCGGACTCCGCACGCTCCGACGAGATCGCCGCCACCGACATTGCATTGTCTCTGGCGTTGTCTCGGGCGGCGTCCCTGGCATTGGCGCTGTCACGGGCCGCGTCGCGGGTGGAGATCTCGGACATGCCCCCTTCTGGCTGGTTCGCCCCGCAAAATCAATCGGCTGCTATCCCTTGCGGAAGGTCAAGCCGCGGTGACGGGAACCATGCGAGCTGGTATAAGAATAATTCCAGCCGGAGGAAGAGTGATGGCGATCAAATACGGACGTCCGATCGAATTGCGCGAGGTCTCGCGCCGGGATGGCGCTGCAGCCTCCCCTGCCCTCGATCTGACCATCCGCCCGCGCCGCAACCGCAAGGCCGAATGGGCCCGGCGCATCGTGCGCGAGAACGTCCTCACCACCGACGATCTGATCTGGCCGCTGTTCCTGATCGACGGCAACAACAAGCGCGAGCAGATCGCCTCGATGCCGGGCGTCGACCGCCTCAGCGTCGACCAGGCGGTCCGCGAGGCCGAACGCGCGATGAAGCTGACCATCCCCTGCATCGCATTGTTTCCCTACACCGACCCCTCACTCCGCGACGAAGAAGGCTCGGAAGCGACCAATCCGAACAACCTCGTCTGCCAGGCGGTGCGCGCGATCAAGAAGGAATTTCCTGATATCGGGATCCTCTGCGACGTCGCGCTCGATCCCTTCACCAGCCACGGCCATGACGGCCTGATCGCCGACGGCGCGATTTTGAACGACGAGACGGTTGCCGTGCTGGTACGCCAAGCGCTGGTGCAGGCCGAAGCCGGCTGCGACATCATCGCGCCCTCCGACATGATGGACGGCCGCGTCGCCGCGATCCGCGAGGGACTGGATCACGCGGGGCTCATCGACGTGCAGATCATGGCCTACGCTGCCAAATATGCCTCCGCCTTCTACGGCCCGTTCCGCGACGCCATCGGCTCGGCCAAGACGCTTGTCGGCGACAAGCGCACCTACCAGATGGACAGTGCCAACACCGACGAGGCGCTGCGCGAGGTCGAGCTCGACATTTCCGAGGGCGCCGACATGGTGATGGTGAAGCCCGGCATGCCCTATCTCGACGTGGTCCGCCGCGTGAAGGACACCTTTGCGATGCCGACCTTCGCCTACCAGGTGTCCGGTGAGTACGCGATGATCGCAGCGGCCGCGGGCAACGGCTGGCTCGACGGCGAGCGCGCCATGATGGAAAGCCTGCTCGCCTTCAAGCGTGCCGGCGCCGACGGCGTGCTCAGCTATTTTGCACCGAAGGTGGCGGAGAAGCTGCGCGCCCAAGGATAAGGTGCCGTAAGGTGGGCAAAGCGTAGCGTGCCCACCATTCCGGCTTGCAATCGCGGAACGATGGTGGGCACGGCGCTGACGCGCCTTTGCCCATCCTACGGCAGCTGCGCCATCGGCCTATCACCGCCCCCGAATCGCCGGAATATTTCGGCTTGTTAACGAGCGCGCACCCTTGGCAGGGGAATAGTCTGTTCCCATGTCCTGCCACGGGAGTTTTCCCTGGGAGGACGGACCATGTCGTATGACTCGGGTAGTTCCGGCGCCTGGCGCAGCGACGGCGGCGTGCGGCCGCACGCGTTCGATCCCTATTTGAACCCGGAACTGTTCCGCGGCGTCGCGACGCGGCGGGTGTTCGCCTTCCTGATCGACATGGTCGTGATCTCGGTGCCGGTCATCCTCGGCTATCTCTTCATCGCCTTGTTTGGCGTGGTCACGCTCGGCATCGGCTGGGCGCTGTTCTGGCTGGCGTGGCCGGCCTCGGTGATCTGGGCCATCGTCTATTACGGCGCCTGTATCGGCGGCCCGTCATCGGCGACGATCGGCATGCGGGTGATGGATCTGGAGTTGCGCACCTGGTACGGCGCGCCGGGCTATTTCGTGCTCGGCGCCACCCATGCCGTGCTGTTCTGGGTGACGGTCTCGTTCCTGTCGCCCTTCGTGGTCCTGGTCGGCCTGTTCAACGGCCGCCGGCGCCTCTTGCATGACTTCGTGCTGGGAACGGTCGTGATCAACAACTCGGTCCGCGCACCCGTGCCCCAAGGAGCCACCCAAGACGCCAGAAGCTGGTGATCAAGAACCTATCAACCAGGACCGACTAAGCTGACTGATCTGACCTGCCGAGCAGACCGATTGACCGGGGGCTTCCGTAGCGCGATGCTGATACTCACTTCGGAGGCCCACGACGTCCCTTGACCCAGCACTCGCGCGACACCCCCCAGTTTTACCTGACGGCGCCCTCGCCCTGCCCCTATTTGCCGGGCCGGCATGAGCGCAAGGTGTTTACGCACCTCGTGGGTGACCGCGCCGGCGACCTCAACGACCTCCTGACCCATGGCGGCTTCCGCCGCAGCCAGTCGATCGCCTATCGGCCGGCCTGCGACCAGTGCCGCGCCTGCGTCTCGGTCCGGGTCGTCGCCAACGAGTTCCGCCCCTCCCGAAACTTCCGCAAGGTGATGGCCCGCAACGCCGACATCATCGGCGAGCAGCGCAGCGCGGTGCCGACCTCCGAGCAATATTCAGTGTTCCGCGCCTATCTCGACGCCCGCCACCGCCATGGCGGCATGGCCGACATGACCGTGCTCGACTACGCCATGATGGTCGAGGACAGCCATGTCGAGACCCGCATCATCGAGTACCGCAAGCGCGGCCCCGACAGCGGCATCACCGGCCGCGGCGAGGAGCTGGTCGCGGTGGCGCTCACCGACGTGCTCAGCGACGGCCTGTCGATGGTCTACTCCTTCTTCGAGCCGGGCCAGGTCAGCCGCTCGATGGGCACCTTCATGATCCTCGACCACATCGCCCGCGCCCGCCGCCAAGGGCTGCCTTACGTCTATCTCGGCTACTGGATCGAGGGCTCCAAGAAGATGGACTACAAGGCCCGCTTCCTGCCGCAGCAGCGCCTCGCGCCCTCGGGCTGGCTGCGCATCGACGCGCAGGGCGACGCGGCGTCCGAGCCGCAAGACTAATACACCGTGGTTCGATGTCGCGCGGCAAACAGTGGCACGCGCTCGCCTTCGGCTGCGTCTTTTCTCCTCGCACTCGCGCTGATCATCCCGTCGAGCATCGACGCTCATGCCTGCGACGCCGGCCGCAAAGAGTATTTTGGCCGGTGCATCGCGGTAACGCCCCCGCCCCCGAAGCTCCGCACATTCCTCAGGGAGTACGGCCAGCCGGTCGGCAAGGTCGGCGACATCGCCGATCTCGTTGCGCCGGACGTTCCCTTGTTCGACAAGCCCGAGCCCGGCCGCAAGATCATCCATACCTGGCGACAGCCGAACTTCGACGTCGAATCCGAGGCCCGGATCGACGGCGTGCTTCCCGATTTCTATGCCGTGACGGTGACTGTGTACGAAGGCCCGACATCATGCGGGATCGAGGAGTACAAGCAGAAGGGCCCGAAGGCGACCTTGCGGGGCTTTGTTCCGAAAACCAGCCCGCAAGGGCTGCCGTCACTCTGGAAGTTCAAGCACATGAGCGGGCTCTGCTAGCAGCCACGCTCGCAAGCGGCCTTAGCCGAACAGCGTATCGGCCAGCAGCTTCAGATTCAAAATCACGATCACGCCTGCGACGATCCAGGCGACCGCGGCAACGGAGGTCGGGATCGCGAACTGGCCCATCTTGCGGCGGTCGGAGACGAAGCGGACCAGCGGGATGACGGCGAAGGGAAGCTGCATCGACAGCACGACCTGGCTGAACACCAGCAAATCCGCCGTGCCGCGCTCGCCATAGATCGCGGTGACGATGATCACCGGAACGATGGCGATGCCGCGCGTGAGCAGGCGGCGCGCCCAGTGCGGCAGGCGCAGGTCGAGAAAGCCCTCCATCACGATCTGGCCGGCGAGCGTCGCGGTGACGGTCGAGTTGAGGCCCGAGGCGAGCAGCGCGACAGCGAATAGCGTCGAGGCGATGCCGAGGCCGAGCAGCGGCGACAGGAGCTCGAAAGCCTGGCCGATCTCGGCGACGTCGGAATGGCCGCTCTTGTGGAACGTCGCAGCTGCCACGACGAGGATCGCTGCGTTGATGAACAGTGCCAGCATCAGGGCGATGGTGGAGTCCGTCGTCGCCCATTTGATCGCCTCGCGCCGGCCCTTCTCGTTGCGCTCGTAGGCGCGCGTCTGCACGATCGAGGAATGCAGGTAGAGATTATGCGGCATCACGGTCGCACCGATGATGCCGATCGCGATGTAGAGCATCTCCGGATTGGTGAAGATCTCGGTCTTCGGCAGGAAACCGTGCAGCACCTCCGCGACCGGCGGCGCCGCGGCCACGATCTGGACCGCGAAGCAGACCGCGATCACCGCGAGCAGCGCGATGACGAAGGCTTCCAGGAAACGGAAGCCGCGGTTCATCAGCAGCAGGAGCAGGAAGGCATCGAGCGCCGCCAGCAGCGCGCCGCCGATCAGGGGAATGCCGAACAGGAGCTTGAGCGCGATGGCGGTGCCGATGACCTCGGCGAGGTCGCAGGCGATGATTGCCGCCTCGCAGGCCAGCCAGAGCAGGAAATTCACCGCCGGCGAATAGGTCGCGCGGCAGGCCTGCGCGAGGTCGCGGTCGGTGACGATGCCGA
Organism: Bradyrhizobium sp. GW821-FHT12B03; assembly: GCF_058807535.1. Lineage (NCBI taxonomy): Bacteria > Pseudomonadati > Pseudomonadota > Alphaproteobacteria > Hyphomicrobiales > Nitrobacteraceae > Bradyrhizobium > Bradyrhizobium sp. GW821-FHT12B03. The sequence continues at coordinate 131,633 of NZ_JBXAQU010000011.1, forward strand.
GCCGTGCCGCCAGCGACTGGAGCAGGATCGCCATCAGGTTCGAAAGCAGGATGACCGAGAGCAGCGTGTAGCCGAACTTCGATCCTCCGGCGAGGTCGGTCGCCCAGTTGCCGGGGTCCATGTAGCCGACCGAGACAAGATAGCCTGGACCGACGAAAGCGAGCAGCCGCCGCCACCAGCGGCCTGCCGTTGGAACGGCGACTGTGGAATTAACCTCGGCGAGGCTCTTGGTGGTCGGCGCATCAGCGCGCCAGCCGGCGGCGTCGGGGATCAGATTGGGGGAGCGAGCATCCATGAGGCCAGAATACCGAAGTCGGAGCTTATTGCAACTCATTTGCAACTGCATCTAGCCGCATCGGTTCCCGTCGCCGCCGCCCTGTCGGGAAGCGGGTGGGTTTGGCCGGTCGCGGAGGCCGATACTGGCGCCAACCCGACTTTGCAGGAAATGAGCCATGTCAAATTCGCCGTGCCTCCCCGACACCTTCAGCCGCCTCGCCTGGTCCAACCTCGCCGCGCAATCGGCCGAGCAGATTGCACTGGCCGCTGCCCCCATCGTCGCCGTGCTGACGCTCGGCGTCGCCGAAGGCCAGACCGGGATGTTGCAGACGGCGCTGACGCTTCCCTTCGTCCTCTTCGCCATTCCCGCCGGCCTGCTCGCCGACCGCATCTCCCGCCGCGCGCTGATGGCGGGCGCCGAGGCGCTGCGGGCAGCGGCCCTCGCGGCTATCGTGCTGCTGCTCGCGCTCGGCGCTCTCAATCTGCCGCTGCTGGCATTGCTCGGCTTCGCTGCCGTGTGCGGCACCGTCGTCTACAGCGTGGCCGCACCGGCCCTGGTGCCCTCGCTGGTGAGTTCGGATCTGTTGCCGGCCGCCAACGCCCGGATCGAGCTTGCGCGCACCATCGCCTTTGCCAGCGGGCCTGCGCTCGGCGGCGCGCTGGTGGGATGGTGGGGTGCGAGCCTGGCTTTCGGCTTTGCCGCGGCGCTCTCGGCCGTTGCCGTGGTGCTGCTTTCCGGCATCTACGAACCCGCCCGCGTGCCCGCGCCGCGGCGCCATCCGTTCCAGGACATTCGCGAAGGCGCAGGCTTCGTGTTTCACCATCCGCTGCTGCGACCGGTTTTCATCACCCAGTTCATCTTCAACACCGGCTGGTTCCTGCAGATCGCGGTGTTCGTGCCCTATGCGGTGCGCCATCTCGGCCTGACCGCCGCCGGAATCGGCACGGTGCTGACGATGTACGGCGTCGGCATGGTGATCGGCGCGCTGGTCGCCACACGCGTGATGCAGCGGATCGCCTTCGGCGCCGTCGTCGGCCTCGGTCCGGTCACCGGCTTCGTCGCCTCGCTGGTGATGGCGCTGACGGTGCTGGTTCCCTCGCTCTGGCTTGCAGGCCTCAGCTTCTTCCTGCTCGGCGTCGGCCCGATCCTGTGGGTGATCTCGACCACGACCCTGCGCCAGTCGGTGACGCCGCCGCGCCTGCTCGGGCGCGTCTCCGCCATCAACATCATGAGCTACGGCGCCCGCCCGCTCGGCTCGGCGCTGGGCGCGATCGTCGGCGGGTTCTGGAGTGCGGAGGCCTGCCTCTATCTGGCAGCGGCGGTATTCGGCGCGCAGGCGCTCGTGATCCTGCTGTCGCCGGCGGTGGCGCTGCATCGGCAGCCGGCGATGGTGGAGGACGGCGCGGCAGTGCGGTGCTAGCCGGTCCTCCGCGGTCGTCCTGGCGAGGCGGTCAGCCTAGTTCGCCAGATACCGTTCGTAACTGCCCGTCACCGGCTCGCTGGCGTCGACCTCCGGATCGAGCGTGTAGAGATCCTGCGCGTGGCCGATGCCGCGCAGCGCGTAACGGCCGGTGGAGACGAGGTAGCGACGGCCGGCGGCATCGAGCCCTTTGTAGAACTCCGCTGACGCCAGCAGCTCGCGGTCGACCGAGCGGCTCATCGAGGCGATGCGGCTGACCTCGTTCACCGTCGGGCCCACCACCGTGAAATCGAGCCGGTCCTCGCTGCCGATATTGCCGTAAAAGACCTCGCCGACGTGCAGGCCGATATAGGCCGAGGTGGTGGGACGGCCGTCGGCCGCCCGCCGCTTGTTCAGCGCCGCGACGTTCTGGCGGAACAGGTGTTCGGCGCGTAGCGCCGCACGCCGCGCATGCGCCATGTCCTCGCCGGTGAACATCGCCAGCACGCCGTCGCCGATCAGCTTCAGCACGTCGCCGCCGGCATCGTGGATCGCGTCGATCACGGCCTGCGCATAGTCGTTGAGGAACGGGATGATCTCGTCCGGCCCGATGCTCTCGCTGATCCCGGTCGAACCGCGCAAATCCGAATACCACAGCACGGCATTGATGCGCTCGGTGACGCCGCGTGAGATACGGCCGCCCAGCACCTGTTCGGAGGCGCCGCGGCCGAGATAGACGCGCCCCAGCGTGCGCGCGATGTCGACCTGCTGCGCCGACTTGATCGCGAGCCCCAGCACCGGCACGAGATCGCGCAATGCCACAAGCTCCGGCTCGGAGAAGCCGCTGTCGCGGCGCGTGGTCCAGCAGGAGTACAGGCAATCCATCAGGCCGAGTGCGCCGTTCTCGCCGAAGCGATGCACGAAGGCGAGATAGTGCTTGTGGCCCTTTTCGGCGAGCTCGCCGAGCTGGGAAAAATCCATCGACGGCGCATCCGCAAGATCGATCACCATCTCGTCGTGGCCATGCTCGAGCATGTGGAAAAACACCGAGCGGCGCCAGCTCTGGGCCGCGTCTCCCTCGGCGGTCGAGCCGTATTCGAACGCATCGCTCTCGTTGCTCGCCCGGTCGCTCCAGCGGAAGCCGCGGCCCTCATAGATCGGATGCAGCGTGTCGATGACGACCAGCCCCCGCGAGAGTTCCAGGCCTTCGGCGCGGCAGCGCTCGCAGAAGCCGCGAAGCAGCTCGTTTTCGGGCAGGCCCGTGAGCCCCTGGCCGGTCAGCCAGTTCATCAGCGTGAGGCGCGAGGTCAATTGCATGCGCCATTATGGCGTGCATTCGTGACGAGCGAAAGGCCGCGAGCCTCGCGCGGGCGGTGCGCAAGGCTCCCGCCCCTTGCAGATCGAATATGCCGCGATCGCGGTTGACGCACTCCCGGCGCGGGCGGCAAATGCCGGCGATGATGACTTTGTCGGCCAGAATCGGAGGCACGCGCGGATGAGCCAGCGCCAGCTCCCGATCATCCTGGCGCTCGGTACCACGCAGACCCTGGCCTGGGCTTCCAGTTACTACCTGCCCGCCCTGCTCGCCGATCCCATGGCGCACGACCTCGGCATCTCCTCCAACTGGATCTTTGGCGCGTTCTCGGCCTCGCTGGTGATCTCGGCGATGTTCGGCCCGCGGATCGGACGGCAGATCGATCTCGTCGGCGGACGGCAGGTGCTGTCGGCCTCCAACCTGATCATCGCCGCCGGCCTCGTGCTCCTTGGGTTGTCGCAATCCGTTCTGGTGATGGCGATCGCCTGGCTCGTGCTCGGCATCGGCATGGCGATGGGGCTCTATGACGCCGCCTTCGCCGCGCTCGGCCGAATCTATGGCACTGAGGCGCGCAGCTCGATCACGGGCATCACGCTGATGGCGGGCTTTGCCTCCACCGTCGGCTGGCCGCTCACCGCCTGGGGGCTCGCCCATCTCGGCTGGCGCGAGACCTGCTTTGCATGGGCCGCCGCCAACATCCTGATCGGCCTGCCCCTCAACTTCTTCATGCTGCCGGCGATCAAGGGCGCCAGGCAGGCGGCGGCCACGGCCGAGAAGCCGCATCTGCCGCTCGACCGCACGATGATCCTGCTCGCCTTCGTCTTCGCCGCGGTCTGGACCGTCACCGGCGCGATGGCCGTGCATTTCCCGCGCATCCTGGAGGCGACCGGTGCGACGCATGTCGAGGCGATCGCGGCCGGCGCGCTGATCGGTCCGGCGCAAGTGGTGGCGCGCATCCTCGAAGCGAGCGTCCTCAGCCGCTTTCATCCGCTGTGGTCGACCCGGCTCGCCTGCGTGACCCATCCGATTGGAGCTGCCGTCATCGCCATCTTCGGCGGCGCCGCGGCGAGCGCCTTTGCGTTGCTCCACGGTTCGGGCAACGGCATCCTGACGATCGCCCGCGGCACGCTGCCGCTGTCGATCTTCGGGCCGAAGGATTTTGGCTACCGGCTCGGCATCATCGGCGCGCCGGCGCGGATGGCACAGGCGGTGGCGCCGCTGGCGTTCGGCCTGCTGATCGACGTCATGGGCGCCAAGGTGCTGATGGTCTCCTCCGCGCTCAGCCTCTCGGCGCTGGCGGCGCTGTTCCTGATCCGCGCCGAGCGCCGGCCTGATTGACCGCCCAGCCGCTTTCGCGCACAAGCGGGCCATGACCGAAGACAACAGCCCGCCCCGCACCTTCAAGGGCCTCCTGCGCTGGGCGACCACGCCGCCACAGGCCTGGGGCGTCTATCTGCTCGCCATCATCCTGGTGTGGCTGCTGTCCTTCTATGCCGGCACGCTGAAGCCGAAGAAGACGCCGGAGGGTGCACCGCCAGCCGCGAGCGCGCCGAAAGGCTAGGCCGGCTTCAGTCGTAGAACTCCGGCGCCATCTTCTGGCTGTCGCGCTGGACCTTGTCGTGGTTGATCCAGAGCTGCGCCTTCTCCTTGGCGAGCGTGTCGGCGATCTTCTGCATCGAGGCCGCGCTCTGGTCCTTGTTGACGTTCATGCCGGGCACGCGGCGGTTATCCCAATTATCCCTGAAGTGAACGACGTCGCCGGACAGGATCACCGCGCCGGTCTTCGGCAGTTTCACCAGCAGCGACTGGTGTCCCGGCGTATGGCCTGGAGTCGACAGGATGGTCACGCTGCCGTCGCCGAACACGTCCTTGTCGCCCGCGAGCTGCTCGACGGGATGCGAGGGCTTGAAGCGCGGTTCGTTGTTGGCACCGGGCCAGTCATATTCGGCCTTCTGCACGAACAGGACGGCCTGCGGGAACAGCTCGACATTGCCGGAGTGGTCGGGATGGGTATGGGAGACGGCCATCGCCTTGACGTCGTTGGGCTTGACGCCGAGCTGCTCGAGCTGGGCCGCAAGCGTCTTCGGCCGACGCCAGGTCACGGCCTTGGGATCGGCCGGCGCGAGACCGTTCGGCATGGCGGCGACGGAATCGGCGATGCCGGTGTCCCACAGGAACCAGCCCTTGGTGTGCTTGATGAGGTAGCAGCTGTCGACGAAGTCCATCGTCTTGCCCTCGTTCAGGCCGGGCGTCCAGCGCGAGATGTCGCCGGCGGTGCCCTCCCCGCAATTGAGGACATAGAGCTTTTCGACGCCGGTCTTTTCCGATTGAGCCATCGCCGCATGAGCGGACAAAGCGAGCGCGGCGGCCGCGAGAGCGAGCTTGAGTCTGGACATCATCCTTGGTCCCTCCTTGGCAGCGATTGGGGCAGCTGCAACCGAGGATCAACCCCGGCGACGCCGCAGAATTCCGCCTTCGCGGATCACGTCAGTGCGGGCAGGTCTCGACCTCCACCGTGACGTGGCTGAGGCCCTTCAACCCGGTGAGCCGCTTCTTGTAGACCGCCGGCTGCTTCGGCTTCTCCGACACCACGGACACCAGCACGGCGCAATGGCCGGGACCGACCTGCCAGAGATGCAGGTCGGTGACGCGGTCGTCGCCAACCTCCATGCGTGCCCGGATCACCCGCTCGAGCTTCTCGTCGGCGCGCACGTCGAGCAGAACCGCACCGGAGCTCTTGATCAGGCCGAATGCCCAGCTCGCGATCACCGCGCTCCCGATCAGGCCGACCGCCGGATCGGCCCACACCCAGCCCGAATACATCGCCACCAGCAGCGCGCCGATCGCCAGCACCGAGGTCGCGGCATCCGCCATGACGTGGACATAGGCCGCGCGAAGATTGTTGTCGTGATGATGGTGGTGATGATCATGATCGTCGCGATCATGATGCGCATGGCCGTGATCATGGCCGTGGTGGTGATGATCGTGGCTGCCGCGCAAGAGCCAGGCGCTGGCGAGGTTGACGCACAGCCCGAGGGCCGCCACCGCGATCGCCTCGCCGTAGACGATCGGCACCGGCGTGATCAGCCGCAGCACACTCTCATAGGCGATCTCGACCGCGATCAATCCCAGGATGATGGCGCTGGAGAAGGCGGCGAGATCGCCGAACTTGCCGGTGCCGAAGGTGAAATGCGCATTGCCGAGGTGACGGCGCGCGAAGCGGTAGGCAAACGCCGCGATGCCGAGCGCCGCCGCATGCGTGCCCATGTGCCAGCCGTCAGCGAGCAGCGCCATCGAGCCGAACAGCGAGCCGGCGACGATCTCGCCGACCATCATGACCAGCGTCAGGACCACGACCAGCCAGGTGCGCCGCTCGTTCTCGTCGTGCTTGTCGCCGAGAAAGGCGTGGTCGTGGGTCCATTGTTCGATGGAATGGGAGTGCATCGGCTCAACTCTCCGGAAAACGGATTCCGCGTGGCCCCAATATAGGCCCCGGCGGCCTATCTTTCTAACGCTCATTGGCGCCGAAACCGGCGATTGACAGGCCGCCGCGGTTTCGCTGTAATGCCGTTCATGGGGATTTGAGCGATCTCCCCACGAGGCGACATGCCCAAGTATCGCGTCCCGTTTGTTTTCACGAGGGCGCATCATGTCTTCCTACACGACGATGTCATCTGACAAACTGGCACGGCTGATCGGCACGGCGAACGCCCCTGCCCTGATCGATGTGCGGACAGAAGAAGATTTTGCCGCCGACCGGCGGCTGATCCCAGGCTCGATCAAGCTCAGCCACGACAACGTTTCCGACTGGGGGGCAACCTTCGCCGGCCGCCCCGCCATCGTCTCCTGCCTGCGCGGCGCCAAGCTCGCGCAGGGCACCGCGGCCTGGCTCCGCCAGCTTGGCGTGCAGGCCGAGACGCTCGACGGCGGCTTCGAGGGCTGGAAGGCGGCGAATCTTCCGCTGCTCGACACCCGCAAGCTGCCGCCGCGCGACGCCAAGGGACGCACCGTCTGGGTGACGCGGGCGCGGCCGAAGGTCGACCGCATCGCCTGCCCCTGGCTGATCCGCCGCTTTGTCGATCCGGGCGCAGTGTTCCTCTATGTGGCGCCCTCCGAAGTGGTCGCCGTCGGCGAACGCTTCAACGCGGCGCCGTTCGACATCGAGAACGTGTTCTGGAGCCACCGCGGCGAGCTCTGCACCTTCGACGTCATGATCGAGGAGTTCGGGATCGCCACGCCGGCCCTGCTCCGGCTGGCAACGCTGGTGCGCGGCGCCGACACCGCGCGGCCTGACCTGTCGCCGGAAGCGCCCGGTCTGCTCGCGGCCTCGCTCGGGCTGTCGCGGATGTATGACGACGACCTCGAACAGCTCGAGGCCGGCATGACGCTCTACGACGCCTTCTACCGCTGGTGTCGCGACGCCACGGCCGAGACCCACAACTGGCCGACCAACAAGGCGAAGGCGTAATGGATACCCGTAACGTTCAAGCAGGAGCTGATGCCGGTCACGGCATCAGCTTCAACGAAGCCTTCCGCGTCTGGCTGCGCGTCGCTTGCCTAAGCTTTGGCGGGCCCGCGGGCCAGATCGCGGTGATGCACCGCATCCTGGTCGAGGAGAAGAGATGGATCTCCGAAGGCCGGTTCCTGCATGCGCTGAACTATTGCATGCTGCTGCCGGGACCGGAGGCACAGCAGCTTGCGACCTATATCGGCTGGCTGATGCACCGCACCGCCGGCGGGCTGATGGCGGGCGGGCTGTTCGTCCTGCCCGGCATCATCGCCATCATGGCCTTGAGCTACGTTTACGCCGCCTTCGGCAATGTCAGCTTCATCGAGGCGCTGTTCTTCGGCCTGAAGGCCGCCGTGCTCGCCATCGTCGTCGAGGCAGTGGTGCGCGTCGGCAAGCGTGCGCTGAAGAACCGCATCATGATCGCGCTCGCCGCGATTGCTTTCGTTGCCATCTTCTTCTTTGCGGTCCCCTTCCCGGTCATCATCATCGCCGCCGGCGTGATCGGCTATATCGGCGCCAGACAGGGCCGTCCGGAATTCGCCCCGGCCGGTCACGGCCCTGGCGGCAGCGGCGCCGTGATCGACAGCATGCTCGGCGACGCCGTGCCCGATCACGTCAGGCCCGACACGGGACGCGCGATCCGGGTCGGCGCCCTCTGGCTTGCGCTCTGGCTGGTGCCTGTCATCGCGCTGCTCCTGGCGTTCGGTCAGGCCAACGTGTTCAGCCAGATCGCCCTGTTCTTCTCGAAGATGGCGCTGGTCACCTTCGGCGGCGCCTATGCGGTGCTGGCTTACGTCGCCCAGCAGGCGGTCGAGCATTATCACTGGCTCAAGCCGCACGAGATGCTCGACGGCCTCGGCATGGCCGAGACAACGCCGGGCCCGCTCATCATGGTGCTCCAGTTCGTGGGCTTCATGGCGGCCTATCGCGATCCGAGCGGCCTGTCGCCGATGCTGGCGGCGACGCTCGGCGGATTGCTCGCAACCTGGGTCACCTTCACGCCCTGCTTCCTCTGGATCTTCGTCGGCGCCCCCTATATCGAGCGCCTGCGCGGCAATAAGGGCCTTGCCGGTGCGCTGAGCGCGATCACCGCCGCCGTCGTCGGCGTGATCCTCAACCTCTCGATCTGGTTCGCGCTGCACACGCTGTTCCGCGAGACCGTACCGGTGCACGCGTTCCCGCTGAACTTCGACAGGCCGGTGCTGAGCAGCGTCGATGTGCCGGCGCTCGTGCTGGCGATCGCGGCCGCAACTGCGATCTTCCGGTTCAAGCTGGGGATGCTGACGGTGCTCGCGGGCAGTTGCGCGGCCGGTGTTGGGCTGCAGCTGGCAGGGGTGATCTAGTCCGGCAGTAACCGCGAGAACCGGAAATTGCAGTGGCTGGCGCCGCCGGCCAGCGTTTGCGTCCGCTCCAGGTGGACGCCGCGTGTGGCATAGGCGTCGAAATCAAGCCCGCAGATGTTCGGCAGGATGTCCTTGTCGCCATGGCGGTCGGCGAATTTGCAGAAGCCGCATGCCTTGTAGTTGATGCCGAACTCAAAAGTCTCACCTGGACCTGGCTCGACGAAATCGTAGACGAAGTCTTCCGGAAACGCGTCCCGATGGCTGCTTGTCACGCTTTGCGCGGCTTGCGCGCGCAGCAAGGCCTGGTTCTCGGGCGACATGAACTGACGCCCCGAGGCGAGCCGTTCCGCTTCCGATAAGGTGAGCAATTGCGCCTTGTAGGTTTCCCGCTCGATCTCGCCGACCACGGGCAGCGGCACGCCGTGCCGCCCGAGCACGCGGCTGATCGCCATGAAACCCATCAGACGCATGAAGAAATCGCTCATGCGACTTTCCGCGCCGCCGACATAGGGCATTTGGCTGAGCACGATCTCGAATTCGGCCATCACCTCCTGCCTGATCCCGTCGATATCGGACAGATGCGCGCGCTCGCGCAGCATCGCTTCGGCGAGATCGAGGCGCTGGCGCATGGCGGCCTCCATGGCACCGCGATGCGCCTCGTAAAAGGGGTGAATGATCTCAGCCATTGGACACCTGACACGATTGGCCTGTTGCGAGGTCGGCGAGAGCCGGGGTCATTCCGCGGCAATCGCCTCGATCTCCAGCAACCACTTGCTGTCGACGGTCTCGACGACCACGACCGTCAGCGCAGGCTGATGTTCCCCAAGCATCGCGCGGCGAATGGCGCGGTTGGGCACGACCTGCTTCCGGTCGGTCAGAAAGGTCGTGACCTTGACCAGATTCGCGACGCCAAGACCGGCGGCGGCAAGCACCTCGATGACGTTGCGCCAGGCCTGCTCGCATTGCGCCTCGAAGCCTTCGGGCACGGCGCCGTCGGATGCTTCGGGCACCTGGCCGCTGATGAACAGCAGGCGGCGATGCTGCTTCAATTCAAGTCCCATGCTGTAGCCGCCGGCGGGAGCGTGGACCGTCGCGGGATTGTGGCTGACGAAGTGAGCTGGGGGCATGGCGGTTCTCCGGATTGCGGGCTGACCGTATCCGGCAACATAGCCGCGGCGCAAAGCATCATTCCTGCGGTTCAGCGCAAGAAAATCTATTGCAAGGCCGCAAGTGATCAGTGTCAAAGTGAGGTGCGATGACCTACGCCCTCCCACCACTCAACGCGCTTCGTGCTTTCGAGGCCGCCGCGCGGCATCTCAGCTTCAAGCTCGCCGCGCACGAGCTGCACGTGACGCCCGCCGCGGTCGGGCAGCAGGTGAAAGCGCTGGAGGCGCGCCTCGGCGTGCAGCTGTTCGAGCGGTTGCACAAGCAGCTCATCCTGACTGCGGCTGGCCAAGCCTATCTGCCCGGGGTCTCCGAGGGCTTTCGTCACATTGCGGAGGCGACCTCGCGACTGAAGCCGGCGGGTACGGTGCTGCTCCAGCTGGGTGTCCATGGCAGCCTGGATTTGCGCCGCCTCGCCTTGGCGGAGTTTCGCGGCACACATGCGGATATCGGTTTGCGCGTGCTGCAACCCGCCGGCCTGCACGAGCTGATCGAGGGCAAGGTCGACCTGCTGATCGCCCGCGGTCTCGGCCACCATCCGGGCTATCGCTGCGACCGGATCGATCAGGGATCCGGCCTGGGCGATTGGCTGGTTGCGCCCGAGGGCACCGCGGATTGCCCTGAAATCGTCAGCTTCCGCGAATGGCTGCGCGCGCTGTCGGCCGAGACTTCGCGCGCAAATCGCCGCCCGCGCCTGGTCGGCACCGTCGGACGTTGAGGCAACGCGCGGCGGGCACTTATCGCATCATCATCCGTGCAATCGCTTCCCCGATCACCACCGTCGTGAAGTGAGTATTGGCGCGGCAATCCGAGGGCATGATCGAGGCGTCGGCAACGCGCAGGCCGCTGATGCCTTTCACGGTGCCGTCGGGATTGACCACGCCATCGGGGTCGTTGACGCCGGTCATGCGACAACTGCCGGCGGCATGCTGGATGTCGCCGGTCTCACGGCGCAGCAGCGCATCGAGCTCGTGATCCGGCAGGCTCGCGGCTTGCGGAAGCGTGAGATCGGTGTCGGTCAGCCTGATCCAGTCGGCAATGCCCGAGAGCGCCGGCTGCGAGGTGATCACGGCCAGCCGTTTCACCGCATCCTTCATGCGCAGCATGTCGCGGGGATCGGCCAGCATGTTCTCCTCGACGATGGGATCGATCGCGGGATCGGTCGAGGCCAGCTTGAGCGTGCCGCGCGAATACGCATTGAACAGTCCGGCGCCGATGGCGCCTGATGCGCCGATGCCGCGGTGGTTGAAAGCGATCAGGATCATGTCGCGCTTGCCGCCATTGGCGAGGCCGGAGGAATAGGTCACGCAGCAATTGGTGTGGCGGGTGTCGGGATCGGTGGGCCGGAGGTTCTCGTGAAGCTGGATCGTGGCGCGAAACAGCGGGTGGTCGAAGAAGTGGCGGCCGACCGGCAGGTCGCGCGCGACCGCAATCCCCATCGCCTTCACCTCGTCGGCCGGCCCGATGCCCGAGCGCAGCAGAATCGCCGGACTGTGGATGGCACCCGCGCACAGCACGATCTGGCGCGCGCCGATCTCGCTCGTGCCCTGCCCCTCGAAATGAACACGGACGCCGGTCGCCCTTCCGTCACGGATCAGGACGCGATCGACCAGCGCACGCCCGCGAATCTCCAGATTGGCGCGGCCGCGCGCGGGCTCGAGATAGCCTTCATTGGTGGTGATGCGGCGGCTGTCGCGGCTGTTGATCGGATAGCAGGCGACGCCCTCACCGTCCGGACCGTTGACGTCAGCGCACCAGGGATAGCCGCTCGCCAAGGCCGCGTCGCGCAAGCCGCGATCGATCGGGCCCCATTTTTCGGGCGGCGCGCGATAGACTGGCAGCGGCCCGCCGCGTCCATGTCCATCGGCGTCGCCGAACTCAAAATCGTCCTCGATCACCGAGAACAGCGGCATCACCTCTTTCGCCGACCAGCCGGTGCAGCCATTGGCCGCCCATTCGTCGAACGCGTCGGCGACACCGCGGATCGCGATCTGGCCGTTCATCATCGAGGAGCCGCCGAGCCCCTTGCCGCGCCAGTAGAAGCGCGGCTCCTGCTCCGCCACCCGGCGCGTCAGCAGATCGGGCCACTGCCATTTCTCCTGGTATTCGCGCTTGTGGATGATCGGGATCGGGTTCGGCGTCCTCACCTCCCAGGGCGCCTCGTCGGCGCGCCAGTCCAGACCCGCTTCGAGCAGCAGGACGCGCCTTGCGGGATCCTCGGAGAGCCTCGCGGCCACAGCGGCGCCGGCGGAGCCGCCGCCGACAACAATGACATCGTACATCGCGTTACTTCTCAACGTTCCAGAACACCGGGATGGCGGACGGTATCAGATTGCGAAGCGTCGCGCGATAAAGTGCCGGCTGGGCGAACTGTCCCCACGGTATCGCGGGCGCCTGATCGTACATGATGCTCTGGATCTCGCCCGCGATCTTCTTGCGATCCTCCTCGGCCGGCGCCTTGGCGAAGGCTTCCATCAGCGGCGTGATGCGCGCATCGCACTGCCAGCCGGTGAAGTCGGCGCAGTTGAAGGCGACCATGACGTTGGTCAGGGGCGAGCCGAGGTCGAAGCCACCGGCGTGAACGCCGTAGACGCTCCAGCCCTCTTTCTTGGCGCGGCGCGCCAGCACGCTCGCCCAGTCCATCACCTGGAGATCGACGTTGAAGCCGGCCTGCTTCAATCGCTCGGCCAGCACCTGCGCCGAGACGCGCGGGGCTTCCAGATCGTTGGCCTCCATGACGATGACGGGCTCGCCGGCATAGTTGGTGGCCTTCAGCGCGGCCTTCGCCGCTTCGATCGACGGCTTTGCGGCAGCTTCCGTGCCTGCCTTGCTCTCATAGGTGGTGCCGCATGTGAAGAACGTCGCACAAGGCGTGGCGTATTTGGCATCGAGGCCAAGCGCGTCCAGCACCTCACGCTGGTCGACCAGCTTCCACAGCACGCGCCGGATCGCGGGATCGTCGAACGGTTTCGAAGCGGCGTTGAGGCGATAGGCACCGGCGAACATGTTGCCGCCGGTGAAATTGACGAGCTTGACGCGGGGATTCTTCTCCAACTGCGGCAACAGATCGAACGGCGCATATTGCATGAAATCGACTTCGCCGGCCTGGAGCGCGGAAGCTGCGGTCGCACCATCCGGAATGACGCGGATCTCCAGCGTATCGACATTGACGCGCTTGCCGCCGGCGAGGAAGTCGGCGGGCTCGGGGCGCGGCACGTAGTCGGCGAATTTCTTCAGAATCATGCGATCGCCGGTGCGGTGATCGGCCTTGCTGTAGACGAACGGGCCGGAGCCGATGATCTCGGTGATGCGCTGGTCGCCGGGCGTCTTGGCAATGCGCTCGGGCATCATGAAGGCGACCGGGCTGACGGGATTGCCGAGCGCGTCGATGACGAGACCGGACGGCTCCTTCAGCGTCAGCACGAACGTCTTGGCGTCCGTCGGCTCGAGCGAGGCCGTGATGGCGAAGATGCGGCGGCCGAGCGCGCTGCGGGTGCCCCAGCGGCGCAGCGAGGCCACGCAATCGGCCGCCGTGACCGGCTGGCCGTCGTGCCACTTCAAGCCGTCGCGCAGCGTGAAGCTGTAGGTCAAGCCGTCGGGCGAGACCTTCCAGTCCTGCACCATCTGCGGTTTGATGTCGCCCTTGGAATCCTTCGCGAACAGCGTGTCGAACACCATGTAGCCGAACGTGCGCGAAATGTAGGCCGTGGAGAAATGCGGATCGAGCGTGACGATCTCCGCCTCGAGCACCGCGACGAGATTGCCCGCCGCATGCACCGGCGCCGCAAACAGCGCGAGGGCGAACAGCGCCGGAATGAAAGACTTTGGTTTGAACATTGGTGCCTTTTGCTTTTTCTTGAGCGATCATTTGCAGCCGAAGAAAAAGCAATGTTCGTGCCCGTGCGGCGGGGTCACGTATGCGCTCACAGCTATCTGCCACGCGTTTGCGGGTGCCGCACCCTCGCTGTCATCGCCCGCGAAAGCGGGCGATCCAGTATTCCAGAGACGGCTGAGAGATGCGGAGAAGCTGCGGCGTACTGGATGCCCCGGTCAAGCCGGGGCATGACACCAATGTTGTGGCAGCGGCCGGACTACCCGATCACCCGGCCGAACTTGTTCGACTTCGGGAAACCCTTCGGCGGCAGGCGGCCGGCGTCGGCGCGGGTGCCCTGCCACTCGGCGAGCTCCTTCATGGTCGCGGAGAATTCGCGGCCCGCGGAGTCCTTCCAGGTCAGGCCGGCCTTGGCCTCGAACACGGCGACGTCCGAGAGACCACCGTCCTTGTACTTCTGCAAGCGAACGCCGCGGCCGCGGGCCATCTCCGGCACCTGGTCGAGCGGGAACACCAGCATCTTGCGGTTCTCGCCGATGACCGCGACGGTGTCGCCGATCACCTCGGTGACCGTGCGCGCCTCGTTCGGCATGTCGACGTTGAGGACCTGCTTGCCCTTCTTCGTGGTGCCGACGCAATCGTCCTCGTTGACGACAAAGCCCTGGCCCTCGTGGCTCGCGACCAGGAATTTGCGTCCGCCCTTGTTGACAAACAGCGCGACGGGAGCGGCCTCCTGCTCGAGGTCGATGAACAGGCGAATGGGCTCGCCGTGACCGCGTCCGCCGGGGAGCTTCGCAACGTCGAGCGAGTAGAACTTGCCGTTGGTAGCGAACAGCAGCAGCTTCGAGGTCGTCTCCGCGAAGAACGCGAAGCCGAGCTTGTCGTCCTGCTTGAAGGCAAGCCCCGAGAGGTCCTCCACGTGCCCCTTCATGGTGCGGATCCAGCCCTTGTCGGAGACGACCACCGTGACCGGCTCGCGCTCCACCAGGGCTTCCTCCATCGCGGCGAGATCGTGCTCGGGCGCGTCCGCAAAGGTGGTGCGGCGCTTGCCGAGCGGCGTCTTCGGGCCGAACATGTCGCGGACCTTGCCGACCTGCTCGCCGACCTTCTTCCACTGGTCGGCTTCGGACGCGAGCACCGCGTTGATGCCCTTGAGCTCGGCGCGGAGGTTCTTGTCCTCGGTGCGGATCTCCATCTCTTCGAGCTTGCGCAAGCTGCGCAGCCGCATGTTGAGGATGGCTTCGGCTTGCACCTCGGTGAGCTTGAACGCCTTCATCAGCGCGGGCTTCGGTTCATCCTCGGTGCGGATGATCCTGATGACCTCGTCGATGTTCAAATAGGCGATCAGGAAGCCGCCGAGGACCTCCAACCGGTGCTCGATCTGGGCCTTGCGGTAGTTGCTGCGGCGGATCAGGACGTCGCGCAGATGGTCGAGCCATTCGCGCAAGCACTCCGCGAGCCCCACCACCTTGGGGATGCGGCCCTTGATCAGCACGTTGAGGTTCAGCGGAATCTTGTTTTCGAGCTCGGTCAGCCGGAACAGCGATTCCATCATCAAGGCGGGATCGACGTTCTTCGACTTCGGCTCGATCACGATGCGGACGTCTTCGGCCGACTCGTCCCTGATGTCGCCGACCAGCGGCAGCTTCTTCTGGTCGAGCAGCTCGGCGACCTTCTCGATCAGGCGCGACTTCTGCACCAGATAGGGAATCTCGGTGACGACGACGACCCAGGCGCCACGTGCGCCCTCTTCCTGCTCCCACCGCGCACGCACGCGGAACGAGCCGCGGCCGGTGGTGTAGGCTTCGGCGATGGCCTGCTTGGAATCGACGCAGATGCCGCCGGTCGGGAAATCGGGCCCCTTGACCCACTTCATCAGCGCCTTCGACTTCGCGTCGGGCTTCTCGATCAGATGCAGCGCGGCGTCGCAAAGCTCGGCGGCATTGTGCGGCGGGATCGAGGTCGCCATGCCGACCGCGATGCCCTGCGCGCCGTTGGCGAGCAGATTCGGGAAGCCGCCGGGCAGCACGACCGGCTCTTTCGACTGGCCGTCGTAGTTGGGACGGAATTCGACGCCGTCCTCGTCGATGCCCTCGAGCAGCAGCCGCGCGACGTCGGTCATGCGCGCTTCGGTGTAACGGTAGGCGGCGGGATTATCGCCGTCGATATTGCCGAAATTGCCCTGGCCGTCGACCAGCGGGTAGCGCGAGGAGAAGTCCTGCGCGAGGCGGACCATGGCGTCGTAGATCGCCTGGTCGCCATGCGGATGGAACGAGCCCATCACGTCGCCGACGATCTTGGCGGATTTCTTGAAGGCCGTGCCGGGGTCGAGCCGGAGCAGGCGCATGCCGTAGAGGATGCGCCGGTGCACCGGCTTCAGGCCGTCGCGTGCGTCCGGCAGCGCACGGTGCATGATGGTGGAGAGCGCATAGGCGAGATAGCGCTCTTCCAGCGCCTCACGCAGCGGCACCTCGTGAATTTCGGCCGGGTCTTCCGGCGGAATCAATCGTTTTCCCATGCCGCCCGGTTAAACCGTGGAAGCGAATCGGGCAAGGATGGATTGGTTCCCTGTGGGTGGCTCAGTGCCCCGCCCAGCCGGCGGTCACAGTCTGGTTGGTCTGGGGATTTTGGGCCTGTGTGGTGGTCGGCGCGTTGGTCAAGCAGCGCCTGGCCGTCTCGATTTCTGCTTCCGTCGCACCCTTGGACCGGGCCCATGCCTCTGCGGCTGCTGCCGAATATTTGGCCACATAGAACCTGACGACCGTGCAGGAGGCACGGCGAAACACTCCTGGTTGCTCGCCTGCGAGGGCGTCCGGCGCCAGCGCGACCAGCGCGGCCGAAACAATAAGTCCCTTGATCAGCATTCAGGTTATCCCCGGGTTGGAACCCCACGGGCCAATCCGGGAAACCCGTTTTGGTTCCGGGATATGCCATCCGATCGAGCAATCCAGAGGCGCGCTGACGTCATGGCGCCGGAATTGCCGCCCTCGCCTGCTGCCGCATCAAGGCGTTGATGAAGCCGGCCCGCGCGTCGGAATGGGCCTGCCCGCGCGGCTCCAGCACGTGGCGAAGCAGGAACAGTCCGGTGAGCCGAAAGCCGTCCTGGAGATCCTGGTCGGTGAGTTCGCTCGCGGTTTCGCCCTGGCGCAGGAACGGCGGCAGCCGCAACAGCCGGTCGCGCCACGGCTCGCCCGCGCCGCGCGACACCGCACCGCCGGATTTCGGCGAAACGTAGATCAGGTCCGTGGTCTCCCCGGTCACCGCGCAATTCTCCAGCGCGAGACCGAAGCCGAGTTCGGTGAGCATCGCCAGCTCGAAATGGATGACGTGCACGGCGGCGCTGCCGATGTCGTCGAAATCGTCGAGCGAATGTTCGAGCAGCGCAAAGATCTCCGCGTGCGGATCGCGCTCGGGAAGCAGCCGCGCAATCGCGGCCAGATGGGTGACGCCGTAGACGCCGTGCGACGAGGCCAGCAGCGTGGCCGCGCGCAGTTTCAGGCCCTCGACGGCGTAGGTGCCGAGATGCTCGTCGAGCCGCGCCCGCCACACCGCGCTGACGCTGTTGCCGGGTTGCAGCAAGGGCCGCATCCGCGAGCCGGCACCGCCGCGCACCAGACCGAGATGCCGGCCGTGCTCGCGCGTCAGGAGCTCGACAATGGCGCTACTCTCGCCATGCCGCCGCACCCCCAGCACGATGCCTTCGTCGGTCCATTCCATGTGCTAAGTATAGCCCCATATGCACTGACGCAGAAGTTCGGACACGCCTGGAATCGCAATTGGAATCACAATGGACTTCATTGCCGGTTTGATCGGCCCAATTGTCGAACTGGTCATCTGGATCGTCTGGTGGGCCATCGTCGACGCCTTGCCGACCCTCTTCTATTTCACCGCACTAGCTCTGTTGTTCGCAGTCACGTTCGGCAAAGTCAGGGTCGAATTTCCGGAACGTCTGACACACATTGGATGGACGGGCGCCTTGCGGATCAATCGCCCCGGCGAAGGCCGGGTGATCCTGTCACCGGCGCTCGGCGTGATCGCAGGTTTTGTCATCTGGACCATCATCGTAAGCGCGGTGATCATTGTCCACGCGTATCGATCGTAGGGCGGATCAGAGGATACGTAGGACGGGGCAAGGCGCGAGAGCTTACGCGTTGAACCAGCCCTGCGCGTCGCCGCTGAAGGAGAAATACAGGCCCAGCGTGGTCAGCACGCAGGAGACGATCTCGATGGCGCTGTCGAGCTCCATCCCCTTCTCTGCGATAATCTGGCCGAGCGAGATCACCGACAAGACCAGGGCTGCCGCCAGCACCCAGCGCGGCCAGTTCTTGCGCCAATGCGCAGCCAGCCAGACGAAGTAGACGAGGAGCAGGATCATGCCGCCGGCGAGCAATGTCGCCGTCATGATCATCTGCTCGGTCATGTCGGCATTGGGCGTGCGGTCCTGCACCGCCACTGACAAGGCGTCCAGCATCAACGACGCATAGAGCAGCGCTTCGAAGCGCCGGACGTTCGTGGGCACGCTCATCGGATACCGATCTGTTCTTGCTTATTCTTTGGGAAATTCCAGGCCCATCTCGCGATAGCGATCGGGATCGTCGCCCCAGTTCTCGCGCACCTTGACGAACAGGAACAGATGCACCGGCACGTCCAGGATCTGCATCAGTTCCTTCCGCGCGTCCGCGCCGATCGACTTGATGGTGGCGCCGCCCTTGCCGAGCACGATCTTGCGCTGGCTTTCGCGCTCGACGTAGATCGTCTGCTCGATCCGCACCGACTTGTCCTTGCGCTCCTCCCACTTTTCGGTCTCGACCGTGGACTGGTAGGGCAATTCCTGGTGCAGTTTCTGATAGATCTTTTCCCGCGTGATCTCGGCCGCAAGGTGCCGCATCGGCGCGTCCGACATCTGGTCCTCGGGATAGAGGAACGGGCCCGGCGGCACCATCTCGGCGAGCGTCGTGCGGATGTCATCGACGCCATCGCCCGAGATCGCCGCGATCATGAAGGTCCTCGCGAACTTCATGCGCTCGTTGGCGGCCTGCGCCAGCGCCAGCAGCTTCTCGCGCTGGACCAGGTCGACCTTGTTGATGACAAGGATCTTCTCGTGTTTAACGCTGGCGACCTTGGCGAGGATCGCCTCGGCCTCTTCGTCGATCCCGGCCTTGGCGTCGAGCAGCACGCAGACGAGGTCGGCGTCATGCGCCCCGCTCCAGGCGGTCGAGACCATGGCGCGGTCGAGCCTGCGCTTGGGCAGGAAGATGCCGGGCGTGTCGACCAGGATGATCTGCGCGTTGTTCTCGATGACGATGCCGCGGATCAGCGCGCGCGTGGTCTGCACCTTGCGCGAGACGATCGTGACCTTGGCGCCGACCAGTGCGTTGACCAGCGTGGACTTGCCGACATTCGGTGCGCCAATCAGCGCGACGAAGCCGCAGCGCGTCGCAGTGGGCGCCTCGCCGCTTGCTTCAACCGTCATTGCCGCCGCCAACGCCTTCACGTTCGATCATAACTGACGCTGCTACCTTTTCTGCTGCGCGCTTGCTGCCGCCGATGCCCTCGGCCGGCGCGAGGCCCGGCAGATCCACGGCGACGCGGAATTGCGGATCGTGATGCGGGCCGGTGCGCTCGACCTCGCGGTAAACAGGCGTCGGCAGTCCCTTCCCCTGCGCCCATTCCTGCAGCACGGTCTTGGGATCTCGCAACGGACGCCGCGGCTTGTGCATGCGCTCGGTCCAGTTGCGCCTGACGAATTCGGCCGCCGCCGCATGGCCGCCGTCGAGGAAGATGGCGCCGATCACGGCTTCGCAGATGTCGCCGAGCACGCTCTTGCGCAGGCGCGCGTCGGCGCTGGGGCCGACCGAACCGAGCTTGATGTCGTCGAGCAGGCCGAGCGATTTTGCGACGTCCGCGCAGCTCTCCTTGCGCACGAGTTCGGCAAGACGCTTGGACAGCTCGCCCTCATCGGCATTCGGGAAGGCGTGATAGAGCATGTCGGAGACGACGAGCCCGAGCACGTGGTCGCCGAGGAATTCCAGCCGCTGATAGCTGTCGCCGCGCTTGCGCCCGGACTTCAGCGCCGAGACATGGGTGATGCCCTGCATCAGCAGGTTCGGGTCAGCGAAGCTGTGGCCGATCCGCGCCTCGAGCGCCGCATTCGCGTCCGGGCCCTTGGCCTTGCTGCTCCGCGCCCGCTTCTTCTTCGCGGGCGTCTTGGCAGCGGCTTCGCCGTCGGGGCCCGCTTGCGCCCCGATCGGTTGGCTCGTGATGTCCTTGGCTTCGTCTTTCATCGGACGATTTTGAAGAAGCGATTCCAGCGCACCGCCCACGGCCAGCGCCAGAACATCCAGGCGTGCTCGCCTTCGGCGATGGAGAAGAAGATCATCTGGGCGCGACCGATCAAATTCTCCTGCGGCACATAGCCGACCTGGCCGAGGAAGCGGCTGTCGGTGGAATTGTCGCGGTTGTCGCCCATCATGAAGAAATGGCCCGCCGGCACGGTGTAGACGTTGGTGGTGTCCATGTAGCCGTTGTCGGCGCAATCCAGCGTCTCATAGGACACGCCGTTCGGCAGCGTTTCCTTCCAGCGCTTCACCCGGGAGATGCCGCCGCCCTCGGAGCCGCACGGATCCTCGCCGACATATTCGCTCATGCGCTGCCGCTCGACCGGGGTGTCGTTGATGTAGAGCAGCCCGTCCTTCATCTGGACGCGGTCGCCGGGAAGTCCGATCACGCGCTTGATGTAGTCGGTGGAATCGTCCTTCGGCAGCCGAAACACGACGATGTCGCCGCGGTCCGGGTCCGAGCCCCAGAGCCGCCCCGAGAACAGCGGCGGCGAGAACGGGATCGAGTAGTGGCTATAGCCGTAGGAATATTTCGAGACGAAGAGATAGTCGCCGACGAGCAGCGTCGCCTTCATCGAGCCGGACGGGATGTTGAAGGGCTGGAACAGAAAGGTGCGGATCACCAGCGCGATCAGGAGAGCATGGATCACGACCCGGATCGTCTCGCCGACGCCGCTCTCAGTTTTGGTTCCCGAAGTCGCGCTCATTGCTCTCTCAATTCCGGCCGGCGGTCACAGAGCGCCCTCCTCCCGCGCACAGCCCATCGCTTCGCGGCCCAAGGAGATTGTCCTGATTCTGATAGTGAGGGCCAATTCCGGCGTAAAGCCGAATTCGCCCAGCCTGATTTTGCGTCGGCGGACTTTTAGACGGTTGTCGGAGGCCACGCAATCAAGGATCGCATCAAAACTGCATAAGACATTGATTTTTAACAAGAATTATAAAATCGCCGGGAAACGGTCAGGTCTTGGTCAGGACTTGGCCAGCGGGACGGCGGAAACGATGACGAAGGCCTGTGCGAGCGGCCAGTCGTCGGTGATCGACAGGTCGATCCGTGCCTCGAATCCCTCCGGCGTCAGGGCCTGGAGCCGGGCTAGCGCCCCGCCGGTCAGTTGCATGGTCGGCCGTCCCCCCGGCAGGTTGACCACCCCCATGTCGCGCCACCAGACGCCGCGCCTGATGCCGGTGCCGAGCGCCTTGGAGCAGGCCTCCTTGGCGGCAAAGCGCTTGGCGTAGGTCGCCACCACCATTTTCTCGTTCTTGGCGCGCCGCTCCGCCTTGGCCCGCTCGGCCGCGGTGAAGATGCGGTCGAGGAAGCGCTCGCCGTGCCGCTCGATCACCTTGGCCACGCGGGTGATGTCGATCAGGTCGGAGCCGATGCCGATGATCATGCCCGGCTCCGGCCGCGGTCCATCGCCGCGCGCATGTTGCGCACCGTCTCGGCGAGACCCACGAACAGCGCCTCGCCGATCATGTAGTAGCCGATGTTGAGCTCCATGATGTCGGGCAGAGCCGCGATCGTCTCCGCGGTCGCATAGTCGAGCCCGTGGCCGGCATGAACCTCCAGCCCCGCGTCCTTCGCCAGCCTGGCGCCCGCCACGATCCGCCGCCATTCGGCATCGGCCTTCTCGGCGTGGCCATCGACCACGGCGTCGCACCAGGCGCCGGTGTGAATCTCGATCACGGGCGCGCGCAGCCGCGCCGCCATCTCGATCTGCGCGGGGTCCGCGGCGATGAACAGTGAGACGCGGATGCCGGCATCGTTCAGCCGCGCGATGTAGGGCGCTAGCGCATTGTGCTGGCCGACCACGTCCAGTCCGCCCTCGGTCGTCACCTCCTGCCGGCGCTCCGGCACGAGGCACACCGCGTGCGGCCTGGTGGCGAGCGAGATGCGCATCATGTCGTCGGTCGCCGCCATCTCGAAATTGAGCGGCTTGGAGATTTCGGCCTTCAGCCGCGCCATGTCCTCGTCGCGGATGTGCCGGCGATCCTCGCGCAGATGCGCGGTGATGCCGTCGGCGCCGGCCTCGATCGCGAGCAGCGCGGCGCGCACCGGATCGGGATTGCGGCCGCCGCGCGCGTTACGCAGGGTCGCGACATGATCGACATTGACGCCGAGGCGGAGCGGAGAAGCGGGCATTGCAGGGCTCACAAATTCGAAGGACAGGCGAATACCAAAGAGGCCTATCCATTAACACGTTCGACGCGGGCGACGACCGCCTTCGCGCGCAACTGAGCCAGGATCGCGCTCAGGTGCTTCAGGTCGTAGACTTCGAGATCGATCGTCGTCTCCGTGAAATCCGGCGAGCGGCGCTGCATGCTGATGTTGTCGATATTGCCGTCGTGCTCGGCGATCACGGTCGCGATCTGCGCGAGCGCACCGGGCTCGTTGACGTTCTCGACCTTGATGCGGGCCGGGAAGCGCTGCGGCATCGAGTCCTCGATGTCCCAGCGCACGTCGAGCCAGCGCTCCGGCTCCTCCTCGAAATCCTTCAGGGCCGGCGACTGGATCGGATAGATGGTGATGCCCTCGCCCGGCGTGACGATGCCGACGATGCGGTCGCCGGGCACCGCGCCGCCGTTCGGCGCGAACTTCACCGGCAGGTCGGAATTGATGCCGCGGATCGGGATCGCGACCGGGCTGCGCGGCGGCTCGGAGGCCACCCTCTCCTTGAGCTTGGCGGCCAGCCCCTTCTTGACGCCGTAACGGGCGACACGCTCCTCCTTGTAGTCGGGATACATCGCGCGCGCGACGTGGGAGGCCTTGATCTCGCCGCGTCCCACCGCGGCCATGACGTCCTCGATCGAGGTGCGCGCAAGCCGCGGCAGCGCGCCCTTGAGCTTGTCGTCGGCGTATTCGATCTTGGCGCGCTCGAACAGGCGCTCGACGATGCGCCGGCCGAGACCGACATACTGGTCGCGCACGGCGGTGCGCGTGGCGCGGCGGATCGCGGCGCGCGCCTTGCCGGTGACCGCGAGCGTCTCCCAGGCCGACGGCGGCGCCGATTGCGCCTCCGAGGTCAGCACCTCGACCTCGTCGCCGTTCTGGAGCTCGGAGGACAGCGGCGAGAACTTGCCGTTGATCTTGCAGCCCACTGCGCTGTTGCCGACGTCGGTATGCACCGCGTAGGCGAAGTCGATGACGTTGGCGTGGCGCGGCAGCGCGATCAGCTTGCCCTTCGGGGTGAAGCAGAACACCTGGTCGTGAAACAGCTCGAGCTTGGTATGCTCGAGGAATTCCTCGGGGTTGGCGCTCTCCGAGAGGATTCCGACGGTGTGGCGCAGCCAGGCGAACGCGTTGGATTCGCGCTTGAGGAATTCGGTCGGCGAGCCCGCGCCTTCCTTGTAGAATACGTGCGCGGCGATACCGCGCTCGGCGATCTGGTCCATCGCCTCGGTGCGGATCTGGAGCTCGGCGCGCTGGTTGCCCGGACCGATCACGGTGGTGTGGATCGAGCGGTAGTCATTCTGCTTCGGCGTCGAGATGTAGTCCTTGAAACGCCCCGGCACGACCGGCCAGGTGGTGTGGACGATGCCGAGCGCGCGGTAGCAGGCCTCGACGTCGTTCACGACGACGCGGAAGCCGAAGATGTCGGACAATTGCTCGAAGCCGACCGACTTGCGCTCCATCTTGGTCCAGATCGAGAACGGCTTCTTGCGGCGGCCATAGACCCGCGCCCCTAGGCCCCGGTGGCGCAGATTGTTGGAGAGCTGGGCCTCGATCTCGCCGATCAGGTTGCGGTTGCGCTCGGCGAGCGCGTCGAGCCGCTGCATCACCACCGAATAGGCCTCGGGATCGAGCGTGCGGAAGGACAGATCCTCCAGCTCCTCGCGCATTTCCTGCATGCCCATGCGCCCCGCGAGCGGCGCGTAGATGTCGAGCGTCTCCTCGGCTATGCGCCTGCGCGATTCCGTCGGCACGAATTCCAGCGTGCGCATGTTGTGCAGGCGGTCGGCGAGCTTCACCAGCAACACACGGACATCATCGGCAATGGCCAGCAACAATTTGCGCAGGTTCTCGGCCTGCTTGGCCTCGCGCGACACCAGCTCCAGCCGCTTCAGCTTGGTCAGGCCCTCGACCAGCGCGCCGATCTCGGGTCCGAAGATCTGGTCGATCTCGGCCCGCGTCGCTTCGGTGTCCTCGATCGTGTCGTGCAGCAGCGCAGCCACGATGGTGGCGTCGTCGAGCTTCAGGTCGGTGAGAATCGCCGCCACTTCGAGCGGGTGCGAGAAATACGGATCGCCCGAGGCCCGCGTCTGCGAGCCGTGCGCCTTCATGGCGTAGACATAGGCGCGGTTCAGCAGATCTTCGTTGGTGTTGGGATTGTAGGACCTGACGCGCTCGACGAGGTCATATTGACGCATCATTCGCGCACGCGGCTTCGCCGGGCGCGCCACCGGCGCAGTCGGGGCCACGGCAACCGATTCGGTTGCGGCCTGCATCTGCGTTGGTCTGCGGCGTCGATACACCATGCCGTCCTGCCTTCAAACGGACCTCAAGACGCCCGTTGTATACATCTTAGCTCCGATCGCGTGCGCGTCCGATCAATTCGCTGACAGGTGCGCGGCGCGAACCGGCAACGCTATGGTAACCACGAAAACGCCAACAAAAGCAAAGGCCCGAACACCGGTTCGGGCCTTTGATAAGATCACAAGAATTCGACGATTGCGACGGGACGATTTACTCGTCTTCCTCGGGCTGCTCTTCCGGCGGCGCGAGGCCTTCGAGGCCCTTCAGGAGCTCCTCTTCGGTCATGCGCTCAACGGCAACTTCGGTATCGTCCGCATCGACGCTGGCGCCGGCGGAACCGATCAGCGGCACCGTGTCGGGCTCGGGCTCGTCGACCTCGACGAACTTCTGGAGCGAGTGCACCAGCTCCTCGCGGAGGTCCTCCGGCGAAATGGTCGTGTCAGCAATTTCACGCAAAGACACAACAGGGTTCTTGTCGTTATCGCGGTCAACCGTTAGTTGTGAACCGGACGAAATCATGCGGGCACGGTGGGCGGCCAGCAGGACCAGGTCAAACCGGTTGTCGACCTTGTCGATGCAATCTTCTACGGTGACGCGAGCCATGGACTGTCGCTCCGTTGTGGGTGGGACGAAATATGTGGATGATTGGCGCTAGTTATAGGGGCCAAGGCGATTTCGCAAGGCCAATTTGTGATTTGGCCTCGCCAAATGGCTCTGCTACCCCCACATTGGGGCTGGGATGGGTGGTTTTCCGGGCTGCCATCGAGGGCGGCGCCGGGTGTATGAAAGTCCGCCATAACTATACCTTGATTGCCCCGACTTCTCCGGATTTGCGGTTTCGACGGGTTTCAGCGGCACTTTAGAACTGCGCGGCGCGCTGCCGCGCCAACAATAAACGATCAATCACGAA
The DNA here is from genome assembly GCF_058807535.1 of Bradyrhizobium sp. GW821-FHT12B03. Taxonomy (NCBI): domain Bacteria; kingdom Pseudomonadati; phylum Pseudomonadota; class Alphaproteobacteria; order Hyphomicrobiales; family Nitrobacteraceae; genus Bradyrhizobium; species Bradyrhizobium sp. GW821-FHT12B03. Next base: position 157,189 of record NZ_JBXAQU010000011.1, read on the forward strand.
CACTACGCGAGCAAACTGAATGTCACCTTCTCCTACCAACAAGATCGCGCTCTTTATCGATGGGGCCAATCTGTACGCGACGGCGAAAACTCTGGGCTTCGACATCGACTACAAGCGCCTGCTGAAGGAATTTCAGAGCCGCGGGACGCTGTTGCGGGCCTTCTATTACACCGCCATCATCGAGGACCAGGAATACTCCTCGATCCGCCCTCTGATCGACTGGCTGGATTACAACGGCTATACCGTCGTCACCAAGGCGACCAAGGAGTTCATCGACGCCTCCGGCCGCCGCAAGGTCAAGGGCAACATGGACATCGAGCTCGCCGTTGACGCCATGGAGCTCGCCGAGCACATCGACCAGATGGTGCTGTTCTCCGGTGACGGCGACTTCCGCTCCCTGGTCGAGGCCGTCCAGCGCCGCGGCGTGCGGGTCACGGTGGTCTCCACCATCGCCAGCCAGCCGCCGATGATCGCCGACGAGCTGCGCCGCCAGGCCGACGTCTTCACCGACCTCGTCGAGCTGCAATCCAAGCTCGGCCGCGACCCGTCCGAACGCCCCGCCCCACGCGATCGCGGCGATCGCGAGGCCCGCCACCACGCCCCGCAATTCCTCCAGCGCGCGACCACGATGGCGCCGAGGGGCGATGACGACTTCGAGGAGTGAGGCGGCCCGGTCAAGCCGCCAGCCCCTCGTCCCCGACCGTGACTGTCCGCTCTGTCCGCGCTTGGTCGCCTTTCGCGAGGCGAACCGCGCGCGCGAGCCGTTGTGGCACAACGCCCCGGTTCCGCCCTTCGGCGACATCAAGGCGCGCCTCCTGATCGTTGGCCTCGCGCCGGGCATGCAGGGCGCCAACCGCACCGGCCGTCCCTTCACCGGCGATTATGCCGGCGACCTGCTCTACGCCACGCTGCTCGAATACGGCTTTGCCAAGGGCGCCTATCAGGCGCGGCCCGACGACGGCCTGAAGCTGGTCGACTGCCGCATTGCCAATGCCGTGCACTGTGTGCCGCCGCAGAACAAGCCGCTGCCGGCCGAGATCAACACCTGCCGCCAGTTTCTTGCGGCCAATCTGGCGACGATGCCGAACCTGCGCGCGATCGTAGCCCTCGGGCGGATTGCGCACGACACCGCACTCAAGCCGCTGAATCTGAAGGCCTCGCAAGCCCCGTTCGGCCACGGCGCCGTGCATCAGGCCGGCGCGTTCAGGCTGTACGACAGCTATCACTGCTCGCGCTACAACACGAACACCGGCGTGCTGACGACGGACATGTTCCGGTCGGTGTTCGCGAAGATCAAGGCCGACCTCGATTAGCCTTTGGCAGGATGAGCCTTCAGCCAGTCCAGGACATCGCCGGCGTTCCGGTCGGGCGGAAACACCGGATAGAACACATGCGTGATCTTGCCGTCGTCGATGATCAGCGCGAGGCGCTTGATCAGCCTGAGCCCTGCCACCTCCATGGTCGGCAGATTGAGGGCCCGCGTCAGCGTCAGCTTCTCGTCCGAGAGCACCGGAAATGGCAGATGCAGCCGCGAGGCCATCTCGGTCTGGTACGCATTGCTCTGGGTCGAAAGACCGAACACGTGGGCGGCGCCGGCGGCCTTCAGCTCGGCGAACAGATCGCGAAACGCGCAAGTCTGCGGGGTACACCCCCGCGCGCCCGGGATCATGTCCCAATCGTCCACCAACCCGATCTTGCCGGGCTCGCCGGTGCGGGGATAGGCGAACACCACGGTTCGACCGGACAGCGCCGACAGCGTCACTGATGTGTCGTCGGTCGCGAGCAGGCCGATCGCAGGCAGCGTCATGCCCGTCAGATGCGCGGCGCCGCCATCATCGGTCGGCGCCGGAATCCGGCTCCAGTCGACCTCGAGCAGGTTCTTATTCATCCGCTATCCCCTCGCCCGCAGCAGGCGGCCCTTCTCCCGGCTCCAGTCGCGCTTCTTCTCGGTCTCGCGCTTGTCGTGCAGCTTCTTGCCCTTTGCAACCGCCAGCTGCAATTTGGCGCGACCGCGCTCGTTGAAGTAGAGCTTGAGCGGGATCAGCGTCATGCCCTCGCGGTCCACGGCCCCCATCAGCTTGTTGATCTGCTTGCGGTGCAGCAGCAGCTTTCGCGGCCGCTTGGGCTCGTGGTTGAAGCGGTTGCCCTGGAGGTATTCGGGAATGGTGGCGTTGATCAGCCAGATCTCGCCGTCCTTGGAATCGGCATAGGACTCCGCGATCGTGCTCTTGCCGTTGCGGATCGACTTGACCTCGGTGCCGGTCAGCGCGATGCCCGCCTCGATCGTATCCTCGATCGCATAGTTGAAGCGGGCCTTGCGATTTTCCGCCATGACCTTGATAGGACGTTCGTTCTTATCGGCCATGACGGACAAAACCCGGTCGAGATGCGTGCGTAAGCTGACAGTTTGGATGAAGCGCGCGCGTCACTTCTTGAGGAGATCGCGGATCTCGGTCAGCAGCAGGACCTCGGCCGACGGCTTCGGCGGCTCCGCGGGCTTGGCCTCCTCCTTGCGCTTCAGCGTGTTCATGGCGCGGATCACCAGGAACAACACGAAGGCGACGATGATGAAGTTGATCGTCAGCGTCAGGAAGCTACCGTAAGCAAGTACTGCACCTTGCTTTTTCGCATCCGCCAGGTTGGTGGCGGTCACCGCCTTCGACAAGGGAGCGAAGTAGTTCGAGAAGTCGAGGCCGCCGGTCGCGGCGCCGATGAGCGGCATGATGATGTCACCGACCAGAGACGTGACGATCGCGCCGAAGGCCGCGCCGATGATGACGCCGACAGCGAGGTCGACGACGTTGCCCTTCATGGCGAAGTCACGGAACTCCGTGAGCATCTTGCGGCCCTTCTCGTCGACGCTCATGAACGCCTCCCGGTTGGCTAGATCAATTGATCAGGCCAGCATGAACCATGGCGCTGCGGACCGCAACGCGCGTCGGCTCGGTCACCGGCACCATCGGCAGCCGCAGCGTCTCGTCGAGCTTGCCGAGCAGCGACATCGCGTACTTGATCGGCGCCGGATTGCTCTCGATGAAGAGGTTGTTGTGCAGCGGCATCAGCTTGTCGTGGATCGCGAGCGCCGCCTTGGTGTCGCCCTTCGCCCAGGCGGCCTGGAACTCCGAGCACAGGCGCGGCGCGACGTTGGAGGTCACCGAGATGCAGCCGTGGCCGCCATGCGCCATGTAGCCGAGAATGGTCGCGTCCTCGCCCGAGAGCTGGTTGAAGTCCTCGCCCATCGCCGCGCGCTGCTGCGAGACGCGAACCATGCTGGCGGTGGCGTCCTTGACGCCGGCGATGTTCTTCAGCTCCCACAGCCGCTTCATGGTGTCGACCGACATGTCGATCACCGAGCGCGGCGGGATGTTGTAGATGATGATCGGAATCCCGATCGCATCGTTGATCGCCTTGAAGTGCTGGTACATCCCTTCCTGGGTCGGCTTGTTGTAGTAGGGCGTTACCACCAGCACGGCGTTCGCGCCCGCCTTCTCGGCGTGCTGGGAGAGCTCGATCGCCTCCTTGGTCGAGTTGGAGCCGGCACCGGCAACGACGGGCACGCGGCCCTTGGCCTCCTCGATGCACCACTCGACGACCTTCTTGTGCTCGTCATGGCTGAGCGTCGGGCTCTCGCCTGTCGTGCCGACCGGGACCAGGCCGTTGGTGCCCTCGGAAATCTGCCAGTTGACCAGGGAGCGGAACGCCGCCTCGTCCAGCGAGCCGTTCTTGAACGGCGTGACCAAGGCAGTGAACGACCCCCGGAATTTCGTCTTGGCTGCCATGGACTTCCTCCGTACGCGGCAAGTTTTGAGAGCAAGCCCATTCATATCGGGTCTGTCCCGCCCGTAAAAGGGCCGCCTCCCTGCGACACACCGTTTAGGCCGCGATTTTGCCGCTGTGGTGGTGCAAACCCGCCCGCGGTAAGCGGCTGTTGGTATTTTGTCCGCATATTCAATCAAATTCAGCTAGATCTTGAGCCACTTCACTGATTCGGGGCGACGAAACGCCGTGACCTCCTTTCCTCGTGCCGCATGGCGATCCGCAGGTCTGGTCGTGAGCCTGATGGCGGGGCTGTCGGTCGGCTGCGCCGCCCTGGCCAAGTCCAACGAGACACCAGCAGACGGGGCCAAGGAGACCGCGAAGCCCGCGGCCAAGGACGCCACGAAGGGAACGGCCAAAGGAACAGCCAAAGGAACAGCCAAGGGAAGCGGCAAGGGAACCGGCAAGGAAACGGCGAAAGACGCGACCAAGGGAGCGGCGAGCGCGCCCGCCAAGGATGCTGTGAAGAAGCCGGCCAAGGAGACCGGCAAGGATACTAGCAAGAGCGCAGGCAAGGACGCGGCGAAGGACAAGCCAAAGCCTGCGGCCGCGGCCGCCGCGCCAAAATCACAACCGTCCGCCCACGGTTCTCCGCCCAAAGCCGCTCCTGCGCCGGCCGTGACGGCCACCGTCAGACCCGCCGCCCCGGCAGCTGCCGCCAAACCAATTGCGGCGCCCGTGCTGGCCCCTGCAACACGCCAGCACGCGACACCGCGCAAGCCGGTCACGCCCGCGGCCATCGCTGCGACCTCATCGACGTCGCAAGCCGACAAGGACACGCTCGAAACCGTCATCGAGCTCGTGCGCAAGCGCAAGGCGGGCGACGCCAGCAACACCGCCGCCTCGATCTCGGATCCGGTCGCGCGCAAGCTTGCTGAATGGATCATCCTGCGCAGCGAGGACAACGGCGCGACCGTCGAGCGCTACCGCGCCTTCCTCTCCGCCAATCCGAGCTGGCCGTCGCAGACCTTCCTGCGCCGGCGCCTGGAGGCCGCGATGTGGGACGACAGGCGCGACGATTCAGTCGCGTGGTCGTGGTTCGAGAACGAATCCCCCGTGTCCGCCAAGGGCCGCTTCACGCTCGCCAAGGCGATGCTGGCGCGCGGCGATCGCGCCAATGCCGAACGTCTGGTGCGCGAGGCCTGGCGCAGCGATCCGATGTCGGAGGACACCGAGAACAACGCGCTCGACCAGTTCGGCGCCCTGCTCTCGCCGGGCGACCAGAAGGCGCGGATGGATACCCTGCTCTACGGCAGCGAGAGCGAGGCCGCGCTGCGCGCCGCAAAACGTCTCGGCGCCGGCTATGTCGCGCTCGCCAGGGCCCGCATCGCCTCCCTGAAGAAGGCGCCGAACGCGCGTGCCCTGCTCGAGGCGGTGCCGCGCGAGCTGCACAACGATCCCGGATTCGTCTTCAGCAAGATCCAGCTGCTGCGCCGCGAGGAGAAGTTTGCGGAAGCGGCCCAGCTGATGCTGTCGGCGCCGAAGGATCCGAACCGGCTCTACAATCTCGACGAATGGTGGATCGAGCGGCGCCTGCTGGCGCGCAAGATGATCGACACCGAGGAATTCCGCAGCGCCTATCTGATCGCGCGCGACGCGGCCCTGCCCTCGCGCGACATCTACAAGACCGAGCAGGAATTCACCGCCGGCTGGATCGCGTTGCGCTTCCTCAACGACCCCGCCACCGCCACCCAGCACTTTGCCCGCATCGGCGTCGGCAGCGTCAACCCGACCACGCTGGCGCGCGCCGGCTATTGGCAGGGCCGCGCCGCGGAAGCCGCCGGCCGCCAGCAGGAGGCGCGCAACGCCTATGCGCGAGCCGCCGAGCAATCCACCAGCTATTACGGCCAGCTCGCGCGCGCAAAGCTCGGCCTGCCGCAGATCGAGCTCAACAGCCAGCCGCGCGGGCGCGGCGCCGAACGGCTGGAGATCGTGCGCGCCGCGCAACTGCTCTACGAGCTCGACGAGCGCGAGATGGCGGTGCCCATGCTCGCCGACATGGGCGAGAACGGCGATCCTGAGGCGCTGACCGGCCTCGGCGAGCTGACCCAGCGCTACAGCGACGCGCGCGGCATGCTGCTGGTCGGCAAGGCCGCGCTCAACCGCGGCCTGCCGTTCGACTTCTATGCCTATCCCGTCAATGGCATTCCGCAGTTCACGCCGATCGGCCCCGAGGTCGAGCGCAGCATCGTCTATGCGATCGCGCGGCAGGAAAGCGCGTTCAACCCCTCCGTGGTCTCGCCAGCACAGGCCTATGGCCTGATGCAGGTGACGCCGGACGCCGCGCGCTATGTCTGCAAGCGGCACGGCGCGACCTACGATCTGGGGCGGCTGAAGAACGATTCGGTCTACAACGCCACGCTCGGCTCGGCCGAGCTCGGCGGCTTGCTCGAGGATTATCGCGGCTCCTACATCATGACCTTCGCCGCCTACAACGCCGGACGCGGCAGCGTGAAGAAGTGGGTCGACCGCTACGGCGATCCGCGCGACCCCAAGGTCGACGCCGTCGACTGGGTCGAGCTCATTCCATTCTCCGAGACGCGCAACTACGTGCAGCGGATCATGGAGAACCTTCAGGTCTACCGCGCCCGCTTCGGCGGCGGCACGCGGTTGCAGATCGAGGCGGATTTGCGTCGCGGCACCGGCAGCGTGGAATAGCGGCGACTTCTTTCCAGCGAAAGCATGCCTCCTCAATTACCAGATACGCCTGGATTGAGCGTACAGATTCACGCGCGCTCTGGCAGCATCGGTTTCGGGATAGGCATCTGCAGTCCCGAATAAACAAAAATGAAGGAAAGCCATGAAGACATTGGCCATGTCCGTCGTTGCACATGTCGCTATGTCGATTGCGCCAGTGAGTGCCGCCCCCATCAAAGTCGCAGCCCAAACCAGCAATGGCTCAGGGGTCCAATGCTCCCTGTCCAGTGGCGTGGGTCACAACTGCAGAAACGTTCTCAACTTCAAAACTTTCTACGAGTGCCAGACTAACAGGATGGAGAGAGGCTGGACCAGCATTGAGAGCTCCAACTACTGCCGAACCCTGGACCTAAAATAGGGACGGTTGCGGTTCAGAACCTGAGAGGCCGCCTCTGTTTTGGTGGCCTCCTTCGTATCGAGAGCCGGGACCGGGTCCGTCCTTTCGACCGCTGCCCGCCCTTCACGCGCGCAAGAAAAAGCCCCGGCGGTTTCCCGCCGGGGCTTTCTGTCAGGTCGTTAGACCGAACTTACCAGTTGCGCTGAGCGCGGAGGAGCAGGGTGATGGTGTCCTGATCCTTGAGCTCGTACACAGCAGCCGGCTTGGCCGTCGTGCCGGAACCAACGTAAGCCACAGTACCGGAGTACTTCTGGTCCAGATGGGTCCAGTTCAGGTCAGCCGAGAACGTCAGGTTCTTGACCGGGGTCCAGCGGGTGATGATACCGACCTGGCCGATGGCGAAGTCAGGATTACAACCCGTCACACCGGCGAGACCGCCGAACACGCCGCCTGCACCGCCAGCGCCGCAAAGCGTGGTCTTGGCGAGCGAGCCGAACTGCGCCTGAGCGTAGGCACCGTAGAGCGCGGTGTTCCAGTAGGGATCCCAGTTGTGGGTGTAGGCACCACGGAAGCCCCAGGTCTTCACAGTCTCCTGCGAGGAGCCGGTCACGAACACGGTGTCCGGAGCTTGAGCGAAGCCGACGCTCTGGTAGGCAACGCCCGAGTTGCCGAACATCGAGTAGCTGCCGCCCGCCAGGTTCTGGAAGTTGTAGCGGGACGCGCCGTCGGTGTAGACGCCCGAAATGTTGATCACGTCACCCGCACCAGTCGGGATGTTCTTGATCGACAGAGCGAGCTGAACAGCCCAACCCCACTTGTCGTCGGGATGGCCAGTCGTCTCGGTGGCGCCGTAGTAGGCAACGTGGTTGTCATGCGCGGCAACCGACGCCTGGAAGAGACCCCAAGCCTGGTCGACACGGACCATACCAACGAGGTTCGGCGAGCGCGAGCCACCGATGGCGTTGGAACCGTACGCACCGCCGATCATGCCAGCCGCAGTCGCGCCGGTCATGTTCAGGTTGCCGGCCTGGTAGTAGGCCGTCGCGTCTTCAGCCGAGAACGACGCCGTCACGCCCTGACCGAAGTCAGCGGTGTAGGTGAACTGGTTGACACCAGTGACCGTGCCGCTGCCGCCGACGAGGCTGTCGAAGTTGTTGCCGGGATAGTTGGTCCAGGGCGCGTCGAACTGCGACACGGCCTTACCCATCGTGAAGCCAGCGAACTGGATGAAGGCGTAGTACACGCCGAGCGAACCGGCCGAGGTGTTGCCGTCGGTGCCGTTGACCGACGAACCGACGAGAGCCGGGGTCGCACCCGAGGTGTTGAGGCCGAGCGTACCGCTGTAGACGGTCGAACCGGTCGCGCTGCCGGCGCCGGCGTAGTTGCCGGTGGTCCAGGAGAACACGCCGTCGAAGAAGGTACGGACGACGCCGTACTCGGTCGCGGTGCGCGTGTCGATGTTGAGATCTTCACGAGCGCGCATGGTGTAGTAGTTCGTCAGACGGTTGCGCGAACCGTTGTTCGACGTCAACTGACCGCTGAAGCTCGAATTGGTGTTCAGCGCGACTTCAGCGCGCAGATAACCACCCAGCTTGATGCAGGTGTCAGTGCCCGGGATGTAGTAGAATCCGGCACCGTACAGGGAGCAGATCTTCACGTATTCGACCGCTTTGGCCTTCACGGGGAGATCGGCTGCCTGCGCTCCGCCAACGGCGATCAGACCCGCCGCTGAACCGAGCAAAAGGCTCTTAACCAACTTCATGTTAAACCTCCAAGTTTGCTCTATAGGGAAGGTTCCGGATCCGCTGGGTGAAGCACCCTAAGGTTGGTTCCCTTGTCCCTTAACTCACCGCTTAGTCGCTTCGCGCCTTCGGACACACCCGCTGAACGCGAGGGACTTAAGCGAACCACCTAAAACGGGACGACCTCGGGATGCCCCCCTCCGTCGCTCAGTCACAATTACCGAACGTCCTTGCACACACAACAACAGAACGCTCCGAAGCGGGCCAAAGAAGCGTGTTTTCCGACGGGTGTTGCACAAATAACACGCAGATGTGATCAAAGCGGCCTCACAACGCATTGTTTTTACTCGCATTTTTGTGCCGGTTCCTTTTGCCCTCGAAATTCCTCACCTGAGGCGCGCCACGCGGGAAGTGCCGCGATGCTGCGGCTCTCGCGCTACCGAATCGTGGAATCGATCAGGGACATGGCGGGACTCACCGCCCCGCCGAGAATCGATGGACCGGAAAGAACGCGGCCACGACCGCGTCAGCGCGGTGTGATGCTACGGACATCCAATATGGATTGCGGCGGAAGACGCAGGGAATGTCGCGCGGCCGAACGAAAAGGCCCGCGTCGGCCGAAGCACACTTTGCAGGCCGACATATGCCCCCGCTTCCGTCAGTATAATGTGCGAGACGGCGGAATGCGCGCGCAGGACCGCGCCGCGTCGCACAAGGGCAGAAAAATCAGTGCTTTAGGTGATATACATGGCGGAGACGGAGGGATTCGAACCCTCGATAGGCCTTTACAAGCCTATAACGGTTTAGCAAACCGCCGCCTTCAGCCACTCGGCCACGTCTCCAATATGCGCGGTATGCCCGACCCGGGGGCGAGCCGCAAGCGGCAGAATCAAGGTGGCGGGTTCTTTCACCTGAAAGCTGACAAGCGACCGGCCGCGCAAACCCCGCGAAAGATCCGCGTGCCGCAAGAGCCGCCCGATTCTCACTGTCCTTATATATGCCTGTCCGCCCCTAGCGGCCGGACCGCCAGATCCGCCAATACGAGGGCGAAATCAGCACCGGCTCGTCGGCCCAGACATTGAACCAGACGCCGGACCTGCGCCGGCATGGGAAGGTCCAGGGAACGATGCCCGTCTTGTGCGGCCGTCCGAGTTCCAGATCGCAATCGTCGGGCGCGATCTGAATCGGCAGCCATTGTCCATGCGTGTCGCGGGCGTTCATGCCGCCCGGATCTAGACGACGGCACGTCGAAGGAACTTGATTCAGCGCAACCAGACGCGTCCGTGAAACCACGGGACCGGCTGCGCTTCTAGTGAGCGGACACCCACGCCCTCGCCTCGCGCTGCGCGGCCGAGATCTCGGCTTCCGACATCTGCCCGGCGACTTCCTGGCGCAGCACCACGGCGTCCTTGCGGCCCTTCAGCGCGGCGAGGTTGAACCATTTGTGCGCGGCGACGAGATCGACGAGGCCGGAGCGCCCGCTCGCCCAATACATCCCGCGCTCGAACAGCACGTCCGACAGCGCGCCCGTATCGATCGGCGTCGCCGTATCGAGATCGAAAGTACCCTGAAACATAACGCATCCCCTGTTTTCTTATGCCGCCTCGTTTCCCCGAGCGCGGCTCCCGTCCAACTCTGATTTGCATGATCCCTTCTGGGATCGTGCGCTGCTCAACTCATCCCCAGGGCTTCTTGCCCAATGCCGTTTGCCGGCTTGTTGGAGGCGATGATGGCGGGCAAATTTGAATGGCAGTTTAAGTATCGCGATGAAGCAGACGTAAACGCGCCCAAGGCGCGGCCGCGCGCAGAATGCAAAAAGTCCCCGGCTGACAGGCACTTCTGCAATTCGTTAGATTCGGTTTACCCTGCGATTTTCGGACAACGATAACCATCGCGCGCGGTGGCGGGGCGCTGTGGCGTCCTCCGCGCCGCTCGTCGTCGCCCGCAACCAGCTTCGGCGAAGGCGGCAGGCCGGTGACCCCGTCCTTCACCGGCGCCGGTCATCGATCGAGAGGCGGCCACGAACCGGATTGCCCGATCGGAGCCGGCGATCACACCGTGGGAAACGGCGCACGGAAGCGCAACGACAAGAGCGCACCCCGCGCCTGCCCCAAGGCAGCGCACAGCGACAGCGCGCTCACGCCACGACCAGATCAGCAATGTGGGGAAAGGGAATGCCGGCAATACCCCGGCCTCAAGGAACGAGGGCGTCGGCGAACACGTCAGGACCAGATTCCACTTTGACCGCGAGGCCACTCGTGAAATTGCAGAACCGGAGAACCGGCCCCGCACCGAACGAAGAAAACTCGTTTCTTCTGCCGGACCGTGAAAGAAACGGCCCGACCGTTGACCTGATGTCTCGCCGACACCCTCTATCGTCGACCAGAACCCCGAGAGGCGCTGATGACGTGCCGGCTACGAAGAGCCGGCAACTTCAGAAGTCGAAGTTACTTCTTCTTCTTCGCGACCTTGCGGGTCTTCTTCGCAGTCTTCTTCACTGCGCTCTTCGCCTTCTTCGCCTTCTTCGCTTTCTTGGCCATGTTGCCCTCCGATGTGTGAGATGGCTTTAATCGCTGCATGCACTCGGGGATCGAGATGCACACTCATCCCGAATACACCAACACGACGAAAAAAACAGCTTCTCGCTTAAAGAAGTGTTGACGCAGCAACGCGTGTGGGCTTGGCGAGCGCGATGCAAGCACACTGCGCGACGAGCAGTTGCGATCGCAGGGAGTGGGCGCATCGTCGATGCGTGCGAGGAATGCGATTGCAGGAAAACACTATGCAGCAAGTATTTTTCTGCACGCGCGTATCGCGCATGATCGACACGATGATGCGCATCGCCAATGGCGCGAGCGCCTCGCGAAGGCGCTTCGCGGACTCTGAGTCGCGAGTTTTGGCAACGAAAATATTTTCATGCTTAATGGCGCAAGCGCTCGTCGGAGCGTGTGCAAGCCGCCGTTTTGCGCGAATCGCGTGACGGCGATTCGGTCGCCGCGTCGCAGGTGATCGGGATGAAATCTGCCGCCGAGGACGCGCGCGCGCGTCGCATCGCGAACCAAAAGCGAGATGACGAAGCGCGTCCGTCACCTCGCGAACGCGTGAGGCTAGACGCCGAGCTTGGACTTGAGCAGATCGTTGACGCTCTGCGGGTTGGCTTTGCCGCCGGACGCCTTCATCACCTGGCCGACGAACCAGCCGAGCGACTGCGGCTTGTCCTTGACCTGCGCGGCCTTGTCGGGATTGGCCGCGATGATGTCGTCGACCACCTTCTCGATCGCCGAAAGATCCGTCACCTGCTTCATGCCGCGGCTTTCCACCAGCGCGCGGGGATCGCCGCCCTCCTGCCAGACGATCTCGAACAGATCCTTGGCGATCTTGCCGGAGATCGTGCCCTCGCCGATCAGGTCGATGATCCCTGAGAGCTGTTCTGCGGTGACGGGAGAGCCCGTAATATCCCGGCCTTCCTTGTTGAGGCGGCCGAACAGCTCGTTGATCACCCAGTTCGCCGCCATCTTGCCGTCGCGAACGCGGTTGCCGAGCTTGTCGAGCACGGTTTCGTAGAACACCGCGCTCTCGCGTTCGGCGACGAGCACGCTCGCGTCATAGGCCGACAGGCCGAGATCGGCGACGAAGCGCGTCTTCTTCTGGTCCGGCAGTTCGGGCAGCTTCGCTTTCAGTTCGTCGACGAAGCCTTGCGAGAATTCCAGCGGCAACAGGTCCGGATCGGGAAAGTAGCGGTAGTCATGCGCCTCTTCCTTGGACCGCATCGAGCGCGTCTCGCCCTTGTTGGGGTCGTAGAGCCGCGTTTCCTGGTCGATCACCCCGCCCTCCTCGAGGATCTCGATCTGGCGCCGCGCCTCGTATTCGATCGCCTGCCCGATGAAGGTGATCGAGTTCATGTTCTTGATCTCGCAGCGGGTGCCGAGCGGCGCGCCCGGCTTGCGCACGGAGACGTTGACGTCGGCGCGCAAGGAACCCTTCTCCATGTCGCCGTCGCAGGTACCGAGATAGCGCAGGATCGAGCGCAGTTTTGTCACGTAGGCCTTGGCCTGCTCCGCGTCGCGGATGTCGGGCTTGGAGACGATCTCCATCAGCGCCACACCGCAGCGGTTGAGATCGACATAGGACATCGTCGGTGACTGGTCGTGCAGCAGCTTGCCGGCGTCCTGCTCAAGATGAAGGCGCTCGATACCGATGGTCGCGGTCTTGCCGCCATCCAGTTCGACGACGACCTCGCCCTCGCCGACGATCGGCGACTTGTACTGGCTGATCTGGTAGCCCTGCGGCGAGTCCGGATAGAAATAGTTCTTGCGGTCGAACACCGAACGCAGATTGATCTGCGCGTTGAGGCCGAGCCCGGTGATCACGGCCTGCCTGACGCATTCCTCGTTGATCACGGGCAGCATGCCCGGCATGGCGGCATCGACCAGCGAGACGTGGCTGTTCGGCTCGCCGCCGAACGCGGTCGAGGCGCCCGAGAACAGCTTCGAATTCGACGTCACCTGGGCGTGGATCTCCATGCCGATGACCATCTCCCAGTCACCGGTAGCGCCCTTGAGAAGCTTGTGCGTGGGTTTGTTTTCAACCGGCCCCGGTTGACCATTTTCCTTCAGAAGGGCCTCATGAACGTCTGATACTTGCAAGATTGTCTCGTTAAGTTCGGCGAAAGTGGTTTCGACGGCAGGTAGAAGGTCCAAGATGCCAAGGACCATGGATCCATTCCGGTCAGGGTCTCTCTCATCGGCAAATCGGTATGTAACTGAAGACTTATCGAACGTCGCAAACATGAAATTGTGGCCAAGGGCGTTCGGATGACACCTCTCAGAAAGCTGGTCATAGTGAGACCTAAAGAGGCGAACGTCTTTGGTCAGCTTGTCAACGTAGGTGAGAATGTTGGTGGCCTCGACCTGAGGCGCCTTCGCTAAAACTTCAGGATCACGGCTCGCAAAGAAGCCAGTTTCTGCGAGGGTCTCGAGTTGTTCTACAGCTTTCTTCTGAAGCAACGACCTAGCACGCTTCTCGTATTCAACCAGGACGGCGATCGTCTCCATGAGTGCCCGCGTCGACAAGAACGCAGACAGCGTATCGCGACTATTCCACGCCGCAGCGGTCCCATTCGCCAATGCCACAGTTCGAAATAATAGCCCCTGCCGATACGCCGCTAGTCTCCACGCAACTCGCGACCGAAGCGCTCCCGATTGCCGTATTTCAGCCTCGCGGAGACCGGAGAGACGGTCCAAACTAGCATTGACCCTTGCAAGCGTTTCCCTATCGCTTTCCGCGAGCCTAGCGTCCCAGCCAATATGAGTTGGCTTCTTCATAACGCCACCATGCCGATGACCATCTTCCAGTCACCGGTAGCGCCCTTGAGAAGCTTGTGCGTGGCCGTGCTCATGTCCTGCTCCCGAGCAGCGTGGCAGCGATCCGCTGCCACTCCGCCTCCAATGAATCCTTTGCTGTCGGCTGGCCGGCCTGGCGGTACCAGTAGCCGGCATTGCCGAGATCGCCTTCGACGCGGTGCAGATAGGCGTGCACCCAGGCCGCCTCGCGGCTGCTCTCGTCCTGAACGATCTTGTGCGCCTGATCCCAGTCGCCTTTCGCAGCCCACCAGAGGCCGGCGAGCGGCGCGTTCAAATCCGGCGCCGGCGCTGCGCCGTCGAGGCTCGCGATGAAGGCCGCGACATTCACCACCACCTCGCGGGCGTGAAGCGGCCGGCGGCCTGCTCGATCACCTCACCGAGCGAGAACAGGGTCTCCTCGTCGAACGGACGGCCGATCAGCTGAAGCCCGAGCGGCAGACCCTGCGCATCCTTGCCGGCGGGCACGGCGATACCCGGCAGCCCCGCCATGTTCACGGTCACCGTGAAGATGTCGTTGAGATACATCTCGACGGGGTCCGCACCACCCTTCTCGCCGATGCCGAAGGCGGCCGACGGCGTCGCCGGCGTCAGGATCGCGTTGACGCCCTTGGCGAAGCAATCCTCGAAGTCTTTCTTGATCAGCGTGCGCACCTTCTGGGCGCGCAGATAGTAGGCATCGTAATAGCCGGCCGAGAGCACATAGGTGCCGATCATGACGCGGCGGCGCACCTCGGCGCCAAAACCCTCGGCGCGGGTGTTCTCGTACTGCTCGATGATGTTCTTGCCCTGCTCGCGCAGGCCGTAGCGCACACCGTCATAGCGCGCGAGGTTGGAGGAGGCCTCCGCCGGCGCCACGATGTAATAGGCCGGCAGCGCGTATTTGGTGTGCGGCAGCGACACCTCGACGAGCTCGGCGCCGGCCGCCTTCAGCCACGCCGCGCCCTCGCTCCACAGCTTCTCGATCTCGGCCGGCATGCCGTCGAGGCGATACTCCTTGGGAATGCCGATCCTGAGGCCCTTCACGGACCTGCCGATCGCAGCCTCGTAATCCGGCACGGGAACGTCGACGGACGTCGTGTCCTTCGGATCGTGCCCGGCCATCGAGCGCAGCAGCATCGCCGCATCGCGCGTGGTGCGCGCGATCGGGCCGGCCTGGTCGAGCGAGGAGGCGAACGCGACGATGCCCCAGCGCGAGCAGCGGCCATAGGTCGGCTTGATGCCGACGGTCGCGGTGAACGCCGCCGGCTGGCGGATCGAGCCGCCGGTGTCGGTCGCGGTCGCGCCCATGCACAGCAGCGCCGCCACGGCCGAGGCCGAGCCGCCGGACGAGCCGCCCGGCACCAGCGTGGTGTTGCTGCCCTCGCGCCGCCAGGGATTGCCGACGGGACCGAAGCACGAGGTCTCGTTGGCCGAGCCCATCGCGAACTCGTCATTGTTGAGCTTGCCGAGCATCACCGCGCCGTCGCGCCAGAGCTGCGAGGTCACGGTGGACTCGTAGGTCGGCACGAAATTGCCGAGGATCTTCGAGCACGCCGTGGTGCGCACGCCCTTGGTCGCGAACAGATCCTTGATACCGAGCGGGATGCCCGCGAGCGGACCGCCCTCACCCCTGCCGATCTTCTCGTCCACGGCCTTCGCCATGTCACGCGCGCGATCGGGTGTCTCCATCACGAAGGCATTGAGCACGCGCGCGGCCTCGATCGCGGACAGATGCGCGTCGGTCAGCTCGAGTGACGTGAAAGTCTTGGCCGCGAGACCCTTGCGGGCCTCGGCGAGCGTCAGCGATGTCAAATCGGTCATTTATTGATCGGGCTGCAGAAGAACGGAGACAGGGTCTTGTCGTTGGCCGGGTCGTCTTTCGTCTTGGCGGCCGCTTTCGCGGCGGCCTCGATCTCGTCGAGCACGGCATTGACGGCGACATTGGGGTCGGCAGCCTTGCCCTGCCGTTCCATCTTGTCGAGATAGTTCATGTAGGCCTGATAGGCCTTCTCATCGTCGCAAAGCATGCACATCGGACTTGGTCCTAAGAATTATTCGACCACCTTCGGCACCAGGAAGAAGTGACCTTCGGTCGCGGGCGCGTTGGCAACGATATCGTCGGCGATCTCGCCGTCATTGACCACGTCCTGCCGCTTCTTCATCTGCATCGGGGTGACCGAAGTCATGGGCTCCACGCCCTCGACATTGACCTCCGAGAGCTGCTCGACAAAGGCGAGCATCGCGTTGAGCTCGCCCTGCAGATGCGGAACCTCGTCCTCGGAAACCGCAATGCGCGCCAGATGCGCGATGCGGCGGACGGTAGCGGCGTCGACGGACATTATATAAGGCCTCTCACGGCAAAATCTAACTGCCGTATAGCAGAGGCCGGTTTTGCGCCGCAACCGGCGCCGGGAGCTAGACTGCTAGCCCTTTCATGCGGACCAAGGCCGATCTGGCGAGATCCCGGGTCAATTCGGCCGCCGGCACCTCGCGGCCCAGGGCGATAGCCTGACCGGCCCAGAGATTGGTGAAATCCACCCGGCCCTGCTTTTCGGCAGCCGCCTTCAGCGGTCCCAGCGCGGTCGCGGCATGGGGAAACGGCGGCGCATCCGGCGAGATCGGGCCGGCCTCGCGCATCAGGCGGTTCTGGACCCCGCGCGCCGGCCGGCCGGTCATGACATTGGTGATGACGGTGGAATCGTCCCGCCCCGCGGCCAGCGCCGCGCGGCCCGCCGCACTCACCTTGGATTCCGGGCAACGCAAGTAAGCACTGCCGATCTGCACGCCGGAGGCGCCGAGCGCGAAGGCGGCGGCGATGCCGCGCCCGTCGGCGATGCCGCCCGCCGCGATGACAGGCACCTTCACGGCATCGGCCACCTGCGGCACCAGCGCAAAGGTGCCGGGCTGCTCCGCGATCTTGTCGGTCAGGAACATGCCGCGATGGCCGCCCGCCTCGGCGCCTTGCGCGATCACGGCATCGACGCCGTGCTGCTCGAGCCAGATGGCTTCCTTCACCGTCGTGGCGGACGAGATGACGAGACAGCCGGCCGCCTTGACGCGCTTGAGCAGTGCCTGCTCCGGCAAACCGAAATGGAAGCTGACGATCTCCGGCTTCAACTCCTCGACGACCTCGCAGAAGGAGGCGTCGAACGGCGCGCGGTTCGCGGCGTTGATCGGCGCGGCCGGATCGACACCATGCTCCCGGTAATAGCCCGCAAGCCGCTGCTTCCAGCGCGCCTCGGCCTCGGCCGTCAGATCGCCCGGCGTATGGCAGAAGAAGTTCATGTTCACCGGCGCCTTCACGCGCTGGCGAATGATGTTGACCTGCTCGCGCGCCTTCTCCGGCGACAGCATCGCGCTCGGCAGCGAGCCGAGCCCGCCCCCTTCTGCGACGGCGATCACCATCTCCGCGTCCATCACGCCGGCCATCGGCGCCAGCACGATCGGGAATTCGGTCTTGAAGAGGTCGATCAGTCGACGGTCAGGCCACATGGTGTGTCTCTCTCGTTTCTTTCTTACCCTCCCCTGGAGGGGGAGGGTCGCTGCGCATGTCGCGAAGCGGAATGCGCAGCGGGGTGGGGTGATCTCTCCTCTCGGGCAGCGTGGAGAGACTGTCACCCCACCCCGCTCGCGCTTCGCGCGATCGACCCTCCCCCTCCAGGGGAGGGTAAAGAGTTCTACGCCGCAACGACCGAGTTGCGTCGCCCAGCAAGAAGTTGCTCCGCCTCAACCGCAATCCGCCCGACGATCTCGGCCGCCGGTGGAATATCATGAATCAATCCGACCGCCTCACCCGCGATCACAGCGGCGACGTCAAAATTGCCGGCCGCCTTCGCTGCCACATAGTCGGCCGCGACCGTGGCGACATTCTGCATCAGCTCGACCTCGCGCCCGCTCCAGCGCCTGGAATGATCATTGATCAAGCACCTTCCCGTGAAGGGCGCCGGCCAGACATTGTTGCGCGAGAGATCAAAGATGATGCCGCGCACGGTCGCGCCGCTGCTCGCCGCGCAGATGCGCCGCTTGGCCTCGTCGGCGCCGTCGGCCTCCTGGCTCGCATAGAAGCGCGTGCCGAGCAGCACGCCGCTCGCACCCAGCATGATCACGGCGGCAAGCCCGCGCCCGTCGGCGATGCCTCCGGCTGCCACGACAGGCACGCGGCCCGCCGCGAGATCGACGATGGCGGGCACGAGATCGATGGTGGTGCGTGAAGCGCCGTGACCGCCCGCCTCCGTGCCCTGCGCGACGAGAATGTCGGCGCCGGCATCAAGCGCCTGTCGCGCCATCGCCTCGTCCTGCACCTGGCAGATCAGGCGCGCACCGGCGGACCTGATCGTTGATGCAAACGGCGCAGGATCGCCGAAGGACAGCATGATCGCGGACGGCTTGGCGGCGAGTGCAATGTCGAGCAGCTCGGGCTGCCTGGCGAGGCTCCAGGTGATGAAGCCGACGCCGAACGGCGCGCGCAGGCCGGCGAGCTTTGCGGTCTCCCGCTCCAGCCAGGCCCTCTCGCCATAGCCGCCGCCCAGGATGCCGAAGCCGCCCGCGCGGCTGACGGCCGCCACCAGACGGCTGCCCGCGACGACATCCATCGGCGCCAGCAGGATGGGCTGCCTGATCTCCAGCAAGCTCGTCAGCGGCGTCGCAATGGGCATGGGATCCTCCCCGATCTGGACAGCGAGGGTAAGCGCGGCTAGCATTCTCGAAAAATGAATTGTTGCGAACGCTGCCATCTGAAAAGCGAAACGGCACCATGGAACTCAGCGATATCCAGACCTTCGCCGCCGTCGCCCGCACCGGCGGCATCACCCGCGCGGCGGAAGAGCTCAACACGGTGCAATCGAACGTCACCCAGCGTGTGAAAGCGCTGGAGGCCGAGATCGGCACGCCGCTGTTCGAGCGCCACAGCCGGGGCATGACGCTGACCGGCGCCGGCAAACGCCTCCTGCCCTACGCGCAACGGATGGCTGCGCTGTCGCGCGAAGCCGTGCTCGCTGCGCGCGACGACGGCGAGCCGAAGGGGCCGCTGGCGATCGGTTCGATGGAAACCACAGCCGCCGTGCGGCTGCCGCCGCTGCTGGCGGACTTCCACCGCCGCTTCCCGGCCGTGCGCCTCTCCTTGCGCACAGCAACGACGGCCGATCTCGTCGCTTGCGTGCTCGATGGCACGCTCGACGGCGCCTTCGTCGCAGGCCCTATTGCGCATGCCGACCTCACCGCGACCTGCGCCTTCCGCGAAGAGCTGGTGCTGGTCAGCGCGCGGCGCTGGAGCTCGCTTGCGGAGCTGCGCGCCGGCACGCCGGAGTCCGGTCCGACCGCACTGGCGTTCCGCACCGGCTGCACCTATCGCCAACGGCTCGAGCAGATCTTCGTCGAGTTCGGCTGGCCATCGGCCGCACGCTTCGAGCTCGGCACGCTCGACGGCATGATCGGCTGCGTTGCCGCCGACATGGGCGTGACGCTCTTGCCGCGCGCAGTGGTCGAACGCAGCGCGATGAACGGCAGCGTGTCGATCCACGCGCTGAGCACCGCGCACGCGCGCGTCGAGACGCTCTTCATCCAGCGCAGCGCCGGACATCAATACAGCGCGCTTCAAGGTTTCGCGGCCTGCCTGAAGACGGACGACGACGTCATCGCGGCCTGACGCAGGCGCGGCGTTCCACGCTACGAAATTCATTGTCACAAATCTGTCGTACTTGAATCACTCTGCGCTGCGCGCGGCCGATGCTGCGTTCAGCCGTCACGGCATCGCACGTCGAAAAGTTTTGAAGCCGATGAGTTTTCTACGTTAGGATGCGCGACTAGCCAGCGCGAAACCATAACGAAGCAAAAACATCGGGAGGACTATCGATGCGCAATACGCTCGTGTTGTGCTGTGTCGCTGCGTTGTCGGCGATATCAGGAACTGCAAGCGCCCAGGACTGGACCAAATCGAAGTGGGGACCGAACGACGAGATCGGCGCCGCCAACTACATGACGCCCGAGCTCGTGGTGAAGGCGGCCTCGCTGGTGAAGACCGGCAAGACCTACGCCCTCGGCATTCCCGTCACGTCCAGCACGCCAGCCTATCCGCCACGCACCTTCAAGATCACCGTGGTGCAGCCGGGACAGGCCGGCAGCCCGGGTCTCGGTCCCAACAAGGCGACCTATAACGACGACATCCTCGACACCTGGGTCGGCATCGGCAGCCAGCTCGACGGCCTCGGCCATCTCGGCGTCGAGCATGTCTATTACAACGGCAACAAGCTCGCCGATTTCGCCGATCCGACCGGGCTGAAGAAGCTCGGCATCGAGAAGGTGCCACCGATGGTCACCCGCGGGGTGCTGCTCGATATGGCCGCCTATTTCAAGACCGACATCGTGAAGGAAGGCACCGCCTTCAACGTCAAGGAGATCGAGGAAGCCGCCAAGCAGCAGAACGTCGAGATCCGCCAGGGCGACGTCGTCATCTTCCACACCGGCTGGCTCAGCCTGATCGGCAAGGACGACAAGCGCTACTCGGCCGGCGAGCCCGGCCTCGGCGTCGAAGGCGCGAAGTATCTCACCGGCAAGGGCGTCGTCGCGATCGGCGCCGACACCTGGGCGCTCGAGGTGTTGCCGTTCGAGTCCAAGAACGTGTTCGAAGTGCACCAGATCCTGCTCGCCATGAACGGGACCTACATTCTCGAGAACATGGATACCGCCGCGCTCGCGCGCGACAAGGGCTATGAATTCCTGTTCGTGCTCGGACAGCCGCGCTGGACCGGCGGCGTGCAGGCGATGATCAACCCGATCGCGATTCGCTGATCTGATATCCGGGCGAGGAGCCGCCTGTCGCCGGCAAGCCCCTCGCCCGGATTCACCGTCACCGCGGCCTCAGATGCCACCGCCGCAGCGCAACCAGGGCCCAGATCGCTTCGACGAGGCCGAACGGCCAGGCTCCCTGCAGAAATCCGTAGGCCGAACCGAGTGCGCAAGACATGGCGAACAGCAGCACGAACCAGTGGCTGCGATCCTCCAGGGCATAGCAGACCAGCATCGCGGTGACGGCAAACAGGCCGAATAGTGTCAGTGCATCCATGTTCCGGGTTCACTCCGCAGCGCGACGCATGATATGCGCTGATGCCATGCCGGCTCTTATCCTGCCTCTCGTCGATGCTGCAACCCACTGGCCCGAACGCGGCGGGCTGGTCGGCCTTGATCTGGGCACCAAGACCATCGGCGTTGCCGTATCCAACCCGGACCGGCGGCTGGCGACCGGCGTCGAGACCATCCAGCGCAAGGCGTTCAAGCACGACGCCGCCCGGCTGCTCGCGATCGCGGCCGAGCGCAAGGTGGTCGGTTTCGTGCTCGGCCTTCCCATCAACATGGACGGCAGCGAGGGCCCGCGTGCGCAATCGACCCGCGCGTTCGCCCGCAACCTGGCCGGCCTGACCACGCTCCCCATCGGCCTCTGGGACGAGCGGCTCTCGACCGCAGCGGTCGAGCGCGAGCTGATCGGCATGGATGTCAGCCGCGCCAAGCGCGCCGAAGTGATCGACGAGCACGCCGCGATCTTCATCCTGCAAGGTGCGCTCGACCGTCTCGCCAATTTGCGCACCGGAAACGGCTGACCCCATGGCCGTCGTGATCGCGGCGCTGCTTCCGGTCTTCATCCTCATCGTGCTTGGCGTCGTGCTCCGGCACAGCCTGATGCGGCTGGACACGCAGTGGCACGGGCTGGAGCGGCTGACCTATTTCGTGCTGTTTCCGATGCTGCTGATCCAGACCCTGGTGAAGGCCGACCTCTCCAAGGTGCCGGTCGCCGGCGTCGGCGGCGCGCTCCTGCTGTCGGCGCTCGCGATGTCGCTGCTCTGCCTCGCGCTGCGCCCGGCCCTGGCGCGGCTCGACATCGACGGCCCCGCCTTCACCTCGATCTTCCAGGGCGCGACGCGCTGGCAGACCTATGTCGCGCTCTCCGTGTCCGCCAACATGTTCGGCGATGTCGGGCTGGCGCTGGCCTCCGTGGCGATGGTCGCGATCATTCCGCTGGTCAACGTGTTCAGCGTCGCCGTGCTCGCGCACTATGCCTCGCCCGAAAAGCAATCGGCGCGCGCCATCGTCATGACGGTGGTCCGCAATCCCCTGATCTGGGCCTGCGTCATCGGCCTCGTCATCAACGTCATCCATCTGCCGCTGCCAAAAATCTGGCACGAGGTTGCCGACGCGCTCGGCCGCTCCTCGCTGGCCATCGGCCTGCTCGTCACCGGCGCGGGCCTCCAGCTCAAGGGCCTGCTCCACCCGAGCGTGAGCGCGACGATTGGGGTGGCGTTCAAGCTGATCCTGATGCCCGTGCTCGCACTGGTGCTCGCCGTCTGGTTCGGGCTATCAGGCACCCATCTCGCGATCGTCGCGATCTGCGCGGCGGTGCCGACCTCGCCCAGCGCCTATGTGCTGGCCCGCCAGATGGGCGGCGATGCGCCGCTGCTGGCGCAGATCATCACCCTCCAGACGATTTTGGCGGCAATCACGATGCCGATCGCGATCGCGCTGGTGGCCGCCGGAAGCTAGACGTACGGCCCGCTGAGGACCAGGACGACGATGTTGATGGCTGAATGGGTCACGACCGCCAACCAGGTGGAATTGGTGCGATAGCGAAAGTAGCCGAGGACGAGCCCTGTCGCAAAGATCCAGGAGCGCTCATACCAACCGTACTGGCTGTGCTCCATCGCCCACAATGCCGAGGCCAGCACAATCGCAGCAGCGGGCCCTACTGCCTGGGACCAGCCTCGAAACATAAAGCCGCGGAAAACGAACTCCTCCAGGACTGGGCCTACCACGCAAGCCGCTACCGCCCATGTCGCCAGTCCTATCGCGCCTCCAACGACGAAGGCCGGACCGGCCTGAGCTCTCGACATGCCGAGCCCGATCGTTACGAAAGCTTCGATCGTCAGAAAGACGACGACGACGCCGAGGGCGATCACCACTTCATCTCGAGTGGGCCAGTTCAGAGCCAGATATTCGGCGAAACCTCGACCAGCCATTCTGATCGCGATCCACAACACCGCGATCAAGGCCGGTGCTCCAAGGATCGTGCTGGCAGCATGCAAGCGAGGTTGCCGCCATATCGCTTCGAAGTCCGTCGCCAACAAATTGCTGGTTTCACCGGACATCACCAGCAACAGGCTGACCGCAAGGCCGCCGATCAGCATGAAAGCGCCGTCGGCAACCAACCCGACGAACAGCGTCTCCATGAAATCCCAGGTACGAGGCTGCGGTATGGAACCCGATGCCGATGGGGAGGCCTTTTCGAGGTCCGACATTCGGGTGCTATGCGCCCAGCCACATCGTCAGCACCACCGCCGTCATGTTGTTCAGCGCATGCAGCATGATCGTCAGCCAGAGCGAATTGGCGCGGTGGCGCATGTAGCCGAACCACAGGCCGATGGTGAAGACCTCGGCGAGGAAGTACAGGTCGTATTGCAGATGCACGACCGTCCACACCAGCGACGACAGGATGATCGCGCCGGGCACGCGCAGGAAGCTTGCCGACCAGCCGCGAAAGAGAAAGCCGCGCGCCAGCACCTCTTCCGACATCGGCGCTGCCACGCTGAAGGCCATCAGCAGCAACACCGCTGCGCCCTTGTCGCGGCCCGATTTCAGCAGATCGGTCATGAAGCCCGGCGTCGCCTCGCGGCCGAGGCTTCGCGACACCGTCTCCCAGGCCAGCACGACCAGGATGAGCCCGACCGCACCGAGCAGGAGCTGCATCCAGGACGGCCAATGCAGCGCGAGATAGTCGACGAACGAGGCTTTCTTGATGCGGATGGCCAGCCACACCGCGGCCAGTGTCGTCGGCAGGCCTGCGATCACCGACAGCGCCAGCGCCTGGGGCTCACGGCCGACCGACTGGATCGAGGCCATGTCGAACGGGAGGCCGCGCAGCACGACCAGCAGCAGGATCGCCGAGACCTGGCCGACGAACATCGCGACGAAGATGAGAAGGCCCCACAGTGCCGTACCCCAGAACTTCCAGACGCGCGGCGCGTGATCCGCGGGCGTCATGGTCAGCGGCGGATGATCGGGATTGAGGGAATCCATCAACTGGCTTTCGTTTGGAAGGCTCAAGGCAGCGCCCGCTCCAGCAGCGCGCGCACGTCGGCGCTGTCGAGCTCGACGGCGCCGTACATGCTGGCGTGGTTCGTGGCGAGGCGCGTGGCGGCGAACAGCTCGGCTTGACGCGGCGACACGCCGTTCAACGCCGCAGCCGCCGCAAGCAGCGCCAGCGTCTCGACCGCAAGACGCGCGACACGTTCGCCGTCCGCGCGCCGAAAAGTCTTTCCGATGAACGCGACGGCCTCTCCTGCCCCTGGCAGACCTTTGGTCTCGGTGGCAAGCGATTGCAGCGCCGTCATCGCGGCCTCCGGCTCGCGCGACAGCGCGCGCAGCACGTCGAGGCACATGACGTTGCCCGAGCCCTCCCAGATCGCGTTGACCGGCGCCTCCCGGTAGTGGCGCGCCAGAATGCCGTCCTCGACATAGCCGTTGCCGCCGAGGCACTCCATCGCCTCGTACAGGAACGGTGGCGCGTTCTTGCAGGTCCAGTATTTGATCGCGGGGGTCAGCAGCCGCATATAGGCGGCCTCCGCCGCATCGTGCGGCGTGCGGTCGAAGGCGCGGCAGAGCCGCATCACCAGGGCTGTGCTGGCCTCCACATGCAGCGCCATGTCCGAGAGCACGGCCTGCATCAGCGGCTGATCGGCAAGATGCTTCTGGAGCACGCTGCGGTGACGGGCGTGATGCAGCGCGTGCGCCAGCCCCGAGCGCATCAGGCCGGTGGAGGCAATCGCGCAATCCTGCCGCGTCAGCTGCACCATCTGGATGATGGTGCGGATGCCCTTGCCCGGCTCGCCGACCACGTCCGCATAGGCGCCGGCGAACTCGACCTCGGAGGACGCATTGGAGCGGTTGCCGAGCTTGTCCTTCAAGCGCTGGAACTGGATCGCGTTGACGGAGCCGCCGGGCGTAAAGCGCGGCATGAAGAAGCAGGTCAGCCCCTCCTCGGCCTGCGCCAGCACCAGGAACGCATCGCACATCGGCGCCGACATGAACCATTTGTGGCCGGTGATGCGATAGGCATCGCCGTCACGCACCGCGCGCGTCATGTTGGCGCGCACGTCGGTGCCGCCCTGCTTCTCGGTCATGCCCATGCCGAGCGTCATGCCGCGCTTGTCCCACCACGGCGCAAACGTCGGATCGTAGCTCCTGGTCGACAGCACCGGCATCACCCGCGCCAGAAGATCCGGCTGCATCGCCAGCGCGGCGACGGAGGCGCGCGTCATCGTGATGGGACAGAGATGTCCGGTCTCGACCTGCGCGGCGATGTAGAATTTTGCCGCGCGGATAACCTCGGCGGCATCGCCCGCCGGCTTCCCCTCCGCCGTCCAGGTCGAATTGTGCACGCCGGCATGCGCACTGTGCGCCATCAGCTCGCGATAGGCCGGATGAAACTCGACCTGGTCGCGGCGATGGCCCTTGGCGTCGAAGGTCCGCAGCTTCGGCGTATTCTCGTTCGCCACGCGCCCGCGATCGGCCATCGCGGCCGAGCCCCAATGCCTGCCGAACTCGGACAGCTCCCGCTCCGCCGCCGCGCCGCCATTGGCCTTGACCGCCGCGACCAGCGGCCGGTCCGCGGCGAACAGATCGACGTCTTCGAACGGCGGCGACTGATTGAAAACCTCGTGAGTTGCAAAGCTGGGCTGGGTCATCTTGCTTTCCCGGCGCGGAATCAGTTCCGCCGCGGCTGGATCGGGAAATCATAGGCCGCCCCGCCTGCCCCCGGCAGGGAAAAATGCCACCACTCCTTCGAATAGTTCACAAAGCCTTGCCTGGCCATCGCAGCCACCAGCCGCTTGCGCCAGGCGCGCTGGTCCGGATTGATCGACGGTGCCGCGGTATGGCCCTTCGTGTCCGTGCAGTCGTAGCCGGTACCCATGTCCACGCTGCCCTCCGGCGGCCGCGCCTCGACCGGCGCCGTGCAGTCGGCATAGGCTTTCGACGGATCATATGTGCGGGAATTGTCGGCTTTGAGATCGACCAAAGTGAGATCGAGCGCCGCCCCCGTGGAGTGCTGCGAGCGGCTCGCGATGTAGCCGAGGCGGAACAGCTCGGTCTTGGGAATCCTGGGATTGTAGCGCCGCTCGGCGGCGGTCTCGCGGCCGTTCTGCGACCACGCGACCATGTCGAGCGAGGCCCGCGCCGGCCGGTAGCAGTCGAACATCTTGAGCGAGAGGTTTTGTGCGGCGAGGTCCTGCTGGACCGCCTTCAGCCGCAACCCCACCTCCCGCTTCACCACGCACTCGCCGGCGCCGTAGCCGGCGAGCGGACGGCCGACGAAATTGTTGGAGGTCGCGTAGCGGATGTCCTGGATGATGCTGGGATCGATGTCGCGCAGATAGACGAATCCGCCGGGGAGCGATTGGGCCGAAGCGGACGAGGCGGTGGCGATTGCGATGATTGCCAATCGAATTGATTTCACGAAATGCATCCCACTCGTCATGGCCGGGCTTGTCCCGGCCATCCACGGCCTTTTTACGTCAAATGCAATCGACGTGCGTGGCTGCCCGGGACATGGGAGAGCGGAAGCGACGCCGTCCTTCGGACGGCTCTATGCCCGGGCATGACGGAGAAATCAGCACTAGCAGGGGATAACTCCCCGCCCCGGCATTGGCCCTTGCTCCATCAGCCATCCCCGCCTATAGCTCTCGTTTTAATGACATCGAAATCGACCTTCGTCCTCGGCCACCGGCATTTGCTGGGCATCGAGGGCCTTTCCGCGGCCGATATCACCGGCCTGCTCGACCTGTCCGAAGAATATGTCGAGCTCAACCGCCAGGTTGACAAGAAGCGCACCGTCCTGCGTGGACGGACGCAGGTGAACCTCTTCTTCGAGGCCTCCACCCGGACCCAATCCTCGTTCGAGCTCGCCGGCAAACGGCTGGGCGCCGACGTCATGAACATGTCGGTGTCCTCCTCGTCCATCAAGAAGGGCGAGACGCTGGTCGACACCGCGATGACGCTCAACGCCATGCACCCCGATATTCTCGTGGTCCGGCATCACGCCTCAGGCGCGGTGGAACTGCTGGCCCGCAAGGTTGACGGTTCCGTGATCAATGCCGGCGATGGCGCGCACGAGCATCCGACCCAGGCGCTGCTCGACGCACTGACCATCCGCCGCAACAAGGGCCGGCTCGAGGGCCTCGTGGTCGCGATCTGCGGCGACGTGCTGCATTCGCGCGTCGCCCGTTCCAACATCATCCTGCTCAACACCATGGGCGCCCGCGTCCGCGTCGTCGGCCCCTCCACGCTGCTGCCGCCCGGCATCGAGCGGATGGGCGTCGAGGTCGCGCGCGACATGCGCGAGGGGCTGAACGGCGCCGATATCGTCATGATGCTGCGGCTGCAGCGCGAGCGCATGAACGGCTCCTTCGTGCCGTCGACCTCCGAATATTTCAACTATTTCGGGCTGGACCAGAAGAAGCTCGCTTACGCCAAGCCGGACGCGCTCGTGATGCATCCCGGCCCGATGAACCGCGGCGTCGAGATCGACACCGCGGTCGCCGACGGTGCGCAATCGCTGATCCGCGAACAGGTCGAGATGGGCGTGGCCGTGCGCATGGCCGTGCTCGAAGCGCTCGCCCGCAATTTGCCGAACGCGTGATGCTCATGCTGACTGACCGCCGTCCCATCCTGCTCGCCAACGCCCGGGTCGTCGATCCCTCCAGGGATTTCGACGGCCCCGGCGATGTCCTGATCGCCGACGGCATCATCCGCGAGACCCGCCGCGGCATCGGCGCGGCCGGCGTCCCCGAGGGTACCGACGTCGTCAACTGCGCCGGCAGGATCGTGGCCCCCGGCCTGATCGACATGCGCGCCTTCGTCGGCGAGCCCGGCTTCAGCCATCGCGAGACCTTTGCGTCCGCGAGCCAAGCCGCGGCGACCGGCGGCATCACCACCATCATCTGCCAGCCCGAGACGGAGCCGGTCATCGACAATTCGGCGACCGTCGACTTCGTGATGCGCCGCGCCCGCGACACCGCGATCGTCAACATCCAGCCGATGGCGGCGCTGACCAAGGGCATGCGCGGCGAGGAGATGACCGAATTCGGCCTGCTCAAGGCCGCAGGCGCCATCGCCTTCAGCGACGGCGACCGAAGCGTCACCAACGCCCAGGTGATGCGCCGCGCCCTGACCTACGCGCGCGACTTCGACGCGCTGATCGTGCACCACACGGAAGATCCCGATCTCGTCGGCGAAGGCGTGATGAACGAGGGCGAGTTCGCCTCGCGGCTCGGCCTGATGGGCATTCCGAACGCGGCGGAAGCCGTGATGCTGGAACGCGACATGCGCCTCGTCGCGCTGACCGGCGGCCGCTATCACGCCGCCTCGCTGTCCTGCATCGACTCGCTCGACGTCCTGAGGCGCGCCCGCGACGCCGGGCTCGCCGTCAGCGCCTCGGTCTCAATCAACCATCTTGCGCTCAACGAGAACGACATCGGGCCCTACCGGTCGTTCCTGAAGCTGTCGCCGCCGCTGCGCACCGAGGACGACCGCCGCGCTCTGGTCGCAGCCGTCGCCTCCGGCCTCATCGACGTCATCATGTCCGATCACAATCCGCAGGACGTCGAGGTCAAGCGCCTGCCCTTCGCGGAAGCCGCCCCCGGCGCCATCGGGCTCGAGACCATGCTGCCGGCGGGCCTTCGTCTCGTCCACAATGACGAGCTGGACCTGAAGACGCTGATCCGGGCGATGTCGACCCGACCGGCCGAGATCCTGGGGCTGCCAGGCGGAACCCTGCGCACCGGCAGCCCCGCCGACGTCATCGTGATCGACCCCGATGTTCCCTGGGTGGTCGATCCCGCCGACCTCAAGTCGCCCTGCAAGAACACCCCGTTCGACGAGGCCCGCTTTACAGGCCGCGTGGTGCGCACCATTGTCGGCGGACGCACGGTCTACGAGCATGTCTGACGGGCGGAGCTGCAGCCGAGGACTTCGCAAACATGGGGCTTGAATTGTTTCTGCCGGTGGCCTTCGTCATCGGCTACCTGCTCGGCTCGATTCCGTTCGGGCTGATTCTGACCAGGCTTGCCGGCACGCAGGATATCCGCTCGATCGGCTCAGGCAGCATCGGCGCCACCAATGTGCTGCGCACGGGACGTAAGAGCCTTGCCGCGGCAACCCTGCTGCTCGATGCGCTCAAGGGCACCGCGGCCGTGATCGTCGCCGGCTCCATCGCCGGCCCCAATGCCGCGATGGTGGCCGGGCTCGGCGCCTTCCTCGGCCATCTCTTCCCTGTCTGGCTCAAGTTCAAGGGCGGCAAGGGTGTTGCGGTCTATATCGGCATCCTGCTCGGCCTGTTCTGGCCGGCCGCGCTGGTGTTCTGCCTGCTCTGGTTGGCGACCGCCTTCACCACCCGCTATTCCTCGCTCTCGGCGCTGGTGGCGTCCTTCATCACGCCAATATTCCTGTGGTGGTTCGGCCACCTCGCATTGTCTGCGCTGTTCGCGGTGCTGACGCTGCTCTTGTTCTATGCGCATCGCGAGAACATCAAGCGGCTGCAATCGGGCAAGGAAAGCCGGATCGGCGAGAAGGCCTAGGGCGTTTTCGAGCGACGCGGATACCGGTTCGCGTCAGGAAAACGCGTCAAAACAAAATCTACGGCCGGGAAAAAGTACGGATACCGCCGCGCCCCTTCCGCATTATATGCCAAATCCTGTTCGCAACTCGGACACTCATCGTGGCCGGAGTGGCGAACGGGTTCCATGCCTGTCATCCTGACGGCGAACATGGCGTTACGCGGTTGCTCAGAATGAGCGAGAAGATTGTCGGCGCGGAGATCGACGGTGGTTCGCAAGGTGCGGCGCGCACCGCGGCAAGCCGGTTGCTGTCGACGACGGACATCTGGTCCGGTGCACCCTCGCTGCCTCCCGCCCGGGAGCCAGCCGCCGTTTCACCGCCAGCGCCGCCGCCTGTTCCCATTGCGCAAACGCCGCAGCCTGTCGCTGTTGCGACCGCCGGCGCGCCGGTCGCGCGCGGTCCGGTCCGCACCGAACAATGGCCGCCGCGAAAACTCTCGCTGGCGCTCCAGGGCGGCGGCACCTTCGCCGCCTTCACCTGGGGCGTGCTGGAGCGGCTGCTGGAACAGCCCGATATCGAGATCGACACGATCAGCGGCGCCAGCGCCGGCGCCGTCAATGCGCTGCTGCTCGCCTGCGGCCTCGCCGAGGGC
This sequence comes from Bradyrhizobium sp. GW821-FHT12B03, assembly GCF_058807535.1. NCBI lineage: Bacteria > Pseudomonadati > Pseudomonadota > Alphaproteobacteria > Hyphomicrobiales > Nitrobacteraceae > Bradyrhizobium > Bradyrhizobium sp. GW821-FHT12B03. The sequence goes on from NZ_JBXAQU010000011.1 coordinate 187,369, forward strand.
GGCCGTGAAGCGGCGCGCGCGCGGCTGAACCGGTTCTGGGTCCGCCTGATGCACGAGGCCTCGTTCCGCTCGCTGATGCTGGTCGGCGGCTTTTCGCCGGCGGGAAGCTCGGTCGCGTTCGGGCCGACGCTGCGCTCCGGCCAGTTCGATCCATTCGATCTCGATCCGCTGCGGCAGGCGCTGTCGCGCGACATCGATTTCGCGGCGTTGCGCGCGGCGAACTCGCCAAGGCTGCTGATCGCGGCGACGCGGATCCGTGACGGGCAGCAGCAGATTTTTCGCAATGACGCCATCACCGCCGACGTCGCGCTGGCCTCGACCTGCCCGCCCCTGGTCCACTGCGCCGTCGAGATCGACGGCGAGGCCTATTGGGACGGCGGCTTCGGCGGCAATCCGCCGCTCCTGAAGCTGGTGCAGGAGACGGCGGCACCCGACCTGCTGCTGGTCCAGCTCACCCCGTCCCGCGACAGTTTCGTGCCGATCACGCTCGCCGCCATCGACCGCCGGCTCGATCAGATCACCGCGAATGCCGCGCTCAATGCCGAAATTGCGGCGATCGCATGGGCGCAATCCCACGCCGCATGCGCGCTGCGGTTCACCAGGATCGCGGCAGAAGATTCCGTTGAAGGACTTGCGCAGCGCAGCTCGGCCGATCTCGGCCGCGGCTTCATTCGCCTGTTGCACCGGAGCGGCCGCGGGGCCGCCGAGCGCTGGCTCGGGCAAGGCGCAAATGGCAGCGCTGCGCCGCCCGCATCCGGCGCGCGCATCGTGTCCGCGGAACCTGCGCTAGCCTGATTTCGCCAACGCCTCCTCCAGGAACCACGCCGCCGCAAGTGCGCCGGGATCATTGCCGAAGCGCGCAATCACCTGCACGCCGATCGGCAGGCCAGCCACTTTCAGCACCGGCACGTTGACGCAAGGATTGCCCATCAGCGTCCAGAGCCGGTTGTAGCGGGGCGAGCCGGTCGAGGCGAGTTCCTTGGCGGGCGCGGTGCCCGGCGCCGAATAGGTCAGCAGCACGTCGAGCCCTTCGAACAGCTCGCCGAGCTCGCGGCGGCCACGACGGGCGATGCGGCGCGCGTCGTCATATTCCCTCGGCGTCAAGCCGACGGTCTCATCGAGGCTGGCGCGCAGCATCGGCGCGATCTCGTCGTGATGCTCCGAAAACTCCCAGGCGAGCGCGCGATGCGCCTCAAAGTCCTGGATGATGGGGTGGATGCGCCAGGCCTCCTGCACGGCCTCGGGCAGGTCGATGGTCTGCACGCTGGCGCCGGCTTTCTCGGCCGCCTTGATCGCGGCCTGCAAGCCCTCCTCGGCCGCCGGCTCCACGGCCTCGGCAAATTCCTGCCTGACCACGCCGATGCGCGGCGCCCTGGCCGGAACGATGCCGTCGAATTCGGTGCGCCCTGTGATCCCCAGCAGTCCGCGCGCAAGATCCTCCGCGCGCGATCCGAACAGGCCGACCGTGTCGAGCGCCCATGAATAGCACTTCACGCCGATGGTCGGCAGCATGCGGAACGACGGCTTGATCGCGGCAGCGCCGCAATAGGCGGCGGGCCGGATCACCGAGCCGCCGGTCTGGGTGCCCAGCGCCAGCGGGATCATGCCCGCGCCGACCGCCGCCGCCGAGCCGGAGGATGAGCCGCCCGGCGTATGGCCGAGATTGTGCGGATTGAGCGTCGCCGTCGGATCGCGCGAGGCGAACGCCGTGGTCGTGGTCTTGCCGATGATGGTGGCGCCGGCCCGCTTCAGCATCATCACGACAGGCGCATCGCTGCGCGGCTGCCAGCCGCGATAGATCTGCGAGCCCATCTCGGTCGGCATATTCGCGGTGTCGATGATGTCCTTGATCCCGACCGCGATACCGCGCAGCGGGCCGGAGGCCTGCGCTCTTGCCGATTTGTCGTGGCGGACGAAGGCATGAACGTCCTTCTCCTTGGCCTCGATCGCCGCGTGCGACTGGGCGATGGCGGCATCGGGCGAAAGCTCGCCCGCTTCAATGCGGCGCTGGAGATCGGCGAGTGAGATCATGGGGATTCCTAAGTAAAGGTGCCTCGGTCGCTGAACGGCAGAGGCAAGCCGTGCTCATCCAGGACGGCCTTGTAATGATTGAGGTACGACCAAAGCCGATTTCTGAACTCGTTGGCATTCTCGTACGCTTCTGACGAGCGGTCGAGGGCCGAACAGGCATCGTCTGCCATGCGACAGAGCGAGTGGAGCGTATCCCCCTGAATCAGCAGGCCGGGAAAACGCCGTCCCGGGTGACGCATCACCGCCGCGTTCGTGGTGTCCGCGAAAATCTCGACCGGTTCGACACGCATTCCAATGCCTCAGAAACCAATCCGCTTGGTCACTATCCATCTATTAGGCTGTCGCAGCCGGGTCCACCCCCTTCCCCACGCCCTCAGGTTGTTCCATTCTGCACCCGCAAGGAGACGCTCGTGGACGCCATCAACCCAAGCGTGGAGCTGACCGAAGCCGACCGGATCGACCGCCTGCGGCTGGTCCGCTCCGACAACTGGACGCCTATTTTGCGCCAACAACGACTCTAACTAAATCTTCCGGCATCGATGGATCGATGCCGGAGCTGACACCAATAATGTTGGTGTCCAATCCCGCCATTAAAGCTGAGCCAACAATATCCATCGGTTCATCTGATGGTCGTCTAAAGACGAAAAATCCGCCTTTCTTCCCGATGACGGTAATACCCTCGGGGCGAGCCTCTCGGGGAAGCTCATCTATCGCCCTTGGGTTCGTCACTTTCCACCCTTCGCCCGGCATGTCTCCACTCAAGCAGGACGCAATTATCGATGCGAGCCAATCGCCATCCGGAAAGCCTTTCAACCAGAGCACCTCCGCCCTACCTTTGGGCCTATCTTTCAAGGCATTTTTGCAGGAGGAATGGCTTAACATCAGCAGCCCGCGCGGCATGTTCCGCTTTTCGTTCCTCTCTTCCACCTCTGCCAGCTTTGTTCTGGCCTCCAAGTTCGACCTAGTTAGCTCCGCGATCCTCTCGTTTGCTACGGCAATTCGTTCGCTGGAATGCCTGCGATCCTCCGCCCAGTGCTCCTCCTTAATGTCAGTTGTTTGAACAATAACAAAGGTAGCGACCACACCACCCAATAGGCAGAGCAGTAGCGTCCAATTGGCGATCGAGCCGATCAGCGTCGCGGCGGCCAGCGACATGCCTGCAAACGGCCACATCAAAATCCCCCATGGTTTATCGGAGGCATTATACTCATTGCAGTGGCGAGCTGTCTGGCTCTTTTCAACCAGACGGTGATTGTAAGACGCAAATATCGAGAATGGCGAGGCCGCCAAAAACGCCAAATCCCCTCCAACCCTGCCTGTTCGAGACGCCACGCCCCTGTTGCCCACGCCCTCAGGTTGCTCCATTCTGCGCCTGCAAGGAGACACCGTGGACGCCATCAACCCCAGCGTGGAGCTGACCGAACCTGATAGGATCGACCGCCTGCGGCTGATCCGCTCCGACAATGTCGGGCCGCGCACCTTCCGTTCGCTGGTCGATCATTTCGGCAGCGCGCGCGCCGCGCTGGAGCGGCTACCTGATCTGGCGCGTCGTGGCGGTGCGCAGCGATCGGGGCGCATCTGTAGCGCGGATGAAGCCAGGGCCGAGCTCGCCGCGAGCCGCAAATTCGGCATCGCCTGGGTCGCGCCGGGCGAGGATAGCTATCCGTCACGGCTGGCGATGATCGACGATGCGCCGCCGCTGCTTGCCGTGCGCGGTGACAACACGACCCTGATGCGGCCGATGATTGCGATCGTCGGCTCGCGCAATGCCTCCGGCGCCGGCTTGAAATTCGCCGGCCAGTTGGCCCGCGAACTTGGCGAAGCCGGCTTCATCATCATCTCGGGGCTCGCACGCGGTGTGGACCAGGCCGCGCACCGCGCGAGCGTCGCAAGCGGCACCATCGCGGTGCTTGCCGGCGGCCATGACTGCATCTATCCGCCCGAACATGGCGACCTGCTCGCCGCGATCCTCGATCATTCGGGCGCGGCGATCTCGGAAATGCCGCTCGGCCACGAGCCGCGCGCCCGCGACTTTCCCCGCCGCAACCGGCTGATCTCGGGCGCATCGCTCGGCGTGGTCGTGGTGGAGGCCGCGCACCGCTCGGGCTCGCTGATATCAGCGCGCATGGCGGCCGAACAGGGCCGCGAAGTGTTCGCCGTTCCCGGCTCGCCGCTCGACCCGCGCGCCGCCGGCACCAACGACCTGATCAAGCAGGGCGCAACGCTCGTCACCGAAGCTGCCGACATCATCAACGCCGTCGCACCGATCATGGAGCGCCCGCTGATGCGTCCGGCAAGCGAACCCGACAGCGAGCCGTTCGAAAGCGATCCGCAAGGGCATGACCGCGACCAGATCACCGGCCTGCTCGGCCCCGTGCCGATCGGGATCGACGATCTCGTGCGGATGTCCGGCGCCTCGCCGGCGATCGTGCGCACCGTGCTGCTGGAGCTCGAGCTCGCCGGCCGGCTCGAACGCCACGGCGGCGGCTTGGTGTCGCTGCTCTAGAGAGCTGGCCCGTCCTCTTACCCTCCCCCGGAGGGGAGGGGCGATCGCGCGAAGCGCGAGCGGGGTGGGGTGATCTCTCAACACGGGCAGTATCGAGGTGGAGAGACTGTCACCCCACCCCGTCTCGCATTTCGCTGCGCTCTATGCGAGCCGACCCTCCCCCTCCAGGGGAGGGTGAACCGCGCGATGCGAGCAACGTGCCTACTGCTCACTCCAGTGAGAAGTGCCCCCGGCTCACATCGGTCAACCGAGCCTGATTCCGCTCTAGCCGTCGCCGCGCTTGTCGAAGCGCGTCCGTGCGGCCTCGATCTGCGGCAGATGCTCCATCGCCCACCGGCCGAGCGCCTCCACGGGCTGCGACAGGCCGCGGCCGAGATCGGTCAGCTCATAGTCCACGCGCGGCGGAATGGTCGGAAAGATGGTGCGCGTGACGAGGCCGTCGCGCTCGAGGCCCCGCAACGTCAACGTCAGCATCCGCTGCGAGATGCCGTTGATCATGCGCTTCAGCTCGTTGAAGCGCTTCGGTCCGTCGCCGAGCATCATGATGACGAACACGCTCCATTTGTCGCCGACGCGGGACAGCACGGAGGCGACCCCGCGGCAGTCCGCATGGTTGGGATCCGGCTTTTGATCCGACCTTGGCGAAGCAGGCAGATCGATGTGCGCAGGTTTCAGGGATGTGCCCATGGCTCAAAAAAGTGCGTTCTTGCGGGGATTCTAGCAGTCACTCATGTAGTCCTGGTTACAAACTTATACCATGGGTGACCTCAATGAAACTCCTCCATATCGACTCCAGCGTACTCGGCCCCCACTCCGTCTCCAGGCAGGTTTCCGCCGCCATCGTCGACCGGCTGCGCCACGCGACGCCTTCGCTCGACATCGTCTATCGCGACCTGACCCAGACCCCGCTCGCCCACCTCTCCGGCTCGCATCTGGCGGCAGCCCAAGGCGCGCCTGCGCCGGCGGAGCTCGGACCGGACCTTGCCGCAAGCGTGGCCGTGCTGAACGAGTTCCTTGCTGCCGACATCGTGGTGATCGGCGCGCCCATGTACAATTTCACGCTTCCGAGCCAGCTCAAGGCCTGGATCGACCGCATCCTGGTGGCGGGGAAGACGTTCCAATATGGCGCGAACGGACCGCAGGGCCTTGCCGGTGGCAAGCGCGTGATCGTCGCGATCTCGCGTGGCGGCTATTACAGCGCGGGCTCGCCGGCCGCAGCGCTGGAGCACCTCGAGACGTACTTGCGCGGCGTGTTCGCCTTCATGGGCATCACAAACCCCGAATTCATCATTGCCGACGGCATCCAGGTTGGCCCGGAGCATCGTGAGAAAGCGATTGCCGGCGCGCTCCAGGCGGCCACCAGCCTGCACGCGGCCTGAGACCACGCCAACCGCAACAGCCGCTGCCGAATTCCGGTGGCGGCTGACAGGCCGGCCGGACTAAAACCAGGCGCCCTGCACGCCGAGGATGACGGCGATCAGCGAAATGAACAGGCCGATGCCGGCAAAAATCGCGACCCCGATGAACTCGGAGGTGTCGGAGCGCTTGGCAGGAATGGCGGAATGTTCGGTGTAAATACGCGGTTCTGAAATCGACGAAAAAATGCGAGCTGCCTTTGGCATCACGGGCTCCTCAATAATAATGAGTCTTGTGACCCCCTGCCCGTAAAAGTGTCTTGGCAAGTTGCGCCAAGGTTCAACCTCATGACGCAAGGTTCAGAAAATACACCCTGCAAGATGAGGGAACCGGCCGGCGCAACCAATGTCGTCGCGCCGACCGATTCAATTTGCACTTGATTTGATCAGCCGCGATAGATCGGCGCCCCGCTCGGAGAAGCCACCGCGCCGCCGTCGACGAAGATCTCCTGGCCCTGCACATGCGCGGCATCATCGGAGGCGAGGAACAGCACGGTCTTGGAAATGTGATCGGGTTCACCGATGCGGCCGAGCGGCGTCGACAGCGCGATCCGCTTCTCGAACGCCTTCTCGGCTTCGGGCGTCGCAATCGCGGCACCCCAGATCGGCGTGCGGATCGCGCCGGGCGCGACCACGTTGACGCGGATGCCGCGCGGCGACAGCTCCGAAGCCATGATCCGCGCCATTGCCCGCACACCGGCCTTGGCCGCGCCATAGGCCGAGTAGCCGGGAATGCCGAGCACCGAGATCACCGAGCCGTTGAGGATGATCGAGGCATTGTCGTTGAGATGAGGCAACGCGGACTGCACGGTGAAGAACACGCCGGTGAGGTTCGTGCTGATGACCTTTTCGAACACCTCCAGCGTCGCGGCACCGAGCGGCGTGCTGCCGGGAATGCCGGCATTGGCGAACACGATGTCGAACTTGCCGAACTTTTCGGCGCCCTGCCTGATCGCGGCTTCGGTCGCGGCGATGTCGGTGGCATCAGCGGCGACCGCGAGCGCATTCGGACCGAGCTCCTTCGCGGCAGCCGCCAGCGTCTCCTTGTTGCGCCCGGTGATCACCACCTTGGCGCCCTCGGCCACGAACAGCTTTGCCGTCGCAAGCCCGATTCCGCTGTTGCCGCCGGTGATCAGGGCCGTCTTGTTCTTCAGTCTCACGCTCGCCTCCAGTGGTTGCATAATGAAACTACATTGCCATCTAGGCCACTTGGTTTTATGATGCAACCACACAAGCGCGTGATCGCCACCGGAATCGGGCGAACGCAACAGGACCAGGCAACAGGACCAGAACGATGGTGAAACGAACCAGCTTCGAGGGCGACACCTGCCCGATCGCGCGCTCCCTGGAAGCGATCGGCGACTGGTGGGCGCTGCTGATCATCCGCGAGGCGCTGTTCGGCCTGCGCCGCTTCGGGGAATTTCAGAACAAGCTCGGCATGGCCAGGAACATCCTGTCCGCGCGGCTGCGTGCGCTGGTCGACCACGGCATTCTGGAAACCGCCCCCGCCTCCGACGGCAGCGCCTATTCCGAATACGTGCTGACGCCGAAGGGCCGCGGCACCTTCCCGATCCTGGTGGCGCTCCGGCAATGGAGCGAGGAATTCGACGACCACCCCGAGCAGATCGCAACCATCCTGGTCGATCGCGAGAAAGGCCGGCCGGTGCGCAAGCTCGAGCTGCGCGCGGAGGACGGCCGGCTGCTCAGCCAGCCAGACACCGCGCTGAAGCCGCGGCCCGCACCGCGCCGACGATCGGCCTGATCGCTCGGTTCGTAGCCCGGATGGAGCAAAGCGCAATCCGGGGCCGCTTTATCCGCGGCGAGAATCCCGGATTACGCTTCGCTCCATCCGGGCTACGTTGCTGCCGCCACTGCGAAGGACTTGTACAAGATATCAATGGCGCTGAAGATGGCTCGACACCCCAAAGTGGCGCCATCATGCCCCTACTCGCCATCGTCTATTTTTCCATCTCCGGCACCACCGAGAAGCTGGCGCATGCGGCGGCGCGCGGAGCGCATGGCATGGCGGACGTCGCGCTTTGTCGCATCACGGGCGACGACATCGTGTCAGGCCGGTTTCAGAACGAGCGGTTGCTGGAGACGATTGACGGCGCGAGCGCCGTAGCATTTGGCAGTCCCACCTACATGGGCGGACCTGCGGCCCAATTCAAAACCTTTGCAGACGCTTCGAGCGGCAGATGGAGCAAGCAGGCCTGGGCCAACAAGTTCGCAGCCGGGTTCACCACGGGCGCCTGCGCAAGCGGCGATCAACTCCACACATTGACCTACTTTTCCATTATGGCCGCGCAGCACGGTATGCTTTGGTGCGGACTGGATATTCCAGGCGGGGAGGATCTCAGTGGCCGGAATCGTCTAGGCAGCCAGCTTGGCCTGGCGACGCATTTGGTCGACGGTTCGTTGCCGCAGAGCGACGTCAGCACGGCCGAATATCTCGGCCAGCGATTGGCCAAGATGGCAGGCCGTAACGAAGCAGCGCGCTCCAATCTTACACCGTCACCCTGAGCGTTTCCCGTAGCCCGGATGGAGCAAGGCGCAATCCGGGGCCGCTTTATCCGCGGCGAGAATCCCGGATTACGCTTCGCTCCATCCGGGCTACGCGCTCAAATCTAGCACCGTCAGCCTGAGGTGGCCGCTTCTTCAGCGGCCCTCGAAGGGCGACGGCCCGGCTGCATCAGCGAGGCCGCTCATCCTTCGAGGCTCGGCTTGCGATGCCTTCGCATCTCAGGCCTCACACCTCCAGCGACGAGCGCTATGCGCTCGCGCGGGGATGACGGGGCTGATATTGGCCGCGCCCCCTCACGACAGCTTGCGCTTGGTCCGCAGCCGCAGATGCTCGTCGGCCTCGAGCTGGGTCATTCCCAAGAGATAATGCAACACATCGAGCCTGTGGCGCTCGGCGAGCTTGCGCAACACGGCCACCTGCTCGGCGATGAAGGCAACCGCCTCGTCGGCCCCGCCTTCCCCCGGTTCCTCGTGGCGCGAGCCCCCCGGCGCGCCTGATGCGGCGCGCGCCCGTTTCTTTCCTGGCCTAGTCACCAGACCCCACCCCGAATCCATGCCCCACGGGAACATTACGCTCACATCGATCGCAACTCCAAGGTGGTATTTTGCAACTTTCTCGATATGAAACTTTTCCCATTGCGGCGGCTTCCCACACCCCTCGATTTGACAGCGACGGTCTCACCACCCATGTTCGGGTCGAAAGGGCCGACCCGAATCTCGTCGAATTCGGCCCAGAATTTCCCCGTAAGTCACTGGAACTACATGAATATCGTCATTGTGGAGTCGCCGGCGAAAGCCAAGACGATCAACAAGTATTTGGGCTCGTCCTATGAGGTTCTGGCCTCGTTCGGCCATGTCCGGGACTTGCCTGCGAAGAACGGCTCCGTCGATCCCGACGCCAATTTCAAGATGATCTGGGAGGTCGACCCCAAGGCGGCCGGCCGGCTCAACGATATCGCCAGGTCCCTGAAGAATGCCGACCGCCTGATTCTGGCGACCGACCCTGATCGCGAGGGCGAGGCCATCTCCTGGCACGTGCTGGAGGTGATGAAAGAGAAGCGCGCGCTGAAGGACCAGAAGATCGAGCGCGTGGTGTTCAACGCCATCACCAAGCAGGCGGTCACGGATGCGATGAAGAACCCGCGCCAGATCGACGGCGCGCTGGTCGACGCCTACATGGCGCGCCGTGCGCTGGATTATCTGGTCGGCTTCACGCTCTCCCCCGTGCTGTGGCGCAAGCTGCCGGGCGCCCGCTCGGCCGGCCGCGTGCAGTCGGTGGCGCTGCGGCTGGTCTGCGACCGCGAGCTGGAAATCGAGAAGTTCGTTGCGCGCGAATATTGGTCGCTGATCGCGACCCTGCTGACGCCGCGCGGCGACGCGTTCGAGGCCCGTCTGGTCGGCGCCGACGGCAAGAAGATCCAGCGTCTCGACATCGGCACCGGCACAGAAGCCGAAGACTTCAAGAAGGCGCTGGAAGCGGCCAGCTACGCCGTGACCGCGGTCGACGCCAAGCCGGCGCGGCGCAATCCGCAGGCACCCTTCACCACCTCGACGCTGCAGCAGGAAGCCAGCCGCAAATACGGCTTTGCGCCGGCGCACACCATGCGCATCGCGCAGCGCCTCTATGAGGGCATCGACATCGGCGGCGAGACCACCGGACTCATTACTTATATGCGTACCGACGGCGTGCAGATCGATCCGTCCGCCATCACCCAGGCGCGCAAGGTGATCGGCGAGGATTACGGCAACGCCTACGTCCCGGACGCTCCGCGCCAGTACCAGGCCAAGGCCAAGAACGCCCAGGAAGCGCACGAAGCGATCCGCCCGACCGACCTGTCCCGCCGTCCCGACAGCATGAGCCGCAAGCTCGATTCCGATCAGGCCAGGCTCTATGAGCTGATCTGGAAGCGCACCATCGCGAGCCAGATGGAATCGGCCGAGCTGGAACGCACCACCGTCGACATCACGGCGAAGGCCGGCGGTCGCACGCTGGAGCTCCGCGCCACCGGCCAGGTCGTCAAGTTCGACGGCTTCCTCGCACTTTATCAGGAAGGCCGCGACGACGAGGAGGACGAAGACTCCCGCCGCCTGCCCGCGATGAGCCCGAACGACGCGCTCAAGCGGCAGTCGCTCGCCGTCACCCAGCATTTCACCGAGCCGCCGCCGCGCTTCTCGGAGGCTTCGCTGGTCAAGCGCATGGAGGAGCTCGGCATCGGCCGGCCCTCGACCTATGCCTCGATCCTCCAGGTCCTGAAGGACCGCGGCTACGTCAAGCTGGAGAAGAAGCGCCTGCACGGCGAGGACAAGGGCCGCGTCGTGGTCGCGTTCCTCGAAAGCTTCTTTGCCCGCTACGTCGAGTACGACTTCACCGCCGGCCTCGAGGAGCAGCTCGATCGCATCTCCAACAACGAGATCTCCTGGCAGCAGGTTCTGAAGGACTTCTGGACCGGCTTCATCGGTGCCGTCGACGAGATCAAGGATCTGCGCGTCGCCCAGGTGCTCGACGTGCTCGACGACATGCTGGGCCAGCACATCTATCCGCCCCGCAGCGATGGCGGCGACATCAGGCAGTGCCCGAGCTGCGGCAACGGCCGGCTCAATCTCAAGGCCGGCAAGTTCGGCGCCTTCGTCGGCTGCTCGAACTATCCGGAGTGCCGCTACACCCGCCAGCTCGCCGCCGACAGCGAGGCGACCGCCGACCGTTCGCTGGGCCAGGATCCTGACACGGGTCGCGATGTCTGGGTCAAGGCCGGCCGCTTCGGCCCCTATATCCAGCTCGGCGAGCAGAAGGATTACGAGGAAGGCGAGAAGCCGAAGCGCGCGGGCATCCCGAAGGGCACCTCGCCCGGCGATGTCGAGCTCGAGCTTGCGCTCAAGCTGTTGTCGCTGCCGCGCGAGATCGGCAAGCATCCGGAGACCGGTGAGCCGATCACCGCGGGTCTCGGCCGCTTCGGACCGTTCGTGAAGCACGAGAAGACCTATGCCAGCCTGGAGGCCGGCGACGAGGTGTTCGACATCGGCCTCAACCGTGCCGTGACGCTGATCGCGGAGAAGGTCGCCAAGGGCCCGAGCCGCCGCTTCGGCGCCGACCCCGGCAAGGCAATCGGCGATCATCCGACGCTCGGCACCGTCACCGTGAAGAGCGGCCGTTACGGCGCCTATGTCACCGCCGGCGGCGTCAACGCGACGATCCCTGCCGAGTTCGAAAAGGACACCGTCACGCTGCCGCAGGCGATCGCGCTGATCGACGAACGCGCGGCCAAGGGCGGCGGCAAGAAACCGAAGAAGGCGGCGGCCAAGCCGGCCAAGGCCAAGAAGACTGCAGCGAAGGCCGCCGACGGCGACGATGCTGCAGCGAAACCCAAGAAGCCGGCCGCGAAGAAAGCCGCGGCCAAATCCGAATCCACCAGCAAGGCGCGCGCCGCAGTGTCGTCGACCGCAAAGACGTCGCCGACCAAGGCGGCCGCCGCCAAAGCTCCGGCCAAGAAGAGTGCCGGCAAGACTTAGATCAAGAGTTAGAGGTTAAGTGAAACGCAAGAATGACCATGGCTTTCCCGACAGGCAAGCCATCGTCGCCTTCATCAAGGCAAACCACGGAAATGTCGGCACCCGCGAAATTGCGCGCGAGTTCGGCCTGAAGAACGCCGATCGCATCGAGCTCAAGCGCATGCTGCGCGAGCTCGCCGACGACGGCACCATCAAGAAGAAGCGCCACAAGGTCTCGGAGCCGGATACCCTGCCGACGACGCTGGTCGCCGACATCAGCGGCCGCGACGCTGACGGCGAGCTGATCGCCTCCCCGACCGAATGGGACGAGGTCGAAAGCGGCGAGCCGCCAAAGATCCTCATCGTGATGCCACGCCGGCCCAAGCCTGGCACCGCGGCCGGCGTGGGCGATCGTACCCTGCTGCGCGTCGAGCGCACCGACGAGACCGACGGCCCGGCCTATCGCGGCCACATCATCAAGGTCTTCGACAAGGCCAAGAGCCGCATCCTCGGCGTGTTCCGCGAGCTTCCCGAAGGCGGCGGACGGCTGATCCCCGTCGACAAGAGGTCTGCCGACCGCGAATTGAACATCGCACCGGCCGACACGCATGGCGCCCAGGACGGCGACCTCGTCAGCGTCGACATCGTCCGCACGCGCAGCTTTGGGCTCGCCTCAGGCCGGGTCAAGGAGAAGCTCGGCTCGGTCAAGTCGGAGAAGGCGATCAGCCTGATCGCGATCTACGCGCACGACATCCCGCTGCAATTCCGCCCCGCGGCCGAGCGCGAAGCCGAAGCCGCGGAGCCAGCCAACCTGAAGGGGCGCGAGGACTGGCGCGACGTCCCGCTGGTCACCATCGATCCGCCTGACGCCAAGGATCACGACGACGCCGTGCATGCGCAGGCGGATCCCGATCCGAACAACAGGGGCGGCTTCATCGTCGACGTCGCCATCGCCGATGTGAGCTTCTACGTCCGGCCGGGCACCGCGCTCGACCGCGACGCGCTCGACCGCGGCAATTCGGTCTATTTCCCCGACCGCGTCGTGCCGATGCTGCCCGAGCGCATCTCCAACAATCTGTGCTCGCTGGTACCGGGCGAGCCGCGCGGCGCGCTCGCGGTGCGGATGATCATTGCCCCCGACGGCCGCAAGCGTTCGCACAGCTTCCACCGTATCCTGATGCGATCGGCGGCCAAGCTGAGCTACGCGCAGGCGCAGGCCGCGATCGACGGCCGGCCTGACGATACCACCGGCCCGCTTCTTGATCCTATCCTCAAGCCCCTCTACGCCGCCTATGCCTGCGTCAAGCGCGCCCGCGACGAGCGCGATCCGCTCAATCTCGACCTGCCCGAGCGCAAGATCCTGCTGAAGAGCGACGGCACGGTCGACCGCGTCGTCGTCCCCGAGCGTCTCGATGCGCACAAGCTGATCGAGGAGTTCATGATCCTCGCCAACGTCGCGGCGGCCGAGATGCTGGAAAAGAAATCGCTGCCGCTGATCTACCGCGTGCATGACGAGCCGACGCTGGAGAAGGTCCACGCGCTCGCCGAGTTTCTGGAGACGCTCGACGTTCCCTTCGCCAAGTCAGGCGCGCTGCGCCCCGCCCTGTTCAACCGCGTGCTGGCCCAGCTCGAAGGCCACGACCACTTCCCGCTGGTGAGCGAAGTCGTGCTGCGCGCCCAGGCGCAGGCGGAATATTCCTCCGAGAATTACGGTCATTTCGGCCTCAACCTGCGCCGCTACGCGCACTTCACCTCGCCGATCCGCCGCTACGCCGACCTCGTCGTGCACCGCGCGCTGGTCCGCGCGCTCGGCCTCGGCGAAGGCGCGCTGCCCGACAGCGAGACGCCGGAAACCTTAAGCGAAGTCGCCGCCCACATCTCGGTGACCGAGCGGCGCGCGATGAAGGCGGAGCGCGAGACCGTGGACCGGCTCATTGCTCATCACCTGGCTGATCGCATCGGCGCGAGCTTCCAGGGCCGCGTCTCCGGCGTCACGCGCGCCGGCCTGTTCGTCAAGCTGAGCGAGACCGGCGCCGACGGCCTGATCCCGATCCGATCCCTCGGCACGGAATATTTTAACTATGACGAGGGCCGCCACGCCCTGGTCGGCACGCGCAGCGGCACCATGCATCAGCTGGGTGACGTGGTCGACGTCCGTCTGATAGAAGCAGCTCCCGTCGCAGGCGCGCTGCGCTTCGAGCTGCTGTCGTCGTCATCGACCGGCGAGACCGCGCCGCGGGGGAACCGCAGGCCATCCGGTCCGCAACGCCGTCCCTCGTTCAAGGCGCATCCCGGACGCAGTCCGGCGAAGAAGCACAAGCCGGCGAAGCAGAAGAAGCCCGGCAAGGGGAAGAAGAACAAGGGAAAAGGCGGGGGTCAGAAGGGCAAGGCATGGTGACGATGAGCACGGCGCCAAAAATCTGGACGCGCGAGACCGGCCTCGTCGAGAAGCGCGACGTCTGGACGGCGATGAAGCGCGGCTTTCGCGGCCGCTGCCCGCGCTGCGGCGAGGGAAAACTGTTCCGCGCCTTCCTGAAGACCGCGGACAATTGCGCGACCTGCGGCCTCGATTTCACGCCGCACCGCGCCGACGACCTGCCCGCCTATCTCGTGATCGTCATCGTCGGCCACATCGTGGTGCCCACGGTCCTCTGGATCGAGACCAATTACACCACGCCGGTCTGGATCAGCTTCGCGGCCTACCTGCCCTTCACGTTCCTTGCCTCGCTCGCGCTGCTCCAGCCGGTCAAGGGAGCTGTGGTCGGCTTGCAATGGGCTCTGCGCATGCACGGCTTTGACGACAACCCTCCGGATGGTATTCCGCCGGTGTAGGCAGATAAGCAAAAGCGGTTTGGGTGAGGACATGACGGATATTGCGCAGGCGGAGAAGGCAAAAATCCACGAGGGCAAGGAAGCCGACCATCATCCCTATTTCCGCCCGAAGGATGCGGCGACGCTGATCCTGGTCGATCGCAGCGGCACCATTCCAAAAGTGCTGGTCGGCAAGCGCCACGACAAGGTGGTGTTCATGCCCGGAAAATTCGTCTTCCCCGGCGGCCGTGTCGACAAGACCGACTACCGGGTGCCGTGTGCGGCGCCCATCACTGCGGAGCTGGAAGCCAATCTCGCCAAGGGCAGCCCCAAGACGCCGGCCTCACGCGCAAAATCGCTCGCCATTGCCGCGATCCGCGAGGCCTGCGAGGAGACCGGCCTCTGCCTCGGCCGCAAATCTGAAGGCAAGGCGCCGAAGCTCGACGGCGCCTGGAAGCCGTTTGCGGATGCGGACCTCCTGCCCGATCCCTCCAGCCTGTTCCTGATCGCGCGCGCGATCACCCCGCCCGGCCGCGTCAAGCGGTTCGACACCCGCTTCTTCACCGCGGATGCCTCCGCGATCACCCACCGCGTCGACGGCGTGATCCATGCCGACGCGGAGCTCGTCGAGCTGGTCTGGGTCGAGCTCGGCTCCAAGCCGCTCGCCGATCTGCATCCGATGACGCGCAACGTGCTCAACGAGCTCGACACCCGCCTCGCCACCGGCCCGCTGCGCCACGACGCGCCGGTGCCGTTCTTCCATTTCTACGGCGGCAAGATGCAGAAGGATGTTTTGAGCTGAGGGCTCTTGTAGCCCGGATGGAGCGCGCTCCAGCCGATCGCGCATTCCTTCAAGCGTCGTCCGCGTCAGGCTCGGTGCCGACCAGGGCGCGCGCCTCCGTCCCCACGTCATTCCGGAGCGCCGCGGAATGACGCGATTGTGCTGAGCTGACGGCGAAAAACAAAAAATTCTTCCCGCCTCCCCCAATGGCGCAGTTCCGCGGCGTGCCTATGTCTTCCCGAGCGTCACCAGAAACGGACAACGGGCGATGGCACAACGGCAACTCAAGCTTGGCGCGTTCATGCGCCCGATCAGCATCCACACCGGCGCCTGGCGCTATCCCGGGGCCTGGCCCGACGCCAATTTCAACTTCGGGCACATCAAGACGCTGATCCAGAAGCTCGAGGCCGGCAAGTTCGACGCCTTCTTCATGGCCGATCACCTCGCCGTGCTGAACATGCCGGTCAACGCGCTCAAGCGCAGCCACACCGTGACGTCGTTCGAGCCGTTCACGCTGCTGTCGGCGCTGTCGGCCGTCACCGAGCGGATCGGCCTGATCGCGACGGGCTCGACCACCTTTGACGAGCCCTATCACGTCGCGCGCCGCTTCGCCTCGCTCGACCATCTCAGCGGCGGGCGTGCGGGGTGGAACATCGTCACCACCTCGAACCCCGATGCCGCGCTGAATTTCGGCCTCGACGACCACATGGAGCACGCCGAGCGCTACAAGCGTGCCCGCGAATTCTACGACGTCGTCACGGGCCTGTGGGATTCCTTCGCCGACGACGCCTTCGTGCGCGACGTCGAGAGCGGGCTGTTCTTCGATCCCGCCAAGATGCACACGCTCGACCACAACGGCAAATATCTGAAGGTGCGCGGTCCCCTCAACATCGCCCGTCCCGTGCAGGGCTGGCCGGTGATCGTGCAGGCCGGCGCCTCGGAAGACGGCAGGCAGCTTGCGGCGGAGACCGCGGAAGCCGTCTTCACCGGCGGCGGCAGCCTTGCCGACGGGCAAAAGCTCTATGCCGACATCAAGGGCCGCATGGAAAAGGTCGGCCGCGACCCCGAGCATCTCAAGATCCTCCCCGGCGCCTTCGTCGTGGTCGGCGACAGCGTGGATGAAGCCAAGGAGAAGCGCGCGCTGCTCGACAGCCGCGTGCACTATGATAGCGCCATCGCCTCGCTATCCGTCATCCTCGGCACGGACGCCTCCGGCTTCGACCCGGATGGCCCACTCCCCGAGATCCCCGAGACCAATGCCAGCAAGAGCGGCCGCCAGCGCATGGTCGACCTCGCCGCGCGTGACAAACTCACCGTGCGCCAGCTCGCCCAGCGCGTCGGCGGCTATGGCGGGCTCGCCTTCGTCGGGACCGCCAAAACCATCGCCGATCAGATGGAGGAATGGCTGGTCGGCCGCGGCTCCGACGGCTTCAACATCATGTTCCCGTTCCTGCCCGCCGGCCTCGACGATTTCGTCGACAAGGTGGTGCCGGAGCTCCAGCGCCGCGGGATCTTCCGGAAAGAATACGAGGGGGCCACTTTGAGGGAGAATCTGGGCCTGCCGCGGCCGAAAAACCGGTTCTTCGAGGCGTAGTGTTTTTGACGCCCGAGATCACCGAGCCAACGAAACGTTTTCAGTAGTGGTATCGACATTGGGCGATGACGAGCTGCTGTCCGTCATCCTTGCCCTGAAGGCGGTAGACCAGCCTGTGCTCGCCGGTAATCCGGCGAGACCACCAACCGCGCAGATCATGCTTAAGCGGCTCCGGTTTGCCGATCCCCCTGAACGGGTCTCTTTTGATGTCCTTGATGAGGTCGTTGATGGCCGTGAGGATTTTTTCGTCCTCTTGCTGCCATTGAAGATAGTCTTGCCAGGCGATCTCGGTCCAGACGATCAGCATGTCGCCTAGCCCGTCGGGCCGGGCTCGATCAATTCACGCGCGACGACTTTACCTTCATCGGCTTCCTTGATGGAGCGAAGAAGGCGCGCGGCGTTGGCCGGGCTCTTCAGAAGATGAACCGTCTCGATAAGGCCCTCGTACTCTTCCTCCGAGATCATCACCACGCTACGGGCGTTCTGGCGCGTGACGACGAGCGGGGCGCGATCGTCGCAGACCTGGTCCATGTAGGCCGCGAGGTTGCTCCGTAGCTCGGTATAAGAAACGTTTGCCATGGCTGTTCGTCCTGGTCTTATGTACAGATAACCGTACCTATCACTGTACAGATCCCTGTACAAGGATGACCGATCGCTCAGGCCTGCCAGGGGCTCTTTTGATGCCTGATGGGCCCGGTTTGAGGGATTTCCCGGCCCCAAAAATCTTGACATCAGGCGGTTTCTGGCTAGGTTGCCGGCCAACGCGGGCCATTTGGCCGGCTCCAGATTCCCCAATTTCCTGAGGTTCAGAACATGGCCAAAGCGGTCACCATCAAGGTCAAGCTCGTGTCCTCGGCCGACACCGGCTTCTACTACACCGCCAAGAAGAATTCGCGCACCATGACCGACAAGCTGGTCAAGAAGAAGTACGATCCGGTGGCGCGCAAGCACGTCGAATTCCGCGAAGCCAAGATCAAGTAAGATCGCGGAATAAGCTACGGACTTTGACGGGGCCCTCTGGGCCCCGTTTTTATTTGTGCGCTCTCGTGTCCCGGGCGCGCTGCAACGCGCTAGCGTTGCCGCGCAGAACCGGGATCCAGAATGCAACACAGTACAATGCCGCAACATGGGCCCCGGCTCTGCAGCGCACCGTCGAAGTGACGCTGCGCTGCGTCCGGGGCACGAGAGCTGAGCTCTGCATGGCGAGTCATCGGCAAATATTCTATCAACCCCCGGTTGCTCACTTCGAAATGCATGTTACCGTGCACTTGCCGGGTGGCATTTCCGTCCCGGATTTGGAAGGACATGGTCATGAGATTCTCATCAAGCCTTGTCGTGCCTTCAACCGTCGCTGTCTTGTCAACCGTCCTGATGTGCGGCCCGGCCGCGTCGCAACTCCCGACAGGCCCCGCCGCCACGATTCCCCCCGTCTCGGTCGACGCACCGAAGCAATCGACAAGGCCACCTGCGCCGCAGCGGCCGGCGACCACCGGGGCATCATCGCGCCGGACTGCGTCAACCGCTCAAACGTCATCGTCAACCGCGCGGACACCTTCGTATGCACCGGGTTCGGTGATGGGGAGGATTGCCAGCCTGGAGAGGGTCGCCAGCAGCTGCAACGGTGGCTGTGCGTCAAGCTTCCGGCACGGCAACGAGCCCTGGATTGGCTGTAGCGAGTCGGGCGGCAACATCAATTATGGACCTTTCTCGCCGACGTGCCGAGACACCATCACCCATACGTCCTACGAGAATTGCGTCGAGACGAAGGTGTTCCTGGGTGAGTTTCGCAACAGAGCCCACTGGTTTTGCAGCAGCCTGCAGGCCGGCAACAGGTTCAAGGTCGCAGACCTCAAGCGGTCGGGACGTCCGCGTTAGTCCCTCACGACAGCGCTACGCCGATCTTCCTCCGTCATCCCGCGCAACGGCGACGCCGTTGCGCGGGCCCCAGAAGCGGAAGTGGTCGATCGACGTGGGCTAGATGGTGAGAACCTTGGTCATGCACCAGAACGGAACATCGGCTTGCCCGTGCTCACCGGCAACCTGCTCCATTATTTCAGCTTTGTGATGCCAGCCCATGCGCTCATAGAAGCGGCGCGCGCGTTCATTGCCAACGACACAGTGCAGTTCTGCCTCGGCAATGCCTCCCTTGGCCATCTCGATTTCAAGGTTCTATTGGTCAAGACCGGTGCGAGGTAGTTCAATCATCGACAGGGCGCTGGCTATCAATGCCCTCCATAATGGCAATGAGGCAGATCATCGCGAGAATGGCGATCGCGGCAGAAACGAGCAAAGAGAGATAATATTGCGCTGTCGATCGGTCGTCAGTCTTGATACGGCGTTGCGCAATATTTGTTCCGGCCAGGTCCAAAGCGTCGGCTCCAGAAGCCGTAGAAGCAGCGATCACGGCAACGTCGGCACTGCGGTCCTCGGCCTCTTCAAAAACACCTGCCATGGCTTCCCTCTCACGTCCGCTCCATCAGGCCGCACACACCGAACACCACTGTCAGCGGTGTACGGGCGTTATTACTCAGCTCGCGGCGCGCACGGGTAAGCGCAACTTTCATGCTCTGCTGCTTTCGCCGGGGCGCTACCGTCGTTTTGTCGGCGCTCCGCCGTCGGCAGCCGCTTCATGTAAAAGCTTGTCGCCGAAATAGAGTATCCGCTCGCCCTTCGCACTATCGTCGTCATAGAGCGCGATCACCTCTTCCGGCAGATGCGTGAGATTGCTTGCCCGCAAATAGTCGCGCATGGTCGTTCCCGTGGAACACGTGTCGAGGTTCGGCGCGCCGCGACGGGCTGCGACATCATCATAATGCACGGTCCGGAAATCAATGCTGTAACGCGCGACGTTCGTGACGTTCGGCACCGTCTCGTGCAACTGGGCGCCGGAGAACACGATGATCCCGCCTGGTGGAGGCAGGAAGCGCATGGTAGTCGGCTCGAGGTCCTGCTGCGCCGTTGGCTGCTGGCGCGTGTCGCTCTTGACGTGCTGCGCCGCGGTCGCGCGATACTTCGTGTTCCATTCGTAGTAATTGTAGGTTTCGGAATTATTCTTCACGGCCTCTCCGAAATAGCGCGGATAGAAGCCGAGCGCGTTGCCGGGCTCGATCGGATAGATCGGTAGCCACCAGTTAAGCTGGCACATCGGCGCGGAATACCAGGTGTCTCGATGCGGATGAAAGGCGTATGCTATTCCGGACGACAGGAAGCTTGATGGATATGCCGAACGCAGACGAGGAACGTCGAAATACAAACTGTCCAGATCAACGCCGTGTTCAAACATGATCCGGCGAATGATGGATTTGCATTCGGGGTGATGGATGAATTCGGGCTTCACCTTGGCAAGTATCGCCGCGACATGCTCCGGCGTTTCTCGCTGATGGACCAGCCTCGGATCATATGGTGAAAATGCCTTCTCCAGCATCTGGCGGGCCAGATTGATAAGGGCACGCGTTCCCTCGGTTGGCGAAAAGACAAAGATGTCTCCAGCATAGAGTCTGGCACGACGAGCTTCATCAGTCAGAGCCGAGTCGAAAAAAGCCGCCCCCATCACAATGCCCCTTTTTTCAGTGGCGAGCCCGACATCATTGCCGGCGCGAGGGAGGCCCAGCAACGGCTCACAATGTCCGCTTCAAGGGCGCGGCCCAATTGACGCTCATCAAGTCAAGAGAGCTTTTTGTTGCAGCAACGCGGCGTCCACTGTGAAGTCTTAAGCGGCCGCTCACGGGCACCCGCTCCCCTACGCCGCCTTCAACACCGGCGCAGGCGGCTGCGACGGCCTGACAAGCGCGAACGCCACCTGCACGATGCCGCCGGCAAGACCCAGCGCCACGCCGATGCGCCAGGCCATGGTGTAGGAGCCGAGCGCGTCGTAGAGCACCCCGCCTCCATAGGCGCCGAGGAAGCTGCCGATCTGGTGGCTCATGAAGGCGAGGCCCTGGATCATCGCCTGCCAGCGCAGGCCGAACATCTCGGCGACGGCGCCCGCGACCAGCGGGCCGACGCCCATCCAGAGGAAGCCCATGATGGCGCCGAACAGCAGCGTCGAGAACGGCGTTGCCGGCAGCATGAAGTACCAGGCGAGCGCGAGCGAGCGCAGGATGTAGATGCCGCCAAGCAGCGCCAGCTTGTTCCAGCGCTGCCCGGCCCAGCCGAAGAACAGCGAGCCGAGCACGTTGAAACCGCCGATCATGCCGAGCGTCTGCGCGCTCAGCATCGGATCGAGGCCGCAGATCGCAAGGTACGACGGCAGATGCGTGGTGAGGAACACCAGCTGCATGCCGCAGACGAGATAGGCGCAGGTCATCACCACGAAGGACGCGTTGCCGAACGCGGTCTTCGCCGCGATCGCGGCACTGGCATCGCCGATGTCGTCGGCTGCCGGCTTCGGCAGCGGAATCCTGTCGACACGGCCGGCATACCAGGCGGCGGGAATCATCAGCACCGACATGATGACGAAGCCGGCGAGCCCGACGCGCCAGCCAAATCCTTCGTTGAGCAACTGCCCGATCGGCGCCGACAGCAGCGCCCCGAGCGAGCCCGCGCCGGAGACGATGCCGAGCACGGTGGAGCGCACCGTCGCCGGCACCGCGCGCGCCGCCACCGACATCGCGATCGCCGCCGCGGTGCAAGCCAGCGACGTTCCAATCAGCACACCGGCGCCGACCATGATGCTGACGAGGCCGTTCGCGGTCGCCATCAGGATGAGGCCCGCGATGTACATCAGCGATCCCACGATCATGATCGGACGGAAGCCGTAGCGTACGGTCATCGCGCCGGCGAGCGGCTGGAGGAAACCCCAGGCGAGGTTTTGCACGGCCAGCGCCAGCGTGAAATCCGAGATCGAAATGTGGATGTCATGCGTCAGGGGCTGCATGAAGATGCCGAGGCTCTGCCGCAGCCCCATGCTGAGCGTCAGCATGATCGAGGCGCCGATCAGGATCGGCAAGGTCGGGCGCAGGACCTGCAACAGGGGCATTTTCATCTCCCTCGTGGGCGCGGCGCGCGCGCCGGCGTCTGCAATATCGGTTGATTTTGGTTACACAGACCTGTGTACTTAGGCTATGAAAGGTGCAGGCTGTCAAGCGAACAGGACGCATCCCGCTGCATGGCTCCCCCGACCGCCCCACAGACGATGAAAGAGCGGATCCTTCAGACCGCCGACAAGCTGTTCTATCTGCAAGGCATTCGCGCCATCGGCGTCGACACCATCGCGGCCGAGATCGGCATCTCCAAGCGCACGCTCTACAACCACTTCCCCTCCAAGGACGCGCTGATCGCGGCCTACCTCGAGCGCCGCTTCGTCCACGCCCGCCCCTCCGACAAGCCGCCGGCCGAGCAGATCCTCGCCACCTTCGATTCGCTGGAGCGGCGCTTTGCGGCAAGAGACTTTCGCGGCTGCCCGTTCGTGAATGCGGTCGCCGAGCTTGGCCCCGCAGACCGCGCCGTCAAGAAGATTGCCATCGCCTTCAAGGAAAGCCGCCGCCTCTGGTTTCGCGAGCGGCTCAACGAGCTCGGTGTTGCCGATGCGGATGGGCTCGCGACCCAGCTCGTGCTGCTGGTCGATGGCTCCATCGCCCAGGACCTCGTCCGCGACGACCCCGCGATGGCACGCGCGGCGAAGGAAGCTGCGAGGGTGTTGTTGCGGAATGCGGGGGTGGATGTGGGGGATGATGCGAAGCCGGCGGAGAAGCGGGGCAAGTGAGTGGTGCGGTATCCCTGACCGAGCGTACGCCGAAACTGAGAATCTCATCCCAAAAACTCGCCATTTCGCCTTTTCGGGAGCGACGAGATGGACAAGCTGTTTGTCTTGGCCGCAGCGATCGTGCTTGCCGGCTTTCTGAGCGGCGGTAGGTATTCCGTTGCACCGAAGGGGGCTCGGCGGTTGGGACCAAGTTTATGCATCGCCTGACCGGCAGCTCATCGGACTGCGACTACCGCGAATGTTCTCCTACTAGGTATCTATCCGGGCGGTGACTTGAAGGGAGTGAACAGTTCGAATGAGCCCAGGTCGCTGCGTTGCACGGGACAGTTGACCGATCTCAAGTCGTCGAAGGCGAATGGCTTAAACTCAAAAGCGGTAGGTGCGACAGGAGGTCAGAATGACCATTCTCGCTACCGTGCTCGCCTTTCGCCAAGGTCGTTGCGAACCCTCGTCTGGTTCGCCATCTAAGGTGTCCCAGCAGGAAGACGATTGTGCGCTTTGTGGTGTCGCTGGGTGGCTCGAATTACTAACTCTCTGCCCGGTTCTCATATTAATCGATCGTCTGAGAGGCAGAGAACGAGAATCCGGGAGGCAACGAACAAATCCTTGACGGGAACAGCAGCGCCCCCCTGAAGGAGTGGATAAGGACTCGCTTTGGCCGCGCCGGTGTGTTGCAATTTCGGCATGGGAAGAAACAAACAAGCACGAGAGCGCGGTACCTGCCTGTTCTGCGATGGCGGCGTAACGAAGGAACATATCTTCGCACAGTGGGTGGATGACGCTCTTCCTCCGGAGCCCGAGGACGTCGTTCACCGCGCCAAGCACGTTCCGTTTAACTATGCTGGCGACTCGATCTTGAAAGCCGTCCTTCAGCGGCAAGGGGACGTAACAACCACCTTCGTCAGAAAAGCGTGCAAGGCCTGCAATTCGGGCTGGATGCGCCGTCTTGATGAGGCGGTAAGTAAAATCATCCCCTACATGCTCACATCTTTCACGCTCCAACTAGCGAGCACGCAGATCTTCACCCTCGCGCGATAGGCCTGCCTGAAGTCTGCACTCATCGACGCAAAAACACCGAAGTACACAACGATTCCCCGCGCCGATTGCATTCTGATGAAGAAATCCGAGGCTCCACCGCCACATCGGGGAGTTTGGCTGTTGCGGTGCCCAACATCAGGCCAGCGAGAGCGGGGAATCGAACATCGATGTTTGATCTATGGACCAACCAAAAAGAGGGCGCAGTCAACAACGATTCGCCTGGGCCAAGTAGTGATGTTCGTGATGTACTCTCCTGACAATGAGATGGTTTAAACATACCGAGACCACGTGCGTACTCACGGTTCATTCATTTGCATTTGGCCCAATCACTCTTCCGGTCTGATCTGACCAGCGTCTTTTCCGCCAATAAGCGGTGATTTTTTTGGTCAGATAGTCGAATCGCTCGCGGCGTTTGTCGAGCCAGGAGGCGTGGAGCGGAGGGCAAGAGCGCCCGAGACGCCCAGTTCGACCATTCCTGAATGAACTCGCCTTCAGCCGCTAAGGAACATTAAACGCAGCATAAAATACCGGAAGCCCCGCCACGATCGCTGCCGATGTCTTGCCGCCCGCAAAAAGACCGCCAGCCTGCGATTGATGCACGCCGTCGGAGCTGATGAGTGTGCCAGAGTTTCCCGTCCCGGTTACAATATGGCCGATATAGTCCGTTCCTTGAAACCAGGAACCAGCGAGGTCAGTGCAATTCTTCACGAAGAACGATGCAAGGTCATTCCACGCTTGGAACGTCGCCAGCATCTTGTTCTCTTTGTTCTGCACCGCGGCATTTGGCCCGGTGGCCTCCGCGAAAACTCCTGTCGGCACGATGATCGCGCCGGGCCAGAGCGACCGCATCAACTGCAAACCCGCTAGAACATCGGCCTGAAACGTTGCATCAGCGACGGCTTGGTCGTTGTATCCGTTGTGCGTAACGATCAGGTGGTACTTTTCCCCCGTCGCAGCAAGGTTTCGTAGTTGGTCAACGAGTTTAGCTCGCGTTGCCGGCGTGCTCCAGCCTGTGCCGCCAACACCAGCCTGCCGTAGCGTGGCCCCGAGCTGCTTTGCGGACACGGAAGCCCATCGATCATTGACATGAAACACCGTGTCGCCGCTCGACGAGCCCTCGGTGATGCTGTCACCGAGCGCCAGCATGTTGAAGGTCGGGTAGTCTTCAGGCGCAATGGTTGCGCCTGAATCCGCGAGCACGCCCTGAAACGACTGACTGGCCGTCTGCATGTCGAGCAGGATGGAAACTGACGACTGCACCGAACCAAGATCAAATTTCACGTATTGCGCGGTCCGCGTGAAGCCGGCCCGCGGCGCGAACTGCTTATTGAACGCAACTCGATATGGCGTATTCGCCGATGGATTCGAAAGATTAAATTCAACGTAACGCGTGTTGAAAATCTTGAACTCGACCGTCTTGCAGTTGTCCTCATCCCCAACATTGAAGGCCGGCGAAAGATTCGTCACCGTCGAAAGGTTCGTTGCGCCAGACGTTCCGTCCGTTTTCCTCCAACTGGACTCACCGATGTAGAGGCCCTTTGTATTGGTCTTAACGTACTTGTTCCCGAGCGAGGTGCGAAACGCGGTCGGATTATCCAGCGGGTTGGCAAGCGCGGTAAGTGTTGGCGTCGCGCTCTGGGTTATCGTTGGTGAGGCAATCTCTGCATTGTCGACGGGATTGTTACCAGCAGCCGCAGCGATTGCTGCCTTGATCAGGATCAGCGAGGCCTGTTGCTGGGCACGCAAATTCGCTCCCCCAAGGACATCGAGAACCGATTCTAGAGACTGCCGCCACTGACCAGAAGCGGTGAGGTTCGAGCCGAGACACCGCGGCGTATAGGATTTCCCGCTTTCGCGGGGAATGACCGCGGAGTTTGTGAGGCCGTCGCGACCCTGCCAATATGCTCCTGTTTTGCCCGACGGGTCAAGCAAAACTTCCAATAATCCGAATATTGCGGATGCGGCCGGCAAACCATTGATCCGGCTAGCACCGGCTACTGTGCATGGGGTTGTTTTCGCACTTCTTGTACGAGCAGCCTCACGCCGCGTGCGACACCACGCGGTTGCGGCCGTCGTGCTTGGCGCGATAGAGCGCCGTGTCGGCGCGCTTGAGGACGTCGGCGACCGCCTCGCCCTTCTGCTCCAGCGTGGTCAGGCCGATCGAGATCGTGACCTCGATGCGCTTGGTGCCCTTGTGAACCGCGAAGGGCTCGCCCGCGATCGAGCGGCGCAGGCGCTCGGCGACCATACCGGCGACGTGCAGGTCGGTCTCCGGCATCACGATGACGAACTCCTCGCCGCCGTAGCGGCAGGCCAGGTCAATGCCGCGGATCGACTTGCGCACCCGCACCGCGAATTCGCGCAGCACGTCGTCGCCGGCATCGTGCCCGTAATTGTCGTTGATCGACTTGAAGTAGTCGATGTCCAGGATCATCAGCGCCAGGGGCTTGCCGCGGGTCGCGGCCTGCTCGGCGAGGGTCGCCAGATGACTCTCCATGTAGCGGCGATTGTGCAGGCCGGTGAGCGCGTCCGTGATCGCCATCTCGATCGAGTTCTGCACGTTGTCGCGCAAGTGATCGGTGTAGCGGCGGCGGCGGATCTGGGTGCGGGCGCGGGCCAGCAGCTCGGTCTTGTCGATGGGCCGCAGCAGATAGTCGTTGACGCCGATCTCGAGGCCGCGGAGCAGCCGCGTCGAGTTCTCGGGGTCGGCGATCGCCAGGATCGGCACATGGCGCGTGCGCTCCAGCGAGCGCGCCTGGCTGCACAGACGGAGGCCGTCGAAATTGTTGAGGTCGAGCGAGACGATCAAGAGGTCGTAATTGCCCTCGGCGGCGTGGAACAGCGCTTCCGTCGGATTCGGCTCGACGTCGATGGTGTGCTCGGCGGCGAGGATCGTCGCCAGTCGCTCATAGGAGGACTCGCGGTCGTCGACCAGCAGGATGCGGCCGCCCTTGCCGGTGTCGGAGATCGCAGTGCGCTCCGGCGCCTGCATGCCGATCTCGAGCGAGGTGATGGCGCGCATGCGCAGCTCGTCGGTCATCATCTTCAGCCGCGTCAGCGAGCGCACGCGCGCGATCAGCACGACGTCGGAGACGGGTTTGGTGAGGAAATCGTCGGCGCCGGCTTCCAGCCCGCGGTTGCGGTCGGCCGGGCTGTCGAGCGCGGTGACCATCACGACGGGGATGTGGTGCGTCGCCGGATCGGTCTTCAGGCGGCGGCAGACCTCGAAGCCGTCCATGTCGGGCATCATCACGTCGAGCAGGATGATGTCGCATTCGGCGCGGCTGGAGATCGCCAGCGCCTCCGCGCCGTTCGACGCCGTCATCACGTCGAAATATTCGGCGGAGAGGCGGGCCTCCAACAGCTTGACGTTGGCAGGGACGTCATCGACAACGAGGATACGCGCGGACACTTTGAACTCACTTCCTATCCGATGAAACGCCGGACCGTCTCAATGAACTTGCCGACCGAGATCGGCTTGGACAAATAGGCCTCGCAGCCGCCCTCGCGGATGCGCTCTTCGTCGCCCTTCATCGCGAAGGCCGTAACCGCGACGACCGGGATGGAGCGCAGCTCCGGATCGTCCTTGATCCAGCGCGTCACCTCGAGCCCGGAGACCTGCGGCAATTGGATATCCATCAGCACGAGGTCAGGCCGCATTTTCCGAACGAGATCCAGCGCCTCGTAGCCGTTGCTGGTGCCCGTGGTCTGATAGCCGTGCGCTTCCAACAGGTCGCGGAAGAGCTTCATGTTGAGCTCGTTGTCTTCCACGATCAGGACGGTCTTAGCCATCCCGCCCTCCTGATTGGCACGAAGCCGGATACATGTGACGCCTCAGGCGCCGCTCCCCGGCGCTTCGAAAACTGGATTCAAACTAGCCTCAGATTCGCTCTAGTTTCGTTAAACCCGAGGGGCCACTTTTTGCGATGTGGTTTCCAGTTGCTTGTCTGGGGCCGTGAGACTCGGGCATGATGATTTTCAAAGTAGACACTGAAAGTTAATGGAAAGGCAAACCGGCTCCTTGAAAAAGCCTGTTCACAACCCCCGCGAAGTCGCTGAAATCGTTGCGATTCAGGCATTGTCCTTCGTCGCAGGCGATCCCGAGCGGCTGGGCCTGTTCCTGGCCGAGACAGGTGTCGGTCCGGAGACCCTCCGGAACGCCGCCGCGGACCCGAATTTTCTCCTCAGCGTGCTCGATTTCGTGATGCGCGATGACGCCACCGTGACGGCCTTTGCCGCGGCCTCGGAGCTGCACCCGACCAACGTTGCCGCAGCGCGGCAGGTGCTGGGCGATGCGCTCGGCGACCCCTCCTGGGAGCGCGACGTGCCGTGACCGCCCCGGAGCCGGCCGGGCCCCGCTGCTTCTGCCGGGATTGTCTGGCCGATCTGGACATGAGCGTACGCCGCTGCTCGGCCTGCGGTTCCCCCCGCCTCGTCCGCCACCGCGCGCTCGCGGCCCTGACCATCGCCCATATCGACTGCGACGCCTTCTACGCCACGGTCGAGAAGCGCGACAATCCTGATATCGCCGACAGGCCCGTCATCATCGGCGGGGGCAAGCGCGGCGTGGTGTCGGCCGCCTGCTACATCGCGCGCACCTACGGCGTGCGCTCGGCGATGCCGATGTATAGGGCGC
Source organism: Bradyrhizobium sp. GW821-FHT12B03 (assembly GCF_058807535.1). NCBI lineage: Bacteria > Pseudomonadati > Pseudomonadota > Alphaproteobacteria > Hyphomicrobiales > Nitrobacteraceae > Bradyrhizobium > Bradyrhizobium sp. GW821-FHT12B03. The sequence continues at coordinate 215,894 of NZ_JBXAQU010000011.1, forward strand.
TGGAGGCCTGCCCGCATGCGACCGTGATCCCGCCAGACATGGCGAAGTATGTCCGGGTCGGCCGCGAGGTACGCCAGGCCATGCAGGCGCTGACGCCGCTGGTCGAGCCGCTCTCGATCGACGAGGCCTTTCTCGATCTTTCCGGCACCGAGCGGGTTCACGGCATGATCCCGGCCAAGGTGCTGGCGCGGTTCGCCCACAACGTCGAGCGCGACATCGGCATCAGCGTCTCGGTCGGCCTGTCCTGCAACAAGTTCCTCGCCAAGATCGCCTCCGACCTCGACAAGCCGCGCGGCTTTGCCACGCTCGACCAGGAGGAAGCGCGCGTGATGCTGGCCGAGAAGCCGGTCGGCTTCATCTTCGGCGTCGGACCTGCAACGCAGGAACGTCTGGTGCAGCACGGCTTCCGCGTCATCGCCGACCTCCAGAAGGCCGACGAGATCGAGATGATGCGACAGTTTCCGAGCGACGGCCGCCGGCTGTGGCGCCTCGCCCGCGGCATCGACGACCGCCGCGTCGAGCCCGATCGCGGCGCCAAGACGATTTCGAGCGAGACCACGTTCGAGACCGACATCCGCGATTTCGCGACGCTGGAGAAGATCCTGTGGCGCCTCTGCGAGAAGACGTCGTCGCGGCTCAAGAGCAGCGAGCTTGCCGGCTCCACCGTCACACTGAAGCTGAAGACCGCCGACTTCCGCCAGCGCACGCGCTCGCAATCGATCGCTGCGCCGACGCAGCTCGCCGCAAAGATCTTTTCGATCTGCCGCGAGATGCTGGCCAAGGAGATCGACGGCACCGCCTTCCGCCTGATGGGCGCCGGCGTCAGCGCATTGCGCGAAGGCTCGCCCTCCGACGACACCGACATGCTCGACCGCCGTGCCGCCCACGCCGAACGCGCCGTGGACAGCCTGCGCAAGAAGTTCGGCAATGCCGCGGTGATCCGCGGCATTGCGTATGACGGGCCGGAGAAGGCGGAGGAGTGATGACCGCCGAACGCGATCTCGGCGCGCTGCTGAAAAACATGAAGCCGGAGCTGCAGCCCGGCGTCTTCGTGTTCTGCACGATCCCCCCAAGCGAGCGCGTTTCCGCAGCACTCAACCCGCTGCTGACGTTTCACGAGCAGGAAGGCACCACGCTGGTGATTTCACGCGAAGAGGCCGACGCGGCAGGACTACGCTACGCGTTCGCCTCGCGCCTGATCGCGTTGACGGTTCACTCGGCGCTCCACGCGGTCGGCTTTCTGGCAACGATCACGACGCGCCTCGCCGAAGCCGGCATCAGCGTGAATGCCGTGTCGGCCTTTCATCACGATCATCTCTTCGTGCCCGCCGACAGGGCGGACGAAGCGATGGTGCTGCTGCAAGAGCTGTCTGAAGCCAAATAGGATGGGTAGAGCGAAGCGAAACCCATCCTACAGGATTACGGGATTAATCCGCTACTGCGATCGCCTCGATCTCGATCAGCCACTCCGGCGCTGCGAGCGCGGAGACGCCCACGAGCGTCGAGGCAGGCGGCTCCATGCCTTCGAAGAAAGCCGAGCGGGCCTTCCCGATAATGGGGCGCAGCTCCGGCTTGTAGCCGACCACGAAGGTCGTGATCTTGACGATGTTGGCGTAGCTCGCCCCGGCCGCCTTCAGCGCCAGGCCGAGATTCTGCATCACCTGCGTCGTCTGCGCGGCGAGATCGCCCTCGCCGACGATACGCCCCTCCTCGTCGGTCGAGACCTGGCCGGAGATATAGATGGTCCGCGCGCCCGTGGCGGTGACGACGTGGGAATAGGCGGGATTGTGGTGCAGGCCGCTGGGACGGAGATGGTCGAGCTTGGGCATGGGGTGCCTCCCGGAGTTTATGGTTGGGCGGAGCGTAGCTGGAGACTATGTCGAGAGCTAGATGCGACGCGAAGCGGCGCATGAGAAGCCTCGAAGGATAGGCGGCTCCCGCTGCGACAGCCGGGCCGTCGCCCTTCGAGGGCCGCTGAAGGAGCGGCGACCTCAGGGTGACGGTGGTGGTGGAGTGCGTCGTACGCGGCAGCAAGTCCCTCAATTACAGGGCTTGCTGTCCTTCACGTCGAACTTGCCCATCGCGCCGGAGATCACGAAATCGTTGTAATCGAGCACGAGCTGGCGCGAGACGCCGTTCTCGTAGAGCTCGAACGCCATCGCATAGACCGGCGTCTGCTCGCCTTCCTTCTGCTGGACCTCGCGGTCGAAATAGCTGACCGTGACGGGCCAGCGCTTGAGCGACTTCATGTGCTCGTCCGAGGTCGACGGATCGGGCGAAGCGGTGCGGTCGGCGGGGATCGGTTGGCCGATCACCGTCAGCGTGTTGTAGACCTTCTGGCCGTCGTCGGAGCCGTCATAGACGGAGAGCTCGAGCAGCGACTTGCCGTCCCTGGCGGCGGCGATGATGCGCTGGATCTGCTCGGTCGGGAATACGATCTTGCCGTCGAGGGTAAAGCTCTTCGGCACCGGCAGCTTCAGCTTGACGTTAATGTGGTCGCCGTCGCGCTCGGCCGAACCATCAACCCGGCCGGCATCGGCCTCGTTCATCCGCGTCTCGATCTTGAAGCGGTAGCTTTTTCCCGCGGCGTCCTCCCAGGAATTGGAGCGGAGGTCGCTGAGCGTGATCTTGCCCTCGCCGCTGTCGAGTTCGGAGACCTGGCGGAATTCGGAGGTGTAGCCTTCGCACGAGCTGCCGGTGAAATTGTAGAGGATGCGGCCACGCGCGCTGTTGATGGAATTGGAGCGCGATTTGACGAGACTGAGATCGTAGAGCGCCTGATGCGCCAGGAACGGACCGTTGGCGGCCTGCGCCATGCCGCCGGGGCCACAAGCGGCCGCCGCGAGCGCCATCACACCGAGCGAAGTCCGGAAAAGGTGCATCATATCTATTCCCTGGGGAAAGCGCAGATTCGGCATTTTAATGACCGTTCCAATACGCCGCAACTGAGGCAGTTTCACGTAAAGTTGCGGCCCTCCCGTTGAACCTCCTGCCCTGCCTCGACAAAATGCAGCCTTGGTGCTGCCCCCTCTGCAGCCCCTTGGGGTTGCTTGCATGTGGCTGCACGATGGGCGAAACAGGGCGCGCCCGGCCTCCAAAAGGACGCGCCCGGGCGGATGAATTTTTCGGACAACGAGGTCGAAGATGGCGGGTACGGTCGAGCAGAAACTGGCGGAACAGGGCATCAAGCTGCACGAGGCCCCCACCCCCGTCGCCAACTACGTGCCGTTCGTGCGTACCGGTAATTTGCTGTTCGTCTCGGGCCAGGTCTGCTTCGACCCCGCCGGCAAGCTGATCGCCAAGGGCAAGCTGGGCGCCGGCGTCTCCCTCGAAGACGGTGCGGCGGCCGCGCGCGGCTGCGCCGTCAACCTGCTCGCCCAGGTCAAGGCCGCGCTTGGCGACCTCGACAAGGTCGTGCGCGTGGTGCGCCTCGGCGGCTTCATCAACTCGGCGCCGGACTTCTTGGACGGACCGAAGGTCCTGAACGGCGCCTCCGACCTGATGGTCGCCGCCTTCGGTGACAAGGGCCGCCATGCCCGCACCACCGTCGGCGTTGCCTCGCTGCCCGCCGATGCGGCGGTCGAGGTCGAAGGCGTGTTCGAGGTCGCCTGACGCGCATGCGCGCTCCGGATTGGCTGACAGCCCGGCCGGTCGCCCATCGCGGCCTGCACGATATCTCCCGCGGTATCGTCGAGAACATGCCCGGCGCCGTGCAGGCTGCGATCGCGGGCAATTTCTCGATCGAGGTCGACATCCAGCTCTCCGCCGACGGCGAGGCCATGGTGCATCACGATCATGCACTCGGTCGCCTCACCGAGGCGACCGGCGAGGTGATCGAGAAGACCGCGGCCGAGCTGAGGGCGATCAAGTTCAAGGACACGGACGAGCGGATGATGTCGCTGTCCGATCTCTGCGCCATGGTCGCCGGCCGCGTGCCGCTGGTGATCGAGGTGAAGAGCCATTTTGGCGGCGACCGCAAGCTGGTGAAGCGGATGGCCGAGGTGCTGGCGTCCTACCAGGGCCCCGCCGTCGGCATGTCCTTCGATCCCGACCAGGTGCTGGCCTTGCGCGAGCTATTGCCCTCCCGCCCGCGCGGCATCGTCGCGCAGCGCAGCTATGAGGACGACTATTGGGCCAAGCTGACCGAGGCGCAGCGTGACAGCATGCTGTACCTGCGCCACGGCTTCCAGACCCGGCCGCATTTCGTCGCCTTCAAGGTCGATCACCTCCCGGCCCCTGCGCCCTGGATCGCCCGCAATGTGTTCGGCTGCGCCCTGCTCGGCTGGACCGTGCGCACGCCCGAGCAGCGAACCCGGGTCGGGCAGTATGCCGACCAGATGATCTTCGAGGGGTTCGTGCCGTAGGCTCCCCAGGGTCGTCCTGGTGAAAACCAGGACGACTTGGAGAAGAAGCTGTGCGCAGTTGCAGGTGCTGCATTCCCGAGACCTCAGTTCCTGCCCTCTTGAAGTCGCTGCTGCAATGCACGATCTTGGGCACGATGGCATCACCCGAAATCACGCTTGAGGCCGTACCCTCCATTGGCGAAGTGTCGCCGGCGGATTGGGACGCCTGCGCCAATCCCGGCAAGGCTTGCAACGGTCATGGCAAGGGAACCTCACCCAGCCTCCCAGGCGATTCCGCCAGCCTCTTAAAGCCTGCCTATAACCCATTCGTCTCGCACGCGTTTCTCTCCGCCGTCGAGAAGTCGGGTTCGGCAACGATCCGCACCGGCTGGGGACCCCGGCATCTCATCGCCAAGATCGACGGCCGTGTCGTCGGCGTGGTGCCCTGCTATCTGAAATCGCACAGCCAAGGCGAATACGTCTTCGACCGCGGCTGGGCCGACGCCTATGAGCGCGCCGGCGGGCGGTACTATCCCAAGCTCCAGGTCTCGGTTCCCTTCACCCCGGCAACGGGACCGCGGCTGCTGGTCCGCGACGGCGTCGACCGCGAGCGGATCACCGAGGCGCTGGCGAGCGGGCTGGTGGCGCTGTGCGGCGTCAGCAAGGCCTCCTCGGTCCACGTCACCTTCGCGCGCGAGGCGGAGTGGAAGCTGCTCGCCGGGCACGGCTTCCTGCAGCGCACAGATCAGCAGTTCCACTGGCACAACGAGGGATTTGCGAGTTTCGACGACTTCCTGGCGACGCTGAATTCACGCCACCGCAAATCGATCAAGCGCGAACGGCGCGATGCGCTGGCCTCCGGCATCACCATCCACTGGCTCACGGGAAAAGACATCACCGAGGACGCCTGGGACGCCTTCTTCGCATTCTACATGGAGACCGGTTCGCGCAAATGGGGCCGGCCGTACCTCACGCGCGAATTCTTCTCGCTGATCGGCGAGACCATGAGCGAGGACGTGCTGCTGGTGATGGCCCGCCGCAACGATCGCTGGATCGCGGGCGCGATCAACTTCATCGGCTCGGACACGTTGTTCGGCCGCAACTGGGGTGCGGTCGAGCATCATCCGTTCCTGCATTTCGAGGTCTGCTACTACCAGGCGATCGATTTCGCGATCAAGCGCGGCCTCACACATGTCGAGGCCGGGGCGCAAGGCGAGCACAAGATCGCACGCGGCTACCTGCCGCGAACGACCCATTCCGCCCACTTCATCGCCGATCCGGGCCTGCGTCGCGCCATCGACGATTATCTCAAGCGCGAGCGCGCTTACGTCGCCGAGGCCGGACGGGAGCTGGCCGAGCTCGGCCCGTTCCGCAAAGGCGCCGACGAGGCGCCTTGACGGTTCACCGTTGCTGGTGACAGTAAGCGCAAAATTCCGAGGAGCCGCCGAGGTACTGCCATGACCGCCTACGACCCCAACAACATCTTCGCAAAGATCCTGCGCGGCGAGTTTCCTTGCCACAAGGTCTATGAGGACGAGCATGTCTTCGCCTTCCTCGACATCATGCCGCGGGTATCAGGCCATACGCTGGTGATCCCGAAGGCCCCCGCCCGCAACATCCTCGACATCAAGCCGGATGACTACGCCCATGTTGCCCGCGGCGCGCACAGAATTGCCGCTGCCGCGATGAAGGCGTTCAAGGCCGACGGCATCACCGTGCAGCAATTCAACGAACCGGCCGGCGGACAGGTGGTGTTTCACCTGCACATGCACGTCCTGCCGCGCCACGACGGGGTGGCGATGCTGCCGCCCGCGAGCCGCAAGGAAGACGTCAAGGTCCTGGAAGAAAACGCGACCAAGCTGATCGCGGCGCTGAAGGCGAGCTAAGTCTCTCTGCCCGTCATTGCGAGCGCAGCGAAGCAATCCAGACTGCTCCGGCAGAGGCGGATTGCTTCGTCGCATCAGCGCAAAATTGCTTCGCAATTTTGTCGCGAGCTCCTTGCAATGACGGTGTGAAGCGCCCTCACTCCGTCTGGAAGTCCCCGGCTTGCGGCGCGGCCAGCGGCGTGAACTCGCAGCGGTCGGGCTTGATGTCGATCAGCGGCGTGTTGTCGAGGCAATCGAGCCCGCGCACCAGAATGGCATTTCCCTCGATGCCGACGAGTTTCACAATCGAAGTCCCGATCGGATTGGGCCGCACCGGCGAGCGCAGCGAAAACGTGCCGCGGGTTTTCTCGTTGTTCTTCGGGCTCTGCAGGATGATGTCGCGGCGCGACTTGTCGAGCCAGTAGAGCACTTCGAGATTGCTGTAGAAATCGACACCCTTGATGGCCGGCACGAACGGCTCGAAGATCTCGAGCCGGCAGATCGGGCCGTCCTGACGTCCCTGCCGCGGCGTCTCCAGCCGCGAGGTCCAGGGCGTGCGGATACGGCCGATGAAGACGAGGCCGGCATCCTCTGCGGGCGGCAACTCGATGGCGACCTCGCCCTCGCGGAGCTCCTGTTCGCGAACCATATTTCCTGTTCCTTAAAGCCAATCGGAAGCGGTTTTAGCCCAACCACCACTTGCCGGCCAGCATGAAGACTTCGCCTGTCACCACGCCGGCGAAGATCGAGCGGCGGGTCAGCAGGAAGACGATGAGGCCGGCGGCGACCGCGCCATAGCGCAGGACATCCGGCACGCTGGCCAGCGCCCCGGGCGGCTCGACCACGATCTGGGCGATGACACCGGCCAGGATCGCGGTGGCGACCGCCCGCACCCAGACCAACAGCTCGGAGCCCTCGTCGATGCCGCCGCCGAACCACAGGCCCAGCATACGCCAGATCTGGTTGGGAACGACGCCGGCGACGAACAGCACCGCCAGCGCGTGCCAGTCGCCGATCGCTTGCGCAAAGCTCATGCGCCTACCTCCCGCCACCAATGCACGCCGTAGGCGATCGTGCCAGCCACGAGGCCGCTGACGAGGATGTCGAGGCCGGAGTTCATCTTTGCCGCCAGCGGATAAAGCAGGACGCCGAGCGCGAGCGCCACGACATCGGCGACCTCGCGACTGTTGCGCGCGGTCGAGAACAGGAAGGACAGCGGGGTCAAGAGCAGGATCGCCGCGCCAAGCGTCTGCGTCAGGTTGGCGGCGAGGAAATAGCCGACCGTGTTGGCGGTGAGGCACACCGAGACGAGGCCGCAGCCGAGGCCGTGGACGAAGGCGATGCGCCGCTCGCGCGGCACAAGCGGCAGGAAGCGATGGCATTCGACCCACAGCGTCACGGCGGTGAGATGCGCGGCGAAGACCAGCTCGCGCCGTTTCGTCGTGGGCGTGCGCATCAGCGGCAACACCGAGACCACCATCGGAAACAGGCGGATGGCGCTGACGGTGACCGCGATCGCCGACTGGACGACGGTGGCGCCCGAGCCGAGCGTCGTGATCAGGATGATCTGCGCCGGACCTGCCCAGACGAACAGCGTCGAGCAGAGCGCCCAGAGCAGGCTGAAATGGGTGTCGTGGGCGAGTGCGCCGATGCCGAGATAAGTCACGAACAGCACGACGGTCAGGATCGTCTGCGTGATCGAGCGCAGCCCCCACGCAAAGGCGCGCCAGGGGCTCTGCCATTGAGATGAATCGAGCGGAGGAAGCGCCACGGGAGTTTTGGTCGGGGTTGCGGAATCGTGCCTGCATAACGGGCAATGCGACGGCCCGCGTCAAGGAAGCGCGCGGCGGGGCTGGCATGCGAAGTGACACGCCCTACCCGCTCACACCGCGGTTCTTCAGGACGAAGCAGGCGCCGCCGGCCTTGCGAATTCGATTGCACAAATCATCCGCCTCGGCTCGCGTATCGGCGCCGATGCGCACCTGATAGAACGCGCGCGTGCCGCGGCTGCGCATCACCGAGCTCAACAGGCTCGGATCACGCCCGCCGATCACCGCGCTCAGCCGCGTCACGGCGCGGGAGTACATTGCCAGCGCCCTGTTGCGATCGAAGCCGGCCGCGAGCTGCACGCCCCAGATCTTGGCGGCGGCAAGCCCTACATGCTGCTCGAGTTCGGCAACGAACGGATTCGGCGCGCGCTTCAACAGCGCCATGAGGTCACGACAGCTGGTCGGCGGCGCACTCGGCGGACCCTTGCCGGTGCTGCCCGCCTTGGCCCACGCGTCCACGGTCGTGCCGGTGATGGCATAAACGTAGTTGCGGGTCTGGTCCGGCATCGGGCCGGTGCCGGCGAGCCATTCCTGCACCCGGCGCGGGCCGGCATTGTAGGCGGCTGCGGCCAGGCCGAGATTGCCGAACTGGTTGCGCAGCTCGTTCAAGAACTCCGCCGACTTCGGCAAGGCCTGAACCGGGTTGAAAGGATCGAGCAACCCGCGTTCGCCCGCGGTGCCCGGCATGAACTGCGCGATCCCCTGCGCATGCTCGCCGCTACGCGTCATGGGGCCCACTGCATCGGCCTGGAAACGGCTCTCCTGCCAGATTACGCGGGCGAAAAATTCCAGCGGCAGATTGGCGTCGCGTGCGGCCGCCTCGACGATCAGACAGATCGATTCCCGTGTGTCGCTCTCGCGCCCATCCGCGGGTTTTTGCGGCGGCACGGCGAGCTCCTCGACGCTCGGGACAGCGACGTTGGTTTTTGCCGGCGAATTGTCCCAGGCCGCAGCCTGCGACGTCGAGACGAGCAGCGCGACAACGAGGATTGACGCAATTCGCGCCAACACTGCCCAAGCATCGCTGTGGCGCGCACCGGCGCAGCATGCGACAAGATGATCCGCCATGTTGTGGCATCGTGCCATGGTTCGACGAGTTGCCAATATATGCTGCCTGACCTGCTTCTCCCAATGCGTTCCCCCGCCAAACGGATCCGCGCGATCCTTGCCCTCGCCGCCCTGGTCCTGTCCGCCGCGCCGGCCATGGCGCAGGTGTCCTGGCGCATGACCACCGAATATCCCGAGAATAACATTTCCGGAATCGGGCTGGTGACCTTCGCCAAGCGCGTATCCGAACGCACCAACGGACTTGTGACCGTGGCGAATGCCTTCGACAACGAGCTCAAGATCAACTCGGGCGAAATGCCGCGCGCGGCGCTCGATGGCCGGATCGCCGGCGGCGATGCCTTTGCCGGCGCGCTGTCCGGCCTCGACCCGGTGCTCGGCCTCTCCACCCTGCCCTTCCTGGTGCAATCGGTCGATGTCGCCCGCGCCGCCAATGAGCGGGCACGTCCACTCTACGAAAAGGCGTTCGCCGCCCGAGGTCTCAAGCTGCTCTATCTGACGATCTGGCCGGCGACGGGCCTCTGGTCGGATCGTGCGCTCGCAGGCGCCGACGATCTGCCGAAGCTGAACCTGCGGGCCTATGATGCCAATTCCAGCGCGGTGATGCGTGCGGCCGGTGCCAATGCGCAGTTCCTGCCGATGGACAAAGCGCTTGCCGGATTGAAGGAACATCAACTGAATGCATTCCTTACCTCCGGCGACGGCGGTGCGGGACGCAAGCTCTGGGACTTCCTGCCGCATTTCACGGCTATCAACTATGCGATGCCGATTTCGATCGCCTTCGTCCGCAACGACGCATTTGCCGAACTGCCCGAGCCGATGCAGCGCGAGGTGATGGCCGCTGCGGCCGAGACCGAGCAGAGCCAGTTCGCGCTGCTCGCCCATCGCACGACCGAGAATTATGCCCGCATGCGCGACAACGGCGTCAACATCGCCGAGCCCGCACCGCAATCCCTCGTCGCAGCACTGCGCAACGCCGCAACAGGCACGATCGCGGCCTGGGAGGCCCAGGCCGGTGCGGATGCCGCCGCGATCGTCGCATGGGCGCGACAGCAATGAAGGAGCGCGGCCGACGGCTTGCGACCGCTCCGCTGCGACGAGTCGTCCGCCGATCTCGCCTCGCGCTGCTTCAGTTCGTGACGGGAATCAGCTTTTCGCCGCTGATGGCCCGGTCGAGGGCGTCGATCAGCGCCTGAATCTCCACGAACTTGTTACGCGCCCGCTCGGCCGTGTCGCGCACAAAGGGAGCGGCCAGCACTTTCGCATGCGCGTCCCTGTCTTCGATCATGCGATCACGGGCCTTCTTCAGGATTTCAAGTCGCTCGCTCATGTGGGCTCTCCTTCAAATTATTGTCGCGATCGCAGCCCAAGGCGGCCCAACGCTCAGTCGAAGCCCGTCGGAAGCTCACCCCTCCGGAAGAACACCGCAGGCTCATCGTCATAGTCCCCCGTTTCGGGATCGCCACTCGACGAGAACGCAACGACTCCGAGTTTGCTCAAGGCCAGTCTCTCCGCGGTTCGCAGCGCGCCGCTTTCCGACTTGCAGACGATGGGAGCGTCGGCCTTGAGATTGCCTCCTTTGCCCGCGTTGAAGGCCTGCACGACAAAGGTTGTTTCGCGGACCATGAGGATTTCCTTTGGCCGGCTGTGCCTGAATAGGCAAATCTTAGCAACCGCGGCAGATGTTCTTCAGCTTCGCTGCGGTTCTGACCTCTTCGGCTACGAACGGGTCCTTGTAGGCGGCGCGAGAGGAGTCGGTCTGGACTGCCGCGGACTTCTTCACCTTCGGCGGAAAGGCAACATCGTAACAGGCCAGGCGCTCACTCGTGCTTTCGATCGCGCGGCAGTCAGCCTCCCCGGCGGAAGCGCCTTGTGCCAGCGTGCCAAGCGCCAATACCACGACCACTGACGGCACGATCCAATTGGCAAGGCGAAATCTAGACATACGCGCTCCTGCTCAGTCGGCGGGAGCGCGAGTGACCCTCAGTCACCGGTCGATGCCATGGGAAATGCGGTGATAGGATTGACTCTACGCCGACGCCCCGCCAATAGCGAGCTTTAAAGCGGCGCGCGTTGCTTTGGCGAGCCGTCTCGTCTAGGTCAAGCAGCGGCAGCATCAACACGAGCGCGGGCAGCATGGCGACAATCTATTTCGATCTCGACGGCACGTTGACCAATCCCAAGCCCGGGATCACGCGCTCGATCCAGTATGCGCTCGAGCGCCTGAACCTCGCAGTGCCGAGCGAGGACGAGCTGACCTGGTGCATCGGACCGCCCCTGCATACCAGCCTGAAGAGGCTCACCGGAAGCGAGGAACTGGCCGACCGGGCCCTGCTGCTCTACCGCGAGCGATTTGCCGATATCGGCCTGTTCGAGAACGAGGCCTATGCCGGCATCATCGACACGCTGACGACGATTGCCGCAACCAACCAGCGCATGTTCGTGGCTACCAGCAAGCCCGCGGTCTATGCCACCCGCATCGTCGAGCATTTCGGATTGGAGCCGTATTTCGAGCGCGTGTTCGGCTCCGAGCTCGACGGCACGCGCGTCGACAAGCGCGACCTGCTCCGCTACGCCCTCGACGAAGCCAAGGTCGACCCCACCAGCGCCATCATGATCGGCGACCGCAGCCATGACGTGGTCGGCGCCCGGACCAACGGCATGACCGCGATCGGCGTGCTCTACGGCTATGGTAGCGAGGCCGAGCTGCGGGATGCCGGCGCGCATCACATCTGCACCGCGCATCCGGAACTGCTCGTCCATTGTGTGGCCTAGGCACCGGCCGTTTCGACAGCGGCGAGCATACCCGTTTTCGGGTGGCAGTTCCGATATTCGAAGAACTGCTCGTCCGCGGCCGCCACCGTGACCTCGTGATAGAGCCGCAGCTTTGCTGACGGCCCGAGGGTCGAGAGGTATTTCATCGCGGCGCCAAAGATTTTGACGTGGGTCGGATGCGATTCCGCCCAGCGCTCCAGCGCAGCAAGGCTCTTCCACCAGCTCTGGCCGTAGGACTTTTCGCTCACGCTGCCGTCGGCGGCGAGCACATTCATGTAGCGGTTGGCGTAGCAGCCGATGCCGAGACCGTCGTCGCGCAGAAAATCCATGCCCTCGCGCAGCACCGGCTCGACGTCGTCGAGATAGAGCTTTCGCTCCGACGCCTCGGTGTCACTCCAGTCCTGCCCGGAGCGGATCAGGCAGAGATTGTCATGCGCTTTCACGCGCAGCCGTCCGCCATCGCGGACCAGCTCGGGCGCGCCGCCGGGCGCCATCGCGTCGGTCTGCGACAGCGGAATGCGATCGCGCATGCCGCCCCAATAAGCGTGCTCCTGCACCTCGCCGCTCATGCCCTCCGCAATGACGGCGACACCTTCGGGCCGGTCGAGCGAGGAGAACAGCGTCTCGTGCCGCGCCACCATGGGACGCAGCACCTCGATGAAGTTACCGATGCCTTCCCGCTCTTTGCCAGTCCAGGCCACACGTGCAGGCGCGAACCAGGCATCGAAGCGTGCGACGTCGTCCCAATAGGCGACCGAGACAACGTTCTCGTAGCCGGACTGGTCGACATACTGCGCGCGGTCCCAATACGACGGACCGTTCTCCGCAACGAAGAGCCCTGCGATTTCAGTCAGCGCGTCCGTCGCAGCCGCGGGCGCCACACCGCGATATTGCACGCCGAAATACGCCATCACGACGCGGCTGACGGCAGGCTTGTAGCGCGCCACGAAGGACGGATATGGCGGCTGGTAATCGTCCGGCACGCGCTTGTGGCGCGTACGCTGAGTTTCAAGATGCAGAGGAATTGCGGATTCCATGATCGTGCCCTCCCCTCCGCTCCCGGCTATCAGCTCGCCGCCGCGGCGATATCCGTGGGCTCGATGGTATCGACCGGCAGTGCGAACTGCTCGACGCGCTGGTATCGCTTCTTGTTGAGCAGCAGCCGCGTGACGTCGGGCCGCGAATAGTGCCCGGCGGGATCCGCCGCATTCTTGGCGACGCCGATGGCACCGAGGTCGATCTCGGTGATCAGGAGGCCCTCCTGGTCCGGTGCGAGCTTGTCGCCGATCTGGCTGCCGTCGGGGCCGTAGATCGCAGCGAAGCCACCGCCGACGTGCAGCAGCGCATTCTTGTCCGGCCGGTCGCAGAGCTCGTCGATCATGGCCTGCGACACCGTCGCGCACGGCGCAAGCACGAAGCAGGAGCCCTCCACCGCGTAGACGCGCGAGGCGGCATTGTTCACCTCGGCACCGAGCGCCGGCGCGAACGGATCGTAGAGCGAGAAGCTCGGCCAGGCCGCCACATGCACCTGCTCGTTCTGGGCATACATCGCGTATTTCGACAGCGGCTGGAGATGCTCCCAGCAGCACAGCGCGCCGATACGGCCGATGTCGGGCCGCGCATGCACGGCGAGATCGCTGCCGTCGCCCTCGCCATAGACCGTGCGCTCGGCATGGGTCGGCCGCAGCTTGCGGCGCTTGGCGATGGTCTCGCCGTCAGGACCGATCAGCCATTGCGCGAGATAAAGGCTGCCGCCGTCGCGTTCGGACAGGCCGATCACCGCCGTCAGCTTCGCCTTGCGCACGGCATCGCGCAAGCGCCCGGCCTGCGGGCTCTCATAGGACAGCGAATTGTCGAAATAGCGCTGCACAAAGCCGCGGCCGATCGCCCAGGCCGGCGAGTCCAGCCAGATATGCCAGGGGTAGCCGGGGATGAAGGCCTCCGGAAATGCGATCAGCCTGGCGCCCTTCTCGGCCGCCTCGCGGATCAGCGCGATCGACTTGTCAATCGAGGCGTCGAGATCGAGCCAGGCGGGCGCTGCCTGCACCACCGCCACCTTGTACTTTGGATGTTCGATGCCCATTGCCGCCTCCATTGCCGGTTGATCGCAGACCGCGTCCGATGCAGTCTATTTGGCCAAGCTGGGCCGCCGAGCGCTCGACCGTGGCGGAACAAAAACTCGACCGGGCGGGATCGCCGCCGGTACGGAACTTGCCTGCAGGCAGGCCGGATCTGCGCCGAGATGCGGTTTTGCTGGATGTGACAGGAGGCTTGCCAGATGCCAATCCAGTTCACGACGGACGACAGTCCCGGCTACCGGCGGCTTGCTCTCTGGCAGGACATCGTCTGCGACGTTTTCGTCGGGCTCGACTGCAAGTCCGACCTCGGCAGCGCCTTCCGCGGCTCGGTCACGCAGGCCACGCTCGGCAAGGCGGTGTGCTCCGACGTTTGCTCCGACCGCCAGCATGTGTTCCGCACGCCCTCGCGCATCGCGCGCTCGGACCACGATTTCGTTCTCATTGCGCTGGGCAATCGCGGCGACGGCGGCGTGGTGCAGGACGGCCGCGAGACCGTGATCCATCCCGGCGAGTTCGCGCTCTACGACACCACGCGTCCCTATGAGCTGAAGTTCGACGGCAGCTTCACGCAGACCATCTTCAAGGTGCCGCGCGAGATGTTGCAGCGACGGCTCGGCGGCACCGAGACGCTGACCGCGATCTCGTTCGGCGCCGATGCGCCGCTCGAGCGGCTCGCCTACGACTTCATCTTCAGGCTCTGCCAGAGCGCGGACCGGCTCGCCCCGCACAGTTCCGCAGCGCTGTCGGAGCAGGCCGTCGATCTCCTCGCAATGGCGCTGAGCGAGCGGCTCGGCAAGACACCGCTGCCGTCCTCGACCCATCGCTCCGCCCTGCTCTACCGGCTGAAGGCCCACATCCGCGCGCACCTTGCAGATCCCGATCTGTCGCTGGCGGAGACCGCGGCCGCGCTCGGCATCTCGCCGCGCTACGTGAACGACCTCCTCGCCGACGAGGACACCTCGTTCCAGCGCCACGTTCTTGCCGAGCGTCTTGCGCAATGCCGGCGCGACCTCGCTTCACCCGTGCTCGCCCACCGCCACATCAGCGAGATAGCCTTTGCCTGGGGCTTCAACGACCTCTCGCATTTCGGCCGCGTCTTCCGCGAGCACTTTGGCATGTCGCCGCGCGATTTCAGGCAGAGCCAGTTGCGGCATTGACGTCAATTCCGGCCAGCCATCACCACAAGCCTTCGTCCTGAGCGAAGGCAGCGCTCGGCAATTCCTGATTGTCTTGGTTGGCAACCTGCCTCAGGCTGCTGACATGAGGACTCACGCCACGATAAGCGGATCGGAGTTGTTGCTGGGCATGATCGCGATCCGGCTCGCGGCGTTGGTCGTGGTGGGCTGGAGTCTTGCGCTCCTGCCGCGGCAGGCGCGCAACTTCGAGCTCGCCTGCGCGCCCTCCGTCGCAGCAGCAATCGAGATGCAGCCTCCCGTGAGGACGATCGGCCCGCGTGTCGTCGATACCGCGTTCGATGACATGCTTCGGCACGACTAGACGCGCCCCCGAGCAGAGCCGCTATGTGAGCGCGTGATAGGACAAGGTGCCTGCTTGCGCTAGCTTCGGCAACAAGGCCGCATGGATCAATCAGCGGCCAGCCGAGGAGCATATCGATGGAATACCGACGCTTGGGCCGGTCCGGCCTGATGGTGCCCGCTCTGAGCCTGGGAACCGGCACATTCGGCGGCGTCGGCCGCCTCGCGGCATGGGGCACCACGGACGCGAGCGAAGCGCGCCGCCTTCTGGACATCTGTCTGGAGGCCGGCGTGTCGATGTTCGACACCGCCGACGTCTATTCGCTCGGCGAGTCCGAGCGTGTTCTTGGGCAAGCCATCAAGGGCCGCCGCGACAAGGTGCTGGTCTCGACCAAGGCGACGTTCCGCTTCGGCGACGGCCCCAACGACATCGGCTCGTCACGGCAGCATCTGCTCGCCGCCGTCGACGGATCGCTCGCCCGGCTCGGCACCGACTACATCGATCTGTTCCAGCTCCACGGCTTCGACGCCTTCACCCCGCCTGAAGAGGTGCTTGCCACCCTCGACGTGCTCGTGCGGGCCGGCAAGATCCGTTATGTCGGCGTCTCGAACTTTTCAGGCTGGCACCTGATGAAGTCGCTCTCAGTCGCCGACAAGCACGGCTTCCCGCGCTACGTCGCCAACCAGACCTACTACTCATTGATCGGCCGCGACTACGAATGGGAGCTGATGCCGCTCGGCCTCGACCAGGGGCTCGGCGCAGTGGTCTGGTCGCCGCTCGGATGGGGGCGCCTCACCGGAAAAATCCGGCGCGGCCAGCCCAAGCCAGAAGTGAGCCGTCTGCCCAAGACGGCGGAATTCGGGCCTCCCGTGCCCGACGAGCACGTCTATCGCGTGGTTGACGCGATCGACGAGGTCGCCAGGGAGACGGGAAAGAGCGTCTCGCAGATTGCGCTGAACTGGCTGCTCCAGCGTCCGACGGTCTCGACGCTGATCATCGGCGCGCGCAACGAGGCGCAGCTTCGCGAAAATCTCGGCGCGGTCGGCTGGTCACTGACCAAGGACCAGGTTGGAAAGCTCGATGCCGCGAGCAAGGTGACGCTGCCCTATCCCTACTGGCACCAGCGCACGACCTTCACCGACCGCAATCCGCCGGCGGTATAGAGCGCCCAGCCGGACGACGAACCGAGCCTTGAGCTGTATCAAGCCGGCCTGCAGCGACCATGGCATCGTACCGCTTCGCGAGGCTTCCGATGCACCGATTTGCCATGAAGGCTCTGTTCACGGCTCTCACCTTCAGAAGGGGTGAGAGGATCGATTGGGATCGCCGCATCCTGATCTTCTCGACGCTGGTGACGATCGCCTTGATCGCTGTCTACGTCTGGGGCAAGGCAAGCTCGCGCTGGGAATGACAGGGAATGCTCGATGAAGAGGTTCACGCCAGCCCTGCTGGCCGTTGGCGTGCTATGGAGCGCCGATGGTCGAGCCATGGACATCGAGCAGCGGCACGCTGAAGCACTGTTGCAGCGGATGTGCTCGCGGTGCCACGCAGTCGGCAGGACGGGCACGAGCCCGAACAAGCTGGCGCCCCCGTTTCGCCGCCTCGGCGAGAACAAGCTCTACGATCCCGATTTCATGCAGCGCCTGCAGGACGGCTACAGCAGCATTCACCGCTTCATGCCGACGTTTCGATTCGGCCGCGACGACGCCGAGGCCGTGGTAAACTACCTTAGAGCGATTCAGGAGCCGCAGAAGCCGAAATAGCCGCCGGCTTTGGCTGGAACCATCCCGGGTCGGATCAAGTTGCGGACGAGCAACCGCGCCTCAACCGAACACGTTTGCCATGTCGTCAACCACGATCGTGCATGCGGACGGCCTGCCGCAGCCACAGCGCAACCAGGCGGTGCTGACCATTGCGCTCGGCATCATCATGGCGGTGGTCGACAGCGCCATCGCCAACGTGGCGCTGCCGACGATCGCGGCCGACCTCGACGCCAGCCCGGCCTTCTCGATCTGGATCGTCAACGGCTATCAGCTCGCGATCACCATCTCGCTGCTGCCGCTGGCCTCGCTCGGCGAGATCGTCGGCTATCGCCGCGTCTATCTGGTCGGCCTCGTGCTGTTCACGCTCGCATCCGCCTTCTGCGCGCTGGCGCATACGCTGCCGCTGCTGACGGTCGCACGCATCATCCAGGGCTTTGGCGCGGCCGGCATCATGAGCGTCAACTCGGCGCTGGTGCGCTTCACCTATCCGCGCAGCCTGCTCGGCCGCGGCATCGGGCTCAACGCGCTCGTCGTCGCCTTCTCGGCCGCGGTCGGCCCGACGCTCGCCGCCGGCATCCTCGCGGTCGGAAGCTGGCCCTGGCTGTTCGCAATCAACGTGCCGCTCGGCGCGGTGACACTGCTGCTCGGCCTGCGCAGCCTGCCGCACACCAAGCCCGCGAGCCATTCCTTCGATTGGCAGAGCGCGGGTCTGTCCGCAATCACCTTCGGCGTCGGCATCGCCGCGATCGACAGCGTCGGCCATGGCGAGGCCGCGCTCACCTGCCTCGTCCAGTTCGCGGTCGCGATCGTCGCCGGCGCGCTGCTGATCTACCGCGAGACCCACATGACCTCGCCGCTGCTGCCGATCGACCTGTTGCGCATCCCGGTGTTCGCGCTGTCGATCGCGACCTCGATCGCCTCGTTCTGCGGGCAGATGCTGGCCTTCGTCGCGATCCCCTTCTACCTCCAGAGCCGCTTCGGCTATTCCGCGGTGCATATGGGCCTCTTGATCACGCCGTGGCCGATCGCCCTCGCCTTCGCGGCCCCCCTCGCCGGCCGCCTGGTCGAGCATTATCCGGCCGGCCTGCTCGGCGGCATCGGGCTCACGCTGTTCGCCTGCGGACTCGGCGCACTCGCCCTCCTGCCTGCCACGCCCACGCCGCTCGACGTGATCTGGCGGATGGCGCTGGCCGGGGCCGGCTTCGGCCTGTTTCAGACCCCCAACAACCGCACCATGATCGCTGCCGCCCCGCGCGAACGCGCCGGCGGCGCCAGCGGCATGCTGGGCACGGCGCGGCTGCTCGGCCAGACCACGGGCGCGGCGCTGGTCGCCCTTTTCCTCGGCCGCTACCCGATCGACGGAACCCGGCTCGCGCTCCTCACCGGCGTCGGCTTTGCGCTCTGCGGCGCGGTGCTGAGCATGCTGCGGCTCTCGCCCGCAGGCGCGCGCGGCGCCGAACATGTCCGGGTGCAGGACGACCAGCGCCTGCGCGGCGACTAGGACGAGCCCACGCACAGGTTATCGCCCCCTCTCCACACAACCGGTGTGTAGCTTAACTATCTGGACCAATGACGTATTTCCCTCGCGCTCTGGTTGCGCTTCACTGCGGCTGGGACAAGGGGCATTTCATGCGATCATTTGGAATTGTGGCGCTCAGCGTCATGCTGGGCGGCTGCGCGTCCGTCACGCGCGGCACGACCGAAAATATCAGCATCTCATCGACACCGTCAGGCGTGGAGGCCATCGTCAGTGGAATGGAGGTTCCGACCACCTGCACGACGCCCTGCTCCGTGGTGGTCAAGCGGAACGCCGACATCTCCATCACCTTCCAGAAGGACGGCTACGAGCCGCAGATCGTGCCGCTCAGCCGCGACATACCCACGTCCGGCGCCGCCGGCTTTGCCGGCAATCTGCTGCTGGGCGGTGTCGTCGGCATGGGGGTCGATGCCGCGACGGGTGCGGCTACCGATCACAAGCCGAATCCGGTCATCGTGACGATGCAGCCGTCGGTGCCACACGCCGCACCACGCGCGCCGAAGAAGCCGCGGCCGCCGCGCGCGCCCGAGGCCGGAACGTAAGGCCGCTCTGCGGCCCGATATCGGCGCAAACAAAAAGGCCGGCTGTTGAGCCGGCCTTTTCGATTTCATCACCTGCCGATCAAGCCTTGACCAGCGGCCCCCTGGAGGTCGGCCCCTTCGAGCCGCCGGGGCCGCCCGGCTTGGACTTGCCCGGCGGACGCTTGCGGGCACCCGGCAGCTTTTCCTGCTTCGGCGTGACCGGACCCTCGACGAACTCGAAGCCGATCTTCTCCTTGGTCTCGTCGGCCTCGTCCTTGACCAGGACGACGCGAACGTGGCCACCGCTCTTGAGCTTGCCGAACAGCACCTCGTCGGCCAGCGGCTTCTTGATGTGCTCCTGGATCACACGGGCCATCGGCCGCGCGCCCATCTGCTCGTCATAGCCGTGCTGGACCAGCCAGGCCTTGGCGGGCTCGGACAGCTCGATGGTGACGTCGCGGTCGCCGAGCTGAGCCTCGAGCTGGAGCACGAACTTCTCGACCACCGTGCCGATCACCTCGACGCTGAGATGGCCGAACGAGACGATGGCATCGAGACGGTTGCGGAACTCCGGCGCGAACTGCCG
Organism: Bradyrhizobium sp. GW821-FHT12B03; assembly: GCF_058807535.1. Classification (NCBI taxonomy): domain Bacteria; kingdom Pseudomonadati; phylum Pseudomonadota; class Alphaproteobacteria; order Hyphomicrobiales; family Nitrobacteraceae; genus Bradyrhizobium; species Bradyrhizobium sp. GW821-FHT12B03. The sequence continues at coordinate 235,732 of NZ_JBXAQU010000011.1, forward strand.
GTTGATCGCCTCGTGGTCGTCGCCTTCCCGCTTCGAGCGGGTGAAGCCGAACGCCTGCTTGGCCAGATCCGAAGCACCCGCATTCGTGGTCATGATCAGGATCACGTTGCGGAAGTTGACCTGTTTGCCGTTGTGGTCGGTGAGCCGGCCGTGATCCATGATCTGGAGCAGCACGTTGTAGAGATCGGGATGCGCCTTCTCGATTTCGTCGAGCAGCACCACGCAATGCGGATGCTGGTCGACGCCGTCGGTGAGCAGGCCGCCCTGGTCGAAACCGACATAGCCGGGAGGCGCGCCGATCAGGCGCGACGCGGTGTGCCGCTCCATGTATTCGGACATGTCGAAGCGCAGCAGCTCGACGCCGAGCGACGCCGCGAGCTGCTTTGCAACTTCGGTCTTGCCGACACCGGTCGGACCGGAGAACAAATAGCAGCCGATCGGCTTCTCCGGCTCGCGCAAGCCCGCGCGTGCGAGCTTGATCGAAGCTGCGAGCGACTCGATCGCCTTGTCCTGGCCGAACACGGTGCGCTTAAGGGTCTGCTCGAGATGCTTGAGCACCTCGGCATCGTCCTTCGACACGCTCTTCGGCGGGATCCGCGCCATCGAGGCGATCGTGGTTTCGATCTCCTTGATGCCGATGGTCTTCTTGCGCTTGTTCTCGGCAACCAGCATCTGCGCCGCACCGGATTCGTCGATCACGTCGATCGCCTTGTCGGGCAGCTTGCGGTCGTGGATGTAGCGCGAGGAGAGCTGCACGGCAGCCTCGATCGCCTCATTGGTGTACTTCAGCCGGTGATAGTCCTCGAAATAAGGCTTGAGACCCTTGAGGATCGCGATCGCGTCCTCGACCGTCGGCTCGTTGATGTCGATCTTCTGGAAGCGTCGCACCAGCGCGCGGTCCTTCTCGAAGTGCTGGCGGTATTCCTTGTAGGTCGTCGAGCCCATGCAGCGGATCGTGCCCGAAGCGAGCGCCGGCTTGAGCAGGTTCGATGCGTCCATCGCCCCGCCCGACGTCGCGCCCGCACCGATCACGGTGTGGATCTCGTCGATGAACAGGATGGCGTTGGGATGCGCTTCGAGCTCCTTCAGCACCTGCTTCAGTCGCTCCTCGAAGTCGCCGCGATAGCGCGTGCCGGCGAGCAGCGTGCCCATGTCCAGCGAGAACACGGTGGCAGCCGCCAGAACTTCCGGCACCTCGCTGTCGACGATGCGCTTGGCAAGGCCCTCGGCGATCGCGGTCTTGCCGACGCCGGCCTCGCCCACGAACAGCGGGTTGTTCTTCTGCCGGCGGCACAGCACCTGGATCGCGCGGTTGATTTCGGAATTGCGTCCGATCACCGGATCGATCTTGCCGTCGCGCGCCTTCTTGTTGAGGTTGACGCAATAGGTCTCAAGCGCCTCGCCCTTCTTCTTGGCGTCCTCGCTGCCCTTGGCCTCGGTCTCCTCGTCGACGCCGCGCACGGGGCGTGCTTCGGAGACGCCCGGCCGCTTGGCGATGCCGTGGCTGATGTAGTTGACCGCATCATAGCGCGTCATGTCCTGCTCTTGCAGGAAATAGGCGGCATGACTCTCGCGCTCGGCGAAGATCGCGATCAGCACGTTGGCGCCGGTCACCTCTTCGCGACCGGAGGATTGCACGTGGATCACCGCGCGCTGGATCACGCGCTGGAAACCGGCGGTCGGCTTGGCATCATCGGCACCATCCGTCACCAGATTCTCGAATTCGGTCTCAAGATAATTGACGAGGCTCGTACGGAGCTTGTCGAGATCGACGCTACAGGCGCGCATGACGGCGGCTGCATCGGAATCGTCGATCAGGGAGAGCAAGAGATGCTCGAGCGTCGCGTATTGGTGATGACGCTCGTTTGCGATCGCCAGCGCACGATGCAGGGATTGTTCAAGGCTTTGGGAAAAAGTCGGCATTCGCGTCCTCTATGGCCCCCACCATCATGATCGTCCTCGCCCGGTCAGGCAACAACAACCTTTGTCACATATAGTTATACAAGACCGCGGCGAAAGACCGGTTCCGCGCCTCGGCAGCTAGCCACCTGCGGTATTTTTCGATGCAAAACCCGTTCCGATTTGGGCGAGATCGGCGCCGGTGCAGAATTCCGTAGTTTTGCCGGCTGCAATGGACATCGCGCGCAGGCATCACGCGACGATCACACTGCGACATGCACAAACAAGAGCCGGCTACGAACGCGCCGTGAGGTGACCTATTTCTTTTCCATCACGCATTGCAGCGGATGCTGGTGCTTGCGGGCGAAATCCATCACCTGCGTCACTTTGGTCTCGGCGATCTCGTAGGTGAACACGCCGCACTCGCCGATGCCGTGATGATGAACATGCAGCATGATCTTGGTCGCCGCCTCGACGTCCTTCTGGAAGAACTTCTCCAGCACGTGGACCACGAATTCCATCGGCGTGTAGTCGTCGTTCAGGATCAGAACGCGGTACAGGTTCGGCCGCTTGGTCTTCGGCTTGACCTTGGTGATGACAGAGGTGTTCGGACCCGTCGGGCCGCCGGAACGGTTCTCGTCATTGCTCATCCGGGGAGCGTGGGCGGCGGCCGCCGCGAACAGGTCAAGTCTGGAAGTCAGTTGCGACATGGCTCAGGCGTTCAAATTCCCCACGGAAGCGAATGGCGGTCCGCCGCGCAGCCCCGCCCTTCGGAGCTTCGCACTGGCGCACCGTCTTTTGGATCGCCGCTTCCAGCCGGTCCGGTCCAAACCGGATCGATTGCAAGGAATATGGGCCTGCCCCCGGCTCGCCGCAAGCGTGCAAAGGTCCGGCCGATGCGGCCGCGGCGGTCCCGATTCCCGGTTCGGGCGATCCGGGCCAAGGTTAATCAATCCGGACCGATTTGACAAAAAATTCCGCCCCGCTGTTTAGAAGGTGCTGACCAGGAACCTGACGTCAACGCGACCGCGGCGGCATGTCTCCGGAATTCTACGGGCCGGTTTACCTGCCGTTCAAGGGAATGGCGCGAAATCGTGCAAAATAACAGATCTCGGGGATCGTCATGCTTCGCCTGCCCGTTGTCAGCCGCATCCGTCGACAGCTCGCCCGTTTTGCAGGGGCCGAGCAAGGCAATATCGCCGTGATCTTCGCCATCACGCTGGTCCCGGTGCTGGGTTTCGTCGGCGCTGCGGTCGATTATAGCCGCGCCGTCCAGGCACGCAGCTCGCTCCAGGCCGCGCTCGACGCGGCGGCCTTGATGGTCTCCAAGGACCTGACCAACGGCACCATCTCGGAAGCCGACATCGAGACCAAGGCAAAATCCTATTTCAGCGGCCTCTACACCGGCCATAGCGGGACGGTGTCGACCGCCGACATCCACGCCACCTACACGCCGAAAGACGCCAGCGGAATCTCGAACATCCTCGTCACCGGCTCCGGCTCCATGACGACCAATTTCATGAGGATCGCCGGCTATCCGACGCTTGATTTCAGCGCAAGCTCGACGTCCGCATGGGGAAACACCCGCATGAGAGTGGCGATGATCCTGGATAACACCGGATCGATGGCCCAGAACGGCAAGATGAGCGCCATGCAGGCCGCAGCCAAGGACATGATCGACACGCTGTCCGGCTACAACAAGCAGACCGGGGACGTTTACATCTCGATCATTCCGTTCGCGAAGGACGTCAACGTCGGCACCACCAATGTGGATGCGTCATGGATCAATTGGACGGAGTGGGAGGCCGAGCCGCCGATTCTCGTCAACAACAAGTCCAGCAGCTTCAATTCCGCCGTCGCCGGATCGGATTGCCCTTTCACGAAGAACAGCCACGGCTTCACCTGCATGGACCGGCCGGCAACGCTAAGCAACGCCAACGGCGCCAGCAAGATACCGTCGTCCGGCACCTATGCCGGTTATATCTGCCCGAGCATCGACAACGGCAACAAGATCGCGGGCAAGACCGGCATCTACTACAACGGCTGCTACACGACCGTGACCGGCTCGAGCGCGAGCTGCGGATCGAACACGAGCTGCACCTGTACCGGCAGCGGCTCGAACAAGATTTGTCACCTCTGGCGCGGCGACGGCACCGCGGCAACGGCGGCAGCGGCCCCCGCACACAGCACCTGGACCGGCTGCGTCAACGATCGCGATCAGGACTACGACACCAGGAACACCGCACCCGGCTCGAACAGCGCCAGCCCTTCCTCGCAATTCTATGCAGAGCAGTGGTCCGGCTGCCTTCCGGCCACGGTGTTTCCGATGAGCAATCAGTGGCAGACGCTCAAGGACCAGATCACGGCCATGTCTCCGAGCGGCAATACCAACCAGGCCGTGGGCCTCGCTTGGGGATGGCAGTCTCTGAGCACGAGCAACCCGCCGATCGCCGCGCCGGCCAAGGCCACCAACTACGTCTACAAGGACTATATCGTGCTGCTGTCCGACGGCTTGAACACTCAGAACCGGTGGAGCACGTCGCAGTCCAGCATCGACGACCGCCAGCAGATCCTCTGCCAGAACATCAAGGCCGACACGACAAACCCGGTCACGATCTTCACGATCCAGGTCAACATCAGCAACAAGGATGCAAAGTCCCAGGTGCTGCAGGACTGCGCGACCAACGGCAATTTCCAGATGATCACGAGCTCCTCGCAGACATCGGACGCGTTCAAGAACATCCTCACGCAGATCTCCAAGCTGCGCGTCGCGAAATAATCCTGGCTCACTCCCGCAAACGAAAAAGCCCGGCTGGTTCAGCCGGGCTTCTCGCTTCCAGGATGTCCGGGAAAGGTTAGTTGGCGGCCGGGGTGAACTTCGACACGATGGTCTCAACCGGCTTGAACGCCTGCTTGGCGAGATCGCTGTAGAGGCCGGCGATCTTCTGCGATTCCGCGACGAAGGTCTCGTAGGCCGAGCGAGCGTAATCGGTCTGCGCTTCCATCGCCTTGTCCAGCGACTTCACGCCGGAAAGCTTCTCGACGAAGGACTTGGTGTCTTCGAACGACTTCTTGGTGTAGTCGCCATAGGCGCTGGCGATCGCCTGGAGGCCGTGCTGCACCGAGGTCGCGGAGGCGACGCACTGCTCGAAGTGCTCTTTCCCGTAGCTCTGAAAGTCTTCAACCTTGAACATTTCGGAATCCTTTTCCCTGGCTCGCGTCGGGAAGCCCCGGCTCCCTGACTCTGCCCACAATTAGTGCAACGCACAAAAAAGTCAAGAATCTTGTGCGACGCACAAAATTGGATTCAAACCGCGGAGATTCCCGGTGTTTCCCGCAAGGGTTCCTTAAGCTTTTGGAAACCCCGTACCCCTACCCTGATTCCCTGGACGTGTTCAGCTTCCGCAAACGGTTAAAAGCCGTTTGAGAACATCACCTTAGCCAGAATAGCGGCTCGGGCCCAACGTCTCCCGCAGCGAACACCAGCGGAGGGACAGCCAGAGCAGGTAATGATCCCGGGTCCATTGGGCACAATTTCGCCTCACGAGCCGGTGATCAAGTCAGAAACGGGGACGGGGTTTCATGCTTCGTAAAAACTTGGCTTCCTCGCGCTTGGCGCGGGTTGGCGTTTTCGGGCTTCTTACGGTCACGACCGCGGTCATCTTCACCACTGACGCCGCCGAGGCGCGGCGTCATCGGCGCCATTACGCGCACCACCGGGTGCAGCGCGATGTGTCCGAGAGCTCCAGCCCGAAATTCGCGTCGATCATCGTCGACGGCAATTCCGGTGCGGTGCTTCAGTCGAACAGCCCCGACGGGATCCGCCATCCCGCCTCGCTCACCAAAATCATGACGCTCTATCTGCTGTTCGAGCGTCTCGAGTCCGGCAAGATGAAGCTCGACACCGAGATGCCGGTGTCACAGCACGCCGCCGATCAGGATCCGACCAAGCTGAACTTGCGGGCCGGCCAGACCATCCGCGTTGAGGACGCGATCAAGGGCCTCGTCACCCGCTCCGCCAACGACGCCGCGGTGGTGATCGCGGAAGCGATCGCCGGCGACGAGGACGACTTCGCCCAGATGATGACGCGCAAGGCGCGCTCGCTCGGCATGTCCAAGACGGTCTACCGCAATGCCAACGGCCTTCCGAACGACGAGCAGGTCACGACCGCGCGCGATCAGGCCACGCTCGGCCGCGCCATCCAGGAGCGCTTCCCGCGCTACTACCGCTATTTCGCGACCTCGACGTTCAACTGGCGCGGCCAGTCGATCCGGAACCATAACCACCTGCTCGGCAGCCTCGAGGGCGTGGACGGCATCAAGACCGGCTATACCCGCGCCTCCGGCTTCAACCTCGTGACCTCGATGCGCCGCGGCAACCGCCACCTGATCGGCGTGGTGCTGGGCGGCCGCAGCGGCGGCTCGCGCGACGCCATCATGCGCAACCTGCTCGCGGAGAATCTCGAGAGGGGCGCGACCACCCACACCGTCGCCGCGGTCACCGAGCGCAACGGCGCCGACGTCAATATCGACGTTGCCGATGCATCGGATACCCCGCCGGCCCGCCCGGCTCAGCAGGTCCAGGCCGCGGCCGCCCCTGCTCCCGAAGCCGCCCCGTCTCGTCTTGCTGCGCGCCTGTCGACCCTTGCCGCGGCGACCGCCGCGGTACCGCCGATGCAACCGAAGCCCGAAGCCAGCAAGCCTGAAGTTCGGCCAACGGAATCCAAGATCGAGCCCGCGCCGCTGACCAACGGCGTGATCTCCAGCCAGCCGCTCTCCATCATCCCGGGCTCGTCCGAGCCGATGAAGCCGGTCCGGGTCAAGACCGTTCAGGTCAAGGCCGGCACCGTGAAGGTCGCCTCCGCCGCCCCGCCTCAGGTCGCACCGCAGATTACCAGCACGGTTGCGTCCCGCTCCGACGTCGCGGAGACCTCCGGCGCCGTGGTCGCCCGGGCGGATCTGATCAACAAGCCCGAGATCCAGAGCCAGCCGGAAACCCCGAAGGCAGAAGCTGCCCGCGCCGAGCTGCCGCGGCAGCCGGCCGGCTTCGGCACCGGCAACGGCATTCTGGGCGTGCTGCCCGCTGCAACCGCCGCCGCGCCCGCCCCGGCTGCTCCGAAGCTCGCCTCAGCCGATCCGGCGCCTCAGCCGATCCAGATGAGCGCCACCACCAAGCCGGTCGTCACCCACAACGGCTGGATCGTCCAGGTCGGCGCGCTCGAAAGCGAAAACGAAGCCCAGCAGCGCATCGACGCCGCGCGCAGCTCGGCCCGCGGCCTGCTCAGCAAGGCCGACCCGTTCACCGAGCCCGTTGTCGCCAAGGACAATCGCAAGCTCTACCGCGCCCGCTTCGCCGGGCTCGAGCGGGACCAGGCCGAAGCCGTCTGCCGCGCCCTGAAGCGCGCCGACATCTCCTGCATCACCGTCCGCAACTGATCGCCTGCACCGTTCCGAAAAAATGCCCGCGCCTTGCGCGGGCATTTTTGTTTTCGGCATGCGACCAGCCAAAGTCAGTTCCGCGACAACCTCTCGTCAACGATTTACGGTTAAATTTTCCCTCAAGGGATCGACCACGCCGACAAAGGCGGGCATCGGGGCGACGACAGACAGAGCAAACGGAGCTCACGCGGTACGGGCGTTTGTAGCGTGGTGCCGGAGTTAGCCGTTATGCGTGCGAAGCAGAGTATCCTTGGCCTCGTTTACCCGGGCAGCGAGGTAGTTCGAGCCCCCCTGATCGGGATGGAGTTTCTTCATCAGGGCTTTGTGGGCCCGACTGATGTCGTCACGCCCCGCTCCCGGCTGCAAGCCAAGGATCTGATAGGCTTCCTCCGTCGTCATTTTGCCACTCGCCGCCGTGCGGCGCTGCCCCCCTGCCGCATCGCCCTGCGCGTTCTGACGCCAAGCGGGAAACCGGCGGTCCAGATAGCTTTCAAGTAAGGCCACACTCTCGGCGTCGAATGCCGGGACCATCGCCAGCAGGCCGGCGAGATCGAACTCGTCGAGATCGCGCCCGGCGTGTGGCCCGGCAACGATCTGGCCTCCGAGCCGGCCAGAATCGTGGTCGAGCCGCATGTCGAGGAATTGCGAGCGCACGCGCGAGGCCTGCCCGGGCGCAGGCGCCGCGCCGCCGCCGAACAGCCCGCCGACATTGCCGAAGCCGGCGTTGGCCAATGGCGTCCAGCCGAGCAGCCCGGCGCCGAAAATCCCCAGCGGAATCGCGACCGCCAGTTCGCCCCGCAGGCCCGTGAAGGCCGCGACCGCCAGCGCCACCACGCCGCCGCCGAACTTGAGTGTGCGCGCCAGCACCGCCGGATTGGCAGCGCGGAACATCTGGAGCAGCAGATAAAGCGTGATAACGGCGACTGCGCCGGCAATCAGGGTCATGACCGGAATATAGGCGCCCTGTTGCCAAAAAGCATGGCGTCCTTTCGCCCGTCCGCAATCGGCAGACGACACCAGAGGTTCGTCTGCCTGACAGTCCGGAGCGAAACAATCCGAGACGAAGCCGCCTCGGCGCAACCGGCTACTTCATCTGCCCGATCAGCTTCGCCGCACCGCTCGCGCTCTTCGCCAGCTTCAAAAGTGCTTCGCGGCCGCCGGCGGCATAGGCCGCGGCTGCCCGCAACAGCTCGCGCAGCTGTGCCGCCGCGCCGGGATCGAAACGGCACCAGGCCCCGCCGGTCAGGCGCGCGATCTCGCGAAACGCCTGCTCGGCCACCGCGTCGTGACCTTCCTGAAACACGAACACGGGCACCTTGAGCATGCCGAGTTCGCCGGCCTTGGCGCAGAGCTCGTCAATCTTCTCCTCCATCGCGTCGCCGACGAAGACCACGGCCCGCACGCCGGATGCCACAGCCTCGCGCCGTGCCTCGCTCAGCACCTTGCCGATCTGGGTATCGCCGCCGCGGCAATCGATCTTGCTCATCAGCGACGCGAGCCTGGCGCTGTCGGAGATCCACCCCGTGGCGCGACACTCGTTGAAGCCGCGATAATAGACCAGCCGGATGTCGAGACTGCCGAGCGCTGCGGTCTCGCGAAACATGTCGGCCTGGAGCGCGCAGGCCATGTCCCAGGTCGGCTGCCGGCTCATCGTCGCATCCAGCGCGAAGATCAGCCGCCCTTTCGCGCCGGGCGCATGCGGCGACAGCGCGCGTGCCTTGGCGACGAAGGCGGCGATATCGTCCGAGGTCGACGTGCCGGCCTGCGGCACCGCGCTACCGGCTTGCGCCGAGACGGCATCGCGGCCGCGCGGTTTGATGGGTTCGCCCGACATCCCTTGACCCTGCGTGAGCGGCTAATGTGGTTAGCGCGTGCAGCCCGGTCAATGTGCAAAGCCTCCGCGGGCGGCGCCGGCGGAGGCTTTGAAATCAGTTCTGACGACGAAATGTCAGCTCTTGAACGTCAGCTCTTGAACGTCAGCTCTTGAACGTCAGCTCTTGGCAGGCGCCATCAGAGCGACCGGACCAGGTTCGAGAATCTTGGGCGGGGACGATTGCGTGTCGACCGGCGCGACCTCGCTGTCAGTCGTACTCAGGAACTTGTCGAGCATGCTCTGGATCGAGTTCTTAGCCGCATCCGGACCGGTGTCGCGCATGTCGTTGTGCTGGAATTCGGTCTTCACGACCTGGATGCCGGCCTTCTCGCATTCCTCGTCGCTCGGGATCACGCCCGCGTCGGCCTTGAATTGCGGATCGGTCGAACGGAACGACAGGATCTTGAACTTGCCGGCGGTCACGAAGGGCACGCGCAGATTGTCGAGCGTGACGACCTTCTTGACCTCATCCGGATACTGCTTGGCGAAGTACATCGTGATGTCGCCGCCCATGGAGTGGCCGACCATCGTCACCTTCTCGTAGTCGGCGTTGGGCTGAACCTTCTTCATCTCCTGCATCGCCAGATGGATGTTGGCAACGCCGCGCAGGATCTGCGGCAACCGGCCGACATAGAGCTCACCGGGCTTGGTCACCATTGGAGGATCGGTCGGCAAGTCATGCTGCGGGCTCACGACGAGGTAGCCGCGCGCAGCGAAAATGTTGGCGAGGAAGCCGTACTCGGTGTTCTTGACGGTATTGCCATGGTTGATCACGGCGACCGGCATCGTGATCATGCCGGCATCGGCCTGCATTTCCTTGTCGCGACGGATCGCGATATCGACAGGCACCGGACGGTTGTCGCGCGAAGCGTCGTAGAAGGTGATGGTCTCGTGCCTGATGGCCCACTTGCTCGCCGTGAAATAGGCGATGCCGCAGAGAGCACTGACCGAAACCAGAACGGCAATTCCACGCTTCATTTTCGTCCTCAGCCTCAGGCCCTCGCGGCCTGAACCCCTGTTGAAAATCGTGTTTCTTCCGGAGCTCTTCGGCCCCTGGTCGCCTATTCCCTAATATATGTCACAGCAGCGTGACAGGAAGGCCAAATATTGTGAACTGGCAGCCCTTTCATTGTGCGTCGCACACGTTTCTTGGGCACCCCGCTCCCGTATGGCTACGTCAGGGTGCAGCTCACCATCCGACGCAACCGGTCTCGATTGGGTTCAATTTCGCAGTAAACGTGGAATGAAACGACCGAGCAAGGGACTCAGTTCCGGCGGGAACCGGGCGTTCAGATCGACCGGAAGTAGCGATATACCGCCGCGTCAGGCGCCGAGGATGTCGTGGACCTCGAGCGGCTTGTCGACCTGGCTGAACCACTCGGCGCGGTTGGCTGCGCGGCGGCGGCCGCGCTCGTCGAGCGGCAGCTTGAGCTGACGGAGCAGGCTCGTCACCTCTTCCCGCGCGGTGAGATGGCCGAGATTGGGCCGCATGCCGAGCGTGGCCTCGTCGATCTCGTCGAGGGCGGTGAGGCCACGCGGGAAGAATTCGCGGTAGACGACGCGCTCGGCGAAGCCGTCGACGTAGCGGAAGCCGAGTCGCAGCGACAAATCCTTCAACCCGTCGGCGACGAGTTGCTTGTTGCGGGAGCCCAGCATGGACAGGCGGTTGCGCACCACGATCCAGTCGGTGCTCGAGCCGTCGAGCTGGCGACGCTTGCGCCTGACATCCCGCACCATCTCGGCGTAGTGGCTCTCGCCGGTAACCGCATAGTTGGTGGGGTCGACGGTGCCGAGCACGTCGAAATCGAGAAAACTGTCGTTGATCGGCGTGACCAGCGTGTCGGCCATCGAATGCGCGAGCCGCATCAGGTAGCTGTCGGTGCCGGGGGTGTCGATGACGATGAAATCGAAACTGCTCTCGACCGCCGAGACCGCCTCCATGAACTGCTGGAACTCGGAGTTCTCGTTCTCGGCAATCTGCATGGTCTCGCCGAGCTTGATGCAGCGGTGCACCGGCAACTCGAGGTCGAGCCTGGTGCGGCGGGCCCAGGCGGCGCGGTTGTTGATGTAGTGGGTGAAGCTCTGCTGGCGGCAGTCGAGGTCGATGGTAGCGACACGCTGACCGGCCTTCAGGAGCGCGACCGCGATGTGCAAGGCAGTGGTCGATTTGCCGGAGCCGCCCTTCTCGTTACCCAGCACAACGACGTGCGCCGAGCCGGATTGGCCTTGGCTAGCCTGCACAAGCATGGCGATCCTCAACACCCTTAAGCAATATCTTCGAGTTGACCGCGTCTGCGGTCAAGTGAAATGCGTGACAGGATAACGAAATCACAGTGGGTCAGTCTTCATCATGAATCGCCTTGCCGCATCGGGTCTGTGAACCAGCCCACAATGTCGCGACATCCTCTGCGCCATTGCGCGGGATGCTGTGCCGCATCCGGATGCATGGCGTCCACGATCCCCGCTTGTTAAGGTTAGCCGGCTGCGCGGCAGGCCGCGCCCAACCCATCCCCAAGCCCCCTGAGTCCTGATGTCACGAAGCCCCTTGATCGCCCGCACGGTCCCGAGCTTACGACGCGCCGTCGACAATCTTCGCAAGCGAAAGGCCACGATCGCGCTTGTCCCGACCATGGGGGCGCTCCATGACGGGCACGTGTCGCTGGTGCGCCTCGCCAAGCGGCGCGCCAGCCGCGTCGTGGTGTCGATCTTCGTCAACCCGACCCAGTTCGCCCCGACCGAGGACTTTGGTGCCTACCCGCGCACCTGGAAATCCGACATCGCCAGGCTCGCGGCCGAGGACGTCGACATCGTCTGGCACCCCGGCGTCGAGGCCATGTATCCGGAGGGCTTTGCGACCCGTATCGTGCCGGAGGGCCCGGCGCTGGCCGGCCTCGAGGATCGCTTCCGGCCGCACTTCTTCGGCGGCGTCGCCACCGTCGTCGGCAAGCTGTTCACGCAATGCCGTCCGGACCTCGCGATCTTCGGCGAGAAGGACTTTCAGCAATTGCGGGTGGTGAGCCAGATGGCGCGGGATCTCGATCTCGGCCTCAAGGTGGTGGGCTCCCGAACCGTGCGCGAGCGCGACGGGCTCGCGATGTCCTCGCGCAACGTCTATCTCTCGCCGGAGGAGCGGCAGACCGCGACCACGCTCTACCGCGCCATGAAGGACAGTGCGGGCCGCATCCGTGCCGGCGAGGCCATCGCGCCCGCTATGGCGCGCGGCGCCGAGACGATCAAGGCGGCCGGCTTTGCCCTCGACTATTTCGAGGCCCGCCATGCCGAGACGCTGGCACAGGTCGCCTCACGCAAGGACGGCCCCTTGCGGATCCTGGTCGCAGCCAAGCTCGGCACGACCCGGCTGATCGACAACATCGCGGTTTAGAGCAACCCGAGATCGCGCAGCTCGCGCCGCATCGGCTCCGGCATCGCGGCAATCGAACCGGCGGCGGACTTGCCGAGATCGGGCGGAACCGAATCGTCGGCGAGATAGCGCCAGCCCTGGAACGGGCGCATCGGCCGCGGCGAGACCGAGATCACCTTCGGCTGCATCACGATGCGGCAGCGTCCGATTCCGTCCTTGTCGCGGAACGGCTCGATCGCGATGATCTTTTCACGTGCCGCGACCTCGCCCTTGATGACCCAGTAGAGCGACCCGCCGGCGAGGATCTCGGCATCGCGCTTGGGCACCATGCGGGTGATGTGGATGTGATGTTGCGGCAGACCCTTCTTCTTGGCGGTCTGCATCCGTTCGGCCACCCACTCCTTCAATTCCTTGACGGAGTCGCAGCCGACGGCAAGCTTGATCAGATGGAGTGGCATGCCCCCAGCATTAGCGGGCCGGCCGCGGGTTTTCAAAGCCGAACTATTCGTTATCCGCAGCCGCGGGAGCCGAGGCCGGCGGCGGCGCCAGCGGAACGGGTGCAGCTGCCGGGGCGCGCGCAGCCTTCGGCGCCGGCGGCTTCTTGGCGGCCGCTGCCGCGGGCGCTGCGGCTTGCGCCGAGGTCGCAGCTGGCGCACGCGCAGCCGGCGCCGCATTGGCGGCGGGCGCAGCCTGGCGCGTCGCCGCCGTCGGCGGCTCCGGACTCATGATGCTCACCGGCGGCGTCGACGAGGCACTCGGGAACTCGGCATTGGTCGGCTTGCCCGTCGGCATCGAGGGCGGCAGCGCGGCGAGCGCGCCGGCGGCCGGCACGGCCGGTGCTGTCGCTGCGGGCGCATTCCAGGTGGGCGCATAGCGTGCGACCAGCATGTCGTAGAGATGGGAATCCATGTTGGCGGCGACCTGCTGCTGATCGGTCAGCGAGCGGAAGGCGGCGCAATCGAACTGGGTGCAGCCGTCGCGCGCGATCAGCACCTGCGCGACGAGGCCGTAGCGGTCGCGCTCCAGCGCCTTGCGCAGCACCTTCATGTCGAGCGTCAGGCTCTTGTCGGCGGTCGCAGCGTCGCCGAGCGCGGTCAGCCGGTCGATCCTGGCGGCGGTGTAGGAGACCGCGGCAGCCGCCGCATCCGGCGAGCCGAACAGCGCCTTCTCGCAGCCAACGGCCACCGCGTCACCGGCGAGATCGTCGAGACAGGACAGCGCCGGCAGGCTCGCGGTCACAGCCGCTTGCGCGCGCGCCTCGCTCGGCGCGGCCTCCCCCGTCGGTCCATAGACGCGTACCGTGGCAGCCCCTGCGATGGCCATGGCGAGCAGTGTGATGACGGTCAGCGCGCCGTTGGCGACCGATCTCTCGGCGCGCAGCAGCGTGATCACGAGAATCAATCCGAAGAAGCCGGCAGCGACCAGCGTCATCCACATCGGAAAGGCCGGCGAGCGCCAGATTTGGTCGAGCGACGAGGCCCAGGCCCAGTTCATGCGCGACGTCCCCTCACGCGAGCAGAGAGCGAATGGTCAAAGCGAGCACCGTGGATCGGCAGCTGCCCCCAGCCTACCTTTTGAAGGTGAAGCGGGCCTTTTAACGGCGAGCGAGTGAATTCGTCCGCAACGTCAATGCACGGCAGCGTGACCCGTCAGGACTGTGCGAGCTGGCTTTCCTTGGCGACGCGCTCGAAGGCTTCGGTCGAACTCTTGATCCGGTACTGGCAGTCGTCGCCATCGGTCGGCAGCAGGCGAATGATTTCATACGAGCCGCTGGCAGCAGGGCGCGCGACGTTGCTGGCCGTGAACAATACGCGCGTTCCAACGGGGAATTTGTGCTTCAACACCCTCTCCTACTCAAACAACGCCTGCCTCGCCCATGGTCCCACTGCGACGGCCGGCCGGAAACCCAGCCGCTGTATAGCACGCATGTGGCGTTTTTGGCCAGCCTCATCCGAGCATGGCAAACACCCAAAATTGGAAGTCTTTTCAGGGCGATAACGGGAACAGCGACCCGCCCACGGTACCGCTGGAACCGGGCCTCAGGCGGTGTGGGGCAGATGGCCCTGCGGGCTAGCCTGGTCCACCGCCTTGGGCAGCTCCTGGGCCAGGATCTGGCCCAGCTGGTCGACCGGGATGTTGTAGCGGGCAGCGAGCTGGCGGACGGTGTCGTTGCCGAGCACGGCGCGGAGCTGGTCGGCCGAGATCGGCAGGTTCTGGCCGTTGCCGAGCCAGGATTTGACCTGGTCGCCGAAGCCCGCTTGCTGGAGCTTGGCGACGATCGCGCCAAGGCCGCCCTGATTGTTGCTGCCGAGCACCTCGTTCAAGACGGCCGGCAGCACGGCAGCGCCGAGCTGACCGAGTGCGCCGCGGAGCGCGGGATTGTTTTCCAGCGAGTCCAGGATTCCCATGGCCGTGCCCTTTCCTAAGCCGTAGCGCCGACGCGATTGAGCGCCGCCGTCTTGCACATCGTCAAGCGGCGCCCGATCACATTCGCGCTCACGCGTCCTCGAACTTCGCGATGACGAGCGTCTCGGCAAGCCCTTCGCGGGTCCATTCCTGGAATGCCGGCAGCGCCATCATCGTCTCCATGTAAGCTTTGGTATCCGGCGCAATGTCGATCGCATAGGTGCGGAAGCGGTGCACGACCGGCGCATACATCGCATCCGCAGCCCCGAAGCGTCCGAACAGGAACGGTCCCCTGGCGCTGTGGCGCGCCCGGCACTCGCGCCAGATCTCCTCGATGCGCGCGACGTTGGCCTTGGCATCGGCCGACAGCGTCACGGGGCGGATCGGCCGGTGCAGGTTCATGCCGCATTCGCTGCGCAGGGGCACGAAGCCGGAATGCATCTCGGCGCACACCGAACGGGCATGGGCGCGGGCCGCGGCATCATCGGGCCACAGCTTCACTTCCGGATAGCGCTCGGCGATGTATTCGATGATGCTCAGTGAATCCCACACAGTGATGTCGCCGTCGACCAGCACGGGCACCTTGCCGGCGCGGCTGAAGGACAGAATCTGGTCCTTGTCGGCGGGGTTATCCGTGTAGAGCGGGATCAGGGTCTCCACGAACGGGATGTCGTTGGCGCGCAGCGCGAGCCAGGGCCGCATCGACCATGACGAGTAGTTCTTGTTGCCGATCGCAAGTTTTAGAGCAGCCATGTCACTGGTCCTTCCCGAGACGTCTTGAAACGAGCTGCTTTTAGCGCCATCGCCTGCCGCCAATCAATCGTTGCCGGCATGGGGCATGCGTGGCAATCGTTGCGATGCTCGCGAGGAGACAGACATGAGCAGGCATTGGGTCGACATCACCGCCGTCGGCTTCTTCATCATCGAATGGCTGGTCTATGCCCTGACGCTGGAACACGCCGCCTATGGCCGCGACAGCCTGTCGGCGCGCATGAACCGCTATCGCGAGGTCTGGGTGCGCCGGCTGCTCGACCGCGAGACGCGCATGGTCGACATGCAGATCATGGCCTCGCTCCAGAACGGCACGGCCTTCTTCGCCTCCACCAGCCTCATCGCGCTCGGCGGGGCGCTGGCGCTGCTGCACGCCACCAACGACGCCATCACGATCCTGAGCAAGCTGCCGGTCGATCTCAGCACCTCGCCCGCAATGTGGGAGCTGAAATGCGTCGGCCTCGTGCTGATCTGCGTCTACGCTTTCTTCAAATTCGCCTGGGCCTATCGCCTGTTCAACTATGTCGCGATCCTGTTCGGCGGCATGCCGCCGGCCTCTCAACGCGACATGCCCGCGGCCGAAGCCCATGTGATCCGAACCACGCGCCTGTTCGAATCCGCCGGCCGCCATTTCAACCGCGGCCAGCGCGCCTTCTTCTTCGCGCTCGGCTATCTCGGCTGGTTCGTCAGCCCCTGGGTGCTGTTCGTGACCACGGCGGCCGTGGTGATCGTGACCTGGCGGCGGCAGTTCGCATCCAGTGCCTGGGCGGCGATGGCGCCGGAGGTGGTGGCGGATGAGGGAATGAGGAAGCGCGGTCCTTGATGATCAAGGGAGCGGGGCAACTCGGCGTCCCCGTCATCCTGAGGTGCGAACCGTGCTGTGCAAAGCACGGCATGGTGAGCCTCGAAGGATGAACGGCCGAGATGCAGCTCGGCTGTCGCCCTTCGAGGCTTGCTCTGCGGCGCTGTCGCGCCGCGGAGCGCGCACCTCAGAGGGTGACGGTCATAGAGTTTCGCCTGGATCATCATTTCAGCACCACGATAGACACGCCTTCTCGTTCTCGCGGCGCGTTTCGCCCGAGCTTTGCTTGGTCACTCCGCCCTCTAAAGCCAAGAGGGCGCAGGGAAGGCCGGGTGCCGACCTCGCACCCGCGGTCCGCTGCGCGAAAAGCACACGCAGGAAAACC